>CAMDSC010000001.1 GCA_945907065.1 Chitinophaga pinensis
AGTGCCAACTGCACCGCAGAGTAGCTAAGTATGGATTAGATAAGCGCTGAAAGCATCTAAGCGCGAAACTAGCCTCAAGATGAGTTTTCATTGAAGGTCGTCAGAGATTATGACGTTGATAGGCTATAGGTGTAAAGCTGGTGACAGCAAAGCCGAGTAGTACTAATTACCTGAAGACTTTACATTTTTTTTATTTACTTCCAATTTTTGTCAATTTTTCTTACAATAAGTAAGATGGTAAAGAACTTTAAAGATTTTATGGTGACTATATCAGGGGTGTTCACCTCTTCCCTTTTCGAACAGAGAAGTTAAGCCCCCTCGAGCCGATGATACTTGGGTGAAACCTGGGAAAGTAGGTCGTTGCCAAATTAATAAAAGCCCTTCTTCGGAAGGGTTTTTTTTTGCCTTTATTTTATGAAAATTATTTCGCAAATGATTAATAATAGATTTTTATTAGATTTATTTAGTAGATGTAAGCTTCTATATTAGTCAGCTTCAAACTTTAGAAATTAGTAGTATATAATTGTGAGGCAAATTTTAAGATGTAGCAAATAAAATAGCTACAAAAGATTTTAGTGAATTCTATATTAGATTGTTTAACTGGAATAGTTTAAAGAAATTTGAAATAAATATTTGAGTTACCTCCTCAAAATCCACTTCCATTTCTAATTCTTTTTCTAAGCTAGTGACCTCTTTTCCTACTATTCCACAAGGAATTATTAAATCAAAATATTTTAAATCAGGTTTTATATTAAATGCCGATCCATGCATGGTAACATGACGACTTGATTTTACGCCTATTGCTGCAATTTTTTTAGGTTTATCAGTTTCATGGTTTATCCATACACCCGTAAATTCTTTTATTCTCCCCGATTTAATTCCATAAGAAATAAGAGTTTCAATGACAGCTTGCTCTAAATTGTAAATGTATTCTCGCAAACTCATTCCAAATTGTTCCAAATCAAAAATAGGATAAACAACTAACTGTCCTGGTCCGTGATAAGTAACATCACCACCACGGTCAATTTTCACATACTCAACTCCGGGAAATTCAGGAACTTGAATATTACTTTCCTTCCCAGATTTACCAAGGGTTAACACATGATTATGTTCGCAAGTAATTAAATAATTTGACTCATTCTTCTGGCCATCTAATTTAGCCTGGAGTAAATTATTAAATAAAGTTTTTTGTAAATCCCAAACTTCTTGATAGCCTTTTAAACCAAGCGGTTTTAAAATTATTTCTCTGCCGCTTTCCATAAACTAGCAATCATTTTTTCCCAACTGTATTTTTCTTTTTCATCTTTTACAAACCCCCCCATTCTATCTGCCCAATTTTCACTATAAAACTTCTCTATTGCTTTGGCAATTTCTTCTGGGTTCTTATCGATAACAAATCCAGCTTGATTATTTGGTACCAATTCGGGTAAACCTCCTATATTAGTTACAATCATAGGTTTGTTATAAAAATATGCAACTTGAGTCACCCCACTTTGCGTAGCGTCTTTATAGGGTTGAACTGTAACATCTGCTGCTGAGAAATAAAGATGAACTTCAGAATCAGGAATGAAATCTTTATAAAATAGGATGTCACTTCCTAAGTTTAATTTTTCTACCATCTCCATGTATGGCTTTTCTTCTTCATAAAATTCACCGGCAACAATTAATTTTAGATTAAATTTTTGTCTATCAGTTTTTGAAAATGCTTCTAATAAAAGATCTAACCCTTTATAAGCTCTTATAAATCCAAAAAATAGAAGATAGTTTGTGTTAGAATTTATTTTTAATATTTCACAAGCTTCAACTTTTGAAATAGCGGGTTTAAAGCTATTGTATATTGGGTGAGGATTATATAAGGTTGGTTTATTTTTTACAAATTTGTTGAGATCAGCTAATACACTTTGACTCATGGCAACGAAACCATGGCAGGCTTTTAAGAAATATTTGGTAAAAAGGGTGTCACCAAACCGCTTTTCATGTGGAATTACATTGTCGGTAATTGCAACTAATCTGCTTTTTCCATTACTTTTAATAATTCGTCCAATGGTTCCTAAACAAGGACCCATAAAGGGAAGCCAGTATCTAATTATTACTAAATCTGGTTTTTGGTTTCTGTATTTTAAACCTGTAAAAATCCAGTTGAAAGGATTTATGGAATTTAGTTTCACATCAATATTTAACCCTTCTGGAGCAGGATCAGAAGAATATTGGGTTTTGCCCGGGAAAAGAAAATTGGGGTATTGAAGTTTAAATGTAAGGATTGTTACTTTAAATCCTTGTTTTTGAAACTCATTGGCAAGAATTTGATTGTAAGTACTAAGCCCTCCCCGCAATGGCCATGCAGGACCAATTATTAAAACCTTTCGTTCAATATCCTGTTTTTTCTGCAAGTTGATAATTATTTCTATCGGTAGAATTACGTGATATTAACTCTCCTATAAATCCAGCTAAAAATAATTGAACGCCAATAACCATTGCCAATATTCCGAAATAGAAAATGGGTCGTTCGGTCATTTTATATTCTTGAAAAGCGAATTTTGCGAAGGCTAGATAAAAGGCAATTCCAAAACCTATTACAAAAGAAATAGTTCCAATTAATCCAAAGAAATGCATGGGTCGTTTACCAAATTTTCCAACAAAGTAAATACTTACTAAATCCAAAAGTCCATTAATAAAGCGTTCCCAACCAAATTTGGTTACTCCGTATTTACGGGCTCTGTGTTGAACCACTTTTTCTCCAATATTTCTAAAGCCTGCAGTTTTAGCAATAACTGGAATGTAACGGTGCATTTCACCGTAAACTTCAATGCTTTTTATAACATTTTTACGATAAGCCTTTAATCCACAATTAAAATCGTGCAGTTGAATATCACTCATTTTACGGGTTGCCCAGTTGAAAATTTTGGTAGGAAAAGTTTTCATAAACGGGTCGTAACGTTTTTGTTTCCAGCCTGAAACCAAATCAAAACCGTCCACAGTAATCATTTTATAGAGATCAGGAATTTCATCAGGATTGTCTTGTAAATCAGCATCCATCGTAATAATTACATCACCCTCAGCATGGTCAAAACCTACATTTAAGCCGGCTGATTTACCATAATTTCTTCTGAATCGTATTCCTTTAACGGTTGAGAATTTTTTATTTAAGTCGCCTATAACTTTCCATGAACTATCAGTACTTCCATCATCAATCAATATTACTTCATAGCTAAATTTATTTTCAACCATCACACGGTCTATCCATTCCACCAATTCAGGCAGTGATTCATCTTCATTATATAATGGGATTACTAAAGATATATCCATTAATTTTCGGTATCTAGTATTTTTGCGTCCACGATATTTTCTGGTGGATTTCTTTTTACAAACAAAGCGCATAGTAGTGCAAATATTGTTGCCATTGCTATACCACCAAATAATTGTTTAAGATAATTTAAAGGCGAATTGTAATTGGCCATTTGTTTATCCATCGCCAGCATTTGTTCATCTATTTTTTCATCAGGCACATTCATATCTTGCATCCATTTCATGGAACTTTCTTTCATTACTTCCCCTAGATTTTTATTAAAATCAGGGTCTATAAAATTAGAAAAGATAATGCTGAATACTAAGTTTACTATATAACCAATGACTCCTATAAAAAATAAATATTTAAAAGCTTCAACATATTTAAGATAACCACCATTGGATTTTCTTTCTGCCATACCGCCCATTATTAGGAAGGTTACCAAAAGAAAAACTCCAAAAAGCATCCACATTATAAACCGTCCGAAGAACTCAAAATTTACAGCATAAATGATTGTAAACATTAAAATAGATGCTATTCCATAATAGATTCCGTACCAAAAAAAGGGTCGTTTAAATAAGGATTGATTCATGATTTTGAATATTGTTAAAATTTTAGTGTGTTAAATTACTTTTTAATTTAAAACGACGAAAGTACAGCCAAAAATGCACTTTGAAAAGCTGGGTTTTTTCCTTCCTTCAAAATTAATTCCTGCTTTTTATCCAAGCTATTTTTGGCTTCAAAAAACAAAAGAATTGATAGCAATTGGTCATTAAGCGGGCTATCTGAATTTTGATTACTGATAGCAGCCATTGTTTCCAAATCGCCTAGTACAATTTCATCTCTGTTTTTTATAACTGCTTCGTATACCTCATGTTCTTCATTGTCAAAATCATCTTCACTTATCAAATATTCATCTAAATAATCATCAATTGAAAATTTAATATCTGAGTCTTGACACTCTTGCAAGTATAGTAAAATATTCATCAGTTCAGTCCCCCTATCAATAATTACATCTTCTATTTGCTCCCACTCTTTACCTTCAAAAAAGCTTTCACCCAATCGTTGGCTATCTTCGCTAAAGAAGTTAAAAAGCAATAAATCAAAAATCAACTCGCCTATATCATCAGGAAGTTTGAACTCTCCGGTTGCAGTATCCAAAGCTTTAATTTTTTTGATAAAATTGTCTTTTGAACTAAATATTTCACTTAATTTTTCATTAAGTAATAACGGGGTTTCTATTTTTATTGCTTTGAAATAAGCATCTAAAAGTGCTGTGGTCATTGATATTGCGGTCGCGGACATCTGAATATTTTGTTATAGTGTTAAATGAATATTAGTTTAAAATTTTAAATCTAAAATGAAATGGTTGTTGGCTACAAAAACACACTTTCCTTTGAGTTTTGTTCCTATTAAATGCGAGTTGGATGATAATGATTTATTGGTTTTTGAATTGAATTCCCATAACAGTTCGGTATTAAAAATTGCCAAATTTGCTGGGCTGTTTTCTTTAATAGAAGGAATGTGTAAGTTTAAAATTACTCTTGGATTTTGGCTTGTAGTTTTTATAAAAGTATCTAAAGAAATGTCTTTTGATAAATAGTGATTATACAAGCTAAACAGGGTTTGGATAGTTATTGCGCCAAAAGGTGAGTAGTTAAATTCCACAACTTTATTTTCAGGACATTGAGGATTATGATCAGAAACAATACAGTCTATCGTTCCATCATTCACACCATTTATTAACGCTTTTTTATCCTCTTCGCTTCGCAATGGCGGCATTAATTTTAGATTGGCATCAAAAGTTGCCATGTCATTATCGGTGTAAATCAAATGAAGAATGCTCACATCACAGCTTATTTTTAATCCTTCTGATTTTGCTTTTCGTATTAAATCAACCGATTGAGCGGTGCTGATATGTGAAAAATGCAACCTCGAATTGGTATATCTGGCTATTTCAATTTCCCTTGCCACAGCAATATATTCAGCGTGAGCCGCAAAATGTTTTAACCCTAAAGAAGCCGTGTTATTACTTTCGTTTACATATCCGCCATTGCTCAAATTTTTATCTTCGGCATGACTAAATATTAAACCATTAAAATTTTTGGTATACAACAATGCCCTTTGTAAAGCTCCAGAATTATAAGGCGAATCGCCATTACTAAATCCGATGGCTCCACCTTGTGCCATGTCATAAAGTTCAGCCAATTCTTTTCCTCCACAATCTAAAGTGGTTGCCCCAAGTGGGTAAACCGACACTATTTTTTTATCCGCTTTGCGAAGTAAAAATTCAATTTGGGCACGGCTTTGAACAGTAGGATGCGTATCAGGTAAAGTAGCTATCCCTGTAAAACCTCCTGCTGCTGCCGTTTTAATAATGCTTTCCACATCTTCGTTTTGCTCCTGTCCTGGCTCACCATGGCGGCTTCGCAAATCAAATAAACCAGGTGTGGCAATGCAATTTTTGCCATCTATTGTGGTGTCGGCTGATTTGGTAATAGTACCAATTTCACTGATTATTCCGTTAGAAATAAAAATATCGGTCGTCCGGTTATTGTAATCAGAACCGGGATCGGCAATCGTAACCTGTTTTATCAGGATAGTGCCGGACTTGGAGTCGGCTGTGTGTTTTTCCAAAATCTTAGCAAAAGTATCTCAATTGCTATAAATAGCAAAGCTAACCAAATAAATAATCGCCAAAGTGGCTTTCCGTTTTCTTCTTGCTTAATGAGTGTGTTCAGCGGTATATCTGATTTCTCATATACTTTTATGCCTTCAGCATTAAATAAATTTTTTATTTCTTCCGGCTCTAAAAGCGCTACATCCGATTCAGTCCGGTTATAATTAAAGGCTAAAGTTTGCAATGCCTGCTTATTATCTGCATCTAATAATTCATAAAGCCCGGCTTCTTTTACCTGATTATTTTCGGTTAAAAACAGTTCATTGTTTCTCACAATTTTTTCAGCCATTATTTCAAACGAACCCTTTTTTAGCACATTTGGCTTTTTGCTGGTTTTAATGGCAGCAATAGGCGTTAGCAAATCATTATTTCCAATGGTATAAGCCAAAGGTATGCATGACTTTTTCATAAAAGCCATGCGAAACATGATGGGCACAAACAGCTGGTTTTGTTGAAAATTGCTCCAGTCTTCGTTTATGTTTACAGCAAACTGATAAATATGCCCTTTACCTTTATCATAACCTTTTAAAAAAACATCTCCGTTTCGCAATTTCATTAATGGGAGGGAAGGATTAATACTATTAGGGGCAAACGAAAAATATTTTTTAACCTTTGGTAATTCTAAATTCTGCCGTTCGTTTTCTACAATGTTTTCAAACAATTCGTTTTGAAAATCCAAAGCGCTTACCTCGGCAGGAGTTGTTTTTATTGCTCCAAATTTACTGCAGCCCATTTCCTGAACAAATGCATCAATGCCTGATTTCCCTTTGTCTTCCGCCGGAAAAATGGTTAAGATTCCGCCATTGGCAAGGTAATTACTTAATTCCTGACTCATACCGCTGGAAACTGCAGTGGCTCCTGAAAGTATAATCAAATCATAATTTCCAAGTTTGGAATAATCCACCTGATTGATGCTTGTATTTTCCAGTTTGAAGAAGGGTTCAGTATTAAAAAGTTTTTGGATAAATACATTGGGCATGATTTGGTAAAGTGCCAAAACTTTTATCTCATTGTTTATTTGAAATGTGAAATGGTACGTATCGTCAAACACAATGGGGTGGTCGGTAAGGCTAAGTTCTGCTTTTTGCCAGCCTGAGCCTGTAACCGAAAATCCCAAAGTTACATCCTTGGTTTCGCCAGCTGCTATATCAAAGCCCGAAATAGATTTTTGAACCGCATTCAGTTTTAATGAAACTGTTCCTCCTTCCAAGCTTTCATCGCCTAAGTTTTTTATTCTTACAACCAAATTCAGCGGTTGATTGGGTTGAAAAACCGGACTGGCAAACCACACCGAATCAATTACTAAATTATGAGCGGTACTACTTTTTAAAGGAATTAAATTAACCTCCACTCCGGCTTGCGGTTTGATGGATTTATTACCTGCAAACGACTTTTGAAAATCAGAAATAATAAAAGTTTTTTTGAATTTATAACCACTATTGGCCAAAAAATTCGTTTGCTTTTGGATAATATCTTCAAGGCTTTTGGTGGTTGGATCAATTTCTATTTCGTCCAGTTTTTGAATAAACTCTTCTTTAGAATAAAACCGGTCGTTGGCTCCGCTAAACACATTGCTCAAAATTTGGAATTTATCACTCTCGGCATAAGCCGAAACAATTTCGCGGGCTTTGGCTTTGGCGGTTTCCAGCAATGGGCCTTTATCCGAAACGGCACTCATGCTAAACGAATTATCTACATAAATGCTGATAGCCTTTTGACCGGTCTCCGCTTTTTTATTATCGAGCGGAATGTAGGGCTGGGCAAAGGCAAATACCAACGCGGCAATAGCTAAAATACGAGCCGCCAATACCAGTAAATGCTTTAAATTTCGTTGTTTTTGCGATTGCTGTTTTACCTCCTTTAAAAATTTAACATTGGTAAATAAAACCTTTTTGAACCGCCTGAAATTGAATAAATGAATAAGAACCGGAATGCCAATGGCCAATAATCCAAAAAGAAAGCCGGGGAATATAAACTGCATCGGTTGGTGCTGCGAATTTAGGGGATTTCTCGCAAAGGCACAAAGGCGCGAAGTTGGGATTAGTGTAAAAATTATTTTCTTTAGTTTATTCTTAAAAAGTAACTGAAGATAAGCTAAGAATACCTACAAATAGCATCAACAACAGCGAGTCCTAGCAGCATAATCCCGGCCCATTTAGCAGTATTAACTTCTTTTTCAATGGCTTCTATGTACTCAGTATCTCTATTTTTAGTTATTGCTTTTTTGAGGGCCATTTTCTTTAGGGAATAAGATATTAAAACTGTAGTGAGCATAAAAACGAGCATATTGATTTTAAAATGAGCAAGTAGGTTGAAAATGCTAAATAAAATTAATGCTAAAAAGATTATTGAATAACTTAAATATTTGAGGGTTTTACTGTTCATGCTTGAAAAAAAAAGGAGCAAGTTAATTGAAAATTGTACAAAACCTCAACGTTTTAGAACCTTTAAAATTTAATTAAAAATATACTTTTGCAGCTATGAAATTACTCGTTGCCTTTCTGTTTTTTACTTCCACTTGCATTGGACAAACCTCCGATACCTCAATAAAATCAGTGGATTTGATTATTCATAATGCCAAAATTATTTCAGGGCCATACACACCTGAATACAAGGCAATGGTAGTGAATAACGGAACCATTATAGCCTTGTATAAAAACAATAACTGGAAAAAGAAATATAAATCTGACAAGGTAATTGATATGCAAAAAAAAGTGGTATTGCCTGGTTTTATTGATGCCCACTGTCATTTTATCGGATTGGGAAAAGCAATGGATGAGGTGAGTCTTTGGGGCTGTAAAAGTTGGGAAGAAACGGTGCAACAGGTAACAGATTTTATCAAAAAGCATCCTGAGCGCCAATGGATACAAGGCCGTGGCTGGGATCAAAATAATTGGACTACTAAAGAGTTTCCTAATAATCGGTTGTTGGATAGTTTGTTCCCCGATAAATATATTGTGCTAAACCGAGGGGATGGCCATGCTGTAATATCCAATTCAAAAGCTTTAAATTTTTCGGGTATAACTATTTCTTCAAGTATCGAAGGTGGGAAATTAGTTAATCAAAACGGAAAATTAACAGGTGTATTGGTAGATAATGCCACGCAATTGGTGGAAAATAAAATACCTAAACCAAGCACTGAGCAAAGAATAAAATGGCTGGTGGCTGCGCAAACTGAATGCCTTAAAAATGGCTTAACGCAGGTTACGGATGCCGGCCTTTCGATGAAAGATATTCTATTAATTGATAGTCTTTGCAGTGCTCATGTATTAAAAATACGGTTTTATTTAATGGCCAATCCCGAAACCGAAACCTGGAAATATCTGGATGAATACGGGCCATTTATGAATAGAAATGTTAAGTGGCAAAGCATTAAAATTTACTCCGATGGAGCCTTGGGGTCTCGCGGAGCCTTGCTTAAAAAGCCTTATTGCGACGACAATACAAATTATGGTTTGCAATTAATAGAGCCAGTGAAATTAGATAGTTTGCTTACTATTTGTTACAACCGCGGCTTGCAAGCTTGTACCCATGCCATAGGTGATTCGGCCAATGCTATGGTACTTAAAGCCTATGCTAAATTTTTAAAAACCACCACAAACGATAAGCGCTGGAGGATAGAGCATGCCCAAGTAGTAGATACAGCAGATTGGTATTATTTTAAAACCTATTCAATCATTCCTTCTGTTCAGCCAACACATGCCACCAGCGATATGAGTTGGGCAGAAAATAGATTGTGCAAAACCAGAATGCAAGGAGCTTACAGTTATAAATCATTGTTAGAAAATTCCGCGTTTATGCCTTTGGGTACTGATTTTCCTGTGGAGTATGTATCACCATTTTATACCATTCGTGCAGCACGATTCAGGCAAGATGCCGATGGATTGCCCAGGAATGGGTTTAATAAATCAGAAGTTCTTAGTTCAACAGAAACTTTTGCCGGAATGAGTCTTTGGGCTGCAATGGGGAATTTTTGGGAAGATCAAACGGGTACATTAGAAGTAGGAAAATTTGCAGACTTTATCGTTTTGGATAAAAATCCATATACAGCTTCTTTGATCGAGTTGAATACCATGAAAGTGAATGAAACTTATCATGAAGGGAAATTAGTTTATAAGGGTTTTACGAAATTAATTACTCCTGATTTTTAATACTAAACGGTATTTAGTCTCCGAATTGTGTAATACCTAAAATTTAATTTGGAATTCTAGTTTCAAATTATCTATGTTTGACGCACAAAAATTTATTATATGAAAAAACTATTAATAGCAACGTTTGTCATTTCTTTTGGATTGTGGTCATGTAAAGATGGAGGCGGAGGTGGAGGAGATAATCCTACTCCAAAAACATTGGCTGATTCAGTTAATTATAACACTTTCGTTAAACCGATTATGACTAAGAATTGTAATTTGGCTGGCTGTCATTCGCAGGGAGCCGGAGGAATTGATTTAAGAACTTATTCAAAAGTATTGGCAGAAACTCAAACCGGTAAGTTAGTAGCCGCTGTAAATCACGATGCAATTGCCAAGCCAATGCCTCAAGGAGCTGCTAAGTTATCTGCAAGAGATATATTAATTATTACAACTTGGAAAACTAAAGGGTGTCCTGAATAATTATACTTATATAAAGTTTATATAAAAAAATCCCATCTTAAAACAAGGTGGGATTTTTTTTTAACTTCTTATTGCTTCTACAGGATCAAGTTTTGAAGCACGGATGGCAGGAATAATTCCGGCCAAGATTCCTGTCATCATTGATAATGATATGCCGGTCATAAAATTATTTATAGTAAAATATACAGGAAAATCAGCCGCATTAGAAACGGCAATACTTGTTATCCAAACCAATATAATTCCTGCCAAACCGCCAATCAGACTTAAAACCACTGATTCATATAAAAACTGAACGAGTATAAAACGATTTTTTGCTCCCAAGGCTTTTTGAACCCCAATAATAGGCGTTCTTTCTTTAACCGAAACAAACATGATATTGGCAATGCCAAACATTCCAACAATCAATGAAAACAATCCTAATATCCAGGCTACAACATCCAGCATCACAAAAGTACTATCGAGCTGACTGCTGAAAAGAGTCATTTTGTTAAGCGCAAAATTATCTTTTTCGGTAGGTTTTAACATGCGGATTCCTCTCATGAGTCGAGTTACTTCAGCTTCCAATTCTTTAGGTGGCCTGTTTTCAAATCCTCTAACAATGATGCGACTAGAACCTCGACCACTGCCAATACCGGAAAAATTTCGCATGTAAGATATTGGCACTAAAATGCCTTTGTCGGCTTGTCGGTTCATCATTGAGCCTTGTTTTTCGAGCACACCAATAATGGTTGTTTTAAGTCCTTTTATTTTTAATGATTTGCCAATAGGGTTTTCATCTCTAAATAATTCCATAGCTAAATCATTACCTATAATAGCCAAATTTTTTCCACTCTTTTCTTCCTGCTCGTTAAACATTCGCCCTTTCGAAAGATTTAGGCCATTCATTTGAGCATAATTAGCAGTTATTCCCAGCACTCTTGATTTTGTGGTTGATATTTTACCATACTTAACTGTAAGTCCCGATGTGCCCGATTCAAAACCAATATCCCTTATTATTTCTGGTGAAAAACGTTGTTGAATTAATTTGTAATCTCTAAGTCCTGGATTGGGTCTGTTTAAATAATCCCACCATTTATATTCTCCGCCACCAAAACCCCAAGGCCATTTTTCAATAAAAATAACATTCATACCCAAGGTTTCTAAGTTGGCTCGAACGTTGCGTTTCATGCTGCTAGCAAAAGTTAGTACGGCTACAATACAAAAAATACCAATTGCAATACCAAGCACAGATAATGCACTCCTTAATTTATTGCTTTTCAAAAAGCTATTGCTTAACGAAAACGCATTAACAATAAAATTGAGCATCTTTTTCATCAGGGTATTTTATATTCGTTGCAAAAAAACTACTAAGCATTTCAATAATAACCATCAATCGATAAAAAAGGCATAAAATCCTCTATATTTTCAATTTGCCAGTGTAAGAAAATAGATATATTTTTGCACCCCTTAAAACAGGGTATCTTTACAGCATGAAACTTTCTAAGTTTAAGTACAATCTTCCCAGCGAACTTATAGCACAATATCCTTCTGAGCACAGAGATGAATGCAGAATGATGGTGGTAAACCGAAAAGACAAAACCATTGAACACAAGATGTTCAAAGATTTCCTTAATTATTTTGATGAAGGAGATGTTATGGTTTTTAATAATTCAAAAGTATTTCCTGCAAGATTGTATGGAAACAAGGAAAAAACAGGTGCCCAAATTGAAGTTTTTTTATTAAGAGAACTTAATCACGAATTGCGTTTGTGGGATGTACTTGTAGATCCAGCCCGTAAAATTAGAGTAGGAAATAAATTGTTTTTTGGTGATGATGATTTAGTAGCCGAAGTAATTGATAATACAACTTCGAGAGGAAGAACCATTCGCTTTTTATTTGATGGTAGTGATGAGGATTTTACAAAATTGATTTATCGATTGGGTGAAACTCCATTGCCTAAATATATTGAACGTCCGGTAGAAGAAGAAGATGCAATACGATATCAAACGATTCATGCCAGTGTAGAAGGAGCTATTGCACCTCCTACTGCTGGTCTTCATTTTACTCGTGAAATTATGATGCGACTTGAAATTAAAGGGGTTGATTTTACAGAAATTACTCTTTTCCAAGGAGCAAGTTATGGCCGTTCTGTTGAAGTTGAAGATCTTACCAAACATAAGATGGATTCAGAAAGTATGTTTATTCCTAAATCAACCGCTGAAAGAGTAAACCAAGCAATAGAAGAAAAAAAGAATATTTGTGCGGTAGGAAGCGGAGCTATGAGAGCATTAGAAACTTCGGTTTCGGCTTATGGGAGATTAAATCCTGCAGAACAGTGGACGGATAAATTTTTATTTCCTCCTTATGATTTTAGAATAGCAAATTCATTTCTTACTAATTTTCATGAATCAGAAAGTATCCTTATGATGATTACTGCTGCTTTTGCTGGTGATATGGACTTTTTCATAAAGATTTATAAAACAGCTGTTGATGAAAAGTATAACTTTTTGACTTATGGCGATGCGTTGCTGATTATCTAAAATCTGATTTTTATTATTTTTTGATTTTGGTTGTATCTAAATCTTCTTTAGCTATAAACCCTAAAGAAACAGAATTGATGCAATATCGCAATCCGGTTTTATCTTTAGGGCCGTCATCAAATACATGACCCAAATGTCCACCACATTTAGCACATGTTACTTCGGTTCTCATCATACCATGACTTATGTCTACAGTTTCCTTTATTTTACTTTTGTCAATTCCTTCATAAAAACTTGGCCATCCGCAATGGGCATCAAATTTTGCATCCGACTTAAATAATTCACTACCGCAGCCTTTACAAACATAAATTCCAGATTTATTATGGTTTTCATATTCTCCTGAAAAAGGGCGTTCAGTACCTTTTTCTCTCAAAACATAATATTCCTCTGGGGTTAGTTTAGCCTTCCATTCTTCTTCTGTGTTAGGTGTTTTATCCATTTCTCTTTTTATAATTAAGTTTGTATCAATGACTTTTTTAGTAACATTAGTCTCACTTTTTACGTTGTTTTTTTGCATTTTGTTAGAGCAATTATTTAAACAAAAACTTAATGAAACGCTAAGTATTATTTTGTAAAACATCTTGAATATTTAGTAATAACAAATATCAAAAGACTTTGTTACAAAATATTAAACTTTAAATCTCATATTATTAACATTTACGCCATTTGAATTGTGAAATTGCAAAAAATAGCGTTGATTTGATGAGAAAAATTAACATGATAAAAATATATTACAAATTCCTGATTTTAATGATTTTAGTGGGTGGAGCAATGACTGCCCAATCTCAATTAACAAATTATCAAAGAATAATTGGAGGCAGTGGAGATGATAAAAGTTATAGTATGATGCAAACAAAAGATGGCGGATATATTTTAACTGGTTATACATCAAGTTTTGGAACAGGGGGGCAAGATATTTATCTTACCAAAACAGATGGTTTGGGAAAAGTAGTTTGGAGTAAAACTTATGGAACAACAGGAGATGAAACAGGTTGGAAAGTTAAGCAAACTGCTGATTCAGGATATGTTGTAGTTGGAACATCTTCTACTAAAAAAGGGGATGGTGTTTTTTTTAAAACAGATCTCAATGGAACTTTGAAATGGGGTAAAATATTTAATAGTGATAGTGCTGAGGATGTATATAATATTATTGAATCACGAGTAAATGGTGCTTTTTATGTTACTGGTTATATAAAAACGGATTCTTTTGGTACGGATGCTTTTTTAACTAAATATAGTGCGAAAGGCGACTTTTTATGGCAAAACAAATTTGGCGGAAAAATGAATGAAGAAGGGTATTCATTAATTGAAGAAATTAGTGGAAATGTAGCCGTTGTAGGAGTTGTTGTTGATGATTCTGTTACCATAGGCGGAATAAATGGTAATACTGGTGATGAAGATATATTTATTGCGAGATTTAGTGCAGATGGTTCCAAAAAATGGATCAAAAACTATGGAACATTATCAAACGACCAAGCATGGGATATTAAATATTTTAAAGGTGAGTATATCATTACAGGTTGGACAGGAACAGGCTCAGTTAGTGGTGATGCAATGGTAGGTGTAATTGATACTTCGGGTAATTTTAAAACAGCCTATTATGTAAACGGCGGCGGTGGCTCAAGGGCTTTCTCAGTAATTATTAACCCTGATGAATCGTATTCATTAACTGGTTATCTTGCTACAGCAGCAAAAGGACGCGAATCTTTTTACTTAAATACTAATAGGTCAGGGTATGTTAGTGCATCTAATATATTTGGTGGAACTGCAACTGATGGACATTGGCCAAGCGAAATTACAAGAACTATTGATGGTGGTTTTACTATTTTTACTTCAAGTAATTCTTTTAAGTCCAAAACCAATTATGATTTGTATTTAATTCGAATGGACAATAAAGGAAATAGTAATTGTAATCAGACTACTAATTTATTTTTAAGTTTTACATTCACAATGTCAAGTGGCAATTTTGGTATAATTAGAAATGGATCAGTATTCGATAATTTATCAATAACAACAAAAACAATAACTGGAAATTTAGATTCAGTATTATGCTGCAAATTGCAAGCACAAACAGCTGGAACAGCGTTGCGTATTTGCAAAGGAGAAAGTGTGAGATTAGGAAAACCTGAAATTCCAGGCTATGTTTATAAATGGACAGCAATTGGTGGTTCATTTACTTCTGCAGAAACAAGCCCATTAGTGGCTCCTTCTGCTAATACAACCTATAAATTAGTTGTGAGTTCATCGGATGGCAAATGTGCTAAAGATTCAGCAACCGTTACTGTTTATATCAGATCTGTATTAACAAATAAAGATTTTGTGAGAGATACCTTTTTCTGTATTGGTGATACCGTGCAAGTAAAAGCTAAATCAGGAGCAATTAATTATTCATGGGTTGGGAAAAAAACAACTTTGAATGGACAAACGGTAAAATTATTTCAAGAAGATCAAATTGTTTTAACAATTACAGATACAACTACTTGTCAATATAAAGATACTTTTAAAGTAGTAATGAAAAAATTACCTGTATTTAATTTAGGAAATGATACTACCATTTGTGATAATACTAAGATTACCTTATCAGGACCTGCCAATATGAAAAGTTATTTATGGAACAGTGGTCAAGGCACTAGTCGCTCCTTTGCCGCTTCTGATGAAAGAACTCATACTCTGGCTGTTGTTGATAGTTTTGGTTGTAAATATTCTGATAGTAAAGTAATTTTCAATAATCCATCCTCCAGTTTTTCATTAGGTAAGGATACTTCTATTTGTAAAGGAATAAATTATACGATTTTTGGTCCCGGTTTTCTTACAAATTGGTTCTGGAATGGTGTTTCAAGCTTTAGTCCTAATAAGGTAGTAAATACAGGTGGAACATATATTTGTCAGGCTCAAAACAGTTTTGGTTGTAAAACCGCAGATACAATAATTATTAAATTAAAATCTGATCCAAGCTTTAGTCTTGGACCTGATGGTGGTGTATGTGCAAGTGGAGGACGTAAACTTTATGGCCCTGCAGGTTTAACTTATTATTGGTACGATGGTTCAACAAATCAAAATCTTGATATTTATTTTTCTGGAACTTATTGGCTAAAAGTTACTGGAGCAAACGGATGTATTTTTACGGACTCCATAAAATTGGTTACAGTTTCTAATCCAACACCTGAACTAGGTAATGATACAACTATTTGCGATTTTGATTCGATTTACTTGGATGCTGGAAACTACGTTAGCTATAAATGGAATAATGTACCTGGGCCACGTATTTTAAAAGTTAAAAAAGCAAATCTTTATGAAGTGGAAGTTGTAGATGCTAATACTTGTGTAGGAACGGATAATAAGTCTGTTAAAACCAAATTTTGCCAAATAATAGTTCCAAAATCTCCTGAAATTCCTGGATTAAAGGTTCAGCCCAACCCTGCTATTAATAAACTAAATGTGGAATGGTTAGCAAATAGTAACGAAGCTTTGTTAATTATCATTGATATTAATGGGAAGAAGGTGGTTGAACAAAAATTGGCACCCGGCACGAGTGAATATAGTATGGATGTTAGCCAATGGGCTCGAGGAGTTTACTATTTAAAAGTAACTAACGAAACTTCATCCCAATCAATAAAAGTATTATTGAAGTAGATTTTACGTTTTTATTTTTTAAAACATAAATCTAACAGAGAATGTCTATAGAAGTATTTGAACTCACCAAAATATATGGTGAACAAAAAGCGGTTGATACCATAAATTTTTCTATTAAATCAGGAGAAATAGTAGGTTTTTTAGGCCCCAACGGTGCCGGTAAATCTACAACTATGAAAATGCTCACCTGTTTTTTACAACCCACTTCAGGCATTGCTAAAGTTTGTGGTTATGATAGTTCTATTGATCCAATGGAAGTGAAAAATAACATTGGTTATTTGCCAGAACATAACCCGCTTTATTTAGATATGTATGTTAAAGAATATTTACTTTTTGTTGCAGGTATTTATGGATTAAAAACAAAGTCATCAGCAGTTGCAGATATCATTGGAAAAACCGGACTTTCACCTGAGCAAAATAAAAAAATAGGAGCTTTGTCCAAAGGGTATCGGCAACGTGTTGGATTAGCTCAAGCCATGCTTCATAATCCAAAAGTTTTAATTTTAGATGAACCCACTTCAGGGCTTGATCCTAATCAAATAAATGATATTCGTAAACTAATTACCGAATTTGGGAAAGACAGAACAGTAATGCTTTCCACTCATATTATGCAGGAAGTGGAAGCCATGTGTGACCGGGTAATCATTATAAATAAGGGTAAAATTGTAGCCGATGATGCCACAGATACTTTACAAAAACGTTTTAAATCATCTCTGATTTTAAATGTTGAATTTAAGAATGCTGTAAATAGTGAGGACTTAAAAACTATTTCCGGTGTAGATATGGTTACTGAAAATGGCAAAAACCGGTGGAAACTTTCAGCTGCAAAAGGCACAGATTTAAGAGAGTTGGTTTTTAAATTTGCCGTAAATTCAGGGAATGTAATTTTGGAACAAAACGAAGAAGAGCAAAGGCTCGAAGAAATATTTCAACACCTTACAAAAAACGGATGATCCCTTTATTTATAAAAGAAATACGGAGCTTTTTAAGCTCACTCATCGCCATTATTGTTATAGTTGTTTTTCTTTTAGCCATTGGACTATTCATGTGGATTTTTCCAGATAGCAATACATTGGACTATGGTTATTCTAATATGGATATATTGTTTAATATGGCTCCCTGGATTTTTATCTTTCTTATTTCGGCTATTACGATGCGGTCGTTTTCGGAAGAAAAACGAATGGGAACTTTTGAGTCATTGGTAACCAAACCCATTAGCGATTTGCAAATTGTTTTTGCCAAATATTTGGCAGGATTGGTTTTGGTTTTATTTTCGCTCATTCCTACTTTAATTTATTATTATACTATTTATCAATTGGGTGCACCCAAAGGAAATATTGATACCGGAGCAACTTGGGGCTCTTATATTGGTTTGCTATTATTAGGAAGTTGTTATGTCTCTATAGGTTTATTTTCATCCTCCATCACCGAAAATCAAATTGTGGCTTTCATACTCAGTATGTTTCTGTGTTTCTTTTGTTTTTCTGCATTTGAGCAAATTAGCAAATTAAGTATCTTTAGTCCTATTGATTATTTGCTTGAATGGGCTGGAATTAATTATCATTACCAAAGTATTAGTCGAGGGGTATTAGATACTCGTGATGTGGTTTACTTTTTAAGTTTCACTACTTTATTTTTAGGTTTCACTTTTAAAATGTCAAGAAAGGGAAAATGAAGAAAGTAATTAATTGGATTAACAAAATAACGAAGGGCAAAATTTCAGCTCCTTTTTTACTGTTTATTGCGGCGTTGATTGTTGTTAATCTTTTGGCGGATGTGGTGTATTATCGATTTGATTTAACCAAGGAAAACCGCTACACATTGGCTCCTTCCACAAAAAAGCTTTTATCAAAAGTAGATGATGTAGCTTATTTTACGATTTATCTGGACGGAGAAATTCCTGCTGATTACAAAAGGTTGAAAGAAGCTACCCGTGATATGCTAAACGAGTTTAGGATGATAGCCGGAGCAAATATCGAGTTTGAATTTGAGGATGTATTAAAAGATAAGGAGATAAAAGAAAAAGATGAAATTTTAAAGCAATTTGTATCAAAAGGCATTGAAATTTCGAGGCCGGATGTGAAAGCTGACGAAGCACAAACTGACAGATATATTATTTCCGGTGGAATGGTTTTTTATAAAGGTCAGGAATATCCAATAAATCTATTAAATAAAAAATTTGGAAACAGCATTGAAATGGATATTAACGAATCCATTGAATTGTTGGAATATGAAATAGGGAATGTAATCAGAAAATGTGTTGCTGGTAAAGAGGTGAAAATTGGATTGATTACAGGACATGGCGAATTGGGTGATATGGATGTGGCAGATATAGCTACAGAGTTGAGTGATTATTACAAAGTAAATCGTTTTAACTTAAATATTAATGATACAAATTGTTTAAAGCAAGTTGGTCGTGCGGTTTTGGATTCGGGAGTTAGAGGGCCACAAGTTTTAATAACCAAACTTATTGAAAAACTAAATACCTACAAAGGCATCATTATAGCAAAGCCACTTTACCGTTTTCAGGATATTGAAAAATTTATGATTGATCAGTATGTGATGAATGGAGGCAAAGTAATTTGGTTAGTTGAAAGTTTGAACGCTGAAATGGATAGTGTCGGGAGATACGGAACCGTTTTTACTTATGATTATGACCTTAATCTAAATGATTTATTATTTAGATACGGGGTAAGAATTAACTTAAATATAATTAGAGATTATCAATGTCATGGGATTCCTGTGATGTTGAAAGGCGGAGGTGGTAGACCTGATTTTAAACAGTGGCTTTATTATCCATTGGTGAATGCTGCAGATAGCACTCATCCTATTGTAAAAAATATAAGCAGTGTTTGGACTCAGTTTGCAAGTAGTATCGATACCACTGCCAATCCAAATATTAAAAAAACAATTCTTTTGCAATCATCAAGACATTGCCAAATCGCAGGAAATCCAGCTAATATAGCTATTGAAAGCGTTGGAATTAAACCAAATCTTGCAGCATTTCATGATTCATACCTACCGGTAGCTGTTTTATTGGAAGGAGGTTTTAAGTCCTTATATGAACATGTAAGTGGTATAAAACAAAATATCCCTTATAAGAGCAAAATTGATAAAAATAGTATGATAGTTATTTCGGATGGAGATATTATCCGCAATCAATATAAACAAGGAACCGGGGAAATTTATCCTTTAGGTTTTGATCGATTTGCAAGTCAGGCTTTTGGTGAACCTGTAATTTTTGCTAATAAAAAATTTATACTTAATTGTGTTGATTATTTATGTGATGAAACCAATTTGATAGAGGTAAGGACCAAAGATGTAGAGCTTCGACTTTTAGATAAAGCACGGGTAAAAGAAGAAAAGCTAAATTGGCAATTATTAAATATGGTAGCGCCAATCGCAGCTGTTTTGGCTTTTGGCTTTGCCAATGCCTGGTGGCGGAAAAGGAAATACGCTAAATAGATTGTACTTTGTCATTCCAACGAAGGAGGAATCTATAATCTAAATTAATCGAATAAAATGTCTCGGGCCTCGACAAACTACAAAACACCCTGAACAGGATACTTTCCTTTAAAGGTTTTAAAAAAAGATTTCATCATTTCTAAATCCGCATCAATATTTCCACTAGGGAAAAAAGGTTCTGCTAATTCTACTATTCTTCTTTGATAATCAAAACCTACCATTTGTATTGGAATATTTGCTTTTAAAGCAATTTGATAAAATCCTGTTTTCCAGTGTAGATTATATTTACGGGTTCCTTCAGGCGAAATAGTAATATTAAATTCTTCTCTCGAATTAAATATTTCAACAATTTGATCTACCAAATGAGTGTGCTTTTTGCGGTCAACAGGGTAACCACCTAAGCCTCTAAATAGATATCCAAATGGCCAAACGAACAATTCTTTTTTACCAATAAACCATGCGTGTATTTTCATACTGCTTCTGGCCCAAAGCCCTATCATGAAATCCCAATTGCTTGTGTGAGGAGCTACCACCATTACAAATTTTTTATAATTAGGTTTCGTGCCAATTATTTTCCAGCCTAATATTTTTTCAAAGATTAAAATATAAATGGGTCGAAGGAATTTGCCGTACATTTATTTAAGTATTGGTTCTAAATCTTTTCAAAGACTTCTCTCAATTCTCCTTCCACGGGCACCGCTTTGCGAGTTTTTAAATCCATTAAAACAAAGGTTACATCAGCATCGCAAACGGCATGGCCTTTGGTTTTATCAAACACATCATGATGGACAACAATACTTTTATTGCCAATATTTTTCATCACAGTTTTTACCTCTAAAATATCATTAACAAATGAAGCCGCACGATAATTTATGTTGATGTTTACAATTACAAAACCAAGGTTTCGAGTGGCAAAAAAGCCACTGGCAATAATGGGTTGCAAGGCATCCCAGCGGGCTATTTCCATAAACTCTAAATAGCGGGCATTGTTGGTATGGCCAAATACATCAATGTGAAATCCGCGAATGGTAATATCGGTTGAGTGGGTTTTCATTTGAAAAGCAAATTTACAGCTATTCGTACATACAATTTATTAGGAACTTGGTATAATCCGATTGAGGATTATTTATCATTTGAAGTGCCGGTCCTTGTTCTTCTATAATGCCATTTTTTAATACAAAAATGCTGTCGGCTATATAACCCACTACATTCAAATCATGTGAGATAAATAAATAGGTGAGTCCTAGTTTTACCTGTATATCTTTCAAAAGGTTTAAAATTTGGGATTGTACCGAAACATCCAAAGCGGCTACTGATTCATCCAGAATAAGAATGGAAGGTTCAAGCGATAAAGCTCTAGCTATGCATACCCGCTGCCTTTGTCCTCCGCTCATTTGGTGTGGGTATTTGTAAAAGAATTCTTCCGTTAGACCTGTAAGTTCCAATAATTTTAAAGCTTTTTGTTTTGCTTCTTGTTTCTTCACAATTTTATGAACCAACAACGGTTCCATAATAGCTTCACCGGCTGTAATGGAAGGATTTAAGGATGAAAACGGGTCTTGAAATACCATTTGTATTTGACGGCCTAAAACATTTGAGTTGCTTTTTTTGAAACTAATTTCACCCTTGCTTTTAGTTTCCAAACCGGTTAAAATTTTGGCCAAAGTACTTTTTCCGCAACCCGATTCTCCAACTATACCAATCGTTTGCCCTCGATTTACTGCAAAACTAATTGAGTTTAAAATAGGGGATTGAGTTTGGGCTTTGCCAAAAAATTTCTTTTGGTTATAGGTTTTTTCTAAGTTGGTTATTTCAAGAATTGTATCGCCTTGGTGGATTTTAGTTCTTTCTGAACTTTTAAATTCTTTTTCTGAAAACGAACCGTCTTGGTTTTCTTGCAATAAATCGGGGATGGTAGGTAAAATGGTTCCGGCTTGCTTGTAGCTTGGCCTAGTTTTCATTAAGGCTTTGGTATACGGATGTTTGGGAGTGTTAAAAATTTCATCTGAAGTTCCTGTTTCCACCAAATTGCCTTTGTACATTACCAAAATGGTATCGGCCACCGTTTTTAAACAGCTTAAATCATGGGAAATAAACAACATAGCCATTCCCCGTTTTTTAACCATACTTACCAATAAATCAATTATGCTTTTTTGAACTGAGGCATCCAAAGCGGTGGTTGGTTCATCGGCTATTAATAACCGTGGGTCATTGGCCAGAGCCATGCTAATCATTACACGTTGCCTTTGCCCGCCTGATATTTGATGAGGATAAGATTCGTAAATTCGTTCAATGTCCGGTAATTTTACTTCTTTATAAAGGTCTAAAACTTTTTGCTTGCGTTGGGTTTTATCAAGTTTTTGATGAACGCCAATGGCTTCTTCTACCTGATAGCCACAGGTATGCACAGGGTTTAACGCCGTCATGGGTTCCTGAAAAATATAGGCTATTTCTTTTCCCCGAAGCGCTCTTAATTGTTCATCCGAACATTTTAAAAGGTTAATAGAATTTCCTTCTGAATTTTTAAATATGACTTGTCCCTCAGTGGAAATACTATCGGGCAAAAGCCGTGTCAATCCCATGCAGCTCACACTTTTTCCTGAGCCTGATTCACCAACTATGCCAGTAATAAAGCCTTCTTCGGTATTAAATGAAATGGAATTGACCAATATTTTTTGGTCAGCGGTAGCTTTAAAATCAGTGACAGAAAGAAGCGGCATAATTTTCCGCTAACGTATACGGTCGTAGGATTTTACAAGATTGTCGTCGTGCTTTATACCGGCGGTAGCCCTAAAATTGGCATAGGCTAAAATTATAGGAAAAATGATTGAAATAATAATTTGTCCATCGGGTTCTATATCCACGTAGCGAACGCTCCAACCATAGTAAAACATAAGGATAGCCATTACAGCTAATAATCCATAAATTACTTTTGACAATAGAAACTGACGTTTTCTTTGTTTGTATAAAAAGATGGAAGCCAACGAGCAAAGTCCCAACAAAAGGGTATCGTATTTCAAAAACGTATTAGAAATTGTTTTGGTTCTTTCTTTTCCTACAATTTCAACCGAGGTATATGAAAATCCAATATGGGTTTTTACATCTTCTACAATTTTGCCATCCATTTTGCCATCCACATCTCTGTAAGGAATATTAATCCATATGGATGAAAAACATATCAAAGAAATAAGTGCTAACCACAGCGTTTGTTTGCGTTGAATCATATCTGCAAACCAACCTAAAAAAAATCAAATGAACAATACTCTGTTGCATGGTTTTCGTATGTATTTTTGAGGACGATAAAAGCTCTAAATGCGTTTCATTTTAAAACTCTCATACAACGGAACAGCCTATCATGGCTGGCAAAAGCAGGAGAATGCCAACTCTGTGCAAAGTATGATTGAAAATGCTTTAAAAAAAGTAACCGGTTTAGAAGTGGATATTATGGGCTGTGGACGAACCGATACCGGTGTTCATGCTGCGTGTTATTTTGCTCATTTTAAATTAGACGACGAGCCGGATAGTGAACTTGTATATAAACTCAATTCGGTGCTGCCTAATGATATTGCCATTGAACAGTGCAAAAAAGCAGATGCAAATTTTCATGCTAGGTTTGATGCCGTAAGTCGTGAGTACCGTTACTTTATACATTTTCAAAAAAATCCGTTTTTAATAAACCAAAGTTATTTTGTAAGCAAAAAGTTGGATGTGGAAAGGATGAACAAAGCCTGTGAAATACTAAAGGAATATGATGATTTTGCAAGTTTTTGTAAAAAAGGAGCAGATAACAAAACCACCTTATGCCAACTGATGGAAGCCCACTGGGAGGAAATAAATCACCAATTGATTTTTACCATCAAAGCCGACCGTTTTTTGCGAAACATGGTCAGAGCCATTGTTGGAGCCATGGTGGATGTGGGTTTACATAAAATTTCCCTTGAAGATTTTAAAAATATCATTGAAGCGAAGAACAATCAGTTTACAGGAACTTCGGTGGCGGCTTGTGGATTGTTTTTGTGGGATGTGAGGTATTGAATAAAGTTAACAAAATATTTGTAAATCTATAAGTTGTAATTTTTTATCCAGCTATTCTTAATTGTTTAAATTTAAGTTCCTTGTTGTTTTTTATTTCAAAATAGTAAATCACATTATATTCTGAATTTTCTACAATATCATTTTCTCCATCATTTACTATTATTGGTGTTTCATAAGCTAAATTTAAGGTCAAGATGTTAGTTTTTTTGTCAAATGATGCATATGTTTTGTATGCTGTTTCCTTGTCTTTTAATTCTATAGTTTCATAATACCCCTTACTAACTAAAATTTCTGTTTTAATTTTTAAAATGCTTTTAATAAATGTTGTGGTAAAGATTTTATTATAATATTTGTCAAATTCCGATTCCGGGAACGGCTTAACAATGTCATTTAGCATTTCAAGAGATTTTTCATTTCCACCATTTGTTAAATACCAAATTTCGTTATTATCATTATAAATGGGGAAATCAATAAAGGTCTTAACTTTCAATTTGTCCCCATGATAAACTGCATTCCTAAAGTCTTTAAAATTATTTATCCAACTTGTCGAGCTATTATTTTTTTCTGTATGAGATTTTACTGCTAAAGTATCTGTCACATTTTGATTGTTTTTATTGCTATTTATTTTGTCGTGTCCACAAGAAAGAAAAGTAAACATTAAAATTATTGTCAGGCTCTTGAACATATCCTTAAAATAGTCTCCAATCTTATATAAGAACTCTCCTAATGATCCCCCAACGGCCGTTTCTTCACCACCCCACCGCGGGTATCTTTCACACTGCTTGTAGTTACAAATGCATTGGGGTCAATCCTTTCTAATTCCGAATTAAGTTTATTTAGCTCTAGGCGGGTTATTATGGTATAAATAATATCTACATCAATATGGTCTTTGCCAAAACCACGTTTTCCAACATAAACGGTAACTCCCTTGCCCATATCGTCAATAATCATCCGTCTGATTTCTTCACTATAGGCTGATACAATTGTTACCCCTGTGTATTCTTCTATACCTTCAATTACAAAATCAAGAGTTTTAGAAGCCGATAAATAGGTAATCATGGAGTATAAGGCTGCGTCAATAGTTAAAAAATAGGCTGCTACGCTAAATATAACAATATTAAGAAGTATTATAATATCGGTAATCTTAAGACCTAGCTTTCGGCTTAAATAAATGGCCAAAACCTCTGTGCCATCTAATACCGAGCCACCCCTAACCGATAAACCGATACCTGCTCCCAGAAAAAAACCACCAAACAAAGCCACTAATACTTTTTCATTGGTAACATGAGGAAAGTGAACAAATGCCACCGCAAGTGATAGACCCACAATAGCAAAGGAGGTTTTAATAGCAAAAGACCGACCTATGATTTTTGACCCCATTATCATAAATGGAATATTGATAACTGTAAGAATAATGTAAAGAGGGATTTTGGTTTCACCTGCTATCAATAACGAAATACCCGTAGCACCTCCATCTACAAAATTATTGGGGATTAAAAAACTTTCTAATCCAAAGGCAGCACACAATATTCCAGCAATAATAAAAGCAATATCTCTAAAACGCTGTTTGGCCATCACCTTAAAATTGTAATATCCTTTGGCGATAACATAATCAGAAAGATCTTTAGATTTATCCAACCCAATTTTTTTATTTTTAAACATCTGTTTAAGAATAAGTTTTGTTAAAGGATTGTGTTTGTGTTGCTTTTTCATAGTCGTTTTTAAGGTATAGATATTTGGTTTGAATTTTGCTTTCCAAAAATAAACCAATTCACCAAATGGAAAGAAGAAATAATTAAGTTTTTAACAATGTTTTTTATTCAAGGCGTGGCGGCTATTTTTGCCCGAATTCAATAAGAGAATGGAAACGGTAGTTAGTGGAATAAGGCCAACTGGTAAATTACATATAGGTAATTATTTTGGGGCTGTTGCAAATTTTTTAAAAATGCAACATGAATACAATTGCTATTTTTTTATCGCTGATATTCATTCACTCACTACCCATCCTGCACCGGCTGATTTGCATAACAACGTGAAGCAAGTTTTAGCAGAAAATATAGCGGTAGGATTGGATTTGGATAAATGCACTCTTTTTATTCAGAGCGATGTTCCTGAAATACCAGAGCTTTATACTTACTTAAATATGAATGCTTACAAAGGTGAATTGGAACGCTCAGCTTCATTTAAGGAAAAGGTAAGATCTCATCCTGACAATGTAAATGCAGGATTATTAACATATCCGGTATTAATGGCAACCGACATACTTATTCATAGAGCTCATAAGGTTCCGGTAGGAAAGGATCAGGAGCAGCATTTGGAGATGACCCGAACGTTTGGAAATCGGTTTAACCGTTTATACAATGTTGATTATTTTCCTGAGCCCCAAGCATTTTCATACAGCGATAAATTGGTGAAAGTTCCCGGCCTTACAGGTATAGGTAAAATGAGCAAGAGTGGGGGAGAATCGGATGCAATCTTTTTGGCCGATGATGAAGCCGTGAATACTAAAAAAATAATGCGAGCCAAAACAGATGCCGGTCCTACTCAACTTAATCAAAAGAAGCCAGAAGAAGTTCAAAACCTTTTTGACCTAATGAAATTAGTAAGTACTGTAGATACTATCGAAAACTTTGAAATAGTCTATAACAATTGCACTATTCGATATGGGGATATGAAGAAGCAATTGGCACAGGACATGGAAGTGTTTTTGAAACCGATGCGTGAAAAAATTTCAGATGCTTTAAAAAATGAAGCAGTATTGGCTAAAGCTGCCAAAAATGGTGCTGAAAAAGCAAGAGAAAGTGCTTCCAAAACTTTGAAAGAAGTGAGAGAAATTATAGGTTTTAGAAAGTTTTATTAATTTAAATTGAAAAATTCTAAAATGAACCCGATAAGTAATGCACAACCCTTTTGTAAACCATAAAAAACTATAAATTCGCCAAACAATAATAATTCGTAAAACAAATGAGTGAATCTTTAAAACATATAGCCATAGCCGGAAACATTGGTGCCGGAAAAACCACCCTCACTCGTATGTTAGCTAAACATTACAATTGGGATCCTCATTTTGAAGCTTTGGATGATAATCCATATATCAGCGATTTTTATGATGACATGCACCGTTGGTCGTTCAATATGCAAATGTATTTTTTGAATTCTCGATTTAATAGTATCATGGAAATTGTAAAGGGAAATTCCTCTGTTGTTCAAGATAGAACCATTTACGAAGATGCTAATATTTTTGCTCCCAATCTTCATGGTATGGGCCTTATGAGTACACGAGATTACAATACCTACAAAGCACTTTTTGAAAGCATTAAAAGCATGATAAAACCCCCTGATTTATTAATTTATCTTAGGGCTTCTATTCCTACTTTGGTAAATCTTATTCAAAAGCGTGGACGCCAATACGAAGATTCCATTCGTTTGGATTATTTAAAGCGATTGAACGAACGCTATGAAGCTTGGATTTCAAGTTATAAAGATGGTAGGCTATTAATAATTGACGTGGATGACATCGACTTTGAAAATAAACCTGAAGATTTCGGGTTAATTATTAATAAAGTGGAAGCGGAGTTGAATGGGTTGTTTTAGGTTTTTTTTAAACTTCTGAATCCAATATTTCTTCAGATAGTTTCATAAACCCAGCCATTTCTATATCCTCCTTAATAAAAGGAATTTTCTCTCTTACAGTTTTTATAAGCTTTTGCGAAGCCGACGAACTTTTAGTTATATCCCTAAACTCCAAAGCCTGACAGGCTGTAAAGAGTTCAATAGCCAAAACTTTTCGAACATTTTCAACTATTCTTATTAGTTTCAACATGGCATTGGCTCCCATACTCACGTGGTCTTCTTGTCCGTTGCTACTCACAATGCTATCAACCGATGCCGGGGTGCAAAGCTGTTTATTTAAACTAACTACCGAAGCGGCGGTATATTGAGGAATCATAAAGCCTGAATTAAGGCCTGGATTAGGCGTTAAAAATACCGGTAATCCTCGTTCACCTGAAATAAGTTTATAAATTCGCCGTTCTGAAATACTTCCCAGTTCTGCTATTCCAATGGCTAAAAAATCAGCATGTAAGGCCAAAACCTGTCCATGAAAATTTCCACCGGAAATAATTAAATCATCCTCTACAAAAATATTTGGGTTATCGGTTACGGCGTTTATTTCGTTGGTAAAAATAGTTTCTACTTGTTCCAAAACATCCCGTGTAGCTCCATGAACCTGAGGAATGCAACGGAAGGAATACGGATCTTGAACGGATTTTTTTTCTCCGTTCATCAAATGACTATCCGTTAGTAACGAGGAAATATTTTTAGCTGTTTCTATTTGCCCTTTTTGTTTTCTCACCTCGTGAATTTGAGGAAAAAACGGTTCTTTTCTGCAATCAAAAGCTTCCAAACTTAATGCAGCAATTCTATCGGCCCATCGGCTCAGTTTTTTCGCCAATAAAAGAGAATACATTCCATAAGCGGTCATAAACTGGGTGCCGTTTATTAAAGCCAGCCCTTCTTTGGGGCCTAGAGTTAGAGGGTTAAAATTGTGATTGGTTAGGACTTCTAGTGAAGGTTTATTTCCGATTTTCCCTTTGCCAATAAGTGGTAAACAAAGGTGAGCTAAAGGAGCTAAATCTCCTGATGCTCCTAATGACCCTTGCTTATAAACCAATGGATATAAACCAAGATTTAAAAAATCTGCAAGTCGCGCAACTGTATCATTTTTTACACCACTATAACCCAAACTTAATGATTTTATTTTAAATAAAAGCATCAGTTTAACAACATCATCAGGCACGGTTTCACCCATGCCGCAGGCATGACTCATCAACAGGTTTTCCTGAAGTTTTATTAAATCACCGGAACTTATCTGGGTGTCGCAAAGTGAGCCAAAACCAGTATTTATTCCATAAAAAACAGAACCCGGAACATTTATCTTTTGCATAAGGTAATCGTTGCATTTTTGAATTGCTTCAAAGGCATTTTTGTCGATATCTACCTTTTGGTTATTTGCTAAAAAATCAGAAACGGATTCTAAAGTTAATGGTTCGGAAATGTTAATTCTGCTTGTCATTAGAGTTCTGCAAAAATCTTAAAAATTTATTAAGGTTATGATGATATTTTAAAAAACATCTCCCAACCCCCTTTAAAGCGGGACTTTTGCTTCGACAAAGTTTGTTTCATCATCTTCATATTTTCAAATTGATTAATTTTCAAATTGTTTACTCGCCCAACATACTCAACCGTATTTTGGTAAGCACATTTTTGGTATTGGCCGGAAAATCATTTTGAACCATCCAATCATAGTAGGAAGGCTCGCGTTTGAAAACTTCTTTTACCAATTTGCCTTTGTGTTTTCCAAAGTTAAAAACTTCTTCTTTTTTCTCATTGTAAATAATCCGTCCGGCTAAGTCCACTTGGTCTTTTTGAGCGGAAAGTTTATGAAGGCCATCTACCGTTTTATCAAGGTTGGGGTAGTGTTCCAACTGAGCTTTTAAAATATCAAAAGTAGCCATGGTATCGTATTTAGCCGAATGGGCATTTTCCAAATCTTTGTGGCAATAAAACTTAAAGGCGGCTGCCAAATTTCGGGGTTCCATTACATGAAAAATTTTCATGGCATCCACAAACTTTCGGTTGTCTATTTCAAATTCAATTCCAGCACGGTAAAATTCCTCAACTAAAAGGGGGACATCAAATTTATTTGAATTAAACCCTGCAAAATCGCAATGTTCCAAGAACTGTTTTAGCTCATTGGCCTTTTCCATAAAGGAGGGTTTATCTTTTACAAATTCATCTGTAATTCCGTGTATTTCTGTAGCTTCCGCTGGAATAGGAATTCCCGGGTTATAATATTCATGTAAATGGTCCTCGGTTCCGTCGGGCTTTAATTTTATTAAATAAATTTCAACAATCCGGTCCTTGGAAGTACTGATGCCGGTACTTTCTATATCGAAAAATACAAGCGGCTTGGTTATGATTATACTCATTTATTAATTACGATTTATTTAAATATTCAATACTCAATTTTCAATTTCCGATGTCCAACATTCTTGCGTCAGCATTCTCCCTTTGACAATTAAAGGGCTTACAAGTTGGGCCTTTTCAGCTGAGTTTTCTCCACCGCTTTTTCCTCCCGCCATTCGTTTATTTTTTTAAAATCGCCTGAAAGCAAAATATCTGGCACTTTCCAGCCTTCAAACTCTGCAGGCCTTGTATATAAAGGAGGAGCTAATAAATCATCTTGAAAACTATCACTCAAGGCCGATTCTTCATCACTAATAACTCCCGGAACCAAACGGCAAATGGCGTCGGCTACAATAATGGCAGGTAATTCGCCACCCGTTAAAACATAATCGCCAATTGAAATTTCTTTGGTAATTAAGTGTTCGCGGATGCGTTCATCAATGCCTTTGTAATGGCCGCATAGCAATATAATATTAGTACAAAGCGAAAGTTTATTGGCCGTTTTTTGTTCAAAAACTTCGCCATCAGGTGTCAAAAAAATAACTTCATCATAAGTCCGTTGTTTTTTTAAATCATTGATGCAATTAAAAATGGGTTCTATTCGCATTACCATTCCAGCGCCACCGCCAAATTGATAATCATCTACTGAGCGAGATTTACCCAAACCGTATTGACGCAAATCCACAACATTAATATTTATCAAACCTTTATCTTTTCCACGTTTTAAAATGGAATGCTCCAAAGGGCTTTTGATTAAATCAGGAAGAACCGATATAATATCAATATGTAACATTAGTCGTTAATGTCAATTAAACCTTCAGGAAGGTCGGTGTAAATTATTTCCTTTTCATTGTCAAAGTCAATAATCATTTCTTCAACAAATGGAATATAAAAAGTTTTTGTGTTAAAAAGAACCTCTAACATGTCCTGACCGGGTTTGTGAATATATACCATTACTTGGCCAATTGGCCCCAAGTGTTTGTCAATGATTTTAAAGCCTTCCGTATCATTGCTCCATACTTCTTGCTCAGAATTTTCATCTGATTCAATAAATACAGATAACCCAACAATTTCTTCGGCTTCTTCAATAGATCGAATATCCTCGAATTTCACCTGCCACTCAGCATCTGTTTTCGAAATTTGTTCAATAAAAAAAGGAACCGGTTTTTTGTTGATTTCCAACATTAACGGTTCCTTTTGGTTAAGAGTAATTTTTGAATTTTCTATATGGATTTTAACGACACCTTTAAATCCGTGTGTTTTTTTGATAAAACCAACGTAGACAAGGCCAGCCAAAATTCATTAAAAATTAAGCTTCTTGTTCTGGTGCAGCTTCTTCAGTTACAGGAGTTTCTGCCGCAACTTCTTCTACAGTTTCAGTAACTGCTTCAGGTGCAACTTCTACTACTTCCTCTAAAGTTTCAGTAACTGCTTCTGGAGCTGCTTCTGGAGCTGCTTCAACAACTTCTTCAGTTGTTTCGATAACTCCTTCTGCTAATTCATGGGTAGGTTCAACAGTTTCTTCTGATTCTGAATTCGCTACTTCTTCAGCAAGTGGTGAATTTTTGGCTAATACTTTTGCAGCAATAGCTTCTTTCATTTTAGTTTCACGTTCAAGATTTGCCGCAGCTTTAGCATCACGTGCCGAGGCTAGGGTGTCAACTTTACTTGTAATTTTACTTTCTTTGGTTTCTAACCATTGTGTGAATTTTTCCTCAGCTTGCTCCAAAGTATGTGCACCTTTTTTTACCCCGTTAATAAGGAAATCTTTGTGTAACACACCTTTGTAGGATAAAATTGCTTTCGCTGTATCGGAAGGCTGTGCACCTACCTGCAACCAATGTAACGACCTGTCAAAATTTAGGTCAATAGTCGCTGGGTTAGTGTTAGGATTATACAATCCTAGTCTTTCGATATACTTTCCATCCCTAGGAGCTCTACTGTCCGCCACCACAATGTGGAACAAAGGACGACGTTTACGTCCTTGTCTTTGTAATCTAATTTTTGTTGCCATTTTTTATAATGTTTTTTAATCCCCCGGTTCTCCAAAATCCGAAGGGCTGCAAAAGTAAAAAAATATATTAAATAAAAAAAGGAACTCTCGCCCCTTTTTTTTTTAAAGTATTTTACTTCTAAAATTATTTTTTAGATAATGCTGTTTTTCCAACTTCAACAAACCTTTCTGAATCAATAAATCCTAAATCACGATGCTTTACATCTCCTTTAGAATCAATAAAAAGATAAGTTGGGTAGGCTTCAATAGAATAACTAGTTCCAATCGTGAGCCCATCACCTTTTTCCATATCTATTTTTAAACAAATAAAATTTTTATTATAATAATCTCCTACATCTTTATGAACGAAAGTTTTTTTAGCCATGCTTTTGCAAGGTCCACACCAAGTAGTGTAGCAATCAATAAAAATCAACTTGTTCTCTTTTTTTGCCTTAGCTTTAGCTTCTTTTAAGGATCCATGAAAAAATTTAATTCCCGGCAGTTCGGGTTCCTTTTTTTCTAAGGGTTTAAACGCGCTGCCAGCAATTAAAGCAACCAATAAAATCATTAAACTTCCAATTTTTGTTAACTTGTTCATATTACTATTTACTTACTATTTTTTTTAATTTAAGTTTGCAACAAAAATGTATCAGCCCTCTATCTATCTTTTTAGTTACCTAATTCAAGAACCTGTAACGGTTTTTACTGATATTATTCTTTGTTGTAGTTGCATAATGTTCGGTTTAAATGTTGGCAAATCCTATGCCAAAAAATGGTCTTATTTTCTTTATAAAATTACCATTGCTTCTTTTTTTTGTGCATTTGGACATGATAGGTTTCTTTACAAAAATAATATTTTACAATTAATATCTCATAGTACTAATATTATTGCAGTTTATGTTGCTACATTGGCATCCTTAACATTATTTCAATATAATAATTTAAAGCTTTTTTTGGAAGTGAAATTGAATGCTATTACTGGTTTAGCTTTATTTGTAGGAGGGGTTAATATTTTATTAGCTATTAAAGGTAATATATTTATTTCGGTAGGTTTAATAATTTATGCAATTTCAGCCTTTCTTCATTCAAATAAAATTTCAATAAGCAAGTGGTTTAATCATAATGACATTAGCCATGTCATTATGATTTTTGATTTTTATTTTATAGCTAAAAGAGATATTAAATTACACGAAAATTATGCAATCAATTAGGTTGAAAAAAACAGTCGCAATTTTTATTTTAGGAATATGTTTTTTAAAAGCTAATTCCCAGCCATCAAAGGATTCCATTCAGATTCGCAGGATATTTGATATGGCATTGACTGATGATAAAGCTTATGAAAACTTAAGAGTGCTTTGCAAAAATGTAGGCAACCGAATTAGTGGAAGTAAAGCTGCTGATTCCGCTGTAAACTGGGGGTATAATGTGTTAAAATCAATGTGGGTAGATACAGTGTATAAAATGCCCATTACTGTGCCATGCTGGAGCCGAGGAACGGTAGAAAGAGCCTATATTTATCATACCGATTTAAAATTAAATATTACTGCGCTTGGTGGTTCGATAGGTACCAATGGATTATTGAAAGCTCATTTAGTGGTAGCCAACGGAATTGAAGATTTAGAACGATTGGGAGAAAAGGGAATTAAAGGGAAAATTGTATTTTTTAATAAACCGTTTGATCCAAGAACCATAAATGGTTTTGAAGCTTATGGAGCTTGTGTAAACCAAAGGTATGCAGGTGCAAGTAAGGCTGCTGAGTTTGGAGCTGTAGGTGTTTTAGTGCGAAGCATGACTCATAAAAATGATAATAGTCCGCATACCGGAAGTATGGGATATACCAATGAGGCTAACAAAATACCGGCAGCGGCCATAAGTACTGAACATGCTGATCTGCTTATTGAACAATTAAAACTAAAGCCAACGTTGCGAGTGGCCTTAAGAATGAATTGTAAAACATTGCCTGATAAAGAAAGTTTTAATGTAATAGCTGAAATAAAAGGAGAGACTGAGCCCGAAACTATTATAACGGTAGGTGGTCATTTAGATAGCTGGGATATTGGTGAAGGGGCTCATGATGATGGGGCAGGAATTGTTCATAGTATCGAATTATTGCGCTTAATGCGAGCCAATGGTTATAGGCCAAAACATACCATTCGTGTGGTTTTGTTTATGAATGAAGAAAATGGAAACCGCGGCGGAAAAGGGTATGCTCAATGGGTTAAAGACAGAGGTGAAAAACATCTGATGGCATTGGAAAGCGATGGGGGAGGACATACCCCGAGAGGGTTTGGTATTTCTGCTCCTGATAGTGTATATAATATTATTGTAGGCTATCGTTCTATTTTAGAACCTTATGGTTGCCATGTATTTAAAAAAAGTGAATGGGGGGGAGGAGTAGATATTAATCCGTTAAAATTAGATTCAGAACTTACTATCAATCCCAATATGATTCTTTTGGGATTTATGCCGGATAGCCAAAGGTATTTTGATTTTCATCATGCAAAAACCGATGTGTTCGAAAACGTTCACAAACGTGAACTGGAAATGGGAGCTGGGGCTATCGGAGCTATTGTTTATTTAATAGATAAACATTTTTAAAGGTGTTTTTTTAGAATTTACCATACAATATGCAAATCGGACAAGCCTCAGCATCATGTGCCCGAGCCGGGCAATATTGCCTTCCAAAATATATAATCTGTAGATGGAGGGTATTCCATTTTTCTTTTGGTGTTAATCGCTTTAAGTCTTTTTCGGTTTGTTCTACATTTTTTCCATTGGTAAGTCCCCAGCGGGTGGCAAGCCTGTGAATATGCGTATCCACAGGAAAAGCCGGAAAACCAAAGGCCTGACTCATGACTACCGATGCTGTTTTGTGTCCAACACCCGGCAATTCTTCCAAGGCTTCAAATGTTTTTGGAACTTCTCCATTGTATTTATCAATCAAGATATGGCTAAGGTTAAATATAGCTTTTGATTTGGCCGGTGAAAGTCCGCACGGTTTGATAATTTCACGTATTTCTTCAATACTCATTTTAACCATATCATAAGGATTGTCGGCCCGTTTAAAAAGCAAAGGGGTTATTTTATTCACCATCACGTCAGTACATTGAGCTGAAAGTAAAACTGAAATCAATAATGTATAAGAATCCTTATGCTCCAATGGAATAGGAGGATTTGGAAACAAATCTTCAAGGATTTGGATGATATGGGATACTTTTTCTTTTTTTGACAAAATGTTGATGTTAAGAAGTTACGAAATTAGGATTAAATGAAATTAAGAAATTATGAAGTCGGATGTCCAAATCTAAATATTTTCTCATAAAATCTTAACTTCCTAAAATCATAACATCAATTAAAAAAACGCTCCAATCAATTCTTCCTCACTAATATTATTAAAGTAATCGCTGCTTGGGATATTTTTAAGATGTTCTAAAATGATCTCCGCACGGTGTTCTTTTCCAACTAAGGCTGCTTCTACTTCTTCAATATCTTTTTTAGCGAAAAAATCACCGTAAATTTTTATTTCCTGAATAAGCCCTTTATCTACATTAAGATGAACTTCCAAATGGCCACCGGGTGTTTTTATACCTTTTTGAAACGCATATTTAGGCGAATAGCCAAAGTTCCAGTGCCATTGGCTGTATTTTTCATCGGCCAGTTGTTGAATGGCTTTTTTATCAGTTTCATAAAATTCATAAGGCTTTACATCACTGTAAATACTCACAATATAAGCCATCACTTTTTCTCTGAATTCCTCTACTGTAATAGGCTCTTTTAAATGACTTGATATATTGGTAACCCGGCTGCGAACTGACTTTACCGCCTTATCTTCAAATTTTAAAGGGTTTACTTTTAATGCAGCTGATAAATCTGAAATTTGTGAAGCAAACAATAATGTGCCGTGGTGAAGCACCCTTTTCTTTTGGTGAAAAATATGTTCCGCATTACCAGAAAACTTTTGACCATCAATCAAAATATCGTTTCTTCCCGAAAACTCTGCTTCAATTCCCAGTTCGGCCATTACACCAATAATAGGTCGTGTATATTTTTTAAAATCTATTTCGGGTTGGGCATCCCCATAATTCATAATAAAAGTAAAATTAAGGTTTCCCAAATCATGAAATACTGCACCGCCACCGGTTAATCGCCTTACAACTTTAATATTCTTTTCGTTTACAGTTTCCGTATTTATTTCAGCTAATGTATTTTGATGTTTGCCTACTATTATGGCATTATCATTTCGCCAAAGCATAAAAATATCTTCGTCTGAATTTTTTAATAAATATTCTTCGGCAGCTTGATTAAAGTAGGGTTCAGTAAAGTTGTTGTGAATGACTAGCATTTATATAATTAGGAATTAAAAATTAGAAATTACGATTTTTTTAAGAACTGCAAAGTTGATTAAGTAAATTGGGTATGACAATAGGAGTTTTAAATTTCTTGGTAAAAATTTTTTCCAATGAAAAGACTTTATTATTTCATAGTTTCGTTAAAGTAAATATGAAAAAACTAACGTTACTAATCGCTTTAGGTTTTACGTCCATGGTATTTGGACAAAACCCCTCTTTGCCCAAGGCTATTGGAAAAAACTGGGTACTTATTCCTGCCCTTGATTTCAGATTGGATGGAGTTGATGGAAATGATTCTGTGAATTTTGTTAAAGCTTGCCATAAAGTTAAAACTGATGCTTTTTTCGTTTTCAATAAAGAAATTACGAATCAGGAGTATCGAGAATTTGTAAATGCTGTTAATAATCCGTCCATGCTGCCGGATACCAATAGCTGGAATACAGATTTTGAAATGGCTTACAATGACCCAATGAGAAAAAACTATTTTTGGTACCCATATTATTTTGATTATCCAGTTGTAGGTATTTCTCAAACACAGGCATTGGCTTATTGCAACTGGCTTCAGAATAAATTAAATGAGCAATTATCTCAATCTAAAAATAATGATTACACGTGTGTTGTAACGTTGCCGGCAGAAATGCAGTGGGAGTCGGTATTTTATTATTCGTATTTAAAAGATGAAAAGTACACCCACTTTGCATGGTTACTTGAAAACAAGCTATTAAAAACAAAAGATAAGTATAATTTAAATTTCGGTATAGATTTTACAAAGGAAGGAGTTGGTATACATGATTATATGAAGGATGGCGGAATGTATCCTGTAGGGCATAAAAAGTATAAACCTACCAAACACGGTATTTATAATCTTTTGGGAAATGTGGCGGAATGGACTTTATCACCGGCCTACAATTTTACCGATAGTTCAAAGGTGTTTTTTAATAAGGAAACCAAACAAGTAATAACTTATTTGAAATGTAACGGTACAGAAAATTATGATACAGCTAGAAGTTATGAATTTTACAATAACCCTTATAATTTAAAACCCGTTTATGAAAAGGACGGTTATATAGCTGCAAAAGGTGGAAGCTGGTGTCATAGTACTTTTTATTTGCAACCTGAAGTTTCATTGTTTTGCAAACCCAATGAGCAGCACAGTTATATAGGGTTTAGGCCGGTAATGACTTTGGTGAAGAAATAGATAATGATTTTTAAAACACTTCCCTAATTCCTCTCAAGAGGGGAATTTCTTCTAAAAAAATTTGTTTATTATCTTGTCGAACATCAAAAAGTAATTTTTAAAAAAGGGTTTACTTATATTAGAGGCTTTCAGCCCCTATAACCCTGACCTTCTTTTTTTCTTGATAAAAAAAGAAGGCAAAAAAATCAAGCCAAAAATATACTCCCTCCGCACATGCTAACCCACGCCCGTATTTTTGGCATTCCAACGCGCCTTAACCCGAAACTTTTCCTATTAAACAAAAGCCTTGTCAGTTTGCAGTAGTGAGGTGGCAGGTCAGAAATGCGGGCCGAGCCTAGGAATGAGCGTGGAAGCATATTTCTGACTTGATTTTTTTGTTTACTTTTTTTATCAAGAAAAAAAGTGAATAGGAGTTATAGAGGGCAAAGCCCTCTAATCGAAGAATTTTTTAATCAAAATTTACAAGGCTTTCATTAAGATTATTAAAAACTTTGCAAATAAAATTGCCTAATTTTTAGGAGGTAATACCGTGATTTTTGGACTGAATAAGTTTTTGAGGCTCAACTATCTAAACAATTAAGCCAACATCTTCAGCAAACTAAAAGCGGCTTCTTCGCCTTTGTTGCCATGTTTACCTCCGGCTCGGTCTTCAGCTTGTTGCATGGTGTTGGTTGTGAGTACCCCAAAAATAACAGGTTTGTTAAATTTTAATCCAACTTCCATAATGCCGTTAGTGGCAGCTTGAGAAATAAAATCAAAATGAGGTGTTTCACCCTGAACAACACAACCTATACAAATTACACCATCTATTTCAGGGTTTTTTGCAAGTTTTTGAGCTGCCAAAGGCAATTCAAAAGTTCCGGGAACATACCGTGTAATAATATTTTTAGATACAACGCCAGCTTTCTTTAAAGTTGAAACGGCTCCGTTGTAGAGGACTGAAGTTATTTTGTCATTCCATTCGGCACAAACTATGCCTAATCTATAAGCTGATCCATCAGGTAACGGGGATGAAAAAACAGATAAATTTTTATCGGATGATGACATAATTAATCAGGTGATTGACCCATTTTAGCCATAGCTCTTGCTATGTATTTATTTGCGAATTGGGCTTGTTGAGCTTCTTTGAATTTATCACGAATCATTTTGTAAGCTTTTACAGCCGATTCATAATTTTTTACGGCTTCGTAATGTTGACCAGCTTTCATTAATAAAAGCGGAGAAGTGAAAATATTTTCACGCTCCTTGGCGGCTTTCATATATAAATCAGCAGCCTTGGCGGTTTCATTAAGTTCTGAATAACAATCGGCTTGCAAACCAATTATTAATGCAGACATAATTTCATCATCAAAACCCACATCTTCCAAATATCCCAAAGCATTTTTATATTCTTTTTTGCTCATGTAAGCTCTTCCTGCATAAAATTTTGCAAGATTACCCGAACTCGTATTGCCATATTCTTCAGCTACATCTACTGCTGATGGATATTTTCCGTCACCTTTCAAAACCTGATTCATTGAATCTTTTTCAAAATAGCGTTCGGCCATAAAAAGTTGTCCGGCGGCTTCTAATTCCTGTGCCGGTTTATACATTTTTTGATAGTAAATTAAGCCTGCAACAGCAACAATAAGTGCTATTAAAATAATGTTGGCATTTTTACGGTGGTTTTCATACCAGTTAGCAATTTGGTTTATCTTTAACGAATCTTGCCAGTTTGATTTATTATTTTCAGTTGTCATGTTTTATTCTATTATAAAAGGATATTCTTCTTGGTAAATGTTGGTGTATAAGGCATCAGCCGACGGGTATTCTGAATTTTCGGCAAACTCAACAGAAGCTAAAACTAATTGTTCTAATTGTACTTCTGTTTGCTCCAATTCAGCTTCAGTAGCCCATTTTTTTGAAAGAATTGTTTTTTTTACTCTTTCAATCGGGTCTTGCTGTTTGTATTCTTCCAGTTCTTCTTTGGTTCTGTATTTGGCAGGGTCGCTCATGCTATGCCCGCGATACCGGTATGTTTTAATCTCTAAAAATGTAGGTCCGTTGCCGCTTCTAGCTCTTTCTGCTGCTTCCGCTATGGCTGCATGAACGGTTTCGCATTGCATTCCATCCACTTGAAACGAAGGCATTCCATATCCATGACCTATTTTATATAAATCCAAAAGATTGGTAGTTCGTTCTACCGAAGTTCCCATGGCGTATTCATTGTTTTCACAAACAAATATAACGGGAAGTTTCCAAAGCATGGCCATGTTAAAAGTTTCGTGCAATGCGCCTTGACGGGCTGCACCATCGCCAAAATAACATACGCATAAATTTTTGGTTCCTAAATATTGTTCGGCTAAGGCGATGCCTGCACCTAAAGGAATTTGACCACCTACTATACCGTGTCCGCCAAAAAACCTATGCTCTTTGCTAAACATGTGCATGCTTCCACCTTTTCCGCCGCTGCAACCGGTCACTTTTCCATAAAGTTCGGCCATTACTTCATTGGCACTAATGCCGCAAGCTAATGCATGGGCATGATCACGATAAGCAGTAATAATATTGTCTTCTTTAGTAATGGCACTCATGGTGCCGGAAACAACAGCTTCCTGACCAATATACAAATGGCAAAATCCACGAATCTTTTGCTGCCCGTAGAGTTGTGCTGTTTTCTCTTCGAACTTCCGCATTAGCGTCATTTCTTCAAACCATTTAAGGTAGGTTTCTTTACTAAAGGTTAATTTTGCCATCTATTATTTTAAGCAAGCCGCAAAAATATACATTTAACTAAAATTTGTCCATTGTTTTTAAAAAACATTTCAATAAGTCAATTTAAAAGCCACTCAACAGCTACTTTGCAGTTGCAACAGGGGGTAAACTGCATTGTAGGTAAAAATGGGGTGGGTAAAACCAACCTTTTGGACGCTGTTTACTGTTTGCTCAATGGCAAAAGCTACTTTCAAATGACGGATGCTTTGTGCATTTTGCAGGGTGAAACCTATTATTTGTTAAAAGGAAATTTACAAGAAACCGATGAAACCGAATCTCACCTCATGGTTTCTTTTCAAATTGGGAAACGAAAAGCCATCCGACGAAATGACGAACCGGTAAATAAATTAGCTGAGTATTTTGGAAAATACCCTTGTGTGGTAATAGCTCCTGATGATGTGGAAATAATAAATGGGGAAAGTGATCAGCGGCGGCGGTTTTTTGATTACATGCTTTCGGTTGTAGATGCTGATTATTTAAAGCATTTATCGGCTTACAATAAAGTGCTTGAAGCAAGAAACAAGCAGTTAAAGGTTTTTTTAGAACACGATAATTTTGATGAGGTATTGCTGGATTATTATGATACCAAACTGGAATTGCACGGGGCTTATATTTTTAAAGTAAGGCAGGAGTCGACCACAATTTTTGAAAAATATTTTAATATGGTATATGCAGAAATAGCGGCAGGAGTGGAAGTTCCGGTGTTTAAATTTATAAGCAAATTACACGATTCTGATTTTAAAACAGGATTTGCCCAAACCTTGAATAAAGACCGAGTATTGGGCCGAACCAGTTTTGGAACCCATCGTGATGATTGGTCGTTTGAACTGAATGAAATGCCTTTAAAAAAAACAGGTTCACAAGGACAAATAAAATCGTTTTTGATAGCCCTTAAACTGGCTATGTATAATTTTATTTATGAAAACCGAAATGTAAAACCCTTGCTATTGCTGGATGATATATTTGAAAAGATAGATACCTCGCGGATGCAGCAATTGATAGAAATAATCTCAAAACCCGACATGGGACAGGTAATAATTACCGATACCAATAAAAAAAGGGTGGAGGAGTATTTTGAGGGAAGGGGAGAAGTTGGTTTTTTTGAGTTGTAAATTTTGAACTATGAATGTTGAATTTTCGCTCCGCCCTGATTTGTGTCTTTACGAATCGGAATGTTACACTCATAAGCCTCAATTGCAAGACAACTGTGGCTAAAGCCAATTGCCTTTATCATTTTTATCAGTTCATTAAAATGAACTGCAATGGATGGTTAGCAGCTATATCCATTGCCGCTGGCTTCAGCCAGCGGACAGTATAATCCATTGCCGTTGGCTTCAGCCAGCAGATTAAAAAGATTTTTAAAGCAATCCTAAAATCCTGAAATCCTAAAAAATCCTAGTCAAGACAATTAGCTAAACAAAAATTAGCAAAACTGAAAAAAATCGTGTTGGTTTGAACTATCCATTTATGTTTACCGACGAAAAACCTATAAAGCAAGTAATCAACGAATTGTTGAATGCTTATAAACTCAATGGAAAAATTGATGAGCTTAAAATTTGGAATAACTGGCCCGATATTGTTGGGGTGGTAATAGCTAAAAATACCAGCAAACTTCAATTAAAAGGAAATACGCTTTACATTTATGTGGAATCGGCTCCTTTAAAAAGTGAACTTACGTTTCACCGCAGTGTTATTTTGCAAAAAATTAATGCCTATTTTGGAACTCAAATCGTTAAAGAAATACATATCAAATAATGTCTTATAAAATTGCACCGTCTATCCTCTCGGCAGATTTTGCCAACTTACAACGTGATGTAGAAATGATTAATAATAGTGAGGCCGACTGGTTTCATGTGGATGTGATGGATGGTGTTTTTGTTCCTAATATTTCTTTGGGTTTGCCTGTTATTTCAGCCATTAAACGCCATGCCACCAAACCACTTGACGTGCATTTAATGATAGTGCAGCCCGAAAGGTATATTGCTGATTTTAAAAAAGCCGGAGCTGATATTTTAACCGTTCATTTGGAAGCAAGTACCCATTTGCACCGCACCATTGGCGCCATAAAAGAAAATAATATGCTGGCCGGTGTGGCATTAAATCCACATTCATCCGTTCAATTATTAAAAGATTCGATAATGGATATTGACATGGTTTTGATAATGAGTGTAAATCCGGGATTTGGCGGTCAAAAGTTTATTGAAAACACCTACAATAAAGTGAAAGAATTGCGCCAAATGGCTAACGAGCGTGGCAAAGATTTATTAATAGAAATAGATGGCGGAGTAACATTAGATAATTATAAAATTTTGCTTGAAGCTGGAGCTAATGTCCTTGTAGCAGGTAATACCGTTTTTGCATCATCCAATCCTACTGGCACCATTGCTAAATTAAAAGGAAATTAACGGCAATATTTAAAAGAAGTAAAGCGTTAATCAATTTTTAGTATCAAAGTTGAAAATGTTAAAATAGTGAATCGTAAATTGTAATTATTTTTAATATAACCAAACACAATTTTAACCAATAACCAATATAACCAATCAACTCTCTTAAATACGATATATCTTTAGTATTAATTTTCATTGGGCTAAGTTCCTTTGGGCAATCGTTTGTAAAAGGGCATGTTTCGGATTCATCAGGAGTTGATTTGGGAGGAGTTTCTATTTTTACAAGTGATAAATTGAATGCAACTATTTCCGATGAAAACGGAAATTATAAGTTAAAGATTCCTTCCGATAAGTCGTTTGTTGTTTATTATAGCTTTGCACAAAAGCGTGTGACCCGGGACGTAGGACCTTTAAAATCGGGAGAAACAATACTTGTAAATGTTGTAATAAAAACCAGTGTTGAATTATCTGAGGTTACAAAAATTCAACAAGTGAACCGTGACTTAATGGCTATAACTATTGAAGCCAAAAAATTTGAAAGGTTTCCTTCTGTTAGCGGTTCTATTGAATCGGCCTTAAAATTTTTAGGGGCTACGGGTGGCAATGAATTAAGTTCGGGCTACAATGTTAGGGGTGGAAACTATGATGAAAATTTAGTTTACATAAATGATATTGAAGTGTATCGTCCGTTTTTAGTGAGAGCCGGGCAGCAGGAAGGATTAAGTATTATTAATCCTGATATGGTAGATAGATTGGTTTTTTCAACCGGAGGTTTTGAAGCCAAGTATGGTGACAAGTTGAGCAGTGTATTGGATATAACCTATAAAATTCCCCGAAAATTTGAGACAGCAGTTCGCAGCAGTTTGCTCGGCACTAGTATTACATTGGCCAATCAATCAAAAAACAAACGATTTACTTTTTTGATAGGAGGCCGTTATCGTAGTAACAAGCTTATTTTAAATACACTGGATGTGAGTGGTGATTATCGGCCGTTGAATGTAGATTTTCAATCTCTCATTCGGTATAGTATTAATACTTCTTTAAATATTTCATGGCTTACAAATATTGCTTACAACAAATTTGCACTAGTGCCATCGAGCAGGCAAACTTCTTTTGGAACGGTTACATCAGCCTTACGGCTTAATATTAATATGGGAGGCTTGGATGAAATGAAATATTTGGTAGCCTTAAATGGACTTACCCTTCATTTTACCCCTAATAAAAATACTTCGGTAAAATGGATTAACTCCTATTTTACCACAACTGAAAACGAACACAATACGACCGAAGGGGCTTATGGGCTGTATGAATTAGATAATAATATAGGTTCAGATAATTTGGGTAAGGAGAAACGTTTGCTAGGTGTTGGTTATTTTATTCAAAATGCTAGAAATGATTTACAAGCCAATGTTTTTAATTCAGGAATTGTGGCCACACAAAAAACAAAACATTCCACTTGGTTTTATGGAACTAAATATCAAAATGAAAATATAAATGACCTGTTAAATGAATGGCAATACAATGATTCAGGAGGCCATAATATTGCCATTGGCCGTCAAAATGGGCAACAAATAAATTTAGATAACCGAATACATGCCGAAAATACCGTTAATTCATTCAGGATTAGCAGCTATGTGCAAAACAGTTATTTATTAGATAAATCTAAAAATTTCAGAATTAATGGTGGAGTTCGCCATCAGTATTGGTCGCTCAATGAGCAAAATATGTTTAGCCCCCGATTTTCTTTAACCTTTGAGCCCAATAAAAAATTTAATGATTCATTATTTAAAAGGTCAACCACCTTGGAAGCGTATGATTCATTAAAGAAAAAAGATTTACTAATAAAATTTGCATCGGGAGTTTATTATCAGCCGCCTTTTTATCGCGAGTTTAGAAGGTTGGATGGAACACTGAATACAAATATAAAAGCTCAAAGAAGTGTTCATTTTGTGTTGGGCTCCGATTATAATTTTTCCGCTTGGGGCCGTCCATTCAAGCTTATAAACGAATTGTATTATAAATATTTAGATAATCTTATACCTTATTATATAGATAATGTAAGGGTTCGCTACTATGCTGAAAACAGTTCCAAAGGTTATGCGACAGGTTTTGATACACGTGTAAACGGAGAATTTATTAAAGGTTTAGAGTCGTGGTTAAGTTTTTCGCTGCTTCAAACCCGAGAAAATATTACTTACATAAATGAAGCTGGAAAATCTGTAGAGTCAGGATTTATTAGGAGACCAACTGATCAACGAGTTAATTTTTCAATACTTTTTGCTGATGAATTGCCAATGGACAAAACTTATAAAATGCATTTGGGTTTAATTTATGGTGGAAGGATTCCATACTACTTTAATGGGAATAATCGTTATACCAAAACTCCTAATACCATTCCTCCCTATCGCAGAGTTGATATTGGTTTTTCAAAAGAAGTGATTGGTGGGCAAGCCAAAAAAAGTGAAAAGTACAAGCATATTGAAAGTTTATGGACGAGTGTAGAAATATTTAATCTTTTAGAATTTAATAATACAGTATCCTATATTTGGGTTAAAGATATTAGTAACAGAACTTACGGTGTTCCTAATTACTTGACAGGAAGACGATTAAATATTAAGTTTATTATAAAATTCAAATAGAATTAGATTTTTTTTACGATGTAGTTATTCTTTTTGTAAGGTGAAGTGTTAATAATTTTTAATAACACAATCCTGTAGACAAAGGATAAATAATAAATTTGCATAGTATAAATAGAATTACCACATTTGTAAACTGTACCCAATATGGTTAAAAACTACTTTTTTAAATCACTTCTAATAGGAGGATTGCTTGCAGCATCTTTCGTTTCAAAGGCTCAACATGATCCTTATTATACTCATTTCAGATTTAATAAACAGGCTTACAATCCTGCTGCTGCAGGTGATAAGGTGGATTATATTTGTATTAACGGACTAACCCATTATCAATATAGGGACTATAATGATAAAACGTGGGTTACTGGTACCGAGCCAGATCCTAATGGTAAGGTAATTACAAATATGGCTCCGGAAACGTATAATTTAAATATAAGTACCTTGTTGAAACTTGACAAGGCTGGAAGAAATAAAGTGGGGGTTGGGTTAACCTTTATTGATGATAATATTGGTTTTATGAAAACTACAACTATAAAGGGAGCTGTTAACTATCGCAAGCCTATTCAGGGGCAGTTTGGTTACTTAGCTTTTGGTTTAGAAGTTGGAACAACTTCATTTGCCTATGTTAATCCAAAATTTAAAGCAATTGATCCGGGCGACCCTAGAATTCCTGCAGGTGATGGCAGTGAATCTAATCTCGATTTAGGATTTGGGTTATATTATCATCAGGCTAGATTTTTAAAAGTATTAGAAAATTTTTATGTTGGAGCATCTTATAATCACCTGAATGCTGCAAAATATAGTTTTACTGTTCCTATGGCAAGTGGGGCAAGAGGTGCAGTTGATGTTGATTTTGTAAGATATATGTATTTAACCTCCGGTGCTGATTGGAATTTGGCCAATAAAAATTGGAAGCTTGAACCTACCGTATTAGTAAAGTACAATCCTAAATTTCAGCTAGATCTTAGTATGACGGCTTTATATTCCAACTCGTTAAGGGCCGGTTTAGGTTATCGTTCAGCCGCTGATGCATTGGCTATTATTGTAGGTTATGAAAAAGGACAACTTCAGGTTGGTTATTCTTATGATATCACAATGTCTAAAATTAGGAAGGTGAGTGATGGAACTCATGAAATATTTGTTAAATATTGCATTCCAATATCTTTTCCACCTCCTCCACCACCGAAATTTCGTTTAACCCCACGTTTCATGGGTAAAGGGGCGTATTAATATTTTTTAAAATTTACACAATAATAACAAATGGGTAACCGTTTATTAGATGAATTAAACAAATAATATTGTTTTTAAATTCAAATTAAGTATAATTGCAAAGTCAAATATAAACCATAGTAACGAAAATGAACAGAGTGATTAGGATAATGGCAGTTTTTGGGATTGTAACCCTATTTAGTTGTATGGGCCAAGATCGCGGGGAGTTAACAGGTGTGCCAGGTCGTAAGCCTTGGTTTCATCCTCAACCGTATGGTACAATTTATGTACCTACAGGTACTTTTCATACAGGTCAAAGTGATCAGGATATTTTCCGCTCATATATTGCTCCTAATAAGCAGGTTTCAATTCATGCAATGTGGGTTGATGAAACCGAAATTACCAATAATGAGTATCGTCAGTTTGTTTACTATGTTATAGATTCATTAGCACGTACTATAGGCGAGCAAGTTATTGAAGTAGATAATGCAGGTGATAATTATACAATATTAGATTATAAGAAAAGAGTTGATTATAAAAATGAGGATCTTGATCAATTGTATTATACACCAGGTCAAAGATTTCGTCATAAAAAACAATACGATACAGATAAGCTAATTTTTACTTATCAATGGATTGATTATAGAGAAGCAGCCGCAACACAAAAAGTACCAGGGCAAGATCATCGTGCAAAATTTGTAAAAACAGCTACAGTTCCTATTTATCCCGATACACTTTGTTGGATTCGTGATTTTGCATTTAGTTATAATGAACCAATGACTCGTCAATATTTTTGGCATCCAAAGTATGACGATTATCCTGTAGTAGGTGTTAATTGGAAACAAGCTAAGGCATTTTGTAAATGGAGAACTGAATGGTTGAATCGTTATTGGGAAGATATTGGTCAGCCGATTACTGAGGAGTTCCGTTTGCCAACTGAATTTGAGTGGGAATACGCTGCACGTGGCGGTAGAGATAATAATATGTATCCATGGGGTGGTCCATATACACGTAATAGCAAAGGCTGTTTTTTAGCTAACTTTAAACCTAATAGAGGTGATTATATGGGTGATGGCGGAATGTATCCTGTTCGCTCTGATGCCTATTTTCCAAATGATTACGGATTGTACAATATGGCTGGAAATGTAGCTGAATGGACTATAAATGCTTATTCAGAATCTACTCATCAGTTCGCACATGATTTGAATCCTGATTATCAATATGAGGCACGAGAGGATGAAGCAATTTCAATGAAACGAAAAGTAATTCGTGGTGGTTCTTGGAAGGATATTGCCTATTTTATACAAAATGGTAGTAGAACATATGAATACCAGGATACTTGTAAATCTTATGTTGGATTTAGATGTGTACAGACATATATTGGACGTTCTGCATTAGATAAAAGATAAATCTTTTATTGTAGGTTAAAGTTAAAGAAATATAAACAATTAAAATAAATTAAACATTACAAACATGAGCAAAAGTGTATTTGAAAGCAAAGGATTTAAGAAGTTCGTATCAATGTCATACGGACTTGGGGCTTCGATCGTTATTATTGGTGCATTATTTAAAATTATGCATTGGCCATTAGCTGACCAATTTTTAATTGCAGGTATGACTACTGAAGCGATTATTTTCGCTATTTCTGCGTTTGAACCAATTCATCAGGAATTAGATTGGACTTTAGTTTATCCTGAATTAGCGGGGATGGATACCGGTCCTAAGAAAAAGGCCGATCCTGTTGCTCAACAGTTAGATAAAATGCTTGCCGAAGCTAAAATTGGTCCTGAATTGGTTGAAAGTCTTGGAATAGGGTTAAAATCGTTAAGTTCTAATGTTAGTAATATGGCTGATTTGTCAAATGCTACAATTGCAACAAAAGAATATGCTGAGAATGTTCAAAAGGCGTCTAATAGTATAAATTCTATGAATTCTACTTATGCTCGTGCGGTTGATGCTTTAAACTCACTAGCTGATTCAACTGAGTCTTTGAAAAATGTTTCAGGACAAATAGATGGTGTTGGTCAAACTTTTACCGATCTACAAGGAAATTTATCTGCCTTGAATAAAGTTTACGGAGGTATGTTGACGGCTATGAGACCATAGTAGTATTAAATTTATATAGAACTTAAACAAATTAAATAATAGTAGAATAATATGGCAGGTGGAAAACTATCGGCAAGGCAAAAGATGATTAACATGATGTATCTCGTGTTAACTGCACTTTTGGCTTTGAATGTGTCAAAGGAGATTTTAAAGGCGTTTCACTTGATGGAAGTAAGTTTTAACAAAGCTAATGATAACGTAAGTAAGAAAAATAAAGGTCTTATTTCGGCTTTGGAGGATCAAATGAAAAGTAGACCAGAGGTAGTAAAACCTTACCTTGAGCGAGCTAAAGATGTTCGTAAAGCTTCTGAAGAATTTGTTAATTATATTGAGGAACTGAAGAAAAACCTTATAAGTAACACTGAAGGACGCAAAGAGGTTGCTGGAGGTGAAGCAAAAGGTGAAACTGAGCTTATCGAGGCTGATAATATTGAACTACATGCCAATTACTTTTTTAAAAATCCAGAGGATGCTAAAGCAAAAGAATTGACAGATAAAGTAAATAGTACACGCGAAAAACTTTTGGGGCTCTTAAAAACTTCAAATGGAGTAGTTGTTAAAGAATCCGATATTATTCGTATCAAATTACTTACTAATTTAAAGACGGATTATGATAAGACTAATTATCCGGGTTGGGCTGAAATGTATTTTGAACATTCTCCTTTAGCTGGTGTAATTACTATGTTAACAAAGATTCAGAATGACTGCAGAAATACAGAAGCTGATATTATTGATTTATTGGCAAGTAGTGTCGATGTTGATAAAGCTACTTTTGATCGATTAGAGGCTAAAGTTATTGCAAACTCTTCTGCTGTAATGGTTGGTTCTGAATATCGAGCGGAAGTTTTATTAGTTGCTTCAAATTCGACTTCAGATAACCCTGTTATAGTTGGAGGTAGAGAATTGCCTATGGAAGAAGGAGCCGGTGTATATACTGCACGTCCTTCCAATGCTGGTACTTTTACTTGGGGTGGTGTAATAAGAGTTAAAGGTCCTTCTGGGGTAAAAGATTATGATTTTAAAGCTGATTATCAGGCCTTCCAAGGCGGAGCTACAATTTCTGCAGATGCTATGAATGTTTTATATATAGGTTTAGATAATCCAATTTCAATTTCCGCAGCTGGATATTCTCCTGAAGATATTGTTGCTACTATGACCGGTGGGTCACTTACGCGTGGAGCCAAAGGTGCTTATGTAGCTAAAGTTACAGCAGCTGGTAAAGCAACTATTAATGTATCTGTTCGAATGAAGAAGGATAATAGTGTTAGGCCAATGGGTTCAAAAGAATATAGAATCAAATCGGTTCCTAAACCTGAGTCAATGTTTGGAACGTTGGAAAGTGGTTCAGCCCCGGCTGCAGCCTTATTAGCTCAAAATACAATACGTGCTGTTCTACCTAATTTTGTTTTCGAAGGAGTAACATTTACCGTGACAAAATACGCAGCACTTTATGTTCCAAAAAGGGGAAACGCAGAAGGCGTTGCTGGTGTTGGATCAGCAATTACAACCCAATTAAAGAGTTTTATTACCAGAGCTAAAAGAGGGGATAAGGTTTTAGTAGATGAAATAGAAGCTGTAGGTCCAGGTGGTATTAAGAAGAGATTGGCACCAATTGCCATTACAATTTTATAAAAATATGAAAAGTATACGTCAAATAGTTCTTGCAGTTGTTATGTTTGGCACCTTTGGAAGTGCTATGGCACAGTATGAAGATTGGACATTTCCTAAAACAGCTGTAGCTGAACGTAAAGTGATTCCTTACCGATATATTCGAGAGGGAAACGTTAGATGGTCAAAACGCATTGATAGGGTAATTGATGTTCGTGAAAAAATGAATAAAATTATGGATTGGCCTCGTAGTCCTTTTTATAGGGTTATTCATGATAATGTAATGAAAGGCGTTTTAAAGCCATACCGTAATGATTCGTTAACATCAATTTATACCCCTGAGGAAATATTGAAAAGAGGAACAAGAGATTTTGTTACTCAAGTTGAGAACCCTTTAGACCCTGACAATCCAATTGATTCAACGGTTACAATTCCCTTTGATCCAGCTTCTATAAAGAAGTATAGAATTATGGAGGATTGGATATTTGATCATAACTATTCCGATTTTAGAGCTAAAATTATTGCGATTGCACCTTTATTCAAGCCAATTTTTGCAGGTGTGGAATTGGGTGAACAACCTATTTATTGGGTCAAAATGGATGATTTAAGACCAATTATTGTTAATGTTGAATTATTTAATGCTGATAATGACGCGGCTAGATTATCCTATGATGATTTCTTTCAAATGCGTCAGTTTTCAAGTTATATTGTTAAGGAATCGAACATGTATGACATGGATATTAATTTATTTGATGAATTTAAAGATGATGGAATAGCTGCTCAATTAGAAAGCGATAGGATTAAAAATGATTTGTTCATTTTAGAACATGATTTATGGCAATACTAGTTATTATATAAAAATATTAAAAAGGGTTGTAGAAATACAGCCCTTTTTTTATTACAATATTTTGTATTTGCTAAATTTCATGTATGTTTGGAAGAGTTAAACTATGGGAAATTTATTTATTAAAAAGGATATCTATTTACTGACGAAAGAGGCAGATGAAAATGATATTGATGATGAAAAGTCGTTAAAAAGAACTCTTACAGCTGGTAACTTAATTGCTCTTGGTATTGGTGCTATTATTGGAGCTGGGCTTTTTGTAAGAACTGCAGCAGCAGCAGCTAATAATGCAGGACCATCAGTTACTATTGGTTTTATTATAGCCGCAATTGGTTGTGCTTTGGCTGGATTATGTTATGCTGAATTTGCAAGTATGATTCCTATTGCAGGAAGTGCATATACCTATAGTTATGCAACTATGGGAGAATTTATGGCTTGGATTATTGGTTGGGATTTAGTTTTAGAATATGCTTTAGGCGCTGCCACTGTGGGTATAGCTTGGAGTGAATATCTTAATAAACTTTTAGAGTATGTTAGTATGCATATTCCCTATGAATGGTGTCACTCTCCGTTTGAAACCTCCACTCTAGGTATTACCGGTATTATGAATATTCCAGCTTTATTCATTATTCTCTTATTATCACTTCTTCTTATTAGAGGAACTAAAGAATCGGCTTGGGTAAATGGTATCATTGTTATTACCAAAGTAGCTATTGTTATTTTATTTATAGTTTTTGGTTGGTCTTTTATGAATCCAATTAATCATGCTAACTATATTCCTGAAGCTACAGTTTATGTTGATAGTCAAGGAGTCGATCATAATTATGGTGGAATTATGGGGATTCTAGGTGCAGCAGGAGTTGTGTTTTTTGCGTTTATAGGTTTTGATGCAGTAAGTACGGCTGCCCAAGAATCTAAAAATCCTAAGCGTGATATGCCGATAGGTATTTTGGGTTCATTAGCAATATGCACAGTTCTTTATATATTGTTTGCACATGTGCTTACTGGTGTGGCTACAATTGATGATTTTAGAAATCAAGGGAAGGAAGCCTCAATTGCTTATGCAATTAAAACTTATATGACTGGTTATGATTGGTTGGCAAAGTTGGTTACTGTAGCTATTTTAGCTGGTTTTAGTTCAGTGATTTTAGTTATGCTAATGGGTCAAAGCCGTGTGTTTTATTCAATGAGTTGTGATGGATTAATTCCCCCGGTATTTAGTGTATTGCATAAAAAATTTAGAACACCCTATAAATCAAATCTTATCTTCTTTGTTTTTGTAGGCAGTTTTGCGGCATTTGTTCCTGGAGATATAGTGGGGGATATGACTAGTATTGGAACTTTGTTTGCATTTATTTTGGTTTGTGCAGGAGTTATGATATTGCGAAAAACAAATCCTGAAATTCATCGTAATTTTAAAACTCCTTTGGTTCCATTGGTCCCTATTTTAGGAATGATTGTTTGCCTTGCCATGATATTTGGATTGGGTTGGCCTAACTGGTCACGTTTGTTGATTTGGTTGGCCATTGGAATGATTATTTATTTTGGGTATAGCAGGAACCACAGTAAACTAGGCAATCCTAAAAAATAAGAATCATGTATTTTGATGTATAAAAAAAACCTCTGAATTATTTATTCAGAGGTTTTTTATGTTAAAGATTATTTTACAATTTCTTTTTATAAACAGGAACGGTACTGCAAGGTTCCCCATACATAATACTTGCGGCTATAGGAAGTAAAAGTCTAGAAATTTCTACGTAAGCATTTATTGGAACGGGTAAATTTCCACACCCTTTTATTACAATTTTCTGGTTACGGAAGAACTCAAAATCAATTTCTGATAACGCTTTTTGAAATAATGAATTTTCAAGATTAATTAAATCACCAAATGCATAATGGTTAGCTATACCTGAAAGTTTGGAAGCTAACAACATATAAGCCCAAGTCGGCACAATAGCATCAGCCGAGCATGTTATGGCAACATTTTTATTTCTGTATTGTACCCAATCATTTGCTTTAATAAATTCTCTAAAATCTTTTTCTCTTAATATTAATCCCATAAATAAGCAATCTTTTATATCAAAAATTACTCGTTCATTTTTATCATAATAATCCTCAAGATTGAAAGTTATTAAACCACTCTGAGCTACTTTATTTACAATGGTTTCCATTTTTAATTTATCTTTTTATATTGTTTATTCTCAATGAACAACACTCACTTTCAAAGTGTTTGTTCTTTGTTTTTTGTGAATTGGCATACTGGCGCAATTTATTACTATATCATCTTTTTTTACATACCCTTTATCTTTTAAAAATTCCAAGGCATCGCTAATCGTTTTATCAGTACTTTCTTCGTTTTCATAATAAAAACCACGTACCCCCCAAACTAGATTTAAGGTTCTTAATACCGGGTGGTTGTGTGTGAAAATAAATATATCGCAATTAGGGCGATATGAACTTATTTTGATACCAGTGTAGCCTGAATGTGTCATTCCGATTATCGTTTTAGCATTTAAATGTTCACTCATTCGCACAGCTGTAAAACATATTTCATCCGAAATAAACGTTGGACTTTCTTTGCTAGGTTTCATTCCTTTGTAATAGGGGTTGGCATTCAACTCAACTTCTCTTAATATTTTTTCTACTACTTGTATCGTTTTTAATGCATGTTTACCTACCGAGGTTTCAGCACTTAACATTACAGCATCAGCACCATCAAGTACCGCATTGGCCACGTCATTTACCTCAGCTCGGGTAGGGGTTGGATTTTCAATCATGCTCTCCATCATTTGTGTGGCTATAATAACTGGCTTGGCAGCTATTATACATTTCTCAACAATTTGTTTTTGAATAATTGGTACTTTTTGCATTGGCATTTCTACCCCTAAATCGCCACGAGCTACCATTATTCCATCCGACACGTTGAGTATTTCTTCGAAATTTTTTACAGCCTGTGGCTTTTCTATTTTAGCTATAATGCAGGTACGGGGATTGTGAGAATCAATAATTTTTCTTAGTTCGATAATATCTTTTGCTTCTCTTACGAAAGATAGCCCAATCCAGTCAATATCATTTTTTAAAGCAAAAAGAAGATCAATATGGTCTTTTTCAGTAAGACTGGGTACTGATAAATTTGAATTTGGTAGATTAAATCCTTTACGGGAAGTGAGTAATCCGCCAACTACAACCTGCGCCATAACCGAGGTTTTGTTTACTATTTCAGTAAATTTAAGTTCTATTTTCCCATCATCCAATAATACCCTTTCGCCAGGTTTTACATCCTGAGCAAGACTACTATAATTGATATAAATTTTCTGTTTGTTACCAATACATTTTTCGGTGGTCAATACAACTTTTTCACCCCTTTTTAATTCTATAAAACCTCTTTCTATTTCTCCAATCCTAAGTTTGGGGCCTTGCAAATCGCCAAGTATGCAAATATTAGTTCCAAGTTCTTCATTTATTAGTTTTATTCTATCAATCACTTCCAAATGTGCGGCATGTTCACCATGAGAAAAATTGATGCGACATACATCAACTCCAGCCTCTATTATTTTTTTAAGCATTTCATAGCTTGAGCTGGCGGGGCCAATGGTTGCTATTATTTTGGTTTTGTTATATCGAGGATAATTAGAGCCTTTTTGTGCGGGTAAAATTTTCATAGTATTGTTATCTATTAGAGCTTACAAAGGTATACTTAATACCAAATTATAATTTATTAAAGAGTTACCTTTCAGTTATTTTTCAAACAATCTCGATGGTAACTTTGTTTTTAGATGTCCAATAATTTCTTTGTTTTATCTGATAATTTCTGAATTTCAATTTCAATTATGGCTTGAACTAATTTTTGTTTAAAAAGTAGTTCTTTAACAGATAAAATAGGTTCTGAATTTTCAGGACCGGGGATTAAAATATAATCCAAACCTTTAAATTCTTTGCTTAAAATCCCTTTGGTTCCCTTGTTTTTAATCAGTCGATATGAATTATTACTTTCGAAATCATTATTGGTAAAACTTATAAAATAGGTTTTATCGGTATTGGTTTCCAATTCTATTTCATTATCTCTTTCTAGATTAAAATAATCGGTTTTGTTGAGAAAATGAACAAATGAAAGATGCGACGATGATGAAACTATTCCTAAAATATAGTTTTCGTTAGTCTCATTGTCCCATTCCAGTATAAGTTTCTTTTTTTTACTCATTTTTATTAACCTTTGCCATGGCTTTATCGCAACCTTCAAGTACAAATAATTCGATAGCTTTCTCGGCTTTTTTAATGCCTTGTTTTACCAACTCAATTTCATCTTCAGCCCATTTGCCTAGTACAAAATCTACCTGAAGTCCTTTTTCAAAATTATTCCCTATCCCAAATCTAAGCCTTGGATATTCATTAGAATTAAATACTTCATTAATACTTTTAAGTCCGTTATGTCCGGCATCACTTCCCTTTCCTCGCAATCGCAATTTAGCAAGAGGCAAGGCTAAATCATCCGCAATTATTAAAATATTTAACCGGTTAATATTGAATTTATTGGCCCAATATAATACAGCCTTGCCACTTAAATTCATATAAGTCGTAGGTTTTATGCAGTGCAATTGTTTGCCTTTTAGTTTTACCAAAGCATAATTAGCAAGTCTGTCTGAACTAAAAGATGTATCATGATTTAGGGTAAAACAATCCAATACATCAAAACCTATATTATGCCGGGTATGTTCATAATCGATTCCTATATTACCTAATCCTACTATTAAAAATTTCATTGTTTTTTTGTTATTTGTTATTGGGTTAATAAGAAATTAACCATTTATCATTAACCATTAATAATTATCTAAATTTTCCTAGTTGGTATCCATGCGGTTATTAAACCTATTAATATTGAAATAGCCAAAATCATTATAAAGTCCATAGCTTGCAATGCCATTGGATAAGCCTCAACTACACTATTTTCTATGCCAAGCAAGCCATATTTTATTTGCAACCAACACACAATTAATCCTATCATCAGTCCAATAATTGAACCTATTAACGAAATGATTAGACCAGATGAAATAAAAACTTGTTTTATGGTTCGGTGAGTTGCCCCCATACTTTTAAGTATTGAAATATCTTTTTCTTTTTCAATAATTAACATTGTTAGTGCCCCAGCCATATTAAATGCAGCTATCAAAAGTATAAAACTGAGAATAGCAAATGTGGCCAATTTTTCACTTTTAAAAATTTTATAGATGCTTTCTTTTTGCTGATATTGGTCTTTAATGGAAAATTTGGGGCCTAAAATTCCTGCTATTTCTTTTTTAATGTTCGAAATTTTATAACCCGGCTGCACAGCTACTTCAATTGCTGAAAGCTCATTATTATACCCAAATAAACTGCGGGCAAAAGCTAATGAAACCAATAGATACCGGCTGTCTATTTCCTCCTGAACAAAAAATGTTCCTGTGGGTAATACTCTATCAATCGTTAAATTTTGTTCGGGATTAAGATTTTCAAATTCACCTTTTTTTGGAACATAAATCGTTACAAATCCACCGGTATTATTTATACTCAAGCCAAGTTTTGACGCTAATTCATAGCCAAATACTCCTCCTGCAATATCTGAATTTCCTAATAGAAAACTACCTTCTACTAGGGTACAATCAATTTGGGTAACCTTGTTGTAGTTGGCCGAAACCCCTTTAATAATTGCTATTTCCTGCGATTCGCCATATTTTACCATCGCATTATCTTCCAATACTTTGGCAATGTTGTTTACTCCTTCTATTTTGTTTAGTTGTTCGTATTTTACGGAGTCAATTGTAAATGTTTTTCCTTTTAAAACTTCAATTTTTAGAGATGGGTCAAAGGCTGTAAATAGTCCGGTAATAGTAATCTCAAATCCGTTGAGTGCAGAAAGAACAATAATCATGGCGGCTGCACCTACTGCAAACGCTAGGGCTGTGATGGCAGAGATAATATTTATTGCATTGGTTTTCTTTTTGGAAAACACATAACGAATAGAAAATATCAGCGGCAGCTTCATGGTGAAAAAGTTAACTTCTCAAAATTTAATGCCTAGAATTAAGCTTTATCTTCTTCCCTTATTTTATCAAGCAATCGTTCAATGTGTTCAGCATTATCCAAAGTAGTATCCAAATAAAAATGAAGATTAGGGATTTTTCTTACCTGATTTCGTATTTTATCGCTCAGGGCTTTTCGTATTAGGGGATTATGAAATTCAATAAGCTCCAGTAATTCTTGCTTTTTAGGGTAATTCATAACCCCAATATAAACCTTTGCAATTCCTAAATCTGCTGATAATCTAACCTCCATTATGGTTATAAATGCCTTTTCAAAAAGCTTTGATGAAAGGGAATTAAATATTTCACTTAAGTCACGCTGTATTTGCCTTGCCAGTTTATCGGTCCGTTTTCCACTCATTGCACAAACGTACAACAAAAAATTTATTTAGTCATTTAAAGGCTTACTGTGTGTTTATATTCAGTCTAAAAAAGGCCTGTTGATTTTTTCTAAAATTTATTCTTTAAATTGCATGAAAATTTAAGACCTAAGCAACTAATTATTTACTCAGGTAGTCTTAATAATAGTAAGGAACTAGGAATGAAAAATTTAATATTTAAATTGTCGCTTATTGCTTGTCTTTTTGGAAGTAATCTAGCCAAAGCTGACCATATTATGGGTTCGGATATTACCTATCGATGCTCTAAAACAAATGATAGTATCTTTACTATTATAATAAATTTTTATCGCGATTGCCGCGGGTGTTATGTATTGGGGCAAAGTCCTAAATGCGGAACCAGTGAAGATTGTAATTCTTCAGGTACAGTACCTACTGCACTTGCACTTACATGTTCATCTAATTCTGCTAATTTGGGAACAGTAACAATGACGAGAGTGGCAATTGCTGATATTACCAAAACCTGTAAAAAAGAAATAAGTAAATGCCAGCAACCTTGTAATGGAAGTTACCCTTATGGTATTGAAAAACATACTTTTGAAGGAACCATAGATTTGCGAACTGCCATGAAAAATGGATGTTGCATATTTAGAGTTTCTACCGGTAATATTTGTTGCCGAAGTGTATTTATTACTACAGGTCCTTCAGGAGGATTTTATACCTATCTGGAAATAGATGCCTGCAAAAAACCATGTAATACTTCACCTCAATTAACCAATGATCCAGTTTCAATTCTTTGTTGCAATCAACCCTATTTTTTTAATAATGGTGCAGTAGATACTGTAAATTTTGATTCATTATCTTATTCATTGGTTACAGCTTGGTCTGGTTCAGGAAGTAAATCAAATTATAGTGGAGGGTTTTCAGGAGGTTTTCCGATGACTCCTTATTTTCCTACTGGTTGGACAGATAAAACTAAATCCAATCCTAATGCCGACCCTCCAATAGGATTGTTTATGGATCCTGAAACCGGTGATTTAATTTTTACCCCAACCGAGTGTGGTCAAGAAGCTGTAGTTGTAATGCAAATAGATGAATGGCGGAAAAATAGCAAAGGGGTATATGAACATATAGGTCTTACGCGGCGTGATATGCACTTTATTGTTCAAACGTGTCCGTCCAATAATCCTCCTAAAATAACAAATAAAGTATTTAAATACAGTGTATGTGCCGGCACCCAATTGTGCTTTGATATTACTACTGAAGATAAACCTTTTGTGCCTCCGCCACCGGCCAAAACTCCAGCACCTGATACGGTTAACCTTACATGGAACCGTGGTATTCCCGGGGCTACTTTTACCATTAAAAATAATAAAGCCAGAGAAAAGGTAGCCACATTTTGCTGGACTCCTAAAAAGAATCAGGCCAGCGATTTGCCTTACACCTTTACTGCTACAGCCATTGATGATGCTTGCCCAAAAAATGCTTTAACCACACGTTCGTTTTCCATAGTTGTTAAACCAATCGCTGAAACCGTTAGAAATATTGACACTTTAATCTGTGGAAAGTATATTTTTGAGAGTAAACCTTACCCTAATTTCAAATATCCGGCTACTTATTTATGGGACGTGTCCGATTCTAATAATCAATCATTAAACAAAAAATATTATTCGTTTAAAAGTAATAATGCTCTAGCTTCAAATAAACAGAAAGATACAATTACCTTTAGAAAAGGCGGAAAGTATATTATTCATCATCGAATAAATAATGTAGTTAACTGCCCTACCGATTATTTTGATACTTTGATTGTTCCGCCATTATTAGAAGTTGATTTGGCTCTTGGCCCCGATACATTTGTTTGTGCAGGAACAACTTTAAGACTGGCAGCTAGGGTTGCTCATGGGGTTCCTAATTTTAAATACAAATGGTTTACGCCAGTTAATTTTGATACGAAAGATTCATTTGACTTTATTGATGTAACCATGAGTACTCATGATTCCACGTTTAGAGTAGAAATATCTGATAAAAATAAATGTACTGCTTTTGATACCATAAGCGTGTTTTTAAAAGCAAATCCTAAAGTGGATATGGGTAACGATATCAGAATTTGTTGGTATGATAGTATTACCCTTACTCCAAATGCAAAATATGCGTATTGGATAGATTCGAATTTAGGAGATACTTTGCAACAAGGAGATACTTTAATGTGGAAATGGAAGTATGAAGGTGTTGATTTTGGTACAGATACATTTGCAAGAATTGCCAAAAGAGGAATGTATACTACAAGTGTGACAGATACTCTTGGCTGCACTTGGACGGATACTTTAAATCTGTTTGTCAATGATACTTTATATCCTATTGCAGGCCCCGACCAAACTAAATGTTTTAATGATACATTATTGCTTAATGCTTCGGGGTTAGATACAATAGGGAATGGTAAAATAGGAACTTATTTGTGGTTTCAAGGTTTGCCCAAAACACCCCCATCATTTAGCTCTGCAGAAAAATTAAAATTTAGAATTAAAACTAGTAATCCCTATTTGTTAGAACTGCAGGTACAAGAAGATACAGTGAAATGCTACGGTTATGATACTGTAAATATTACTGTAAATGCATTGCCAATACTTACATTAATTTCACCACAAAAGTATTGTTGTGATAATGGAAATATTTCATTAGGAAGCAGCACTTATGCTACTCCTACTGGAGGAATCTGGACCTGCAGACAAGATGCATCCGCAATAACCGGAGGTGTATTTGATACTAGAAAGGTTTGTAGCCCAACTCAAGCAGGTGTATTTACATTGATTTATACTTACACGGATCCTGTAACCTCTTGTATAAATGTAGACAGTACAGTATTTACAATTAATCCACTACCTTCACTTCAATTGGATGGTGGAACTATTTGTCAAAATGCTGAAGAAGTTCCGATAAAACCATTTATAAAAGCACCTAACAATTTAAATGCGATGGTAGATGTTCAGTTCCGTTTGCTTCAAGGGATATCAAAGACAGGCGGAGGGGTAGTTTCATTAAATGATATTGTTTATGATAAAGATCCTGGATTAGCATATGATTTTAGATTAATTGTTAGTAAAAGTATTATTGATCTTAAAGGAAAGAATAAAGATTCAATAAAATTGGAGATTACAATAATGAACGGAGATGGTTGCTCCAATAAAGATACAGCTTGGTTTTATATAATTGGCGTGCCAGCAATTACTTTTAATGCATTCCCTGATTTATGTATCGATGAAGGTATTGTAAATTTATCAACCATTAGCAATACTCAGCCTTTAACTGGTAAATGGAGTGTTATTGACAGTTCGGGGACTAAAGCCAAAGCCTTTTTACAGATTGGTTTGGATAATAATAATGGTGATACTTTAAATACAAATAAGCTTAGTACGCAAAATGGACCAGGTTTGTATAAGCTTCGCTATATAGATGTATCGACGGGCTGTTATATTAAACGTGACACCGTAATTCGAATTAATCCGCTACCGAAAGTAAATATTAGTATTAATCCAACAGGTGATAAAGGTAAGTTTTGCGAAATAGACCCTGATGTAACACTTATTGCTAATCCATCGGGTGGTATTTGGACAAGTTCAGTGGCTGGAGTAATTAGTGGAGGAGTATTTAAGCCAAGTAAAGTACCTCCTGCCGAACGTGATAAAAATATTATTCTTACATACACTTATATTCATCCTACCACAAAATGTGATACTTCGAAATCACTCCAAGTCTATGTTCAAAGTGCCCCAACTATAGATATTATAACACCTGATATTGAGCAATGTAGAACTAATAATATGCAATTTACATTGACTGCTGATTATAAATTTACAAGTAAAATAAGTTGGGTGCATAGTGCAGGAATTGATAGAGGCTATTTTGATAATAATTTACAATTAACCAATGTCAATCCTACAGTTTATCATTTGAACGCCCGAAGTGATAGTTCTACAAATTTATTAATTACTGCGTTTACTGAAGCCGAAGGAGTTTGTCCGTTTGCTCAAGATTTTATGACAATTACAATTAATCCAAAACCACATGGAAGTATATCTGTGGATGCTCCTGATGGATGCGTACCTCATACAGCCAACTTTACTTTAAATATTAATAATGGTGTAGATCCATCAAAAGCCAACATTACCTGGAAATTTGGTGATGGCGATTCTTCAAAAATTCAAAATCCGACTCATACATATACCAAAGCTGCAACCAATTCGGTGACACTAAAAATCGTAAGTGATAAAGGATGTGATACTACTTTAGGGCCAATGGTAGTGGATGTATATCCAATACCTGTAGCAGATTTTGTTCCAAATCCTAATAATAGTACAACGGCAGCTTTACCTCGATTTAGATTTACAGATAAAAGCAGCATTACCCTTAATAATAAAATAACCAATCATATATGGGATTTTGGCGACCTTAATATAGATACAGATACATCCACTCAGACAAATCCGGAGTACTATTACACAAGTGATACTGGAACGTATTATGTAACTTTAATTGTTGAATCGGAACACGGATGTAAAGACACAGTGGTTAAGCCTGTTATAATTGGACCAGATATTTTAGTATATATTCCTACTGTTTTTTCACCAGACGGAGCCGGTCCATTAAAAAATGATAAATTTTGGGTTGAAGTTAGTGGTTATGATACCTATCAGATTTTAATATTTAACCGATGGGGAGAAAAGCTTTATGAATCTCATAAACTTGAGGAGCCTTGGGATGGAAAGTATAAAGGAGAATTAGTTCAAATGGATGCTTATGTGTATGAGGTGAGAGTAACTAGTTTTAGTAAAAAATTATACAAATATTCAGGAACTGTTGTTTTGATTAGATAATTTTTAGTTTTCAGAAAAATTTTATAATATTTTGAATAATATTCTACTCCCTTTTTTCTCAGGTATTGGAATGGGAGTAATTCTTGGTTTTGGATTTGGTACTGTCTTTTTTGCTTTAATACAAAATAGCATCAAGCATGGATTTAGAAAGGGATTAGATATTGCAACAGGTGTAGTTCTTAGTGATATACTTATTATTTCACTCATATTATTTGGCTCACAATATCTTGATGAGATAGATAGATATAAAGATGTGATAAAATACTCTGGTGGAATTCTTTTGATAGGATTAGGAATATATCAATTTGTTCCTCAAAAACCGAGGATGGATAAAAATGGTGAGGTAATTGGAAAAGCTAGTTATTTGTATATTACCAAAGGTTTCTTTCTCAATTTTATGAATCCCATAAATTTTGTAGCTTGGCTAACCATTCAGATTCAATTAAAAGGTGTATATATGTACAATGCTATACAGTCTATATACTTTTTTACAGGTTCAATTATTGCAATATTTACTATTGAAGTTATTTTAAGCAAAATGGCTCATCATATTGGAAAAAAATTGAGTGAGAGAGTAATTAAGGTGGTGAACTATACCGCAGGGTATATTTTTATTATAATTGGAATTGTATTGATTTTTAAGAAAATTTAGCCTGCCGTTACTAATGTACCGATGGCTTTTCCATTAATCAGTTCTAAAAGATTGCCATTTTTGTTCATATCAAAAACAATAATTGGTAAATTGTTTTCCTTACAAAGCGTAATAGCTGTTAGGTCCATAACATTCAAGCCTCTCTTATAAACTTCTGAGAAAGTAATGGTATCAAATTTCACAGCAGAAGAATCTTTTTCAGGGTCGGATGTATATATTCCATCCACTCGTGTACCCTTTAAAATAACATCAGCTTCTATTTCTACCGCTCTTAATGACGCTGCAGTATCAGTAGTGAAGTAAGGATTGCCGGTGCCTGCTCCGAAAATAACGACGCGGCCCTTTTCCAAATGTCGTATAGCTCTTCTTCGTATAAATGGTTCACAGATTTGTTCCATTTTTATAGCGGAGAGAAGCCTTGTTTTTAGTCCGTATTTTTCTAAAGTTCCTTGCAAAGCCATTGCGTTAATAACAGTAGCAAGCATTCCCATATAATCACCTTGGGCTCTATCAACCAAACCGCCTTGAACGCCTTGAACACCTCTAAAAATATTACCACCACCAATTACAATAGCTACTTGAACACCTGTATCGATGGCGTTTTTAATCTCAAGGGCATACTGCTCCAATATGTTGGAATCAATACCAAATTCTTTGGTTCCCATTAAAGATTCGCCACTTAGTTTTAATAAAATCCTTTGGTATTTCATCTGTTTGTTATTTGTGGTTATTATACTATCAATCTGCAAATTTCAAGATTGACATTTGTTATTGCAAATGTAAAGGCATTTCAAAAAAAAAGAGAAACTTAATGTTTCTCTTTTTTAATTTTTTAAGCTCCTAACTGAATTCGCTTGAATTTAGTAACCGTGAGACCTTTCTCAATATCATTCAGCATTTGGCTGATAGTTTTGGAACTATCTTTTACAAAATCCTGATTTAATAAAGTTGAATCTTTATAAAATTTATTCAACTTACCTAATGCAATTTTTTCAAGCATAGCTTCAGGCTTACCTTCAGCTGCAGCTTGTGCTTTACCTATTTCTATTTCTCTATCAATAATACTTTGAGAAACATCATTTTTATCTAAAGCTACCGGTGACATTGCTGCTATCTGCATAGCTACATCTTTTCCAGCTTCTTCAATTTTATCACCAGTGCTTGACATTGCTACCAAAACACCAATTTTATTTCCAGCGTGAATATAATTTATTATTAAGTTTCCTTCTACAAAATCGTAAACGGTAACATCTATTTTTTCGCCTATTTTACCAATATAATCCAAAAGTTTTTCGCTAATTGTTTTACCGTCTAATGTAAGTTCCTTTAGCGCTTCAATAGATGCTGGCTTGCTGATTAATGCAACTTGTGCAATATCATTTGCGAATTTTATGAAATCCTCATTTTTAGCAACGAAATCGGTTTCACAATTTAAACGGATAACAACTCCTGTCTTTTTATCATTTGAAGCAATGGCTATAACGGCTCCTTCGGCTGCATCACGGTCGGCACGATTTGCCGATACTTTGGCGCCTTTTTTTCTAAGAAAATCGATTGCTTGCTCCATGTCACCATTGGTTTCTTGCAATGCTTTTTTGCAATCCATCATCCCGGCTCCAGTTGCTTGTCTTAATTCATTTACTGCTGATGCTGTAATCATTGGTATTAAATAGTTTCTGCTACGTCTGTTTTAACTTCTACTTCTTCTTTATCGGCCTTATCCTTACGTTCCTGCATTCCTTCAATTATCGCATTTGAAAATTCGCGGGTAATTAAAAAAACTGATTTTGCAGCATCGTCATTGGCTGGTATTGGGTAATCAACTTTTGATGGGTCGCTATTGGTATCTACAATTGCAAAAATTGGAATGTTCAATTTTTGTGCTTCTGATACCGCAAGGTGTTCACGTTTTGAGTCTACTATGAATAAGGCAGATGGCAAACGGTTTAAGTCTGCAATTCCTCCTAATAGTTTTTCAAGTTTTATCTTTTCACGATCAATCATTAATCGTTCACGTTTTGAAATGTTTAGGTAAGTTCCATCTTGCGACATTTTTTCAAAGTTTTGCATTTTTTTGATGGATTTGCGAACAGTTGCAAAGTTGGTAAGCATTCCACCTAACCAACGCTCAGTAACAAAAGGCATATTTACGCGTTTTGCTTCCTCGGCTACAAGTTCTTTTGCTTGCTTTTTAGTGGCAACAAACAATACTTTTTTGCCTGATTTTACTATGTTTTTGATGGCAGATTTGGCATCATCCAATTTTGAAATAGTTTTATTTAAATCAATAAGGTGAATACCGTTTTCTTCCATTAATATAAATGGAGCCATTTTTGGGTTCCATTTGCGGGTAAGATGTCCAAAATGAACTCCGGCTTCCAATAATTCTTTTGTTGTAAGATTTGACATGAATTGTATAAAAATATTAACGTTTACTGAACTGGAATTTCTTTCTCGCTTTTTTCTGTCCTGGTTTTTTTCTCTCAACCATTCTTGAGTCACGAGTCATTAAGCCATTAGCTCTCAAAAGAGGCTTGTTGGTTTCTTCATCTACCAATACTAAGGCTTTGGCAATACCCAAACGTAACGCTTCGGCCTGACCATGGTATCCACCACCATCTATATTAGCTTTTACATCGTATTGACCTGCAACATTACAAATTGTAAAAGGCAGATTTACATCGTAAAGCTGAGCAGTGGATGGGAAATAAGCAGATATTTCTTTCCCGTTTACTATTATAGAGCCTGTACCTGCAGTCATATAAACTCTGGCTACGGCTGTTTTTCTTCTTCCTGATGTGTTTAAAACTTCCATCTATAATTATTTAAAATTCTAAAATTTCTGGTTTTTGAGCCTGATGAGGATGCTCGTTTCCGGCATAAACAAAAAGGTTGTGAAAGATGGCACGGCCCAATTTGTTTTTTGGCAACATACCTTTTACTGCTTTTTCTACCAAAGCTTCTGGTTTTTTTGCAACTAAATTTCTGGCACTTATAAATTTTTGTCCACCCGGGTAACCTGAATATGAAACATATTCTTTAGTTGTCATTTTATCTCTACTCAATGCTACTTTTTCTGCATTAAGTACAATAACATTATCCCCACAATCCATGTGTGGAGTAAAGTCGGGCTTATTTTTGCCACGAATAACTTTGGCTATTGATGAGCTTAGGCGGCCAAGGGTTTTTCCTTCGGCATCTACCACAAACCAACGCTTATTTACCGTTGCTTTATTGGCTGATATGGTTTTGTATGACAGTGCGTCCATTCCAGTATGATTTTATTAAATTTCTTTAAGGGCTGCAAAAGTATGTATATATTTTATAAAATTCAAGCCTGTTTTGAAAAGTATTTTAAAAAGATTTCTATACTATTGATTTATGTTAAATGCAGCAGTTAATCTGATTTTTGTAATTCTAATTTTAGGAATGTGAATTGATATAATAATAGCTAGAAAAAGGTCAAATTATATTACTTAAAGAACCTGTTTAATGGAAAAACGGAACACTTTTAAGTATTCCGTTTTTTAGTTATAACAAGTATTTACTTTTTTAGCATTACACCATTCGCCCTGCTCGAACCGCTAATAATACTGTAGTAATAATTTCCAGATGCCAGATTATGAGCCTCAAATAGTATTTCATAAGTGCCAGATGGAAGCACTTTATTAACCAATGTAGCAACTTCATTTCCTAAGGCATCAAATACTTTAAGTTGAGTTAAACCTCCGCTTGTTTGAATTTTTATAGTGGTACTATTTTCAAAAGGATTAGGATAATTATCAACTAATGATATTATAGCAGCTTCACTGTTTTTAATGTCTGTTGTGGATTTAAAGATTGGAAGGGTGTCAATATCTTTTAGTAATACACCGGCAGCTTCAATTTTGGTAAGGCCAAACCACTGCTGCAGTATGGAGGTATAGATTTGTCGGAAGTCGTATTGATAATTAACATTATCTGCTGCACCTACAGTGCTTGGTATAGTTGGGTTAGCTCCAATTAAAGTATTGTTTACACTAGTGCCAAAAACAAAAGAGGGACCTGCCGCTCCATGGTCTGTTCCCAAGCTGGCATTTGAAACTATTCTTCGTCCAAATTCAGAATAGGTCATACCTGCTACTCGATCGGCTACACCCAATTTTTTACAATCATCTAAAAAAGCACTTATACCTACCGAAACTTTGCTCCACAAGTCAGCATGGGCTCCTGTTTCGGTTCCTCCAGTTGTATTTACTTGATTGGAATGGGTATCAAATCCTCCCAAGCTAACCATGTAGATTTTTGTTTTTAGCCCTCCGGCAATCAGTCTGGCTACTATTTTTAATTGGTCGGATAAGGAATTTTTTGCAGTAGTATCCGCATACATTGTTGATTTTGTAGCTACAGAATTATAAGCTGCTTTAATACTATCAGCATATTTGTCAGATTGTTGGGCAATAAGGCGGATGTATGCTAATTCTTTTTCGGAAGGAGTTGTCGGATTAGGGTTAACAACACTGTCTACAAAGTTATAAAAAGCAGTTGGGTCGCTAATGGCCATACCCATATTTATTTCGGGGCCTTGAAGGGCTTGCGAAACTACACCGCCTATAGATATTGCCAGTGGATCAGGCATATCAGTATTTGGATAATTGGTTGGAAATCCTGGATAGGCATCTTCTAAATAACGACCTATCCAACCGGAGTTCATGTATTGGCTGCTGTCAGATCCAGATAACCAAATATCTGTAGCCCTAAAATGCGAAAAATTTGGACTTGGGTAACCAACAGCCTGAATAATGTTTAAACTACTTTCATTATTAAATAGGTTTAACATTCCTGTCATAGCAGGATGCAAACCTGTTTTGTCAAAACCTTTTAATTTTGGAACCTTGCTTTCGGTAATCATAATATTAGCCCGGGCATTGGAAAGGTTAGTGTATTGGTCTAATGGAATCAATGTATTTAGCCCGTCATTTCCCCCATTTAATTGAACCAATACTAACACCTTATTATTAATTGAAGCCTTGGCTGCCAACAATTGCAAGAGTGGTGAATTGCCATAACTGCGAAATGACAATCCATTTATAAACACCGGAAGTAAAGCCACGGGTGCTGTTCGTTTTATGAATGATCTTCTTTTCATTTGTTTAAAGTTTAGTTCAATTGAAATTCAGCAAGGTTGAGAATATATGAAATGGCAAGCTTTAATTGGTTGGTACAATAATTTTTATTGACAGTATCGTTGTTATTAGCTAAATAAGCATTCCATGCGTCTGTCCAATAATAGTCCTGAGTCTGATTATTTAATAAAGCCGCTTTTAAAATTGGTTTTACAGCGGAATCAACAGTTCTTGGTACTAATAATTCTAGCATATTATCAATAAGTTTATTGGGGTCGGAGGCATTGGGGATTTTAGCAGTAAAAGCTAAAACATCTACTATTAGTTTAAATCCGCCACGGTTGTAACCGGAATAAACCATTACTGTTGCTAATCCCATTCTTTTAGGCAAAGTATCTGAGTTTATCCAAATTTCATAATATTGTGGGGCTTGATAATAGGCTGGCCAGCCTGCCACGTTTGGTGGATCACCTGTATCCTGTTGCATCACCGCTCCTAAACTTTGTAAATATCCCCAGTGATTGTAAGAATTTATATAGTCAGTTTGCAGTGGAAATGCAACCTCAAACTGGCGACAAAAACCAATTACAAAATCAATAGGGGATTTAATATGGCAAGCCATACTTAATGAATCATAGAAATGTTCGCTTTTTAATAATGCTGCTAAAACTGGCTTTATTTCATAATTATTGTTTCTGAAAATAACGGCTAAGGGCTCTATAACATTGGTCTCTACTGTTGCATCAATATCATAATATACAAACCAGCGGTATAGTTTTCGGCATATATATTTAGCCACCTCATTCTGCTGAAAAATCATGGTTAACATTTCATCCGTTTCATTGGCACCTGCAGTTCCTGTTTTGCCTGTTATAAGGGTATTATTATAAAAAGAAGAAAATTGTTTGTTCGCAGTATCATGTTTATTGGAATCAAAATAGGGTTGAAGTTTTGTGTTATCTATTCTCCATCCAGTTAAAACCTTTGCTGCAGCTTTCACATCATCTTCTGTATATTTACTGTCTTTACCTTTACCCATTGTAAAAAGTTCCTGCAATTCGCGACCATAATTTTCATCTGGGGCACTTTTGGTATTTAGGTATCCATTGAGATAACGTAACATGCCTGGATCAACAGTCATTTCTTTTACAAATGTTTTGAAATTTCCTAAGGCATATTGACGGCATAATACATTATTTTTATACATGTAATGTTCCACCTGAATAGTATCTCCTTCAGTGGCAAAGTGATTGTGCCAAAACAAAACCATTTTTTCAAGTATTGTACTTTCCTGATTTACCATCAAGCCTGTCCACCAGCCTTTTACCGAACGGCGGCGTTGAAAAGAAAAGTTAGGGCTAATTGTTGCATTTATCCAAGTTTGACCAGCCGGAACATCGGGGTCTATTGCGGTGCCATTATTATAAGCGTTTACCGGAGGAGGTGGTTGAGTGGCCGAAACATTTAACAATGCATCTACAGCATTGCTCATGCTCATAGCCTTAAATGAATTGAGTTCTGATTGTTTAACTCCAAATAAAGTTCGGCGCAATAAATGCAGAACCTGAACATTGCCCCAAGTTCCTATGTATTGGTTTAATCCTGTAGTTGGTGTTTCACCTTGACCGCGACCTTTTCCTGTAGGAGAAGGAGCAAGGGCAGTGGATGATAATTGTTTGAAGAAATCCCGTCTTTCCATTGGAATAGTTTTTTTATTATCAGACAAATCTAATAATAATTTTATTCCCTTTTGGTTGTAGAATTTATTTTTTTACAGAGTTCTGTTTAAAATTTTATTTAATTCTCTTCAATAGCTTTGAAAGTAACATTCCTGGTTCCATCAATATATTGGGTAACAAAGGCATTGGTTATTCCTAGTTTTTTAATAACAGTGTCAAATTGAATTGCTTCTTCCACTGTTATAAAATTTCCTATCAAATAGGCATTTCCTCCGGTGTAGTTTTCAGTTCGCAATCCTTTGGATACATTAAATATACTTCGTAAATCAAGATTTTTGAAATTACCAATCTGAACGGAATATACAGTACCTTGTGAGGGCACTTTTCCACACTCAATATTTGATTTTTCAAATTCGGCAATGGTTTGTTCGGCTTCTGTCACAGCAGTTTTCAACGAATCTACTTTGCCCCATTCAGTTGTCAATTGAGCTTTTAAACTTTCAATTTCGGCTTCCTGCTCTGCAATTTTCTTCGCAGTATTGTCTTTATTGTCTTTATATATTTCAGGGTGTTTTTTGAGGTTTTTTATCTCTTTTCTTAGAGCTTTTTTTTCAGGTTTGGTTAATACAGTTTGGCTGAAAGCAGCGTTACTAAATAATAAAATGCTTGCAAAAACGAATGTAAATATTGGTAAATTATTTTTCATGTTTCTTTAAAAAAGGAAGTTTCAAATCTCAGTATATTTTCAAGATACTTAGTGCTCTTTGTGAAAATGATTGTCACTTGGTGTAATTAATTTAATACACCATTTTTATTTACTAATAAGTGTTTTTTTAAAAGCTTTAAAATTTTCAATAGTTACCCTGTAATTTAGAAGATTTCCAAATCTTTAAAATTCCAAATCTCCTCTTTTTTTTCGCTGTTAAGTTAAATTTCAACTCTATTTTTGTACCATTATGACCACAAACATAAAAGCAATGAATTTTCGTATTGAAAAAGACACCATGGGTGAAGTAAATGTGCCTGCTGATAAATATTGGGGTGCACAAACGGAGCGTTCACGCAATAATTTTAAAATAGGACCCGAAGGCAGCATGCCCATAGAAATAATAAGGGCTTTTGGAATATTAAAGAAATGTGCTGCCAAAGCCAATCAGCAATTGGGTAAGCTATCAAAAGAAAAATGCGATCTTATAGCAAAGGTGTGTGATGAAATAATAGCCGGAAAATTGGACGACCAGTTTCCTTTAGTCATTTGGCAAACCGGTTCGGGCACTCAAAGCAATATGAATATGAATGAGGTGATAGCCAACCGGGCGCATGTACTGAGCGGTGGAAACCTTACTGATGAAAAGAAAATTTTGCATCCCAATGATGATGTAAATAAATCGCAATCCAGCAATGATACTTATCCCACGGCTATGAGCATAGCGGTTTATAAACAAGTAATTGATTATACCCTTCCCGGAATTCAAGCATTAAAAACAACTATAAAACATAAAGCCCGCGATTTTAAAAATATTGTAAAAATTGGCCGTACCCACTTGATGGATGCCACTCCTTTAACCCTCGGTCAGGAATTTAGCGGTTATACTCAACAACTAAAAATGAGTGTAAGAGCCATTAATAATGCATTACCGGTAGCTGCCGAATTGGCTTTGGGCGGAACGGCTGTAGGCACAGGATTAAATGCTCCTGAAGGTTATGATAAATTGGTGGCTAAAATAATAGCCGAAGAAACCGAACTTCCTTTTGTAACTGCCCCAAATAAATTTGAAGCTTTGGCGGCTCATGATGCCATGGTAGAAATACACGGTGCCTTGAAAAGGGCGGCAGTTAGTTGCATGAAAATAGCCAACGATATTCGTTTGTTAAGTTCGGGCCCACGGAGCGGTATTGGTGAAATTTTTATTCCTGAAAACGAACCGGGCAGCAGTATTATGCCGGGCAAAGTAAATCCTACACAGTGCGAAGCGTTAACAATGGTTTGTGCCCAAATTATGGGTAACGATGTGGCGGTATCTATTGGCGGAAGCAATGGTCATTTTGAGTTGAACGTATTTAAACCAATGATTGCTTACAATGTGTTGCAATCGGCTCGCTTATTGGGTCAGGCTTGTTTGTCGTTTAACGATAATTGTGCTATAGGTATCGAACCTAATTATAAAGAAATACAAAACAAAGTGGAAAGCTCGTTGATGTTGGTAACGGCTTTAAACACTCATATTGGCTACGACAATGCTGCTAAAATTGCCAAAAAGGCTCATAAAGAAAATTCATCATTGCGCGAAGCGGCTCTAAGTTTGGGATTGCTGACCAACGAACAATTTGATGCTTGGGTAAAACCGGCAGATATGGTTGGAAAAATAGAGGTGGAGTAGGTAATGGTTAATTGTTAGTGGTTAATTATAATGAACGATTTGTCATGCTGACGAAGGAAGCATCTCTCTGATAGTTATAGATTCCTCGTGCCTCGGAATGACAATTTAACCCCAAATAAAAAAAGCTCAAACCATTGGTTTGAGCTTTTTTGTTTTTTTAAAGCTTTTTTTATTGTTTGGTATAAATTTTATAGTCTCCTTTACTTACTTTCATTTTCAATTCTGTATCAGTACAATATTCTGCATACCATACAGAACTACCTAAGGTTGCATCAACTTTTTCAAGACTATCGGAATTATTTAGCCAAGCCCAAGTTCCAAAAACCATTTGGCCATCAGAAGAACATATTTTTCCATCACTTCTAAAATAATGATCCAAAGGAACACCTGTGGTTGTTTTCCAATACTTATTTACCATCAAACTTTTGTTCAAAGTTTTAGGTGCCGGGTCTTCGGTAGTTTTGTCTTTACAGTTTACTAATGCTAAGGTTAAAGCCAGTAGGGTGATTGCTAATACTTTTTTCATGTTTTTATATTTGGTGGCGAATCACGTTTAATTTAATCGATGATTTTTACCCCCCCCATACATGACATAAAAATGACACATAAGCGTCCAAGTTTTTAATTCATCCAACGTTTTAAAATGGTGTAACAAATGCAACCTTAAGTTTCGTCTATCGTTTCACATTTTTACCGGTTTTTATAATTTCGTTGTATTTTTTTTACATGAGTGGATAAAGTTTCAGCGTTAAGTATTAACCGTTATTAAATTTGAATAATTATAAACTATAAAATATTTGCTCTTTATTAAACACACATACGGTTTTTTGGCAATGATTGCGATGCTGTTTCTATCGTTCAGCACACGGCCGGTTCATAGGCTGGGTGATGAAGATTTTAAACGCAATCAATTGTTAAACGTTCGTGTGCTAAAAGCCTACATGGAAGAAATTGACAGTATTGATAATTGGCTGTTGGATAAAAATATAGCCTTGAGCAATTATGAAATTCTTATCCGTGCTTTTAAAAAGGAAGATTTGGTGGAGTTGTGGATTAAAGGAAGTGATGTGGATACTTTTGCCTTGTTCAAAACCTATAAAATTTGCTCATCTTCGGGAGTTTTAGGCCCCAAGCGCAAGCAAGGCGACAAGCAAATACCGGAAGGTGTGTACTATATCAACGAATTTAATCCAGTGAGCAATTACCACCTTTCATTGGGAATAAATTACCCCAATAAATCGGACAGCATATTGGGTGAAAAAGGTAATTTGGGAGGTGAAATTTATATTCACGGCGGCTGCGAATCCATAGGTTGCATGCCTGTAACCACCCGTAGAATAAAGGAATTGTATGTTATTGCATTGCAAGCCCGTTATTTGGGTCAACAAAAAATTCCGGTAATGATATTTCCTTGTAAGCTTACAAAAAGTAATTTTAAATCAATAACCCAAAGTTATTCTGATCCTCAATTAGCCAGGTTTTGGGGAAGTATGAGGTCGCTTTATATGTATTTTGAAAGTTTTCATAATATTCCTAGTATGAAAATAGACGATGATGGAAAGTATTATTTTTTCCCACGGTAGAGACGCCATGCTTCGCGTCTCTAATCAATATTAATAGGTTGTTAAATTAGTGGAGTCTCAAACTTCTTAAGCTAAATAATCACGGTATTAACATTTGCAAATTTTTGTTAAGAAAGTCTTCGATTAGAGGGCTTTGCCCTCTATAACTCCCATTCACTTTTTTTATTCACTTGTTTATATTTATTTTTAATGGTGTTCATGAACCTACGGTGTCTAGATAAAAAAAGTGAAAAAAAATCAAGTCAGAAAAATGCTTCCACCCGCAAGTCCGGGTCGCGGCCCGTATTTCTGACATCCCAACGCACGGCTGCAAACTGACAAGGCTTTGTTCAATTGGAAAGTATCGGGTTAAGGTGCGTTGGGCTTGACAAAACGGCGGGGGTGCGCTGGTACAAGCAAGGGAGCATATTTCTGACTTGATTTTTTGTAACTTTTTTATCAAGAAAAAAGTTAATAAAACATTTTTCTTAATTAGATAAGATTTTTTAGATTCTACTAAATAGTTAAATTAATTTTTCCAAAGGTATTTATACAACATCACCGCCAAATAAATTAGCATCACATCCATAAAAGCCAAAGCCGCTATGTCATAATAAATAGCATTAGTTTCAATTCCATCCATCGCTTTTTTGGCAGATTTTACAGTAATCAATAATAAAGGAAGCATAAGAGGCAAACCAAGTACAGGAATTAACAAATGATTATTTCCGGCACCAGCTGCAATGGCTGAAACCATTGTAAATACAGTGGAAAGACCAATAGTAAAAAATATAGCCACCAATAAATATTGCAAAGGAATTTGAATTTTAAAACCCAAAACTAGCGAATAGGCAGCACTAAAAACGATAAGCAACAGCAGTGATACAATAGAGTTGAAAATAATCTTTGACAAAATAAGTGCCTCGGGTTTGCACACCGAATGGTAGTAAAGCATTTTTCCTTCTGACTCTTGCAAAAATCCTTTGGCTATTGTGTTCATGGTATTAAACAAAACCATTAACCAAAATAAAGCGTTCCAAACCGGTAGCGAAATAGTGGTGATACTTAAATAAATTAAAAACACTGAAGTGAACATTTGAACCAACACCCCTTGAAGCGCATATTTCTGCCGCCACTCCAGAGTTATGTATAATTTTATAAGATTTTTAACAGATGTTGTAGTTTTATGCAAAATGGAAAGGAATGTGGTTTTGATTTTTTAATTTCGCGGCACAAAAATATTCATAAATGTTATACCATATTAGTAAATTACATCGTGATGAGCAGGAGTTAGTTAAAAAAGCCCCTTTGCTGGTAAGTATCCTTGTGGCTGGTGCCGATGGACAGGTGGATTCAGACGAAATAGAAAAGGCCGTGAAACTTATTCATACTAAATCATTTTCTGAATCTTCGGATATCAGGCATTTGTATAGAGAGATAGACCATGACGTGGAAGCAGGTTTAAATGCATTATTAAAAGAATTGCCAACCGATGCTGAAGAACGTGAAAAAAGAATTTCAGAACAATTGGCCGGGTTAAATCCTATTTTAGCGAAATTGGACAACCAAATTGCTACCGATTTTTATAACAGTCTTAGAAGTTTTGCTTTAAGAGTAGCTCAAACTTCAGGCGGAGTTTTTGGAATGTTGCAGTTGAACCATCATGAAAAAGAAGTTGTGAAACTGCCGATGATTAATGAACCAAAGTAATTAGGAATTAAAAATTAGGAATTAGGAATTGCGTTTTTTAAACCCCTAATAACTGAATAACCAATAACTGAATAACCAATAACCCATTAACCAAACAAAAGGTGAAAAAAATACTAATTGCCAACCGTGGAGAAATAGCCTTTAGGGTAATGCGAACCTGTAAAAAAATGGGTATAAAAACGGTGGCAGTCTACTCGGAAGCCGACCGCGAAGCCTTGCATGTTAAATTTGCTGATGAGGCATATTTACTAGGGCCACCACCATCAGCTCAATCTTATTTGTTGGGGGATAAAATTATTGAAATTAGCCTGAAAGCCGGTGTAGATGGAATACATCCCGGTTATGGTTTTTTATCTGAAAATGCAGGGTTTGCCCGCAAAGTAAGAGCTTCAGGAATTACACTTATAGGCCCATCGCCCGAGGCAATGGAAATGATGGGAAATAAACTGGCCGCCAAAGATGCGGTTTCGGGATACAATGTACCGATGGTTCCCGGTATTAATTCAGCCATTTCGGATATACCCAAAGCCAAGCAGGAAGCTGAAAAGATTGGGTTTCCAATATTAATAAAAGCCGCTGCCGGTGGGGGAGGAAAAGGAATGCGGGTGGTAAAAAGCCTGAGTGAATTTGAAGAACAAATGAACTTGGCTATTAACGAAGCAAAAAGTGCTTTTGGTGATGGTTCGGTGTTTATTGAAAAATATGTGGGAAGTCCACGACACATTGAAATACAAGTGTTGGGCGATAACTTTGGAAACATCGTTTATCTTTTTGAAAGGGAATGCAGCATTCAGCGCCGCCATCAAAAATTGGTGGAAGAAGCCCCATCGGCAGTGGTTAGCCCTGAATTGCGCAAACGAATGGGCGAAGCTGCTGTAAACGTGGCCAAAGCTTGCAATTATACAGGAGCTGGAACAGTAGAATTCTTGGCCGATGAAAACCTTGATTTTTATTTTTTAGAAATGAATACCCGCCTCCAAGTGGAACATCCGGTTACTGAAATGATTACCGGTTTGGATTTGGTAAAAGAACAAATCAGAGTAGCTTGTGGTGAGCCTTTGGGCTATACTCAGGATGACCTTAAAATAAAAGGTCACGCCATTGAATTGCGAGTATGTGCCGAAGATCCGGCAGAAGATTTTGTGCCAAGTATCGGGACTTTAACAACCTATAAAAAACCAGTTGGAGCTAATATTAGAATTGATGATTGCATGGAGCAAGGCATGGAAATCCCAATCTACTATGATAACATGATAGCCAAATTGGTGGTGTGGGCCGAGAATCGTGCCGAAGCCATTACTCTAATGAAGGAAGCTATTAATAATTATAAAATAGAAGGTATTAAAACTACGTTGCCTTTTGGCGGTTTTGTTATGAATCATGAGGCTTTTATTTCCGGTAATTTTGATACTCATTTTATTAATAACTATTTTACTGCCGAGGGGTTATTGGAAAATAATGACGAAGTAGCTGCCTTGTTTTCGGCATGGTTTATGGACCAGTCAAAAAAGGAAATAGTATTGCCCCAAATGGGCTCCAAAAAAGCGTGGTATCTTACACGAAAATCTCATTAACTGTAGATGAATTCCTTGTGTTTCTCTATATTCTCATATCCATCCTTAATAAAAAAGCTTTTAATTTTTAGTCTGTTTTTTATAAGCATCCAAACCTTTGGGCAGGATATTTATGATGCCGCTAATTCAAAAAGGTATGCCGATTATTTATTCAAATCAAAGGAATACTCACGGGCGGCTTTGGAGTATGAACGTGCCTGTTATTTAGATTCACAAAATTGGGATGCCCATTTTTATTTGATGAAGAGCTATCGCAAAAGTGAGCAAGCTGCCAAAGGATTAGCACATTATCAAACGATTTATTTTCAGTTGCCTCAAAATCAAATTTCACAGTTTGAACACGAAAAAAACATAAATCTTTTTACTATTCAGCCATCTTTTTTTATTACCAAAACTGAAAAGGATTCATTAGATGATCTCCAATATTTTAAAGCTCCGTCTATTTTATTAACTTACAATTGGAAGGCCTCACAATCGTATTTGATAAGTGAAAATTATAAGGAAGATAAAACCCTTTCAAAATATTATGACAATGCCGTTCAAGGATTAAATACAAACTATAAAAAACCATGGTTGGCCGGCACTATGTCCACTTTGGTTCCCGGCTTGGGCAAGGTGTATACGGGAAATTACAAAGATGGAATTATTGCTTTTTTGGTCACCGGAATATCTGCATTTCAAGCTGTTCGCGGTTATAATTCCAAAGGATTAAACTCCGGAATTTTTATTCTTTATTCAGGGGTATTCACCGGATTTTACCTCGGTAATATTTATGGTTCAGTAAAATCAGCCCGACAAAAAAATAGAAAACTAAATGAAGCCATCGACCGAAAAACCAAAGCGGTTTTTTATGAATGGGCGGAGTAATTTTTAAAGGTATTAATAGCCGACTATAATCTTTTCATTAAAGATTAAGCCTCCATTTTTTACTCTTACAATATAAATGCCTTTGTGGGAATCTAAAGCTATAAAATAATTTGATTTTGGCTGAGAATTGGTTTCTACAGATTTTATAAGATTTCCCAATAAATCATATATTTCAATCGAAATATCTTTGCTCAAATTTTCAATTTCAATTATAAAACTACCTTGGTTTGGGTTTGGAGAAATTTTAATACCATTTGATTTTACAAGGTTGTAAATTCCAACACTTATCGTTTTACAGGTTTGAGAAATGCAACCTGCAATATTGGTAACACTAAGGCAAACCGAGAATTGATCATTCGATTTTATGGTATGAGTGTAATCGACTTTTGAAGTAGTAAAACTATCTGTAGTTCCAAATTTCCAGTGGTACTTAGTATTTGAAATTTGAGAAGCCTTTAAATCCAAATTTGAACCTTTTAAAATATAACTGAAATCGGAAATTGGGTTTTCTTTTACGGTAACTGCTTTCACCAGAGAATCAGAACAACCATCCGGCACAACGGCTACAAGAGTTACATTATAAGTTTGGGTAACGCCATTAATTTTATATAAATGCTTTGGTGAATTATTATAAGAATAATCACCATCACTAAATTTCCATTTATAACTAATGGCATCGGTAGACTTATTTTTAAAATTAACACTATCCGATTCACAAGCATCATTAGCGTCAAAATTGGCTTTAGCTTGTTGTTTTAATTCTACTGTTTTGCTAATACCGTCGCTACATCCATTATCTGAGGTTACCGTTAAAGTAACTTTTTTAGACCCCGGAGTTGTATAAAGTTGACTAGGATTTTCAAGTGTTGAAGTAGTTGGTCCTAAATTCCAAAGGAATAAAGTGTTTCCTTGTTTGGTTCCGGTAAAAGTAAAATTAACAGGAGTTAGGTGACAAGCGGGGCCAAAACTGAAATCGGCTACAGGGCTTGGCACCACAGTGATATATTTAGTTAAGGTGTCTTTACAATTATTGGAAGAAGTGGTAAACAATCGTATTTTTAGCGCTCCGGTTTTATTAAAGGTTTTGGCTTCCACGTCTTTTTTGTTGTAATAAACATCTGCTAAATCCCATTGGTAACTAAGGCTATCGGTATTTACAGAGGTATTTTTAAAATCAAAACTGTTTGATATAAGGCATTGAATTGAATCGTTAACGGTAAATCCAACCTGTGTTTGCGGATAAACCCGAATGGTTTTTGTAATGGAATCAATGCAGCCGAGCTGGCTTTGAGCTATTAATTTAACAGAATATACCCCGTTTTTTGAAAAGGATTGAATCGTTTGGCTGTCGTTCACCAAGCTTCTGTCTTCAAAATACCAAAGGCTTTCTTTTCTCTTATCATCGCTATATACACTTGTTTCTTTAAACTCAAATTGGTTATTTTTAAAACATTGGTCGCTGTCATTTATACTAAAATTAGCTTTTACATAAGCATTTTTTAAGAAAATAGTGTCGGATGTTTTGCAGCCATCACCATCAGTTACAGTTAGGTGGTATCTCCCTTTTTTTGTAATATATAGGCTTTTGCTAGTATTTCCTGTACTCCATTTATAGCTTGAATAATTACCTTTTGGCATTAAAAGAATGTACTGGGATATGCAAACTGTGGCATCATTGCCAAGAAAAGGTTTGGAATAATTGACAAAAAACGATTCATAAATTGTGTCAGTAAAATGAGTGTGATAACTAACAAGCCTTACTTTGTAAGTTCCTGAATTTTTGTATGAATGAAAAACCTTGGTGGTTTTATTGGATGTATTTAATGAGCCACTTGATGGGTCTCCAAAATCCCATTTTGCTGAGTCCAGTTCATAAGTTTCTTTTATTGTAAAAAATACAGAATCGCGTGAGCAATTTTGCCTCACGTCAAAGTTAGGTTTATATAACAGGGAGGAAACGAAGTTGGGTAGACCCAAATGGATATTAGTTTCAATTGTAGACATATAGGCAAAATAGTCTTTTTGAAAATGAGCTTTCTTTCCTAATGAATCAGGGGCATGAATTACATCTAAATATTTACTGTCATAGTGGTAAATATAAATTTTTCCATCAGGTGCTAATTGCATAGAAGGATATGATAAAAAATCTTTCGCACTATCTACTGTCTTTCTTGATGCCAAAAAATCAGTTTTGCTTTTGGATGATAAATTATACTGACTTAAAACATAAGGAAATGAATAGGCATATAAATAGTTGCTCTTTGTTGAAAATTCAACCCCTTCTCTGTAAGCCATAAATTCCCAAACATTGCTAACCTTGCCTGTTGAGGCATCAAAATCTGAAATCATTGATGTTGTTCCACTATTAACATTACATAATTTTCGTCCGTCAGGCGAAAATTTTAAATAACCATAATAATTTTTATTTGGACTACCAGGATACACTTGTCCTGCGCTAATATAAATTGAGGTTGGGCTTTTTACTGGGGGAGTTACTATCCCCTTTGAAGTTACCAGATATGTATTAATTGAATCGCTATTACCCTGCGGGGTTAGCACCCAATATTCTCTTCTGTTATTATGCCGCACCGCAGCTACTTTGCCTGAATTGAGCGTTGGAAGGTTTATGTTTTTTTTACCGGTTACCACGTCGCCCAAGCCACCTCTTAATTTCATATTTACTATCGAATAACTAAGGGAATCATTATCACTGACACCCGGAGTAAATACATAATATAGGTGAGAACTATCAGGCCAAGGCACGATGAGTGAGGATTGGATGGTACGGTCGTTGTTTTTTAAGATGCCATTGGGCATTGCTTTGTTCGTGCTATCCACAACAGTGTGTGAAGCGGAATAAAAAATTAATCTACCATTTTTGGTACTTATTGTAGAACCTCCGCTGTGCCATGTGTCGGCTCCACTTGTATACACCGATACCAGTTTTCCTGAATTAAAGGTGACTCCTTTAGAACATCCAAAAAACCAATTGTTTGTTTCCTTTTGACCTAATGCTAATTGCGCTGAAATGAGGAATATTATGAGGGATAATTGTTTCAATAGAATGAATTAGAAACAAATTTAAGGTTTTTAGTAATAGGTTATTAAATAAATTACTTCACCTCCATTTCATCCATATAAATAACATTGTTGCCTTCGCGGTCTTTAATGTCAGACCTTTTTATCTTTTGCACACCCCAAATTAAATATTTTTTGCCATACCAAGGCGTTACATCGGCTATGTATTCACTGGCTTTTTCATCTTCCTTGAGCAATCGTGGCAACTTGAAATATTCAGGGCCATTAAATGTATCGCCATTGATGGAGATAACATTAATATTTGCTCCCGAACCATAGGATAATTGCACGTTTTCGCCACTCTTGAGTACTTTCACTTTTTGCGAAATATTGAGATACAGTCGGTTAAAATTTAAAGGAATGGTTTGGTCCCATTTAATATTTCCTTTTTTATCAAAACAAATAATGAGGCAGTTGGTATAATTATAGCCTTCAAAATATTGAATTAAGTTACCGTTAATATCGCGATAGGTTGAATACACAGGGTAAAAAGCTTCGGCAGTGGCTATAAAATCATTTTCACGTTCTACAATTTCATTGAACCTAAGTAGTGTAGAATAATTTTTATATCGTCGTTTTAATCGGTTTTTTCGGTTTTCTGAAAGTTCTGTTTTGCCTCTCAAATTCATATCTTCTATATGTTTTTCAAACGATTTTAATTCAGTAAACCGAAACAGTTTTATGGCCGTCACCTTTTTATTAGAATCAATAATTACCGTATAAAATCCCTGAGCAGTAATGGTATTAATATCTTCATCCGCATCGGGCGAACTGTTGTTAAAAGTGCCTGCTCCGGCAAATCCTTTATCCGAAACCACAAGTTGAATATTTTGAAGATAAATATTCATGGGTGCTGTAATAATAATGCTGTCTTTAGTTGTTAAATTTTGTTTAATATTTTTAACAATAATAGCTGTATTTCCATGGGAGTGGGGCTGACGCTTGTAAGAGGAAACTAAAATTGTTTCATCGGCCAAGTTAATATTCTGAATTTTATCAGGAATAGAAATGCCTTTGCTCACATCAATCCGTTCATATTTCAACTGATTTTTTAAATCGATTCGGGTATATATACTTCCATATTTAAAAACCGACCACCCAGCAGAATTAAGAGGCAGCGACAAAGGAAGGCAACACATCGAAAAACAACTGCTGGCTTGATCATTGGGGGCATATTTGAAAAGTAAAAAAAGGTCAGAACCAATCACTTTTGCCGAAATAATATCGGTAGCATGTTTCGCCAAACTGTAGGTTTGAGCAGAATTAAGACCGTCTTTTAAATCAACAATATCAATTCTTAGTTGGCTTGCAGAAGTGCTTATCCAAATAAATTGGTTGTTGGCGGTGTCAATAAAATTATTCTTTATAGAAAACCGGCTTGGTATTTCTAAAAGTTTGTTCCAGCCTTCTTCAAAATTTGTATTAAATTTAGTAATGTTCCATGAATTGTAGGTATTCCCGTGTCGTTCACCACCTGTATAAAGCAAAAGAAATCCTTCACTATTAAGCGAAACCACATTCATATCTTTCGGAATTCGGTTCAGTTTTATTTCAACACGTGTATCCTGACTCTTACAAAGTGTAGAGAAAATTAGAAGGAAAAAAAGGAATTGAATTCGTTTAAACATTTATTAAAATAATTACAAAAATACAAGAATAGCGCAAGTTTGAATGTCTTTTAAACCGATTTTAAATACAATAAATCGGACAGTTGATTATTTTTTTTTAAAAAAAATATGGTTTGGCACAATTTTCTATGTTACATTTGTATAAAACATTACAGTATGAAAATAAAAGTACTTTTTTTAATTCTGTTTTCTGCAAGCATTTTTACAGCTTCGGCAGATAATACCCCAAAGAATACAGCAGATGACATGTCTTTAGTAAATGGTGTTGTTTTAGGTCAAAATTATCCTAATCCTGCAAAAGGTAAAACTGTTATTTTAGTTGATTTTACTTCATTTGAAGCTGTATTGAGTATTTATAATGTTTTAGGAAAACTAGTAGAACAACATGTTATTTCTAATGATCAAAAAAGAATAACACTTGATGTTTCTGAATACAAAGAAGGAATTTATCTTTATTCCATTGAGGCTGATGGTCAGAAAGTGACGAAGCGAATGACAGTAAGTAAATAATGATTTTTTAAACTCTTTAATATATTTAATGCCTTGCTGAAAAGTGAGGCTTTTTTTTTAGTTAAAGCATCAATCGGGCTAAGCTAAAATAGAGAAATAACCCAACCAAATCATTGGTAGTAGTAATAAATGGGCCTGTAGCCAAGGCGGGATCAATTTTAAATCTGTCAAGAATAAGTGGTATCAAAGTTCCAAGTATGGATGCAAAAAGAATAACTGATAATAAAGCAATGCTTACCACTTCGGCAATATTTAAAGGATTGCCAATGGCAGCAGTATAGGCCAATAATAATCCAGAGCATATTAAACCATTAAGTAAAGCTACTGAAAATTCTTTGGCCAATCGGGGAATAAAATTTTTGGTGTCCAAACTGTCGTTGGCCAAACCTTGAACAATTATAGATGACGATTGAACTCCTGCGTTTCCGCCCATTGCCGCTACCAAAGGCATAAATAAAGCAAGTTGCAAGTTGGCCGATAGCTGACTTTCAAATCCTTTAATTACAAAGGAATTCATTAATCCTCCACCCAATCCAATAATTAGCCAAGGTAATCTGGCTCGGGATAATACCCATATTTTATCGGTTGATTCTACGTTTTCACTGATACCTGATAGTAATTGATAATCCTTATCGGCCTCTTCTTTTACAAAATCTATAACATCATCTATTGTTACCAAACCAATGAGCCGTTTTAATGCATCAACAATTGGCAAAGCTTCCAAATCGTATTTGCTCATTATGTTGGCTACTTCTTCACCTCGTGTATGCACATGAGCAAAAATTACATTAGAATCAAATATTTCTGAAACTTTAGTAGTAGCTTTTTCTAGTAGTATTTTTTTTAAAGGAACTATTCCTAAAAGAATATCGTGGTTATCTACAACATATATGGCGTTAACCTTTGTTACGTTTTCAGCCTGTTTTCTTATCTCCTCAGTACATTGAGCCAGATTCCAGTTTAGGTTAACTTTAATTAATTCCTTAGCCATTAATCCACCCGCAGTGTCTTCATCATGGTGAAGCAATGAAACCAATTGAATGGAATATTCTAAATCCGTTACATAGCTTATAATTTCCTGAGATAAGGATTTGGGTAATTCATTAAGAATATCTACCGCATCATCCGAGTTTAAATTCTCTATAAATCGGGAGGCTATTTCCTTGGGAGTATATGCTGTTAAAAGAATTTCTCGCTTGTCAGATTCTAGTTCTGCCAATACTTCTACCGCTTTATTATCCGCTAAATGGTCAAAGCAATATTTGCATTCGTTTAAATTTAGTTTGGTAAATAATTCGGCAATATCTACAGGATATAAACGATCTAAGGCTGAAGAAACACTGGATTCGAGATTGCCACTAATCCAAGATTTAAGTTCTTCTACAAATGTATCTGTTAGCTGAAACTGCGACATTTTTTATATAATAACAGACGACTTCCAATTTTTTTATAAACTTCTTAAATTAAAACTTATACCTTTTCACTTTCTATAAATTTTGTAAGTTCTATGAACTGATTTACCGAAAGTGTTTCAGGCCGCAATTTAGCAAAAGGATGGCTTAAAAAAACCTCTTTTAAATTAAATTTACTTAAACTGTTTAGCAGTGTTTTTCTTCGTTGGTTAAAGGCGGTTTTTACAACTTCAAAAAGAAGTTTTTCGTTGCAATCTAACTTGTAATCTGATTTCCTGATACAGGATATAACGGCAGAGTCAACCTTTGGTGGCGGAAAAAATGCTCCCGGTGAAATTTTAAACTCAATTTTTACATCATAAAAAGCTTGCACCAAAACCGACAAAATTCCATATTCCTTGCTTCCTTCTTTTGAGGCAATCCTTACTGCTACTTCTTTTTGAAACATCCCGCCCATCAAAGGAATAAGATTTCGATTCTCCAACATTTTGAAAATAATTTGAGACGAAATATTGTATGGGAAATTTCCTATAAGGATAAATTCTTTATCAAAAAGCTTCGAAATTTGAAGTTGTAAAAAATCACCTTCAATTAAAAACGGTTTCTGTAAAATGCCATTTTCTTGCAAATATTCTGAAGATTCAGTGTCAATTTCAATGGCATGAATAATTTTGTTGGGTTGTTTTAACAGGTGTTTGGTTAAAATTCCTTTACCGGGTCCAATTTCCAAAACATTTTCTACATTGCTTTTATTCACTAAAATAGCAGTTCGTTCGGCGATGTTTTGGTCGGTTAAAAAATGTTGGCCAAGGTGTTTTTTAGGTTTTACCATTTACAGGGCAAAGGTAGTGAAGAGATGTAAAGGAATGAAAAGCAAAAAGATTTATTGTAATGCTTTTAAAAATCCTTTGAATAAATAATTATTATTTCTATTTTTGCCGTCCTTTAAAGAAAACCAATAGCATACAATGCATTTAACAACAGAAGACAAAAAAGAAATTTTCAAAACCTACGGAGGTAGTGAAACCAATACAGGTTCGGCGGAAGCACAAGTAGCTATGTTTACACAACGTATCACATACTTAACCGGACATTTAAAAATTAACAAAAAGGATTTTTCTACTGAATTGAGCCTTGTTAAATTGGTTGGTAAACGTCGTGCATTGCTTGATTATATCGCTAAAAAAGATATTTACAAGTATCGCGAACTTATCAAACAACTAGGTATACGTAAGTAATTTCTTTTTTCGTCGAGCCTTTGGCGAGGCGAAATTTCACCTTCTCGGTAAAAAGCCCCGTTCGGAAACGACTTTTTTTACTATTAAAAAAAATTAAAATGAACTATACAGCTTTTACCAAATCATTCGATTTTGGCGACGGACGCATAATTACTCTGGAAACAGGGAAATTAGCAAAACAAGCACATGGATCCGTGGTGCTAACAATGGGCAAAACTATGATTTTGGCCACCGTGGTTTCTAATTATGAAGCCAAAGAAGATTTAGATTTTCTTCCCCTTTCAGTGGATTACCAAGAAAAATTTGCAGCAGTAGGTCGTATTCCCGGTAGTTTTTTACGCCGTGAAAGCCGCCTTTCTGATTATGAAGTATTAATCTGTCGTATTGTTGACAGAGCTATTCGTCCTTTATTTCCGGATGATTATCACTCAGAAACTCAAGTAAACTTATTTTTAATCTCAAGTGATGAAAATATTTTACCTGATGCTTTAGTTGGTTTGGCTGCTTCAGCAGCTATTTGTATCACTGATATTCCTTTTGCCGGTCCAATTTCTGAAGTAAGAGTTGCTCGTGTAGATGGTAAATTTATCATCAACCCTTATAAAGACCAATTAGAGAAAAGTGATTTGGACTTGATCGTTTCAGGAACTGCCAATGAACTTAACATGGTAGAAGGTGAAATGACCAACGCTTCGGAAGCGGATATGGTTGAAGCTTTGAAACTTGCTCATGAATACATTAAAAAGCAATGTGCTTTCCAGTTGGAATTTTGTGATTTAATGGGTGGTCGCAAGGCAACCAGAGAATACAATCATGAAATAAATGATGAGGATTTAAAGAAAAAAGTTAGAGACGATGTTTACCAAAAAATATATGATGTAGCTAAAGTTCCTAGTAATAAGGACGAACGTTCGGCTGCATTCAAAGCTATTTTAGATGAATATATTTTATCTAAAGGTGATGGTTTGGAAGACACAACCAAAAAACTTATAAAACGATATTTTGGTAAAGCCAAAAAGGAAGCGGTTCGTAACATGATGTTGGATACCCGCAGCCGTTTGGACGGTCGCCAATTGGATGAAATTCGCCCGATATGGAGTGAAGTGGATTATTTACCATGTGCTCATGGTTCAAGTGTATTTACTCGTGGTGAAACACAATCGTTGACTTCAGTAACTTTAGGCGGAAAACTTGACCAGCAATTATTGGATAGCCCAATGGTGTATGGCAAAAGCGGTTTTATGTTGCATTATAATTTTCCAGGCTTTAGTACAGGTGAAATAAAACCAAACCGTGCTCCGGCTCGTCGTGAAATTGGACATGGAAATTTAGCTGCCCGCAGTTTAAAGAAAATGCTTCCTGACCAAGTAGATTATACTATCCGTATCGTTTCTGATATTTTAGAATCGAACGGAAGTAGCAGTATGGCTACTGTTTGTGCAGGTTCATTAGCGTTAATGGATGCCGGTATTAAAATGAAAGAAGCTGTTTCAGGTATTGCGATGGGTATGATTTCTGATCCAAAATCAGGCCGTTATGCGATCCTTTCTGATATCTTGGGTGATGAAGATCATTTAGGAGATATGGATTTTAAAATTGTTGGAACAAGCAAAGGTATCGTAGCTTGCCAAATGGATATAAAAGTAGAAGGTTTATCGTATGAATTATTAGCTGAAGCTTTGGAGCAATCACGCAGAGGAAGACTTCATATCTTGGACAAAATGAATGAAACCCTTAGTGCTCCAAGAGAAGAACTAAAACCACATACCCCAAGAATTGAACGCATTGAAATTGAAAAAGATAAAATAGGAGCAGTAATCGGTAGCGGAGGAAAGGTGATTCAGGAAATTCAGGCAACTACAGGTACTACAATCTCTATTGAAGAAGTTGGAAATAAAGGAATCGTTGAGATTTTAGCCACTGACATGGAAAGCATGGAAAAAGCCAAAGCCATTGTGATTGGAATAATTACCGACCCTGAAGAAGGAGCTACTTATGAAGGTGTGGTAAAAGGTATTCAGGAATTTGGAGCTTTTGTTGAATTTATGCCAGGCAAACAAGGTTTGTTGCATATTTCTGAAATAAGCTATACACGATTAAACAGCATGGATGGTGTTTATCAGGAAGGTGATACCGTTCAGGTGAAATTATTAGAAGTTGATAAAAAGACCGGTAAGTTTAAGCTTTCACACAAGGCACTTCTAGAAAAACCTGAGGGTTATGTAGAACCAGCCCCTCGTCCTCCGCGTGATAGAGATGATAGAGGCAGAGGTGGTGATCGAAGAGATGATAGAAGAGGTGGCGGAGATAGAAGAGGGGATGACAGAAATCGTCGTTAATTTATAACAGAATTATATTATTAAAACCCTTCTCATTTGAGAGGGGTTTTCTTTTGATATTGAAAATGTTATGTAATTTTACCAAAACAATTTTTGAACCAGGTAGTTAATAAAAGTACTTAAGTTTCACATAGCTTTTCCAATTTATCTATGTGCGTTGCTATGTTTCTTTGCTCCTAGGTGTTTGAAAAGAAAATCAAGTAATATTCAGTATTATTAAATGAAAATAAAAATTGAATTACAATCTCTGGGTTACGATGGCTACCACCTGTTTTGCAAAGTAAAAGTGAATGGTAAAAAATGCCGTGCATTAATAGATACTGGCGCCAGCAAAACTGTTATAGGCAAGAAACTGATTGGAAAATTGATGGTGGAAGAATATAAAGTGAAAGGAGATAACCAACTGACTGGCATTCATCCCGGAGAGGTAAATGTGGCTTTTGCTAAAATTGATTCTATTAGTTTTGGTAACCTAAAGTTTAAAAATTTAATTACTGGCCTCATCGATTTGGAGCATGTAAATTTGCAGTATAAAACCTTAAATATTGAACCTTTTGAGCTGATAATAGGGGGTGATATTTTAACTAAAGGCAAAGCGGTGATTGATTATAAAAACAAAATTTTAAAACTTAATAAATAATGAACCGATGGTTGCTTATAATTTCGATTGGAATTTTGGCAAACTGCAATTCCAAGCCGTTTCATAATCTAAAAGGTGAAGAAACCAACATTGAAATAAAAGCCAACACCAAAGCCATTGTTTATTTTTTTATGGTTCCTGATTGCCCTTTTGCACAATTTTATACCATGTCCATAAGTCAGGTATACAGCCAGTATTATAATAAAGAAGTTCAGTTTTATGGAATTGTTCCGGGCGATTTATATTCGCTAAAAGAAATTAATGAGTTTAAAACCAATTACAATTTTATACCTGAAATATTGATTGATAAAACCTATAGTCTTTCAAAAAAATACGATGTTAAAGTGGTTCCGCAAGTTGTGGTTACTGATATAGAAGGATTGGTTTTGTATTCAGGAAAAATAGATGACCAAGCCATACAAGCTGGGCAAAAGAAATATCAACCCACCAAGTTTTATTTGTTGGATGCTTTAAAAAATACGCTATCGGATAAGCCGGTTGTTGTAAAAAAGACCAATGCAGTTGGGTGTTATATTGAGTGAGGTTGATTTGGCCTTATGATAAACCACTGTTAAGATGCTAGCGATAGCATGGGTGTGTTTAATCTTTATAGATCAATATCAATATTTATAGGTGAATGGTCACTATGTGCAGTCCAGTTTTCATAAGTTCCAATTTCGACTTTCGTTACTTTGTCAAGCAAGTCAGCTGAAACAAAGCAATAATCAATGTGATATGGTTTTTCTTGCTTTCGATACATATACAAAGTTGGGTGCTTTTCTTTTCCTTGTTCAGTATTAAAGTGCTTATGGTAGACACTATGAATGTCTTTTTCTTCAAGTTTATTTACAACGTTTGAATGAGTTCCAACTCTGTCTTTGTAGTCCCAAATTTTATTGCTATTAAAGTCACCTATTAAAATTGTTGAGCTACGAAGCAAGTTTTTGTAATGATTAATAGCAAACCATACTTGTCCAATGTATCTAGCTTCACGATTTTCTTTGTTGCCCATAGCCCAAATAGCTAAAAGTGTAAATGTCTGTCCGTTTCCGGTTACCTCCAATGGAAGAATGTATCGAAATTCGGGATTAAAATCGGGTAGAAGTTTGAATTTGAAATTAGAGTAAGAAAAAATTCCAATTCCCTTTTTTCCCCCGTCACTATACCAATAAACATCATTGGGTTTCTTTGTATTTTCACTAAACTTTAATTTGTCAGGATGCTCACATTCTTGAATAACTAAAATATCAGGTTTTAATGTCAAAATAAAATCCGCCTTTTTTCTAAATGCTCCTTGACAGTTCCATGATACTATTCTCATTTTACATTATTAATTCATTATTTCGGTGTCTTCTAATAGTGATCCCAAAATATATAGTTTTCAAAATAGTATTATTTATTCCACGCAAGTAAACCATTAAATTTTAATCCTCCCAATTTTAAAAAAAATCTATTAGGTAGGAAACTTACCCTTTATTTTTGCAGCATCGGATGCAAAAAATTTTATTTCTTTTTTTTGTTTTTACTTTCATTTCCTGCACACAGCAAGAAACCGAAACCCTTTCCATCCCGGCTGAAAAGCTTACGTTCACCGAACATATTGCTCCAATACTTTATAAAAACTGTGTGGTGTGCCACCGCAGCGATGGTATAGCACCGTTTAGTTTGATTACTTATAAAGACGTGTGGCGGAAGAAAAAAACAATTGTAAATGTAACCCAACGGGGCTTTATGCCGCCATGGCCTGCTGACCCAAATTACAGCCATTTTGTAGGGGAACGGATATTAACCAAAGAAGAAAAACTGATGCTGAAACTTTGGGTAAAAAACGGAGCCAAGGAAGGTCCGGCAGCGGCTTTGCCCAAAGCTCCAAAATTCCCAAACGGTTCGCTTTTAGGAACGCCTGATTTAACCTTGTACCTGGACAGCGTGTATTTGGAAGCCCACGGGCAAGATAAATTTTTAACAGTTAAAATTCCATTTAGTATTGGAAAAGATACGTTTGTAAAAGCCGTTGAATTTGTTCCCGGTATGGGCAACAATGTTCACCACATGAACGGGCATTTGCTTAATTATTCCCCGCTTAAAAAAGCCAATGTTTTTGACGGAACACGGGTGGCTAACGAGCAAGCCAATAACTTTGATGAACAGGTTTTAAAATTGAAACTGAAAAATGATGATGGCTCAGATCCTGACCGAATTCACTCTGCAGTAAATTATTTACCCGGCGTTTATCCTGTTCTGTATCCTGCCGGTATAGGTGGGTTTAAATTAAGTAAAATTGGAGCCTTTGTAGCCAGTGATATTCATTATGGGCCAAGCCATAAAACCATGATTGATAAATCTCGCATCAATGTGTTTTATGCTGCTAAACCTCCCACCCGTCCAACATTTGAATTGATGCTTGGAACCAACGGGCAATCGGAAATTATTCCTCCGCTAGTTGTTCCGCCCAATCGTATAATTACTTGCCGAACCAAAGGCATTGTGCCCGATGATATTTCGGTATTAACCTTAAATCCTCACATGCACTTGTTGGGAACATCTTTCAAAGCCTTTGGATTAACCGAGCAAGGCGATACCATAAAATTAATAAGTATTCCCCGCTGGGATTTCCGGTGGCAGTATTTTTATACCTTTCAAAAACCGGTGAAATTGCCCAAAGGCACTACGATTATAGTGGAAGGGGTGTTTGATAATACGGTAAACAATCCCAATAACCCCAATAATCCACCCAAAACCGTATCGGATAAGCGGGCCACCATGAAAACCAGTGATGAAATGTTTCAGTTTATTATTACTTGGATGCCTTATAAAGCAGGGGATGAATCCATTATCCTAGGCAAATAGCTTAAAATTTGAAATTTGAGACATGAAATTTAGGACTTCCCTATTGCCCAACCTTTAATTTCTGGCCTTCGCGAATGCTTTCCACATTTTTAAGACCATTCCAATCCACCAGTTGAGTGGTATTTATTCCGTAGGTTTTACAAATCTTATAGGCAGTATCTCCTTTAGCCACAGTATGTAATCTGGCTTTTACTACAGGGGTTTCACGTTCTTTTTTAGGTTCAGGAGTTTTTAATAATCCTGCTTTTTTTGCAGCTTCTTTGGTTAAATAAATTTTATCACCAACTTTAAGTCCGTCAGTAGAAGTAATGCCGTTCCAATCCAAAATATCTTCCATAAAAACATGGTATTTTTCAGAAATCCGGTAAAGATTATCTCCTGCCTTAAGGGTGTAATATCCTGAATTATTCGCAACTTCATCAGCAGCAGCTTCTTTTTCAATTGCTTTTTTTGTCTCAGCTTCCTTTATTTTTTTTTCATTTTCAGCTGCATCTTTTTTTTCTTTTTCAAGCTGTTCCTGTTCTTCTTTATTAACAGTCGTCGGTTTGTCATCCCGCTTTTTTTGAAGGTAGAGTTTTGTCCCGGGCACAGCTTCTTCGCCGGGTGAAATATGATTTTTCTTGTATAATTGTTTTAATTTTATACCATAAAGTTGTGATACATCGTGCATATTTTCACCTTCCTGAACAATGTGGTAGGGCTCATTACCTTTTTTTCTTTTTGGTTTCAAATAAACAATATCGCCAGGCTCAATAGTTACACCTTTTGGTAAATCATTGTATCTGTATATTTGCTTTGAGTCAACGTCATTTTTTTTTGCAATAATATCAATTGATTCTCCTTCTTTGGCATACACCAAGGGGATATTATTATTTTTCAATTCATATTCTGGAACTATTCCATCAGGCATTGGTGCCAAGTCGTATTGATGTAAATTGTATCGGTCAATTATTCCAGTTATAAGTGTGTTGTATTTTGGATTGGTAGCATAGCCGGCTTTTCTCAAACCTTCTGCCCAAGCCTTGTAATCTGTTCGGTCCAATTTAAAACATTCGCTATAGCGCCAGTTATCTCTTAAAAAATTGGAGTGGTCTTTATAGCTTTCCTGGGCCGATTCATAAGCTCTGAAACATTCACCTTGTTCATCATCATCAGCAGTGATGGTTTTACCAGCCCAACCGGTTTTACATTTAATACCAAAATGGTTATTTGCTTCATGAGCCAATCGGCTGTTACCATTTTGAGATTCAAGAATACCTTGTGCCAAAGTAATACTGGCAGGAACACCCGTGCGATACATTTCACCAATAGCAAAGTCTTTATATTTTAAAATATATTGTTCTGAACTTGCTTTTGAAGGCTGGGCAAAACAAAACGATGAAAAGGGGATTATTAAAATTGCTAAAAAAAATCTCATATAATACACAATACTGCAAATTTAGGTAAGGTAAATTTTGATAATGTTTTGAATTTTACACAACCTTACTGAATACAACGCTTTAAATACTGATATTTGTATATTAAAATGGAAAAATTAAAAATTAAATTCATTGTAATAGCATTTTGTTTGATGAAAACAATTTCCGGTTATTCGCAGGAGTTGCAGCCATCTGATTGGGAAGTGAAATTTTCTCGACAAAAGGTTAAAAATAATGATACAGTAACCATTTATTTTATTGGTAAAATTCCTGAAAATCAGGGAATTTATTCAACCAAATTTGAGTGTGATTATGGCCCTTCTCCGGCAAGAGTTCTTTTTGAAAACTCTTGGAAAAACTATGAATTAGTGGATTCGGCAATATCTGCAGGGGAAGTAATTGAGTATGATGATATTTTTGGATGCACACTTAAAAAATTTAAACATATTGCCGTTATCAAACAAGTGGTAAGGATTAAAAATAAAAATGCTTTAATAAAAGGAAAACTTGAGTACCAAGCCTGCACAAATGAAATGTGTTTGCTGTACTATATGTATTTTGAAACAAAAGGAACAAAGGTGTTAAAAGTTGAAAACCTAAAGTAATAGATTGAATGATTTTGGCGTTATTTGCAATAGATTTATGATTCGAATAAGACTTCTATTAATTGGTTTATTGGCATTGGCTAATCTAGCCTTTTCGCAAACACCACAATCAACAGATGATAAAACTCCCAAGCCTGTAAATTGGACGGTTTCCTACAATGTGAAAGAGGCAAAAGTTGGAGAAGAAGTGGAGTTGATTATCAAAGGAAGTATAGCTCCTCATCAACACATGTATGCCAACGATTATGTTTGCGACCCAACAGCATATACTTTAATATTTACCCCAAATTCTTCATTCAAAACTATTGGAATTCCAAAGTCTTTTGGATTTAGAAAATATGTTGACGATATATTTGGTTGTGAAGTAAAAGACTTTGAAGACAAAGCTGAGATTCATCAAAAAATAAGAGTTTTAAGCGATAAGTTTTTATTAGCTGTGTTGATAGATTATCAAACCTGCACCGAGTCTATGTGTTTGGCATTTAAAGATAAATTACAAATTCCTTCCTTAAAAGTACTTCCTGGTGAGGCCATAAAAGATACAGCGCAAACTATAGCAGAACCTATAATAATGGATAGTTCATCTTCTTCAACTACTCCCGAAAAGGTGACTGAGCCTAATGTAAAAACGGAACCAGCAAAAAAGGATGATTTGGAAGATAAAAGCCTTTGGGCATTATTTATACTAGGAATGGGTGCCGGCTTGTTGGCTTTAATTACACCTTGTGTTTTTCCTATGATTCCTATGACGGTTGCTTTTTTTACTAAGCAAAAAGATAAAGCCAAAGGACGCAAACTGGCCGTCTTTTATGGTTTTAGTATAATAATAGTAGCCTTAGGTCTTGGCTTGCCATTAGCGGCCATGTTTGGCCCTGCATTTACCAATCAGTTAAGTACACACTGGCTTCCCAATATTTTATTCTTTTTAATCTTCATTTTTTTTGGGGCTTCATTTTTAGGAATGTTCGAAATTGTATTGCCAAGTTCATTTGTAAATAAAATGGATCAGCAAGGGGATAGAGGCGGTTATATTGGCGTGTTTTTTATAGCTTTTACACTTGTTTTGGTTTCGTTTAGTTGCACTGTTCCAATAGTAGGTTCGGTAGCAATACTAGCAGCAGGAGGCGAATTTATACGACCGTTTTTTGCCATGCTTGGTTTTGGGTTTATGTTCGCATTACCATTTACTTTATTTGCTTTTTTTCCTCAGTGGTTAAGCAGTTTGCCTAAATCAGGCGGCTGGCTCAATTCAGTAAAAGTCGTTTTGGGAATTGTTGAAATTGCTTTAGCTTTAAAATTTCTTTCGCAAGCCGATGTGGTATACCACTGGCGAATATTAGACCGCGATGTTTTTATAGCTATTTGGATTAGCTTGGCAATTATGTTGGGACTTTATTTTTTAGGAAAATTAAAATTTTCACACGATAGCGATTTACCATACGTTTCTGTACCACGCTTTACATTTGGATTTCTGTCCTTCGCTTTTGCATTTTATTTAATTCCAGGAATGTGGGGAGCTCCGTTACGTTTGTTATCGGGAGTATTGCCACCCATTTCAACACAAGATTATGTGGTATTAAATGGTAGCTCAAGTTCAGATGAAAAAGAAAACACAGCACGTTTTTCAGATGTACTTGAATTACCGCATGGATTGACCGGTTATTTTTATTATCCCGATGCTTTAGCCGCAGCTAAAGAAAATAATAAACCAATTTTTGTAGATTTTACTGGTAACGCTTGCGCTAATTGCCGAAAGATGGAAGAATATGTTTGGGTTAAACCTGAAATTTTAAAACGATTAAAAGACGATTTTATTATAGTTTCATTATATGTGGATGAGTCTTCGGAATTACCTAAAACGGATTGGATAAAAAATGCGGATGGCACAGTATTAAAAAAATTAGGAGATCAAAATTTTGAATTGCAGGTTTCTAAATACAAATCAGCCGGACAGCCCTATTATTATATAATTGATGCCAATGAAAAAATACTAAGTGTTTATAATGGCTATGACCCTGATGTTACAAAATTTGCAGCTTTTTTGGACGAAGGAAAAAGTAAGTTTAGCAAATAATCTCTAATCTCTGTAATCAAAGTCTCAAATCTAAAGATGATAAAATCCCATTTCACAGAAGCATATGAAATTTTAGGTCAGTTTTTGGCAGACCAAGCAAATTTTGATACTATAGAAAAGGCCGGAAACATTATGGTGGAAAGTCTTAAAAAAGGTGGTAAAATTATTAGCTGCGGCAATGGTGGTAGCCTTTGCGATGCCATGCACTTTGCCGAAGAACTTACAGGTCGATACCGCGATAATCGCCCTGCTATTGCAGCAATTGCTATGAGTGATGCTTCGCATATGGCTTGTGTTGGAAATGATTATGGTTATGAATTTGTGTTTAGTCGCTATTTGGAAGCTGTGGGAAGAGAAGGAGATGTTTTGTTAGGAATTAGTACAAGTGGTAATTCGCCAAATGTTTTAAGAGCGATTGAGGTGGCCAAAGCCAAAGGAATAAAGGTAGTAGGACTTACAGGAAAAGACGGTGGAAAAATGGCCGGTATTTGTGATGCTGAAATAAGGGCACCATTTAGTAAGTATGCCGATAGAGCTCAAGAAATTCATATCAAAGTAATTCATTCATTGATTGATTATATAGAAAACAATTTGTTCTGATAATTTGTTAAGTTGAAAACTTTAAGAAATATGATGAATAATAAATTTACAATCACAGTTTACATTATTCTTTTTGGGATTTTGTTTTTTAGTTTGAATGGCTGTAAGGACGAAAATCCTAAACCGACAGATACCATTAAAACAAAAGGTATTTTAACATTACAATTTTCACATACAGTAGATGGAACTTCTTTAACAAAAAATTCTGCCACCTATTTTACCAATGCAGCAGGTAATGAATTCAATGTTTCCACATTTCGTTATTATATTTCAAATGTTGAGCTTACAAAATTGGATGGTTCAAAAGTTTTTTATCCTATTTATAAATTGATTGATGCATTTGATGAATCTACCCAAACAATAACTTTGCTGGAAGTACCCAATGGAGATTATAAGGCCATTTCATATTTTATTGGTATTGATAGTACACGTAATCACAGTGGCCCTCAGGAAGGAGATTTAAGTGCCACAACAGGAATGTTATGGACGTGGACCAGTGGGTATTTATTTTTAAAATTAGAAGGCTTTTATAAAGATGGCGCCTCGCAAACTTCATACAGATACCATATTGGTACAGATGAATTTTTAAATAAAGTTACCTCACCAATATCCTATTCAATCCAAGGGACACAGAAAAATGCATTTATGGTTTGTAATCTTGCTGAATTTTTCAAAAATCCGACAACTTTTGATATAAAAATTAAAGACGACATTCAGTCATTTCCTAATGAAAAGCAAGAGGCCGGCCAACTTGCAGCAAATATGGCTGATATGATTACCGTTTTAAAAATTGAATAAACCCTATGAAAGTTAACTATTCAAAAGCAATATTCTGTATTGCAGCCACAGTATTATTTCTTTATTCGTGTAAGGAGGAAGACAAAGAACCAACCCCATCTGGAGCTACACCTTATACTTTAGAAGTACCAAGTTTTTTTAGTCTTCCTATAATTCCTGCTGATAATCCTATGACGGTGGAAGGAGTTGCTTTAGGTAAACGATTATTTTACGATGATGTGTTAAGTGGAAACAATACCCAAAATTGTGGCAGTTGTCATAATCCAACATTTGCATTTACAGATAATGGATTGCAGTTTAGCGTAGGAATTGATAAGAAAGCGGGAGACAGAAACAGCATGCCTTTAATAAATTTAGCATGGGAAAAGGATTTCTTTTGGGATGGAAGGGCAAAAACTTTGGAGGAACAAGCTTTAGGACCTGTAGAAAATCCAATAGAAATGCATGAGTTATGGCCCAATGCTGTTTCTGAACTTATGGCCAATTCTGAATATCCTGCTTTGTTTGAAAAGGCATTTGGAACAAGAGTAATTACTAAGGAATTGGTAGCCAAAGCCATTGCACAATTTGAACGAACTATGATTAGTTCTAATTCAATATTTGATATTGATTATTTTGTTCCATCACGAACCTTGGATGTGATTAAAAATCCACAAAATGCCATCGAACGTGGAATGAAAATTTTTTACGAACACGGAGATTGCTGGCATTGTCATGGAACTGTTGGTGATTATTTGTTTACTGACCGTGATTTTCACAACAATGGTTTAGATTCAGTATTTACAGATAAAGGCTTAGAAAATGTAACAAAAAATCCAATGGATAGAGGCAAGTTTAAAACGCCGACGTTACGAAATGCAGAATTTTCAGCTCCATATATGCATGATGGCCGTTTTAAGACATTAGAAGAGGTTATTGAGCATTACAATAGTGGGGTTAAAAAATCTCCAACCTTAGATCCTAATATGAAGGAGTTGGCAAAAGGATTGAATTTAAGTGCCGGTGATAAACAAGATTTATTACAATTTTTATTATCCTTGTCAGACAAAACATTTATTAATAATCCAAAATTTAAAGAACAATAAAAATATCATGAAAAAAATAATTTTAAGTTTAGCAATTATTATAGCCTTTGTGACTTGTAACAGTATGGCCAACAGCAAAACCGAGTCGTTTAAAGTTTGGGGCAATTGCGGAATGTGTAAAAAAACCATTGAAAAAGCTTTGGATGCCCAAGGCATAAAAGGCGATTGGAATAAAAAAACAAAAATGATAAAAGTAACTTACGACTCAGCAAAATATACCAATCAGCAGGTGCAGGATGTAATTTGTGCAGCAGGATATGATACTGAAACATGCAAAGGCGATGATAATGCCTATAATAATTTGCATGAGTGCTGCCAATACGAGCGGAAGAAGTAATAATTCTTTATTGAAAAAATCTTTTTAAAAAGAGGGGGTAATATCAACCCCCTTTTTTAGTTTTGAAACTTATTACATTATGAAATGCCCATAAGAATAGATTCACATCAACAAAGAATTAAATAAAGGCATTCCATATGTCAAGTGATTAAAAATGAACATAAATTAAATATGAAAAAGGGGATACTTTGGTTTTTAGCTATCATTGGCATTATAGCGGCGGGGTTATATTATTGGTTTTATCTAACGCCTGATAAAAATATAAGCGCATTTTATTTAATTCCAAAAAATGCCATGTATGTGATAGAAACTACAACGCCCATTGAAAGCTGGAAACGGCTGTCGAAAAGTGATGTCTGGAAATTTTTAAAGAAGCAGGAGTATTTTGGAGAAATAGGGCACAATGCCGATTTTTTAGATTCATTGATTAATGATAATTCCACCTTGTTCAGTTTGTTTGGTAATCGGGATTTGCTTATTTCAGCCCATAAAACAAAGGTTAAAGATTATGATTTTTTGTTTTTAATAAATCTTAAAAAAGGTTCAAAAATCGGATTTGTAGAGGAAACGTTGGAGCAAATACTAAAATCATCAGGACTTAAAGTCGAAACCAAAGAGTTTAAAAATAAGAGCATTTTGAGTGCTTACAATCGAGCCACCAAGGAAACACTTTACTTTTCAATTGTTCAAAATTATTTATTGTGTTCTTATACCAACCAACTTATTGAAGGTTCGATAATGGAGGTAGAAGAACCACAGTTGGGCCGGGATGAGAATTTTTTAAACATCTATAAAGAAACCGCCGAAGATGGATTGTGCAAGTTGTATATCAATTACAAATACCTCAATGATTTTATGCAATGCTACAGCGACCAGCCCAATCCGATGATTAGCGACCTTAGCAAAACAATGTATTACAGCGGGCTGAAATTAGAAATAGGAGATGATTTTGCAGGATTGGAAGGCTATACCAGTATTAACGATTCGTTGGAATCATACCTTCAAGCCCTAATGCTTTCAGGCAAAGGTGATATAAAAGCGCATGAAATATTACCAGCCCGAACGGCTATTTATCATTCATTGGGTTTTGAAAGTGGTGTAGAATTTTATAAAAATCTGGTAGGGGTGCTGCAAAATGATGAAAGAACTTGGAATGAATTTGAGGCTAACAAAAATAAAATTGAACGATTACTGAAAATTAACTTAGAAAGGGATATGCTCAGTTGGGTTGGTGACGAGGTAGCTTATGTTGAAAATGAACCTTCAAAATACACCGAACATTTAGACGATATAATGGTGGTGATGAAAGCCAATAGTATTAATTATGCCAAGGAACGCTTGGATTTTATTGCTGATCAGGTAAAGAAGCGTTCACCGGCCAAGTTTAAAAAAGTAGATTATAAAGATTATACCATTAAATTTTTGGACATCAAAGGTGTGTTTAAAATGTTTTTTGGAAAACTGTTTTCAAAGCTTGAAAAACCATACTACACTGTCGTTGGCGATTATGTAGTTTTTAGTAATAACCCAAGAACTATCATCAGTTTAATCGAAGATTATGAAACAGGAAACACCTTGGGCAAGGATAAAGTGTTTCAGGATTTTCTAGATAATTTTAGCAATGAGTCTACTGTGTTTTCTTACATTTCATCCAATCGGGCGTTTCCATTATTTGTTAAAAAATTGGATGCCACAAGCAAAGCTGGAGTGGCCAAAAACGAAATTTATTTCAGGTCGTTTTCTGACATCGGATTTCAGTTGACAGAAAGGGAAGATAAATTTTTTACCAAAGTGCGTTTGAATTTTAATGAATACAAACCGGATACTTTGGGTTCGGACATGGATAGTGCGGCAATGGCCGAAGAAGATGCCTCGATGGTGCTGGATTCGTTGGATGATATTCAGCGATTTTTGATGGCCAAGTTTGAGCATAATGTAATTCGAGATTATTATGCCAATAGTGATAATTTAAGATTTGAAGCTGAAACCAAGCGTGGAGATTTACATGGCCGCTATCGCGAATTTTATGAAACAGGTGAGTTGAAAATTTATGGTCGTTATCGCAAAGGCGAGAAACGTGGTGTTTGGCATTATTACAATAAAGACGGAACCTTACAACGGAAGGAACGATTTGGAATAATAGGAAAAATGATAGGGAAGTTGGAAGATGAACTTGAATAAACCTCAGGTTTATTTTTTAGACTTTACAGCATCTTCAAATACCGATTGAAGTATCGGTATATATCTACGATAATCAAATTGGGCTTGGGCAACTTGCCTCCCTTTTTGACCAATAGAATTAAAGGTATCGTAGTTTTTGTAACGGTTTATAATGGCATTTTTTAGTTCTTCTGTATTATCAGGTTCAATAAGGTAGCTATTTACATTATGCTCTAAGTAGTTTTCAATATCACCTACACGGGTGCAAATAGTTGGAATACCAGTTGCTAAATATTCGCCCAACTTAGTTGGAAACCCAAAATGAGAGTAACTGTGATTGGTTCGGTTCATCACCAACAAGTCACATTTATAAAGCCATTGCGGAACTTGCTCGTAGGTAATTTGGCCTGATTTTTCAACCTGTCCGTTCAACTTATTTTTTCTTAGTTCCAGATTTATTTCTCGCTTGTGAGGGTTAAAACCAATCAATTTAAGTTTTAAATCAGGAACATATTCTATGGCATTTTTAAAGCTTTTAATAATTCCATAAACGCCGTCTTTTGAGCCAAAGGAACCCAAATAACCAACTGTATAGGATTTTGAATTATTTGAAACTTCTTTAAAACGATTAAAATCTACAATAATAGGAATCAAAGTTATTTTGGAAGCAGGCAAATATTGACTGTAATAATCTTTTAGCTTTTCGGAAATAACAATTAAATGGCTGCAAACATATTTAAAAATATAAGCATCCAATCGGTCGGCATAGCTAATTATTTTTGGTAAAATATTTTTAGTAGGTACACTTTCATCTAACTCTGTTTTTTCTAGTATTAACGGAATCCGCAGGAGTTTAGCTAAAATGTAAATATGACCAAAGAATAGTAATCGCGGGCTGTATAAAAAAATAACGTCAAAGTGTTTTCGTTTTTTTACAAGTAATATTGAAGAGCAAAAAACAGCTTTTGTATACGCTAAAAATCGAATTATTAAATAGGGGCTTCTTAAAACTGAACCACTTAAATAATTGAAATAGATGCCATCAAAAAAACCTTTATTTTTTTTATTAATTTTATTGTAATTGAAAATAGTAGAACTTAAAAAAAACAGAAAAACCTGATTGCCGTTTTCTTTTAGTCCATTGGCTAATGCTCGTAGCCTAGAATTGGCAGCATTTCCTTCCTGAAAATCAATATTTGAAAACCATGCAATTCTCAACTTAAATTTTATTCAGATCTCTTAATTCGTAGATACGTTCAATAATATCAACTACTTTCAATCCTTCCAGAGCATTGGTATCAATCCGACTTTTACCATTAAGTGTGTCAATCACATTTTGAATTACATAATGATGATTGGCGGCACTTCCTTTAAATGGCCCGTAATCATTGGGCGGATTAGTTTCGGGCAATTCAGGCAAAATGTAATCTTTTATATGACAATATTCCACTTCGTTTAGGTATTGGCCGCCAAGCTTGATACTGCCTTTGGAACCCACTGCTGTAATGCTGCTTTCCATATTGGTGTCCCAGCAGGAGGTTGAAAAATTAATACATCCCATTCCACCGTTTACAAATTCAAAATTTACAACCCCCGTGTCTTCGAACTCGGTTAATTGCTTATGAGTAGCATTTTTAAAGGTGGCATGAATGTTTTTTATATCACCAAATATCCAATACATAATATCAACAAAATGCGAAAATTGGGTGAACAAAGTTCCGCCATCCATTTTTAACGTTCCTTTCCAATCACCGGGTTTGTAGTAGCGTTCGTCACGGTTCCAATAGCAATTTACCTGAACCATAATTATTTCACCTAATGATTTATTATCGTAAACTTCTTTTAACCACTTTGATGGTGGACTGTAGCGATTTTGCTTAACAACAAATACATTTTTTGATTGTTGTAACGATTTAAAAATAACCCTTTCACAATCCGCTTTAGTTAAACCCATTGGTTTTTCAATAACCACATGCTTGCCATGTTCCAAAGCAAAAAGTGCAATTTCACAATGAAGTCCATTGGGAGCTGCTATATTTATTACATCCACATCTGGTTCATTCATAATCATTTCTTTATAATCGGTATAAAAATGTGGATTAAGATTTAATTCATGAAGCTTTGATTCACGAGACGGCAAAATGTCGCAACACGCTATAATTTCAGATTCGGGATGCTCGTGTGCAATTTTGGAATGGCGTAAACCAATATGACCCAAACCAACTACAGCAAATTTAATTTTCTTCATTTGATATTTCAGTTCGTTTAAAAATGTAATACTTTAAAATAATGTAGGTACCCGTTAATAATATAAGCACATAAGCTAGATAAATATAGCCTTCATATCCTTGTTTTATACAAATAAACATGCCCAAATTTATTATAACCTGAACAATGGTATATAAAAATGAAACCATTAGGTGAGGCAATTTAGTGGCATGCACAAGATCCTGAAAAAGATGCATACGGTGAGCTTGAAAAATATTTTGACCTTTCATTAATCGATAAAAAATAGTTACTGGAAAATCCGCTCAAAATGACCCCTCTTGTTCGGTCTAAATTGACCCCCACTGAAAATGGATGGTTGAATTGAGATTTTCGGTCAAAACTGACCCCCTCCATTCGGTCAAAACTGACCCCCCATTTTCGGTTTAAATTGACCCCCTGATTTTTCAAAAAATCGAAATTAATACAAAAAATTTGATCCAAAACTGATTGGTTTTCATGCATTGTAATTTTTCTTGCAATGTATGGCAAACAAACCAATCGACATGAACAAATTAAAACAAATTATTCAACTTAAACAGCAAGGCCATGGTTCGAAGCGCATCAGCTCAATCAGTGGCGTATCCCGGAATGTAGTAAAGCATTATCTCAAACGACTTGCTGAACTAAATATTCACACGGTGGATTTATTAAAGTTAAATGCAGAGGATCTGCAACAATTATTTCAACCCTTTAAACACAAGCAGCTGCCAGATCCAGCCAGACACCTGAGGCTTGAAATCTTATTACCTTCTTTGGATAAGCAACTGCGCAAGCGTGGTATGACGCTTGAAAAGGTTTATTCTACCTATATTCAAAAAGACCCAATGGGTTATAGCCGAACACAGTTCTACAAATATGTTAGAGAATACCGGCAATGCATGACAGGCATTAGTATGCATATTGACCACAAGCCGGGTGATAAGATGTATGTAGATTATACAGGAGAGAAAATGTCAATTATAGATCCCGAAACAGGCGAAGAAACAAAAGTAGAGGTGTTTGTAGCCATTTTGGGCTTTAGCCAACTGACCTATGTAGAGGCGTCAATGAATCAGAGTCTTTACGGCTTTGTTGAGTGTTGCAAAAATGCGTTGGAATACTTTGGAGGCACCCCTGCGCTTGTTGTACCAGATAATCTTAAGTCAGCCATAACCCAGAGCAGCAAGTATGAAGCGGTAATTAATGAAGTCTTTGCCGGTTTTGCGGAGCATTACAACACCAACGTATTGCCTGCACGTCCATACAAACCCAAAGACAAATCTTTGGTAGAGGGTGCAGTAAAACTTGTTTATCAGAGAGTATTTACGGAAACGGATCAGAAAGTATTCTTTACTCTAGAACAGCTTAATAAGGCAATAAAAGTAGCATTGAACGAACATAACAATGCCCCTTTGCGTAAAGCCGAAAGCAGAAGAGAAGTTTTTGAAAATGATGAAAAATCAGTTTTAACACCTCTTCCTATCTTACCCTATTCGCCCAGTTATGTTAAGCAGTATAAAGTTACTAAAATGGGACATATACCACTTTATGAGGATAAGAAATATTATTCCGTTCCCTATCACTTGATTGGCAAACGCGTAAAAGTCACCTATAACGCAACATGGGTCAGAATATATTATACTGACAAGGTAGTAGCAGAACACCAAAGGTGCTACACAAGGGCAACATACATTACAAACAAAGAACATCTTGCCTCGAACCATCGCTTTATTACGGAGTGGAATCCTGAATTCTTTATAACTAAGGGTAATGAATTAGATATTGATGTCGGTGTTTTTCTAGAAAAGCTGATGCAAAGTAAAGGACATCCAGAACAAGGCTATAAGGCTTGTAGCGGCATACTAAACCTGGGGCGAAGGGTTGGAAAAGAAAGGATTAAAAACGCCTGCTCTAAGGCTTATAATTTAGGTATATTTACTTATCACATTGTAGAGGAACTACTCAAAAAAGGTATTGAAAAAGATGACCCACATGAGGACCTGACCATCAGAGCAACACCCAGCCATAAAAATGTAAGAGGAAAGGCTTATTACACTAAATCAGAAACAAATTTAAACAACAAATAAAATGAACGAACAAACACTAGAAAAAATGAGCAGTATGCGCCTTTATGGTATGCAAAGAAGCTTCCGGCAAGTCGTTGACACGTCACGATTAAATGAATTAACAGCCGATGAACTCGTTAGTCAATTGGTAGAAAGTGAATGGGATGACAGACATAATAGGGCTGTTGACCGAAGTCTTAAAAATGCAAGGTTCCGCTACAAGGCATCCATTGAAATGATTGATTACTCCATCGACAGGGGCTTAGATCCAAATTTGATAAACAGGTTGGCAGAATGCACCTATCTGGATAATCACCAAAGTCTGATTATTACAGGAAGCACAGGAACAGGCAAGAGCTTTATTGCTTCAGCTTTAGGCAACCAAGCCTGCTTAAAGGGCTATAAAGTTCTTTATGCTAACACAACCCGTCTGCTAAGTCAATTGAAACTCGCAAAGGCGGATGGTTCAAGTTTACAAGAACTAGCCAAAATTGAAAAACAGGATTTGCTAATATTAGACGATTTTGGAATACAGCCTTTTGATGCTGCTGGTCGAATGATATTAATGGATATCATTGAAGACAGACATAGTAAGCGGTCCACAATAATTGCAGGTCAGATTCCAATAAGCGAATGGTATGATATCATTGGAGAAGGAACCTTAGCTGATGCTATTCTTGACCGTATCGTACATGAGGCTCATATGATCGAGTTAAAAGGTGAATCACTTCGCAGAAAAAAGAAACTTGATTTATAATTTTTTTTAAACTTTTTTTGAATAAAAATCAATCAGTTTTTGGACAACTTTTTTTGTATTAAATCAGGGGGTCAGTTTTGACCGAATAAAGGGGGGCTGATTGGGTGAATTTTTCCATTTAGCTATGTCCATCGCTAATTTCCATACCGGCATATCTTCAAAACTTATATATTTCATTATTCCCTTAACCTTAATTTCAGCCTCAACCTTTCCTATACCAATCTATGGTTTTCTTTAAGGCCTCGGTAATGTCTAATTGCTCTTTATAGGCCAATAATTTTTTAGCTTTTGTTATATCAGCTAAGCTAAAAAAAATGTCACCTTTTCGGTTCGGGCCATGAGTTGCATCGCTTGTAGCTCCGCTAATTGTTTTTATCATTTGCCACAAATCGTTTAAACTGGTGGTGTTGCCACAGGCTACATTTACTACTTCGTGTTTTACGAATTCTAAGGGTAGGGTTAAACCGTTGATATTGATTTGTACAACATTTTCAACCGGTGTAAAATCACGGGTAATGGTCCCATCACCGTTTATTAAAGGACTTTCATTATTAAGGGCAGCTTTTACAAATAATGGAATAACGGCAGCATAAGGTCCTTCAGGGTCTTGTTTGGGGCCAAATACATTAAAATACCGAAATCCGATAAGGGTCATATCGTAGTTTCTGGAATAGGCTTCGGCATATAACTCATTAGCCATTTTGGTAGCGGCATAAGGTGATAAAACTTTTCCTACCCTGTTTTCTATTTTGGGTGAATCCGTTAAATCCCCGTAGACTGATGAAGAAGAAGCATAAACAATTCGTTTGATATTATTTTTCCTTGCTGCTTCCAGTATATTTAAAAATCCGTTAACATTCACATCATGCGAAGTTAAAGGGTCGTTTATACTTCTTGGCACCGAACCCAATGCCGCTTGATGACTAATGGCATCCATTCCTTCACATGCTTTATTGCAATCTTCCGCATTTCGGATATCTCCTTCCATAAACTGAAATTTAGGGTTGGAGTTAAATTCTGTAAGATTACTCAAATGTCCTGTGGCCAAGTTATCAAGAACCCGAACCAATGAAATTCTTTCGTCTTGAAGTAACGCAGCTGTAAGGTTAGAGCCAATAAATCCTGCACCGCCGGTTATTAGTATTTTCATTTTAGGGTTGAGGGTTTTATGGTTTAGAAGTTTATGGTTTAGAAGTTTATGGTTTAGAAGTTTAGGGTTTAGAGGTGTTTAAGCTATTTCTTAAACCGGAAAGTTTTGAGGCAATGCTATCTATTAGTTCTCTAATGTTAGCAAGAGTAGCATCGGTAATGTAATTCAAATCTTTAGAAATAATTAGTTGATTTAATAATTCCATCATACTACTGTATGCAATTTTATAAAAGTTCGCCTGATCTCGTTTTGTTGTCCTTCCTGAACCTTCTGCAATATTTGAACTAATGGAAATAGAAGCTCGTCTCATTTGATTTGTAAGCCCAAATACTTCATCAGAAGGAAAAAGTTTTGTTAATTTATAAATCAAGGTTACTAATTTTCTTGAATCTTGCCAAACAGTGAGTTTTTCAAATGAATATTCTTTTGCCATTGGACCGTTAATTGCTTAGGGTTAATGAGTTTAGGGGTTTAGAAGTTTAAGGTTTATCGGTTTTAGAGAGGAGGGAATAAATTAATTTAAAATTTTGAGTTGAATTATAAACACTAAACCCAATAAACACTAAACCAGATAAACTCTAAACCAAATCAAAGACTCCCGTCAACTAAACTTCTATCCAGTAATCCCTTTACATCAAAAATTACATGGTTTGTATTAAGATACTCAAGAATATTTAAATATTTAAACTCATTATGCCCTACTGCCATAATAATAGCATCAAATTTACTATGAGCAGGCAATTCTTTGCGGGTGATTAAACCATATTCATGTTTTACTTCTGTCGGCTCTGCCCATGGATCAACAACGGTTAAGTTAACATGGTAGGTATTTAATTCATTAATGATATCGATAACTTTTGTATTGCGAACATCAGGGCAATTTTCTTTAAAAGTAAATCCTAAAACCAATATTTTAGCATCTTTTACTTTGATGTCCTTTTTAATCATTAACTTAATAGTTTCATTGGCAACATAGGCTCCCATGCTATCGTTTAATCTTCTTCCGGCCAAAATAATTTCAGGGTGATACCCAACCTCTTGCGCTTTTTGGGCTAAGTAGTAAGGGTCTACACCTATACAATGTCCACCAACCAAACCCGGTTTAAATTTTAGGAAATTCCATTTGGTTCCTGCAGCTTCCAACACGTCATTGGTATTAATTCCCATTAGACTAAAAATTTTTGAAAGTTCATTTACAAACGCGATATTGATATCGCGTTGTGAATTTTCAATAACCTTGGCGGCTTCAGCTACCTTAATAGATGTGGCTTTGTGAGTTCCAGCAACTATAATAGTGCGGTATAAGTCATCTACTTTTTCTGCAATTTCGGGGGTTGAACCCGATGTTACTTTTAATATTTTAGTAACAGTATGCTCTTTATCTCCCGGATTAATTCTTTCAGGGGAATATCCTGCGAAGAAATCGATGTTAAATTTTAATCCAGAAATTCTTTCTAATACCGGAATGCACTCATCTTCAGTTACCCCTGGATATACAGTTGATTCATATATAACAATATCTCCTTTTTTTAAAACTTTACCCACTGTTTCACTTGCTTTATACAGGGGAGTTAAGTCAGGGCGATTATTTCTATCAGTTGGTGTGGGAACGGTAACGATGTAATAGTTACAATCTTTAATTTCATCCAATCGGGTTGTACATTTAAAACTGCCTATTTCACTTTTATTGGAGAGAACCTCTTTTAAATCTTCATTTTCTATTTCTAATGTTCTGTCAAACCCACTATTTAATTCATCCACACGTTTTTGATTGATATCAAACCCAACTGTGTGAAATTTTTTCCCAAACTCAATAGCTAAAGGTAAGCCAACGTAACCTAAGCCTATAATTCCAATTGTTTTGTTCATTAATTATTTAAAACTATTTTTTGTTCTTGAAAAAGTGATTTTTTAGATTTTGACTTTTCATCAGCAGCTTTAATTGTTTTTCCTGATATAAGCATGCTTCCAATATAAGGTAAAAAAAGAGTGCCATTCTCATTTATAGTAATTCCTGTGTTGGTACTAAATTCATTAACTAATGCCGTATTATTGGAATTGAATTTAAATCCTAATATATCTCCTGCCTGAATTACATGGTCTACAGTATTTTCATGTTTTGCTAATTCAATATTGGAATATTTGCTGTTAGAGTTGTCTTTCTCTTGGAAATAAATCAATCTTTTGCCACATGAAGAAAATACAATGGCAAATACTATGATGACTGATAGTCGAATGGTTTTAGTCATTTTTTATTTTTTAACGGGCAAAGGTAACACTTTATTTATTGGAACATCAGCCACTAAAGAACAGCCTAGAGATTCAATTATGATTTTTACTTTATTTTTTCCAATTTTAATAATCTTTCCAATTTGATTCGTCATTGGGCCACTTTGGATTTTAACAGAACTGTTTATTTCAGGGGTAAATTCCTGAACTTCAATATTTTCATAATTTCCCAAAAAATGCTTTATAATTTCTATTTCTTGGTCTCTTATTACCGCCGGTTGACCAAGCCAATATACAAAGTTTAATACACCTTTTGTTTCTCTCACTTTTGGCTTTTCATCCTCTACAATATGAGCAAAAACATACGACCTGAATAAAGGCTCATCTACCATTTTTTTTCGGTCGCTCCATTGCTTCATCGTTTTATGAAGCGGTAAGTAGTTTTCTATATTTTGATCAGTTAGCAAGGATGCAACCTTCTTTTCGTTTCGCGACAGAACATAAATAGCAAACCATTTTTTCATTATAAAAGGTAAAAGTTTAAAGTAGAAAGTTTAAAGAGATCACTTCTCATTTTTTGACAGAAGTTTTTGAATAAATACTTCCTAAAATATTCATTAGTTCAAAGGATTCTGACTTAAGTGGTAGCCAATCTGAATTATCATCAGTTATTTCTATAACCAGTCTAATCCAATAATTAGATTCACGCATTTCCTTTAATGAGATGCCAACTTTATTAGCAAAGTCTGGTCTCGATACAGCACTTTGTGCCTCTTCATAATTTGCTCCTGAAGAAGTAGAAGATTTCGTTAATTGGTAATTTATAACATCATATTCTTTACCTTTAGGGAGCTTTCGAATCAACGATATAACATTTACTGCAAACTGAAATAACCTTTTTTGTAAATCGTTTTTATCAAAATCTAACATGAAATTATCCTTTTCTTACTTTAAACTTTTTACTTTAAACTTTATCCATTTCTTCCAAAGCTTCGCCACCTCAGTCACAGAGTACTAAGTGCTATTTTTTATGTAAAAAAGCCTTTTTAGGCTTTACTCCAGAGAAGTAAAGAAGGCTCCAATTTATTACTATCTACAAGTGATTCAACCTCACTTAGTAATTCAATTTTTAGTTTTTTATTAATGGTTTTTTCTACCTTTTGAACCAATTCTTCAAGGTAGTCTTTATCTACATTTCCTGAAATTTTAAGCTCGATAGTATCACTGTTTAGCCCACGGGCCAAATTCCCTACCAACCAAACATGGTCAGGTTCACCAAGTTTTGAAACAATGGAATCAATAATTCTATCAATACCAACATACTTTCTGATAATTGAATTTATTTCAGGGTAAAGTGGATGCTTGGTATTGGCTTTAAAAATTTTTTTGTTGCTTTCAGAATAGGAATTTAAAAGACCTGATTCTTCAAATTTGTTAAGTTCCAGTCTAATAGAATTGGTGCTTTCTCCAAATTCAGCTTCAAGATTTCTGAGATATGCTGTATTGCTGGAGTTCAAAAAGAACTTAAGCAAGAGTTTGATTTTCGTTTTAGAAGATACCAAAGAATCTAGCATAGTTAAAATTGAGTAGCAAAACTACTCATTATCGATTTAAAACCCAAATGTAATAGATTATTTTAAGGTTATTGTTTTGTCAGATTATTACAAAGGTTTAATCAAAACAGAATTCTACCTAACTCCGCCCATCATCTTTTTTAATTGTGGTGAAATAAGTATGAGTATTACACCTGAAATTAATGCTATATAACCAATGCTTTCATAACCACTCGTGTATTGCATTAATTTTTGATAATTGGTTGGGTTTTCAATTGAATTATCACCTTTTGCTAAGGTAGCACCGATTAATCCGGCTCCGTATTGTCCATAAGCACTTGCCAAAAACCATGTTCCCATCATCACTCCATGCAATCGGGTTGGAGATAATTTGGTAACCATAGATAAACCGATAGGAGAGAGGCAAAGTTCACCAAGGGTTACTATTAAATAAGCAAAAATAAATGTCCATATTGGCGTTATTCCGTTTGGATTAGCAAAAAATTTACTGGAGTAAAATATGAGGAACCCTAGGCCAAGAAATATAAATCCATATCCAAACTTTACAATCATGTTAGGCTCTTTATTTTTCTTATTTAAATACAACCAAAATAAACCAATAATTGGAGCTAAAAGTACGACCCATAAGGCATTGATGGAATTGTTAACTGAAGTCATATTCAATCCATTGCTTTCCACGTTTCCTACGGCAAAAAAGTTTAACGAACCTCCACCTTGTTCAAAGAACGACCAAAAAACAACTGAGAATAATATTAAAATACCGGCAACTGTTAATTTGCGGCCTTCTTCCTTAGAAGCAGTCCTTATCTGGTATACAATATAACCGATGGTGAAAACGGCAGCTAATAAAAATATTAAATCGGTTAAACTCAAAGTAATGGAACCAAGATTAATATCCATTGGATAATATACAAAAAGAAAGAAAAGGGGTATTAGAAGCAAGGTGGCTGCATGTATCAAGACTCCGCGATTAATACCTGCCACTTTTTTATTTAGTTTTTCGGGATAAGGGACTAAACCAATTGGGCCCAATGTTTTTTGAGTGAATACAAATAATCCTAAACCAATGAGCATACAAACTCCAGCTAATGCAAAACCTAAAGACCAGCTAATAGATGTGCCAATATAGGCAATGATTAAACCACTTAATAATGCCCCAATGTTAATACCTGAATAAAATAGTGAAAAACCTGCATCCCTTCTGGGGTCACCTTCCTTATATAAGCTGCCAACCATTGTGGAAATATTGGGTTTGAAAAATCCGTTGCCTACTATAAGGATACTTACTCCGGCATAAAAGGCAAAACTTCCGGGAATAGCCATTAAAAAAGTTCCTATGGCCATTAATATTCCGCCCCAAAAAATGGAACGGCGAAATCCAAATAATTTATCAGCAAACAAACCGCCAATAAATGCCATGGCATAAATAAATGCCTGAATGGTTCCGTAGCGTTTATTGCTTATTGCTTCAGCGTCGTCTCTATATTTTTGTTCTGAGGTTCTGATGTAATACTGAGGATGTTTTTCATTCAATATTTCAGCATTACTTACTTCAAATTCTTTAACAATTTTGGCCTTTTCGGTGGCATTTACTGAATGATAATCCACCGATAATATTAAATGTGAAATATAAAGTCCCAGTAAGGCTCGCATACCATAAAAGGTAAATCGTTCCCACATTTCTATTAAAAATAAATACCAAAGTTGTTTTGGGTATTTGCCTTTAAAATTTTGAATTTCTTCTACTGTTAGCATTTTTTTTATTTAATTTATGTTTAAAAAAAATAGCCCCGGCCAAAAACCGAAGCTATATTATTTTTATTTTTTAAAAATTATTGAACATTGTTTTCTCTCATTACCCCATTAAGCCATTTTAGCATAAGGAATAAAATTATAGCTGCTGCAGATACCAATGCAAAATTTAAATAAAAGAAATTTTCTTTTTGTGGGGTATTTTCCCAAAGGCTTGAGAGCATACCCGATAATTTATTTCCAACAGAAATGGCAAGGAAAAATCCTCCCATCATTAAGGCCGTAATACGAGGAGGCGAAAGTTTGGATACTAGTGATAAACCCATGGGCGATAAACAAAGTTCGCCAATGGTAATTACACCATATGAAGCTATAAGCCACATAGAACCTGCTTTCATGCTCAATCCATTAGTGGCCAAAACAGCCCCGACCATTACTAATGCCGACAAGGCAGTAATTACCAAACCGATGGCAATTTTGGTTGGGGTACTTGGTTCTTTTTTCCGACGTCTTAAAAAACCGAAAATACCAACAATTAAAGGGGTAAGTACTACTACCCAAAATGGATTGATGGATTGGTACAACTCAGTAGAATACAATTTTAAACTTTTACCTTTTTCAGGAATTTGGTCTCCAGGAAGGGTAGAAAAATACTTTCTTGATTTTTCTAATTGTCCAATTTCATTCGAAAAATCAGCTTTGGCCTTTAATTCTTCTTTGGTAACGCCTGGCATTGCTTTTTCTTCGGCTCTCATAGCGTTTATTGAAGAATCAAAAGTTGCCTGATTGGATGAAACAATATCATTATTTACCACTACTTGAGCCATTCCTATAGGTTCGGCCAGATTTGAAACACTTTCGGGCATTTGACGTTCGGTATGATCTTCGGCCCAAACCGTTAAGGCATCGCCATTTTGATGAAAAATGGCAAAGAATAAAATTACACACATAAATACGGCCAATAACGCTTTTATCGCCCTGCTTTCTTTGGCTTCAGCTTTAAATGCCAAATAAATAAAGAAAGATATTACTGGTAAACAACCAATAATAAAAGCATCGTTTGTATCTGAACCTAAAAAATTACCGGGAATTAAATAACCTAATATTCCGAATAGAAACATAGGTAATACGGTTAAACCTAAAATCTTACCTGTACCCATATCTCCTTCCTGAACGGGTCTAATAATATCCACATGACGGATGTGTTTTGAGCCTGAAATAAAAATTATAACACCTATTATCATACCAACACCAGCAGCCGCAAAGGCATGTCCCCAGCCATAATTTATGCGCATATAGGCAGCCACAAAGTTGCAAATAAATGCACCGATGTTAATGCCCATATAAAATATATTGTAGCCTGAATCTTTCTTATCCTTCATATCATCACCACTATAGAGATTACCCACAAGTGTAGAAATATTAGGTTTAAAGAATCCGTTGCCAAGAATTATTAAAAGCAAGGCAACATAAAATGTAGAAGTATTATGAACCGAAAGCAAAAAATACCCCGCAGCCATCATTAAACCTCCTGTTATAATTGATTTTCGGTAACCAAATAACCTATCGGCTAGCAAGCCACCTATAAAAGGAGTTAAATAAACAAGGCCAAGATAAGTGCCATAAATATCTGATTTTTTTAATGGATCAAATCCCATACCGCCATTATTCCAGCCATCAAGCATGTAAAGGGAAAAAATTCCAAGCATTAAATAATAGCCAAATCGTTCCCACATCTCAGTTCCAAATAGTACCCATAGTCCTTTTGGATGTTTACCAGTGTTTTCAGTCATATTTCGTTTTATAAATTTCGTGGCAATTAATAACTTATTTCTGATATAATGATTACAAATTTTCTAAAATGAAATTTGTCATTAATGTAAATAAATGCAAACGGGTGTTTCCGCCTGATATACCGTGGCTTTTATTAGGATAATAAGCGGATTGAAACGGTTTGTTTTGTTCTACCATTTTTTCCACCATCTCTGCTGAATTTTGAAAATGAACGTTATCGTCTCCAGTTCCATGCACCAAAAGGTATTTTCCTTTTAATTTTTCAACCATATTTATTGGGGAGTTGGAATCATATCCTTCGGCATTATTATTTGGCAATTGCATATAGCGTTCAGTATATATATTATCATAAAATCGCCAGTTGGTAACAGGTGCCACGGCAATGGCAGCTTTAAAAAAATCGGCTCCTTTGGTAATGCAAGTACTGCTCATAAATCCGCCATAACTCCATCCCCAAATACCAATTCGTGAAGCATCAATATAACTTTGACTTCCAAAATATTTAGCAGCACTTATTTGATCGTCACTTTCATATTTGCCCAATTGCTTGTAGGTCATTTTTTTAAACTCAGATCCTCGGGCTCCTGTTCCACGATTGTCTACACAAGCTACTATATAACCCTTTTCATTGGCCAACATTTGGTGCCACCAATAATTACCTCCACCCCAACTGTTCAATACCTGCTGTGAACCCGGCCCCCCATATACAAACATTAACAATGGATATTTTTTATTGGGGTCAAAATCTTTAGGTTTAATTATCCAATAGTTTAAATTAATATTATTTTCAATAGGTAATTGACCGAATTCAGCTATCGAAATTTTATAATCCAGCATCCTTGTAGTTAATACTTTGTTATCTTCCAAAACTCGTAATACAGCTCCTGAACCATTGCAAATACTTGTAATAGCCGGAGAATTAATAGTAGATGTGGTATGCAAAAAATAACTAAAATCGGTACTGAAGGCTGCAGAATGCATTCCCGCTGCTGCTGTTAATTCAATTTTATTTTTACCATCCAAATCACTTCTGTAAATGTGTTTTTCTAGCGATGAATTTTCAAACGATGAATAGTACACTTGTTTTGTAGCCTCATTATACCCCAAAATATCAGCCACATCCCAACTGCCTTTTGTGGTTTGCATTATTTCAGGGCCTTCTACTTTGTGTAAATAAATGTGACGAAACCCATCCCGTTCACTGGTTAGCAACATTAATTCGCCACCGGGTAAAAATTCAAGGTCGTCAGAAATATCAATATAATATTTATCGGTTTCTTCGTGTGCTACTCTTGTTTTTCCTGATTTTGTGTCGGCTAACAAAATCTCCCATTTATTTTGCAATCGGTTCAATCGTTGGATGGAAAGTAAGGCGTTGTTCTTGGTCCATTTTATTCTTGGTAAATATTGGTCGTTTTCTGAACCTGTTTCCATTTTCTTTGATTTACCGCCTTTTATGGAGTAAACAAACACATCTACTTTTGAATTGGTTTCTCCTGCTTTTGGATATTTAAAGGTTGTAACTCTAGGATATAATCCTTCAAACATGGTCATCGAAAATTCAGGAACATTGGTTTCATCAAACTTGTAATAGGCGATGGCCGAGCCATCTTCGTTCCACTGAAAACCTGAACTCATACTAAATTCTTCTTCATACACCCAATCTACGGCTCCGTTAATAATGGAGTTGCGTTTACCATCTTTGGTAATAGTTTTGATTTTGTTGTTTTTAAGGTCTTTTACAAACAAATTATTTTCAAAAACATAAGCAACATATTTTCCAGTGGGGTCAAATGTGGGGTACATTATTTTAGAAAAGACTACTTCGGTAATTTCAGAAGTAACAATATCTAAAATATACGTTTTAGCGGCTGAACTGTGACGGTAAATTTGTTCTGTTTCGTTGGTTAAAATGGCTTGGGTTTCAGTTGAATTAAATTGAAACCCATCAAACTGAAACTCCTTTAAACCGTTTGCTTTTGCAATTCGGCCATTGTGAATTAAGGTATCCACAGTATTCCCGGTTTCGTAACTATATTTAACCACAAACTGTCCTCCCGTTTTTGTACTCACATTTTGGCAATAGGTTTTGCCGTCTTTTAATGGCACAAAACCTGAAACCCCTTTGGCAGCAAAGGTTCTGTTTTTCCAAATATCTTCAAGTGTTATGCTTTTTTGGGCAAACAGAAATATAGTATTTGCAATAAAAAAAGCTAAAATAGTTAATCTTTTAATCATGGTTCAATATTACTCTTTTTGAAAAATTAGTTGTCAATTTTCTATCGATTTTTATTTTATAATGGTAAGTGGAATTTCAAAACTGTTTTCATTTCTAAATGATAATAATCATGTTCAAACAATTCTAAAAAACTAATTGGTTTAAGGTAATTTTGCCACTCATTTATGCAACCCTTCGACCTTACATTTTCAAATACCAAAGTTGCTTTTCAGCACATGAGTGATGCTGAAGTTAAAAAAGCAAAGTTCATTTTCTCAATATTTAATTTTTCGTTTTTGGTAAAGTATGGTCCTGGCCTATCCACTTTTTGTTTAAAGATTGGATTGCCGATAAAGGGAATTATTAAAAACACGGTTTTCTGGCAGTTTTGTGGTGGCGAAACTATTGATGAATGCGATTATACAGTAAACACTTTATGGAAGAATCGGGTAGGAACTATTCTTGATTATTCGGTAGAAGGGCATGAAGATGAAGCTAGTTTTGAAGTAAATGTAAAGGAAATTAAAAGTACCATTTTAAAAGCGAAAGGAAAACCACAATATCCGTTTTGTGTATTCAAACCCACCGGTATTGCCAGTGTTACTTTGCTCGAAAAAGTAGATGCCGGCATAAAATTAGATAATGATGAGTTAAACGAATTTTATAATACTAAAAAACGATTTGAAACCCTCTGTCAAGTGCCTGCCGATAGTGATATGCGCTTGTTTGTAGATGCTGAACTATCGTGGATGCAAAAAACAGTGGATACATTAGTTAATGAAATGATGGCCAAACACAATCAGCAAAAGGCTTTGATTTTTAATACCGTTCAATTGTATAAAAAGGATCAGGTAGAGCTAATGAAAAAATGGATTGCCGAGGCCAGAGAAAAGAAATATTTTGTAGGGTTTAAATTGGTGCGAGGTGCTTATATGGAAAAGGAAGCCGAGCGGGCTTTGAAAATGGGTTACCCAAATCCTATCAATGATACCAAGGAAGATAGCGATAGGGATTATAATGAAGCCTTAAAATTATGTTTTGATAACTGCGATATTGTTTCGGTTTGTGCCGGAACGCATAATGAAGAAAGCTCCTTGTATTTAGCTAAACTGATGAACGAAGGAGAAATTGAAAACAATGACTCGAGGTTTTGGTTTGCACAATTGTTTGGGATGAGTGATACTATAAGTTTCAACCTTGCAGCTAAAGGCTACAATGTGGTTAAATATTTACCTTATGGCCCCATAAAATCGGTAATGCCATACCTTGGCCGCCGGGCCAAAGAAAACAGCAGCATGGCCGGACAGATGGGCCGGGAACTGGCTTTGCTGGTTCAGGAATTGAAAAGGCGGAAGTCTGAGAAATAGGGGCAGTTTTACTATTCCAAAGATTCAACCTTTGGAAAAGTAAAGCAATCTGCTCGCTATGATATATTAGATTTATTCCTTTGAAAACCTCCACTATAAAACACCTAATTTTGTCTAAACAATGAATACCTTTGAAAGAACTCGAAGATTATAAATGGTTTCCTAATCTCTTAAGAAATTTTCAAACTGATTTTATAGGCTTTGTGGTCTCAAAGTTTAATGTATATAATAGCCTTGTTGAACATCTTAAAAAACTTTCATTGCCCGAGCAAAGCATGACCGACCTATGCTCAGGCAGCGGTGAACCGGCCATCAGTATTTTCAAAAAAAGCAATTGTTTTAGAGAGCTTGTCTTAACTGACAAATACCCCAATATTTTGAATACAATGGATGAAAGGATTTCGTATGAGGCTAAATCAATGGATGTGATGGAAATGGAATATAAGCCTGACAATTGTTACACTATGTTCAATGCCTTTCACCATTTTGAGGATAAAGACAAATTAGTTATTATTCAAAAAATTCATGAATCTGGTTCGGCTGCTTTTTTTGCAGAGATTCTTAAACCCAATGTGGTTTGTTTGATAAAAGTTATTTTAACTACAACTCTTGGAACACTTATCTTTACAACATTCATACACCCATTTTCATTCAAGAGATTGCTGTTCACTTATATTATTCCTATAAATATTTTAACCATAACCTTTGATGGTATTGTTTCCGTTTTTAAATCACGCTCAGTAAAACAATATCAAAAATTATTTGAAGTTTTTAATAACGTAAAAGTACTCCAACTAACCAAAGGTTTCACTCCAATTGTTTTGATAGAGATTCAACCAACAAAATGAAATTTATCCGAATCCTATGGAAATTTAGTAGGCCACATACCATCATTGGCAGCATAATTAGTATTTGTACTTTGTATCTAATTATCTATCGCCAACAGGGGATTTTTAATGTTCAATATTTTATAATGGCTCTACTTATAGGGGTTTCCTGCAATATTTTTATTGTAGGTATTAATCAAATTGCTGATGTGGAAATTGATAAAATCAACAAACCCGACCTTCCTATTCCTTCTGGTTTATTAAAAGTTAATCAGGCAAAAGCTATTGTGGGCTTTGCTTTGAGTTATAGTTTAGCTGTGGCATGGCTTGTTTCTCCGTTTCTTCTTTTGATTATTGCTTTGGCAGGATTTATTGGTTGGGCATATTCCATGCCGCCACTCCACCTAAAAAAACATCACTTGCCTGCTGCCTTGGCTATTGCAACTGTGAGAGGATTATTGCTTAATGCAGGTGGATTTTTGGTGTTTAATTCTGTAATAAATAACTCATGGGATATGCCCAAAAATGTGCTAATACTTACACTTTTTGTTATTGCGTTCAGTATTGTCATTGCATGGTTCAAAGATTTGCCAGATATGGCCGGCGATGCCAAATACAATATTAGATCGTTGGCTATTTTATATTCACCCAAAACAACGTTGCTCCTTGGCAACTTCTTAGTGGGTTCAGCTTATCTTTTTACCATCTATATAAAGTATGGTGATTTTTCTCATTCAGAAATTCCATCCTTCGAAACCCAAACGCTTTTTTGGGGACATATCATTCTTTTTATACTTTTTGTTGTCAATGCTTTTTCTGTAAAATTAAATGAACACCAGTCTCTCAAAAAATTCTACCAGCGTTTTTGGTGGTTCTTTTTTGCAGAGTATATGTTGTATTTGTTGGCGTATATCTGGTAGAGATGAAAAATTTGAGTCTTTATCGTTTTAAAAATAGCGTTCCCTTAATCATTTTATTGGCTGTCTTTTTAGCTTTGAAGGTAAAATAGTATATATAAATTCCTTCTGGACAAGGCTCTTCCTTAAAGGTTCCATCCCAGCCATCTTTATAATTTTTACTATCAAAAACCTTTTCACCCCAGCGGGTAAAAATTGCTAAATGAGAGTTGGACACAGCCGCTGTTTCAAACATGAAAAGGTCATTAATTCCATCTCCATTAGGCGAAAATGCTGTAGGTAATTCAAAGGCATCATTATCGGTAACACATATTTTTTGAACGAGGCTGTCTTGGCAATTTCCTTTATTGGCAATTTTTAATTTTATATAATAATATTCTGATAACCCATCATATAAATGAGAAGGATTGATAGCAGCATTGTAAGGAACTAGTGTGCCATCCCCAAAATCCCAATAGCCAGTATCAGCACCTGTACTTAAATTAATAATTTGAAGCAATGGGTCGTGACTATTTAGGCACTTTCCATTGGGAGAATATGTGAAATAAGCCTGAATAATGGAATAGCCTGGAATATTTACTGTGGTATCATATTTACAACCGGTAAGAGTATTTGTAACATACACTCTATAACTGTTTCCGGCAGGAGCACTAACTGTAGCTGAAGTTTGAGGCGGAGTAGTATTCCAATTGTATTTGAAAGGCCCCGCTCCGTTCATAGTTAAATTAATATATCCCGGAAATCCATAACATTGTTTCGGGCTAGAGGTGCTGGTACTATTCATTGATGGATGCACATAAAGTAACTTTTGCTTGACCACAGAATCACTGCAACCATCTTTTAAAGTTACCGTATAAAAAATGCTTTTAGTCCCTAAAACAAATATGGATTGTACGTCTGTTTGGCCGCTGCTCCATTGGGTATTGTAATTATTTGAACCACCTTTGGCTTTAGCAGTAAGTGTAACTGTTGTTCCAACACATACCGAATCTCTATTACTTGTAAAATCAAGTTTTAAAGTGTCGGCAATGGTTATTATTTGTGAGGTTTGGCTCACACATTTACCGGTTCCAAATTTATAAGTAATAGTATGGCTGCCAGAACCTGCTGCCTTGGGATTAAAAGTGCTTCCTGATATTCCGCGGCCAATCAATGTTCCGCCAATGGGGGAGAGGTTTAAATTATCAATGGTGTCTTTTAGACAGTAGTAATTTTGCAAACCTAAAAATGAAACTTTCGGTAAAGGTTTAATCCGTATTTTTATTGTGTCCACACATTTGCCGGGCAATGCAAATAAAATCTTGTTTATTCCTGTATCAGCTAACGCCGGACTAAACATCCCTAAGGCGCCATTGGAGATTCCCTTACCACTAAAAGTTCCTTTTTTTTCTCCATTATATAATTTAAAAGGATCATCAGCTATGCAAAAAACAGTATCTTTTTGAACATTAGCCCTTGGATAAATACGGATTATCAGAGTGTCTTTGCATCCGTGAGCATCCCCAATTATTTGATGAAAGGTTCCTTTACCTGCCAGCTTAGGACTAAATTTTTGATAATAAACATTCGTTCCAATAATGGCACTACTTCCTGTGAAATAGACATCCCACGGGTCGTTTTTCACAAAATTATATTGTAAAGGAAAGGTGGTATCCGTTTCACAACGCCGAACGGTATCAGTATAAAAACGAGTATACCGCAAGTACATTATTTTAACATCTTTGCACCCATTGGGCGAAGTGTATGTTAAGTTGGTTTGAGTAAAAGTAGATTTTCCTGGAACTCGAAAAGTGTCAGCATCAAAAATTCCATTTACTTTATCAAAAATTCCTTTACCGCTCCAAAATCCTCCAGATGGTAAACCGACAGGTAAAGTTCTTTGGCCTGCATCAGGACAGGCAATTTCATCCCATCGGGCATCCACCCCTTGAATGTTTCGTTTTAAGGTGTCTTTACAACCATTAATGGTATAAATATAAAGCTTGTTCCCAGCTCCGGCAGTGTTTGGTGAATTAATACCAAGCGTGGCATTATTCACCCCTGGACCAGACCATGTCCCGCCTTTTGGAGTAAATTTAAAAGTGTCAGCCGCTACTGATTGGCAAAGCGTGTCTATTTTTTTAATAATAATTCCATCAATATTTATAGTTTTGTTAGCTGTGCAGCCATTCCAAGTATAGGTTACTGTAAACGGACCGGCAATGGCCGGAGGTGTAATTAATCCTGCTGAAGTAATATTAGGGCCACTCCACGTTCCACCTGCCGGTGAAAAATTGGAAACCATAAAAGGCGCTGCTCCTGGACAAGATGCATTCGGTGATCCAGCATTGATGGCTCTAACCGTAACTATTACCATATCGGTGCAATTAGCTAATTTGTAAGTAATATTAAAGGTCCCACTTTTTGATACTCCGGGGTCAAAAGTTCCGTTGGTAGCATTGATAATTCCTGTGCCCGACCATGAGCCGCCAGTAGGGGTGGCGCTTAAATTAAATGGTCCGCTGGATTGGCAAACACTGGTGTCTTTTTGAGCCACTGGAGGATCAACTACTGTAATCAATATAGTATCTCTTCCTGGAACAGAAACACCATCTGTTACTTCCAAAATATAAGTTGTGGTTACCGATGGACAGGGCGATTTCGGCGGTTTTCCTGTAAGGCCACCACTTAACCAGTTATAGACATATTTTGTGGGGTCACCACCTGTTAGGGTGGCCGTTAATGTAACACATCCGCCTTTGCAAACGGTGTCTTTTGTGGTTTTTAAAATAACTCTAATCGGGCAATCAGTAATCTTAAAATTAAGTTTTGCATTTATTTTCCAAATACTATCGCAGGCATCTTTAAAGGTGCTGTTAAAATCTAAAACGTAGTTTCCGCTTTGATCTAAGCCGGAGGCGAATGTAACATCAAACGTATTCGTTTCATTTTTACCATCGCAATTTACGCCGGTAGCACTTGCAATTGCAGTAGATAAAGTCCCACTCAATTTAAAATTTTGAGCTTTTATCGAATCGCAATTAAATTTTTGGTCAAGTACCACTCGTATTTTACTTGTGCTGCAAGTGGGATTGGAGATGGGAGTAAAAGTAGGCTGTCGCACTTTTGTTATTTTAGCCCTCCAACTCAGTTCAAAGCCATCACCGTTTACATATTTATCGGAGTGAAAGTAAAAAGTAATGCAACTGTCGGAACTCGAAATTCCCCCCGAAGGTTTACTGCTGTTATCGTATTTTCTTATTAAAGTGGCACTGGTATCTTTACCGTTAAAAACTTTCAGAAAATCAGCTTTTGCTTCCACATCAAAATTTCCGGTAAATGTTATATCTATTTTACTGGCCCCAGTAACGCAAATTGTAAATATAAAATCTTCACCACTGGAATACCATTTGGTGTTTACCGTATTTCCCTCGCTGTCTGTTAATTTGCCACGGCAATCATACACCTTGGTGTTACCCATTTTGTAAGTGGTTTGGGCATTTAAATACGAAACCGGAAATAGCAGACATATTACTATCCATCGAGTTAGTTTTACCAACTCGTATTTAAAAAGTGAATATTTCTGAGGTTTAATCAAATTTACTTTGTAATGGTTATTACATCCGTTTTTACACTATTACTCCAATTTCCGGCCCTGTCTTTAAGTCGCAATTCAAAAGTTGTTATTTCACTATCAGCAGTACCTAATAAAAAGGTGTTCTTTATTTGAACCGCGATGGTTCCTTTTACTTTAATATTTGCATTAGGTGGAGTTAATGGTTTAACAAAATAATAATCAGGTTTACTTAGTCGCTGGTCTTTTATTTGCAAATCATTTAGGTCAGGATTGGTTTCACCAATATCGCCATCGCCATCAGTGTATTCAATCGTTATAATCAAACTATCTTTAAATTGCTTTAAATTTTTTGAAGAAACCGATACCAGTCTTAATAAAGGATTGGGATTAGCAACAACTACTTCCTCTTTTTTGCATCCTGAAATAGCAAGAAGTATCAAACTGATAAATAAAATTTGGTGTTTAATTAGTTTTATATTCATCACTTAATACGAATAGCAAAATATTTTTTAAGATTAAACGAAGTGGTGGTTTCAGGTAAATAAACCGCCGGATTGACCTTGTCGGAAGTTTGGGTTCTAAACCAAATAACGTCGTTAGAAACAGCACCCAAATTACTTACTTGAAGGGTAATAGTATGCCAATAATCAACCATAGTGCCCAAAACTCCTTTGGCACTGTATGGTGAGGATTCTGTAGTCATGGTTTGTTCAGTTCCTGTATAATCATTTGGATTTAAGGAGTTATTAAGAGTTGTTGGTCCCAGAAGATTGACGGCTGTTTTATCGTCAGCAAAGGCTATCATTATTTTTATACTGCTGGTTCCCGGAGGTAATTCCACCGGCTGATAATTAGCATGAGGCAATGGGGTAGAAGAGCCATTGGCAAAAACAATCATACCTGCTATTTGTGGTTTAAAGTCATTATCCAAAGCACTTTTGCCAAATTGGTCCTTAGCTCCATCCTTTATCCAATTGGTGATATTTTCAATATATTGAAGTTTTTTTGTTGGCCAATCACTTCCAGGGTCTGTTGTTAGAGGCATTTGTCCTTGTGAACCTTGAATATAAGTCAATATTCGGTGTAAAAGCATACTTACATCTGGGTCGCCTGGAACTACACGTTTTACAAACTGTGCATTTTGAGGGTCGGTATTGGTAGCTAATCGGTTTATTAATGAGTTGTAGGAGCTTTCAATACTTCTAAAATCAGGTTCAAAATTTCCATCATGACAACCACTGTTAGCACAGGTTGGTTTAAAAATATTTTTATGTAAACCCTGAATTGTATTAGGATCAATTTTTAAATCAGGCATTATTTCGCCTCGGGTAGTTGTATTCCATGTGTTATAAGGATTGGAACTGTCTGCACCACTATCTTTTTTACATGAAACATTAAATATGCTGATAAAAGCCAATAGGATATAGAGTTGTTTTTTTATCATCTTTTAAATTCTTTCAAACAAACTTTTAGCTTGTGAGTCAATTAATCCTGCACCTTGTACTTCGCTCTTGTATCCAAGTATTTCAGCTATAGTTAAATTAAAATCCGTTACTTTTCCAATCGGATTAGCTTCATTTCCTACCATTAAATTTGCTGGAACGTTTGGCCCAACCATACCACCAAAAACTCTCAATGAGTTAGCATCTCCGTGGTCGTATCCATACCAATCATTTGCATCCATTATAGGGTTATGATCTTTGTTTCTTCCACATTCCGGCACAAAACACATAATAGTTTTACCGCTCATTTCAGGAATTTGAGTTTCAATATAATTCCACAAAAATCCTAAAGCATGATCGGCTCGGTGCATGGCTTGTATGTAACCGGTAAAGTTGCTGTGGCAGCCATCAATTCCGCTCATATTTACTACCAATAGTTTTGGTTTAAAAACACGTAAAACCTCTGCAGCATAACCTATTGTAGCTCCATCTCCACCACCTACGGGCGGCATTGGCAATTGACCTGCGGCTTGCCTAACAAAGGTATTGGATATAAATTCTTTAATTTTTGTTCTCTCGTCGTCGGTGTTTCTTATTCCTGGCATATCTCCCTTTTTTATGTTAAATGAATTATCTAAAAAATTCTTCATTTTATACATAGGTTCTAGTTCTTCTTGTGGGTGATAAATTTTAGCATTTTGGAGTGTGGCATAGCCGTCGCTACCGAAGGTGATATTTGGAGCAAAGAAATTTGCGCCGTATGGCAATCCAAAATCAGGGTGGTTACTTGAATTTAATAAAGGAAGTGAGTTGCCGATTGAATTTCCTATAAACCATGTATCAGTAGCTTTAAATCCACCAAACCGTCTTGCATATTCAAAAACCGTTGGATTTATCGGTCTTACTTTAAGTCCTTGTCCTGCCACCCCACTGCCTGTTATTAAAGAGTTTAATCCACCATAATGTCCTCCAGAAATAGCTCGCATTTCAGAAAATATGGTCCCTTGTTTTTGAATGGTTTTGGAAAGTATTTTAGGTATAGGCTGTGTGCCACCTTCCCCTATTCCATAAGCAATTTTACTGGTTGGTGGTGTTCCTTCCAACATATTATGCAATAGATTTCCTTCAGCAGCAAAATCTTGACTATCGGCCAAATAGCGTTGCAATATTGAATCCTGCTGACGCAATCCTCCACCAAATATTACATAAACCACATGTTCAGCCAATGGAGCATTGGTTTTGGCAAATAATCTACCCGATGGCAAAAGATAGGGCATAACCAAACTTCCAGCGGTTAGTGTAGCGGCTTTTTTAACAAATTCTCTTCTTTTCATAATCTATTAATAAAACATGTATTCATCAGATGCTGAAAAGGAAGAATAAACCAGTTCGGGTCTGAAATTTGGATTTGCTTTGCTCGAATTTATAAAATTTATAAACCACGTTTTTTCAGCCTCTGTTGGTCTTCTTATGAAAAATCGAATATAAGTGTCCGTCACAAATTTTTCAGTACTATCCAGCATAAATTTTCGGGTTGGGAGTTTTACAAAACTGGTGTTCATATAATTACTGATGATAACTTCATTTATTAAAGTTTTATCGCCACAACTTTGAATTACCCTATCGGTTCGTGTTAATTCATTAATTGACGAAGGTTTTTGAAACAAGTTTGTAGTTAAAATACCGTGAAACTCAATATTGGTTTTATCCTTGTCTTTATTAAGGTTATCACCAAAAGAAGGAGTCTCAACAACCTCGTAATTTGTAATTAGCTTTTCTTTTTTGCATTGAACAAAAAACAAAACAGCTAAACTGAAAAAGGCGATTTTAAAAATGGGCATATTCATCTGTCATTAATATTAAAGTTTGAACTTTTTGTAGGTCTTTGGTCGAATAATAATCTTGTATTAAATTAAAGCTTTCTTGAGTTGTCGGCTCACGGCCTATTAAAGTAAGGTAACACCATTTTATCATGCTTTCATGATATTCAATAGATTGAACCAACATTTGGCAATATTCAGGTTTGTTACCCGCATAGCCGCCAAACAAGCTTCCAGCTTTTCCCTTATCAATAATATCATAAGCTATTGCAAATTCGTCACGGGTTGGAAACCTGAACAACATGTTGTCAAAACTTGCATTTACAAAATTTAAACTATTCATATTTATCACATCATAAATAGGATTGTCGAGCATATAGGCATACATATCACTTATTTTTATTTTGCCCAATTGGTAATTTCGCCTCGAATTGATAACATTCAAACATCGGTCAATGGTAACCATTGCTGAGAATACACCAATGGAATCTCCAAGTAGCCGTGCTACTTTAAGAGCAAATTTGGCATTGCCAATTTGCTGATAAAATTCTTCTTCACCAGCCCCTTCTAGCAAACGAGCCTTTGTTAAATCATAAATTCTTTGATAATATGCCCTCTTGTAGGATGAATCACCAATAACAAAACCGGTATCGGTCATTAGGCGTGTAATAAGTCGTTTTCGGCTTTCAAAGTTTAGCTTATTAGCTCTTAAGGTATCTACATCTCTTATTTTTTCAGTATTCAATGGTTCACGACCCAACAAATCAATGTATATCCGGTTAATATAATTTTCAACTTTTACAGTAGATATATCATCATAATTTTTAGGTTTATTTACACTTACCTCAATTGTTTCTTTCGTTTTGCAGGAAAGAAGCAAGATTGAAAAGGTGAAAACAAAGAATAAGAGTCTTTTTAGCATAATTTTATTTCACAAGTTTATAAAAAAAAATCATTAAAATGACGATTATTTATTTTTTTAATTCTTTTAGATAGCTTTAAGACGAATTTAAAATTCTTTCTGTGACAAGTTGTTTTTATATTAATCGAATTAATTTTCCATTAAGTCAATAAATATTAAATATAAAGATTGTCTTTTACTCAAATTTGGCTTTGGTTTGCCTTCTCAAATTTTAATATGAAAAATTTTAAAGAATACGTTTTCTTATCCATTGGTGTATTGTTTTTGTCAGTATCTGTTTTTCTTTCTAATTCGGCCAAGGCTCAAGATAAAATATTTACCATAGAAGAAGCTGTGCTGGGTGGTGGCGGAAAATTAATTCCTAAAAACTTAGACCAATTGCAGTGGGTGAGTGAATCATCTTATTATTCACAAGCAGTTGGAAGCACTATTCAGGTAACGGATGCAAAAACGAATAAAGTTGTTTATACAATTTCAAAAACTGAAGTGGATTTAGCTTTAAAAAGTTCAGGATTGGATACTTTAAAAAAACTTCCTCGCATAGCCTGGTTAAATTATAATAATTTTAGATTTAACCATGCTAATAAGTTTGTGGCATACGATGTTGCCAAAAAAATTACCTATAATTTAGTTGATTATGATGCAGCGGAAATGGAGAATGCTGATTTTACATACAATTATAAAAAGGTGGCCTACACCAAAGGCAATAATTTATACATTAACGATAAGCAAATAACCTTTGATGATAAGCCGGGAATAGTGAATGGTCAAGCGGTTCACCGCAACGAATTTGGAATAGTAAAAGGAACTTTTTGGAGTAATGATGGGGGGCAATTGGCTTTTTATCATTTGGATGAGCACATGGTGGCCGAGTATCCTATTTATCAATTGAAAACTCGCCCGGCTGATGCCCGTATGATTCGCTACCCGATAGCAGGAACGCCAAGTCATCATGCTTCAGTTGGTGTTTATAACACCACCACAAATTCTACGGTATTTCTTAAAACAGGTGAACCTTTGGAACAATATTTAACCAATATTTCATGGAGTCCTGATAATAAATCGGTATTTGTAGCCATTGTAAATCGTGCACAAGATCACATGCGGCTTAACCAATATGATGCCGCTACCGGAAACTTTGTAAAAACCTTGTTTGAAGAAACGGATGCAAAATACGTGGAACCACAACATGGTATGACCTTCATAAAAACCGACCCTTCCAAATTTATTTGGTGGAGCGAGAGAGATGGTTATAATCATTTGTATTTATATGATGTTTCAGGAAAATTAATCAGTCAACTTACCAAAGGAAATTGGGTGGTTACGGACTTGAATGGTTTTGATAAATCCGGCAAAACGTTATTTTATACCTCCACAGGATTGAGTCCAACAGAAAGGCATTTAGTAAGTCTGAATTTAAAAACAAACAAATCATTTCAACTAACCTACAGACCGGGAACACATACCTTATCATTAAGCCCAAACGGCGATTGGTTTATTGATCATTTTCAAAATGCGACCACTCCCCGCGAAATAAGGATTATTTCGGCTGATGCAAACAAGGAAACTGTAATCCATTCTGCTCCAAATCCTTTATCAGATTATAAATTAGGCGAAATCACCATAGGAACTTTAAAAGCGTCTGATGGTAGCGATTTATACTATCGATTGATAAAACCTGTAAATTTCAATCCAGATGCCAAATATCCTGTGGTGGTTTATTTATACAACGGCCCACATTTGCAATTGGTAAATAATACCTGGCTCGGAGGTGCTAACCTATGGATGCAATACATGTCGCAACATGGGTATTATGTTTTTACAATAGACGGAAGAGGTTCTATGAATCGGGGACATGCATTTGAGGCAGCAGTTCACCGTCAGTTGGGAACTTTGGAAATGGAAGACCAGTTAAAAGGTGTAGAATATTTAAAATCCTTGCCCAATGTTGAAGCTACCAGAATTGGAATTCATGGCTGGAGCTTTGGAGGATTTATGACCACAAGTATGATGACTCGTAATGCAGGAGTTTATAAAGTAGGTGCAGCCGGCGGACCAGTTATCGACTGGGGGCTGTATGAAATAATGTATACAGAACGCTATATGGATACTCCTGAAGAAAACCCTGAAGGGTATAAAAATAATAACCTTCTTAACTATACAAAAAATCTAAAAGGGAAATTATTAATGATTCATGGATGTGAAGATGATGTGGTGCTTTGGCAACACTCATTGCAATACGTTGAAAAATCCATAAAGGATAATGTTCCTACTCTAGATTATTTTGTTTACCCGCACCATCCTCACAATGTATCGGGCAAAGACCGGGTACATTTAATGGACAAAATTTCGAGATACTTTTTTGATAATTTGTAGAATTTAATTAAACAACCTCCAGTTTACCCCAAATCGAAAGAACCTTGGTGGATTAGGATAGAGCGGTGTGCTATAATACCTGTTGCCGGTTAGTCCTTGATTGATATGCTCAAAACGAATAAATAAATTCATGGTTTGAACCTGGGCACTCATATAAAAATCAAAGTATGGATAGTTGCCAATTTTGGTGGTGTTTTGCCAAACAAACTGACGAATGTAAGGATTAAATGCATCCGCATAATAGCTGCTAAACCAATAGTAATCTACCCCGATACGGGCTAACATATTTTTTTTAAAGAAACGGTTTTCAAAAAACACACCGCCCGAAAGGGAAAGTTTTGGAAGATGAAAAGTTTGACTTATTTCTTGATAACTCAATCGGTTGTGCCAGTTCATTTTACCAAATTTTAGATTATTGGAAACGAATACCTCTAGGTAATTAAAATCAACTCCTTTAGGTGCTGCTTCAAAAAAATAAATATTGTAATTCTGGAAATTAGAAGCTGTAAATCCTGCTTTTAATTGCAATGGAATCCATTCCATAGAAGCATCTAAACCATTGCGGTAGGTTGGTTTAAGGGTTTGGTTCCATTTTATAGGCGCTGTAAAACCAAGGGTTTGAAAATAATCAGCCACATGGCGTTGGCTGCTAAATTGGGCATTCAGTTTAAATTTATCTTTTATCAAAAGTTTAGCACCGGTTTGCAATAGGTAATCTTTACTGTTGTATCCCGCCATAAATATTTGACCATTTCCGTTTAATTCTATTTCTCCAAATTTTGAAGTTAAAGCGGCTATAAGCATTCCATTTAACGAAAGATTATAAAAAGCCTGCTGACCTGTAAAATTGTTAAACACCCCGTAATTGCTATATTCAGCACCTGCTTTTATAAGGTTACTAAATTGTTTGTAGCTCGTTTTAATAACCACTCCTACTGCATTGGTCACTTCTTTCATAACCATCGAATCGTTGATTCCATCTGAAAATATAGTTTGATAATAAGGTGTGTCGGCTGACAGGTCTTTATATCTAAATATTGAGCGTGAGGCATGAAACGTATGATAAAAATATCCTTTAGGGGCAAAATCCAAACCCAAAGTGTCTATAGTATTTGAGTCTCTTTTTTGGGTTATTAAACTGGTTTTGCCAAAACGGTAATACTGTTTTAAAACAATAGCCGGTTGATTAATACTATTGCTAGCATTGGCCAATGGATTTTCAAACACGCGGCGTTTGCCCGATGTAGTATCAAATGAGAGTGAATTTAATAATCCTCCTGTTTCTCTAATTACATTTTTATTATATGTCACCGCTCCTAAGAGGTAATATTTATCAGATTTCGAGCGGTAACTCGAAAATAGTTTCAGGTTATAAATACTTGGAATCTTTACGTTGTAATCGCTACCTTTAACCAATTCAAAAAGGTAATTATTGGTTTTCATACGACGGTAATCAATCCCCACATTCCAGCGGTTATTTATATTTTGTGTATGTAAAATATCAATAAATATTAATCCTTTGGCACCTTGCGAATAATTAAGTTTGGAATAAGGTGTTGGAGCTATAATTATTCGTTCATCACTTCCGGTATGGTTATATAACCAACTGTTCATTCTGTTAAAACCCAAATCAAAACCGGTTGTTTTGGTGGTGGTTAAACTTAAAGGTTGACTAGGAGTTCCTATAAGCCCTAAGTCTTGATAAGCTTGGTTTTGTTTGCTGTATGGATTGAGTTGATGAAAACCATTTAAGGAAGTATCAAAATCCTGAATATTATTTTTTAAAGATTCAAAATCCTGAATGGAAATGAATAATGGCCGTACCCTTTTAACAATCTTTTTTGAGGAATCTGATTGCCCCATAACCATTACTGATATGGCTACAAAAAATAGTAATGATAGGGCTTTCGTGATTTTCAAAATGGAATTGCAAATATATTGCCTCTGCCTCAATAACTAAATTCTTATTTTCGCAGTAGTGTATGATTATATAATAATTGGTGGTGGATTGGCTGGCTCAACTTTGGCTTACAGACTTCTAAAGCAGGGAGCAAAGGTGATGGTGATAGATGAACCTTCCCGAAATATTTCATCTACAGTGGCAGCAGGTATTTTTAATCCGATAACCGGCAAACGAACCGCTTTGACTTGGAAAGCCAATGAAATGTTTGACGAACTTCATGCATTTTATCCCAAACTTGAGGTTGAAATGGGAGAGCATTTCTTTTATCCCTTACCTTTTTATAAGCTTTTTGACAGTATTTTTGATCAAAATGAATGGCTGAACAAGCAGCAGGAATCAGGGTTTAATCAATTTATAGAACATGAAATTCAATTCTTAAATAATGAACGGGTTGATAATCCGTTTGGGGCTTTGCAAATTGAAAAAGCAGGTCGTTTGGATACAAAAGCATTTCTTAAAGCTTTACAAAATTGGTTGCTTTCACAAAATGCCATTTCATTTCAAAATTTTGATTACACCAATGTTGAGGTAACTAATGAAATTATTAAATATAATGATTTAAAATCTCAAGCCCTAATATTTTGTGATGGCTCCAATTCATTGGCTAATCCGTTTTTTAATTATTTGCCACACAAGCCCGTTCATGGCGAAATACTGGAAGTTGAAATTCCTAATTTTTATGAAGACAGGGTTATTAATAAAGGCGTTTTTGTGTTGCCTACGGCAAATCAAAAATATTTGGTAGGCTCTACTTACAACTGGGATTTAACCGAACCAGTAACCACATCTGCAGGAAGGGAAGAAATAGAAACAAAGCTTAAAGAAATGGTGAAAACGGAATTTAAAACAACCGGTCACTGGGCTGGTATTCGTCCATCCACTAAAGATCGCAGGGCTTATTTAGGTCAGCATCCCTCCTATAAAAACCTTTTTATTTTTGGAGGATTTGGAAGCAAAGGCGTTTCGTTAATTCCCTATTTATCAAAAGTGTTTACCAATTATTTGTTGAATGATGCTGAATTACCAAAGGAAGTGGATATTTGCAGGGTTAGGTAATTACCAGTATTCAAATTCTATGGTTTGTAATATTCAACATTAAAACCGATGAAAAAAATACTTATTATTTTTTCATTGCTATTCTTAGGGTGCAAGGATGATCCCCCTAAACCATGGGTATTGCCGCCTCAATGGGCACTGAAATTTGGTTTTAAAAATGATTTGATTTTAAAGAAAATTTGTGGTGATTCTAATTTGATATTTGATGACAGTTTATTTTCTTATTCAGAAAATGGAAAAGAAAAATTCTTCAAAGGTTGGATAAGTAAAAACCTGCAAAATGATTCTTTTCCATTTATTGTTAGCCAAGTTACTGATATAGTTTTCCTTTCTGCTAATGACCAAATTACTACTTTTTATTTGCATTTACCTTTTCAAAAAGTTGATACAATTTATAGTGAATATAAGGGATAGGAAAGGTCCTAATAGCTGTTCATGCAGTATGCCCCTAAAAGAACTAAAACTTAATGGTAAACCTTTCACTCGCAAAACGGATTATGATATCAACGGAATTTATATTTTTGATAGGTAAGATTTAATAATAGATAGGCTGTTTAAAATTCCAAGCAATTAGTTTCTTAAAACTTGCTTTACTTTGCAGTCTGTGCCGCACCGCCTCAAATCCATCCTCAAATACTTCGTCTATTGGCTGCTTTTTTTCCAAGTAGGAAGATTGGTATTCTTTGGTATTACTAAAACTTCTGCCTCCCAATTCAGTCTTAAAGTTTTAGCGCAATCGATGTTGCATGGCATTTGGCTGGATGCTTCCATCGCAGGATATTTCACACTTTTTTTATGCCTCATGCTTTTGGGTGGACTGTTTGCACCGAAAATGTTTAGTACTATTTTTAAAGGTTTTCAATGGGCGATTTTGGCTGTAAGTTGTATAGCAATAATCAGCAATGCAGTTTTGTATTTATATTGGGCCTCCCCTTTAGATTATAATGCTTTAAAATATTTGGAAACGCCAAAAGAGGCAGCAGCTTCCATTAATTGGTTGTATATGATTTTGCCAATTGCAATTGGGGTAGGTTTATACTGGATTTTTAATTATTTATACCTTCAGTTAAAGTTGCACCAAATGCATGAAAAACCTGTTGGCAACACCTCGTATGTGTTTCAAGTTGTAATGATTCTGTTTTTTTGTGGCTTTTTAATTATTCCTATTCGAGGCGGCATTGGAATTGTTCCGGTTAATTTAAGTAAGGTATATTTTCATAAGGAAATTTACCCCAATCAGGCGGCTTATAATCCAGTGTGGAATGTTCTGTATTCTTTTGCTGAATCGGGTTCTGAAAATAACTATTCGTTTATGAAGGATGAATTAGCTACTGAAAAATTTAACTCACTTTTTCAAATAAATAATTCAATAAAAGGAAATGAAAGCTTTTTAAAAACAGCCCAACCCAATGTGGTTGTGATTGTTTTAGAAAGTTATTTGGCCAAACTGGTGGATTTGAAATACAAAGGCGAAGAAGTGATTCCAAATTTTAATGCTTTAACAAAATCCGGCATTTATTTTTCAAACCTTTATGCTAGCGGTGATAGAAGTGACAAAGGGTTGGTATCTATTTTTAGCGGCTATCCTGCCATGCCCAAGTCAGCCATTGTTCAGTTTCCCGATAAATTTTCAAAGCTTCCTTCCATTTTCAAAGATGTTGCAGCTGCAGACTACTCTACCTCTTTTTACTATGGAGGAAATCTGGATTTTGCCAATCTTCGGTCGTATTTTATTTCGGCAGGAGTTCAAAAAATCGTTTCGGATAAAGACCTTTCTTCTCTTTACAAACGTGGTAAGTGGGGAGTTCACGACGAATTTATGCTGGCGCAATACGCCGATGAGTTGCAAAAAATGAAGCAACCGTTTTTTTCAGGATTGTTTACCCTTAGCAATCACGAGCCTTTTGATTTGCCGGGCTATTATTATTTTGGTAAACAGAACGGGGATGAGGAATATATGAGTGCCGCCCGATATACCGATGAATGTTTGGGTAAATTTCTAAAAGCTTTAAAAAAATCAAACCTTTGGAAAAATACTCTGATTGTGATGGTAGCCGATCACGGTGTAAACCGATTGGGAATAACCGAAATGCAAGTAGCAGATAAATTTCATATACCAATGGTGTGGACCGGTGGGGTGATTGAAACACCGCAAACGGTTTCAAAAATTTGCTCTCAAACGGATATTCCGTTGTTAATCCTTAATCAGTGTTGTATTAAACCTAGTCAACCTTACAAATATTCCAATGATATTGAAAAGAAAGGATCCAAGCCATTTGCTATGTATTTTTTTAATGATGGTTTTGGACTGGTAAGACAAAATTGCACTTCCATATTTGATAATGTAACTTTAAAATATTGGACAAATTCGTGTGACGAATATTCAAACGGGGTTTATGGAAAAGCATATTTACAGCTGTTAAGTAAAGATTTCACAAAGTAATGCCTCAGAATTTAGAATTATATATAACCCCCGAACAAGCAGACGATGATGAAAAAATAAAGGCAGTTGTTAAAAATATAGTGGGTAAAAATATCGGGCATATTCAAAAAATTAAACAATCCATTGATGCTCGCCGAACCCCAATAATGATAAGGCTTGTGCTAGATGTGTACGCCGCAGATGAAATATTTGAATCTTTACTTTGGAAACCTGATTTTCCAAAGACTCGCAAAAAAAAATCAGCAGTTATTGTAGGTTTTGGTCCAGCAGGAATGTTTGCCGCTTTGAGGCTATTAGAAAGAGGTATTCAGCCAATTATAATTGAACGGGGAAAACCGGTAAGAGAACGAAGACGGGATTTGGCTATGCTTAATCGCGACGGAATTGTAAATCCTGAATCGAATTATTGTTTTGGCGAAGGAGGGGCAGGAACCTATAGCGATGGAAAGCTTTATACCCGAAGTAAAAAGCGCGGTGACATCCGCAAAGTGTTGGAAATATTTGTAGCTCATGGTGCTGATGAACGCATTTTGTATGAAGCCCATCCGCATATTGGTACCAATAAACTTCCGCATATTGTGGAAGCCATAAGGCAAACCATTATTGACATAGGCGGTGAAGTTTATTTCAATGAAAAACTGACCGATATTATAATAAAAGATAATGCTGTTAAAGCAGTAGTATTGGCCTCCGGCAAAGAAATAGCAACCGATGAAATTATATTAGCAACAGGACATTCAGCCCGCGATATATTTGAATTATTGCATAAAAAACAAATAGCCATTGAAGCCAAATCCTTTGCTTTAGGTGTTAGAATTGAACATCCTCAAAAACTCATTGATTCGGTTCAATACCATTGTGAAACCCGCAGTGAGTATTTGCCACCTGCCAGTTACAGCTTGGTGGAACAAGCCAATGGCCGCGGGGTGTTTTCGTTTTGCATGTGTCCGGGGGGGATTATAGCTCCGGCTGCCACTTCACCCGGCGAAATTGTAGTAAACGGTTGGTCGCCATCGCGGCGAAACGGAAAGTTTGCCAACTCGGGAATGGTAGTGGCGGTGAATGAATTCGATTGGCAAAAGTTTAAGGAATACGGCCCCTTAGCCGCCATGAAATATCAGGAAGAAATAGAGCAAAAAGCCTTTAAGGCGATTAATAAAAACCTAACCGCTCCAGCTCAACGGCTCATAGATTTTATTAATAAAAAAGTAAGTACCACCCTGCCTGAGTGTTCCTACATACCGGGAGTGGAAGCCACGAGTTTGGATGATATTTTACCCAATGAAATTACCAAATCATTGCGGCAAGGCTTGCAGCAAATGGGCCGAAAAATGAAAGGCTATTTAACGCCTGAAGCCATATTGGTAGGAGTGGAGAGCAGAACTTCATCCCCTGTAAAAATCCCCAGAGATAAAGAAACTTTTCAACACCCGGATATTAAAGGCTTGTTTCCCTGTGGAGAAGGAGCTGGTTTTGCTGGAGGAATTGTTTCAGCGGCTTTGGATGGGATGGCTTGTGCGGAGAGGATATGAGCCTTTGTCACAAAAAGGAAGGAAACATCTTTTATACTCAAAGATCCCTTGTTCTTCAAGAGGACAATTAACGAAATTTATAAATAAACAATAGATTGCGAAATAGGGCAAACCTTAATAAGCATGGCATACACCCCGCAATATTTTTCGGTAGATAATTGAACGGCACGTTCTATTTTAGGTTGGTTTTCTTTGGCTGTTTTAATTCTAAATTCCATATGAATATGGCTGTAAACCGAAGGAACGTCATCCGTTAAATCTCCAGTGGTTTTAATACTGAAGTCGGAAAATTCCACTTTCATTTTTTCTAAAATAGGCACCACATCAAATCCTGAGCAAATAGCCAATGAGTTTAAAATAATAGCTTTTGGTCGAGGCCCTGTGTTTCCATCCTTGCCATCAAAACGAATGGTATGTCCATCAATAAGCGCATCAAAGGCCAATTCATCCATATGATAAGATTCAGTGATATGCTGCATTATTTAATGATGATTTTTCTTTTTAGATTTGGCATGAAAAGGGCTGGCATGATATTTTCGAGTGCTATATCCAAATATGCCATAGATTGGACAGAAATTTATTAATCCTGTAACCAAAATGATAACACCTATAATTCCTAACCAAATTACTTGGGTAAATACAGCAATTAAACTCAATGACAATCCTAATGTTATGCGGATTAATTTGTCTGCTTGACTTATATTTGATTTCATATATTTATAGATAAGTTTTAATTTTCTTGTGGATTGAGTCTTCCAATGGCGCAACTTACATAACTTTTAGCTTTTGTAAGCAATGAATTCGAATCACCTACTTCTGGGTAACCAATGGAAGCTAATTTTTGAGCTATTTCCTGATGAGAAATAATATGGTCATCGTATTTAACGGTAATGTTAAAATGGTCATTATCTACCGATACATCATTTACACCAAGGAGCGAAGCTATAGAGTTTTTGATAGTGGATGCACACCCTTTGCATTTTAAGTTTTCAATTAATATGGACTCGGTTTTCATTGTAAAATTTTAATAAGCAAATTTATGTTGAGACGTATAATTAAAATATGAGATTGGTCATATAGAAAGGAAAAAAATTAATGATTAACACCAGTAAAAAGTTTTGGTAAAAATATAATTATTCCAATTATTGAGGCAGCAATACTTATTATTAAAACTGAACCCGCAGATAAATCTTTTATGATTTTAATTTTAGGATTTAGGTTGGGTTCTACCAAATTACACAGATGTTCAATTGCAGTATTAAAGGCTTCGGCGGCTAATACCAATCCTATTCCAAAAAGTATGGTAATCCATTCATTTCCAGAAATCTTTAACCAAAATCCTAATCCAATTACCATAAGCGCTATAGCACTTTGAATTTTTGCATTTCTCTCAAAACGAAACAAATAGGAAATGCCTTGAATAGCATAAGAAAGAGATTTTAAGAATTGTTTCATAGCAACAAAAATAAGGTGTAGCCAGTTTAAACTTACACAAAGCCGTCAGTTTATCTGTAAAGATTTGAAACTCCTCAATAAATAAATTGTTTTCTACACAAAATGGTATCTATTTTGCGTTATCAATTTTAAATGCAAAAACTAAGTATCTTATTCCTTTTTAGTATTCCATGGTTACTTCAAGCTCAGGATTTGGGTGTTGATGATCCAATTATTTATAAAAATCAAATTTTTGACCCTCTTGTGGAAACAGTTTTGCTCAACAAATCCAGTGAATTGACAGATCCCGTGCCTATGATAAATCTGAATTCAGGCGAGCAATTGCAATTAACATTTGATATGCTAAATCCTACCAACGAGTTTTTGCAGTTTACAATGATTCATTGTAATTCGAATTGGGAACCTAGTAATATGACCCAAAATGAATACCTCGCTGGAAATTATCAAAGCAACATTACCGATTATAAATTTAGTACTAATACGTATCAAAAATATGTAAGTTATAAATGTGTATTTCCTTCGCAGGATGTTTCATTTACCCGTTCTGGAAATTATATTTTAAAGGTTTACCGAAATTTTGATATCGAAGAGTTACTGCTGGTAAGGCGTTTCATGGTATTAGACCCAAAAGTAATTGTTACTGCCAAAGTAAATAGTGCCACAGATGTTCGTTATAGGTTTGCCAAACAAGAGGTAGATTTTTGGGTAGATTTTAAAAATTACTTTATTCCCAATCCATATATTGATGTTAAAGCATCTGTTTTGCAAAATTATAATTGGAGTACAGCCATCACAAATCTAAAACCCAATTTTGTTGGTAATGGTCAATTGACTTATAATTATGAAGAAGGAAATCTTTTTGGTGGTGGTAATGAATTTAGATTTTTCGATATTCGTTCACTTCGATTTTTTAGCATGAATGTAGCTGAAAAATATATTGACTCTATGAAAAACGCGGTATTAAAACCTGAACAAACTCGGGCTCATTTGGCATATTATAATCAGTTTGATTACAACGGCCGCAGGGCAATTTCAAATAAGGACGGTAATAAAATAGTTGAAGATGGCGATTACGCTTTGGTTCATTTTTATCTAAAAGCCGACCACGAACTAAGTCCCAACGGAGTATATGTTTTTGGTGAGTTTACCGATTGGCAGATGAATGAAAAGTATAGGTTAGAATATTATCCTGAAAAAGGTTGTTATTTTAAAACCATGAAATTAAAGCAGAGTTATTATAACTATGAATATGTAACTCCAGCCGATGATGGAAAAACTCCTGAACATACATTTACTGAAGGAGATCATTATGAAACCGAAAACGACTATGATATTTTTCTTTATCATAAAAACCAGCAATATGGTTATGATGAATTAATCGGGTATTTGCACATGAATACGAATACTAATCAACGATAATTACAAATGGTTAGTGGTTAATTGTTAATGATGAATTAAAAGAATAAGTTTAACATTTCTCAAATCATTCTTAATTTCGACAATTAATTGGAACTTCAATATCAAATAGCTTTAACCCTTGTTGATGGCGTGGGTCCGGTAATTGCCAAAAATTTGATAAGCTATTGCGGAAGTGCTTCCGCTGTTTTTAAGGCAAAAAAATCAACCCTTATAAAAATTCCGGAAATAGGGGAAGTAACGGCTAAAGCAGTTTTGGCGTTTACTGATTTTCAAAAGGCGGAAGATGAATTGAAATTTATAGAGAAACATAAAATTAAAACCTTTTTTTATGCTTCTGCTGATTATCCGTATCGGTTAAAAAGTACTTCCGATTGTCCGGTAGTTCTTTATCAATTGGGCAATGCCGATTTGAATGCTGATAAAATAATTGGAATTGTGGGAACTCGAAAACCAACCGAATATGGAAAGCAATTTTGTGAAAAATTATTAGAAGATTTAAACGGAACGGGAATAACTGTAATCAGCGGAATGGCTTATGGAATAGATGTGTGTGCTCATAAAGCTGCTTTAAAAAATCAATTGCCTACTGTAGGAGTTTTGGCACATGGGTTAGATCGATTGTATCCAGCCGACCATAAAAAACATGTGCAGCCAATGATAGATGGAAAAGGTGGTTTGATTACTGAATTTTTATCAGGTACCATTCCAGACCGTGAAAATTTTCCTAAAAGAAATAGAATAGTAGCCGGCTTGTGTGATGCCTTAATTGTAGTGGAAACTGCCCATCGAGGCGGTTCAATGATTACAGCAGAACTGGCTTGGCAGTACGATAGAACTTTAATGGCCCTGCCAGGAAGAAGCAATGATGAAAAATCTACTGGTTGCAATTTTTTAATAAAAACCAATAAGGCTGAAATGATTGAAAATTCTCTCGATTTGGTTCGCTCGTTGGGTTGGGATACAGCTTCAAAATTACCACCATCTCAGCGATTGTTGCCTATTGACTTGTCGCCGGAAGAAACGTTATTGTGGAATTTATTTAAAGAAAAACCATTGATGGAAATAGATGAGATAATTGGTGTTTCTAATTTTAGCAGCAGTCAAGCCGCTTTAACTTTACTGGATTTGGAATTTAAAGGCTTGATAAAAACTTTGCCTGGAAAACGGTTTCAATTGTTATGATTCCTGAAAAGTTTCTCAATATAAAACTATCCCACTTTGATTATTTACTTCCGGAGGAACGCATAGCGCAAAATCCTTTGGAAAAACGCGATCAATCTAAATTACTAGTTTATCAAAAGGGTGAAATAACGAACCATGTATTTAATGAAATACCTGAATTATTACCGGTCAATAGTCAATTGGTTTTAAATAATGCTAAAGTAATTCCAGCTCGGTTGAGTTTTTATAGAGCTACTGGAGCCAAAATTGAGGTATTTCTTTTGGAACCCGAAAGTCCTTTTACCCAAATGGAATTGGCTTTAAGAGTTACAGGTAAGTGTATTTGGCAATGCATGATTGGAAATTTAAAGCGTTGGAAGGACGATGAAATTTTAACATTAAAATTAAACGATTTGGTATTAAATGCCAAGCTATTTTCAAGAGAGAAACAATTGGTAGAACTGAGTTGGGAAGGAAATTTACCTTTTAGTACAATTCTTGATTTGGCAGGGAAAACGCCTTTGCCACCTTACATAAAACGAGATGCAGAAATTTCTGATTTAAGTTCATATCAAACGGTTTTTGCAAAACAAGAAGGAGCCGTAGCTGCTCCTACAGCAGGGCTTCATTTTTCGGAAGAGGTATTGGAAAAGCTTAAAAAAAGGCAAATTGAAACTACGGAAGTTACACTTTATGTAGGGGCTGGAACTTTTGCCCCTGTAAATGTAGAAACTATGGTAGATCATGAAATGCATGCCGAAATGATTTCGGTGACGGCAGAAACTATTGAAGAACTTTTAGAAGATAAAATAAGAGTGGCGGTGGGTACAACTTCTTTAAGAACCTTAGAAAGTTTGTATTGGATGGGGGTTAAAATTAAGAAGAACGAAAAGGAGCCTTTAACAATTGAAAAATTATATCCATATCAGTTTTCACAACTTTCGTTAACTTGGAATGAGTCAATGCGAGAACTAAAAAAGTATATGATAAAAACTAACCTGAAAGTAATTACCGCAAAAACAGCTATTATGATTATGCCGGGATATAAGTTTACCTCCGTAAAAGCCTTGATAACTAATTTTCATTATCCCAATACTACACTCATTATGTTGGTAACCGCCTTTATTGGGGATGATTGGCAAAAGGTTTATAAAAATGCTTTGGATAATGATTATCGCTTTTTGAGTTATGGCGATAGTAGCCTGTTATGGCTAAATCAAATTTAATTTAACACACTTACTTTCTCTCTTTTCAAAATTTGATTGTCAGTGTCAATCAATTCTGCTAAATAAATTCCTTTGCTTAATCTGGAAATATTAATTGAAGAATTGGTAACAGGAAACTCAAAATTTTGTCCTGTAGCCGAAATTAATCTCACTTTGGCCAGTTTATCTTTGGCCTTATCTGTAAAATTCAAACTTCCGTTTGTAGGATTTGGATATACAGAAATTAGTGAATTGTTTAAAGTTTTCATAACTGAACCAGGTTTAGAAAACTTTAGATTATCAATTATAGCATATTCACCGGCTACACCACCTACATTGAAATAGCTAATTCTTAAAGTATAATATTTAGGAATTTGACCTGTATTAAATGAAATAGCCATATTTCCTGCTGAATAGGTACTATTATTGCCCGATGATGTCCAATTAAAATCTCTTAAATCTTTTTTCTTGGAATCTTTAAAATAGATTTCTAGGTAAAGTCCATTGAATTGAGAAGTGATATTATTATAAATCTTATAATCAAAAGTAAGATTTCCTGGAGTGGAGGTAATAGAATCTTCTCTTGAAATATATGAACTGATTACGCCACCGGCATAAGATATCGTCCCAATTTGAATGGCATAACTACCAACACTTGGTATGGATACTTTTTTTACACTGTTGGTAACAAGTCCTACCGAATCGCACTGCCAGCCAATTGGCGCAAGTTTGGTATATCTTGTAGCCCAGTCTTCAAAACTTGAATTAGTAATTAATGGTTGTGCAAATGATAAAATGGTGTTAAAAATAACAGTTAAAAGGAGTAGTGTTTTTTTCATAGTTCTCGGTTTTTATGAATTTCAAATGTATTGTTTAATTAATAATCTGAAAGTCATTTTATTTTGAGGAAACGCTTAATCCTTTTGAACTGTAACGTCTTCCTTTCCAAACGGATTGGATTGGCAAAAAATAGAAGAGCGAAGTAATAAGGGTCATAAAAATTAAATACAATTCGTACCCAATATAAAACGTACTGATATCTTTAAATTTTAATTTTGCTTTTGATACCAGAACCACTATATATAAGGATTGTAAAGCAAATTTTAAAGTCCATAATTTTAAAGCTAATACTATGTTGAAATACCCAAATACAAGTAATGCCGGAATAAATAATCCATAAATGACCAACAATAGTTTCCAGTTTAAAGGTAATTCATTAGCACCCATCAGCCAGCGTTTTCGTTGGTGCATTATTTCTTTAAAAGATGAAACATAAGTTGCTAATCCTAATGTTTCAGGAGTTAAAAGATTGCGCCATTTCCATCCTCGTGAAGTTACTTCCTTAAATAATTTATAATCTTCTGTAATCGAGAAATCAATATTTTCATAACCACCGGTTTTCCAATATGCCTCAGCCCTAACCGCCATATTATTTCCAACGGAAGTACACGAAACTCCAACATTGGCAAAGGATTTAATATATCCCATAAAATGGAGCCAATCCACACTTTGAAGATTGGCAGCCCAGCTACCACCTTGGCAAGTTGTAGTTCCCGATGCAATACCCACTTCGGGAGTAAAGCTACTTAAAAGTGATTTTATCCAACCTTTTGGAACGGCCACATCGCTATCGGTTATAAAATAAAATTCTCCGCTGGCTTTATGAGCTAAATGTCCCAAGACATTTGCTTTTCCCAAAGCTTTTCCCAGATTAGTTTCAATATCAAAAAGTTTAAAATTGGGTTTGTCGATTATGAATTTTTCAACCCGTTGTTTTGTGGAATCTTCAGAGGCATCATTCCCTATCAAAATTTCAAGCTTTTCTAAAGGATAATCCAGTTGCGAAAATGCTTGGAGGCATCTTTCAATAGTTTTGGCTTCATTTCGCGCAGCCAATAAAATGGAAACTTTAGGCCACTCTTCAAATTTTTGTATTGGTTTTTTGTTGGGTAAAAATTGAGCGATTAAACTAAAAATTTGAATGCTAAAAAAAATGCCAACTATTCCCCAACATAGTATTTGAAGAATTAATCCCATGTTTTAAATTAACAAACTTTTAAAATTGTTTTCACTCAAAAACTGAAGGTATTTTGGTAATAAAAATTCAAGATTTTTTTTAGCTTTAGCACTGTCATGAAACACAATGATGTCACCCTTCTGCGTTAGTTTGGTCAATTGCCCTAATTTCATTGTTACATCCAGTTTTGGGTTCCAATCCTCGGCCAGTAAACTCCACATAATAATTTCGTATTGTTTTTTTAAATGACTTACCTGTGATGATTTTAAATGGCCGTGTGGCGGTCTGAAAAGTTTGCTATCCACCAATTCGGCACATTTTTCCGTATTTTTAAAATAGGTTTTATTGTCGGTTTGAAATCCTCTTAGATGATTAAACGTGTGATTCCCGGTTTTGTGGCCACGTTCTAATATTTCCTTATAGGTTTCAGGATATTTCCTCACATTATCACCTATGCAAAAAAAGGTTGCTTTAAACCCAAATTTGTCCAACTCATCCATTACGTATTTTGTAATTTCGGGATGCGGGCCATCATCAAATGTAAGGTAAACTAAATTATCCGCAACCTGTTTATCCCAAGTTAACGATGGGTATAGCCATTTTAATAGTTGAGGGGTTCGGGTTGGGAGCAAGGTAAGTACGCTATTTTAGCAAAGAGGCACCGAGAACATAGAGTTTTATTAAGATTCTCTTTTTTTCTCGGTGCCTCAGTGTTAATGTTATTTTAAAGTTATGCCGATGGAGCAGGAGCTGCAACAGTTGGTTTTACTTTTTCTCTGATTTTAGCTTCTATTTCATCAGCCATTTCAGGGTTATCAAGTAAAAGTTGTTTCACCGCATCACGGCCTTGACCAAGTTTGGTGCCGTTGTAACTGTACCATGAACCACTTTTTTGAACAATTTCTAGGTCAACTCCGATATCCACTATTTCACCAACTTTAGAAATTCCTTCACCAAACATAATATCAAACTCAACCATACGGAACGGTGGAGCAACTTTATTTTTTGCAACTTTCACTTTCACACGGTTCCCTGTGGCATCCAAACCTTCCTTAATTTGGTTCATCCGGCGAATATCCAAACGAACAGATGCATAAAATTTTAAAGCATTACCACCGGTGGTGGTTTCAGGATTACCGAACATAACTCCAATTTTTTCACGCAATTGGTTAATAAAAATACAAATGCAGCCTGTTTTATTGATAGTTCCGGTAAGCTTGCGCAATGCTTGACTCATTAATCGGGCTTGCAATCCCATTTTACTATCACCCATATCTCCTTCAATTTCAGCTTTAGGAACCAAAGCAGCTACGGAGTCGATTACGATAACATCAATAGCCCCTGAACGGATTAAATTATCCGCTATTTCTAAAGCTTGTTCCCCGTCATCCGGTTGTGAAATAAGCATTTCAGCGGTGTTAATACCTATTTTTTCTGCATATGATTTATCAAAAGCATGTTCCGCATCAATAAATGCTGCGATGCCTCCTTTTTTCTGGGCTTCGGCTATGCAATGCATGGCCAAAGTGGTTTTACCACTACTCTCAGGGCCGTATATTTCAATAACCCTTCCTTTTGGAAAACCGCCAACACCCAGTGCCATATCTAACCCCAGTGAACCGGTGGATATAACTTCCATAGCACCAATACTGGCATCGTCCATTTTCATAACAATGCCTTTGCCATAGCTTTTCTCTAGTTTATCAATGGTTAATTTTAATACTTTTAATTTTTCTAATTGTTCATTTTGGCTCATGCTTCAAAAATAATAATTAGCTATTTAACGTAATTTATTATTTGCAGTTTAATATCCACAATTTGCACTCCCTACTTATTTTTGCAGGGCTTGAAAATCAATTCGTCTTTTGTAAATACTCCGGCAATACTTTTATTGCGAAGATTGGCTTGGGCTTTACTAATTCTAATGGTCGCCAGAATCACCTTTTGGTTTTTTAATGCCAATCAATTTGTATTCCCCGGATTTTTTAAAGCTTTTGAAATCCTGTTTTGGGGAGCTTATTTTGATGTAATCACACTTTTTTATTGCTTCTCGCCATTTATTCTCATCCATATAATTCCGGGAAAGTGGTTTTATAACCCTAAAATTCAAGCTGGATTAAAGTTCTTTTTCATTGGTATTATTTTTATACTTTTCACACTGACATGCATTGATGCTGGCTATTTTCCTTTTTCAAAATCTAGGTTAAATATTACTTTATTTAAAATGGCCGGTGAAGAGGAAATTAGTATTCTTCAGTATATTTTAGATTATTGGTGGTTTGTTCCTGTAATTCTGGTAATGGTTTATTTAGCCTGGAGATTCTACCCATTAGCTAAATCCCAAACGCAGCTAAAGTGGTATTTTCAAATACCTTTAAATATTTTAGTTTTAGGCTTTTTAGTTCTCACCATTCGTGGTGGATTTCGGTTAAAACCTTTGCGAAGTATTGATACCGCTTTATTTGTGCCAGCTTCACATTCGCAATTATCCATAAGTACTGGGTTTAATATCTTAGAATCTTTTACAGGTGAAACCATTGAAATACCCAAGTATTTTACTAAAAATGAATTTAATAGAATACTTAGAAATGATTATCGCTACCCATCGCAAACTTATGTGAAAAAGAAAAATATCGTTATTGTTATCCTCGAAAGTTTTGGCAAAGAATACACATTTCCTGAAACAGATAAAGCTATTTCATATTCTCCTTTTTTGCAAAAATTGGCAAAATATTCTACTTTTTATAACAGGGCTTATAGTAATGGAACCCGAAGTGTTGACGCTATTCCTGCTATTTTGGAAGGAGTTCCCAAACTTACAAAATCAGATTTTATGTATAGCAATTACATTCATAATATCACCCCAGGTTTTCCTTTTTATTTAAAAAAAGAAGGTTACGAATGTGCTTTTTACCACGGAGGAAAAAATGGCACTTTGGGGTTTGAAGCTTTCTTGAAATCACGGGGCTGGAACTACTATGGGAAGGACCAATATCAAGGAAAATCTGCTGATTTTGACGGGCAATGGGGAATTTATGATGGTCCTTATTTGCAATATGTAGCAAAACAACTGAACCAAACGAAACAACCATTTGTGGCTTCAGTGTTTACACTTAACAGTCACCATCCTTACACTTTGCCAAAAGAGTACAAAGACAGTTTTAATAATATTAAAAAACCCATACATCAAACCATACGCTATACCGACCAATGCTTAAAAGCTTTTTTTGAATCTATCAAAGATGAACCATGGTTTAACGAAACGATATTTATAATAACTGCTGATCACAGCAGTGAAAATTTTACGAAGCGTTATCAAAGTAAAGATGGGCGGTATGAAGTTCCACTTATAGTGTTTGAACCGGAAAAGGTTTCACCAACGTGGAGTAAAATTTTGAACAAGGATACAATAGATTATGCTAAACCCTATGTGCGATATAATGAGGTTTCGCAAAAAATTATACAGCATATTGACATCATTCCATTGGCATTGGAAAGGGCAGGATATAAAGGTAAGATATTTACTTTGGGAAGTTATTTTGAACCCGATCAAAATGAATATGCTTTTCAAAATGAAGAAGGAAATTATCAGTTAATTTACGGAAAGGGAATTTTGATTTTTGACGGTATAAGATTCAAGATTGTTTCTAAAAATTTTAATGAAGAAAATCCACAATTTGTTCCTGAAACGCTGCTGAAAGGTAAGATACAGGATTATAATTATAGGATGATTAATAATAAATTTTTTTAAAACCATTACCTAAGTTTTAAACCGTGGGCTATAAACACATTACTTAATTGATCAATTTAACAAAAAAAATAAAAATAGGCCAGCGGGTTTTCTTAGCCCCAAATGCTACAGCTATTGGAAAAGCTACTCTAGGTGACGATGTCTCCGTTTGGTTTGGGGCAGTGATAAGAGCTGATAATGATAAGATAACTATTGGTAATAGAACCAATATTCAGGATAATACAGTGCTGCATGTGGATGAAGGTTTTCCGGTTATTATTGGTCATGATTGTATTGTTGGTCATTTGGCAATAGTTCATGGAGCTACTTTAGGAAACTATGTGATGGTAGGAATGCACAGCACCATTATGAATGGAGCCGAAATTGGAGATTTTTGTATCATCGGGGCTAATTCTTTAATAACTGCAGGTGCCAAAATTCCGCCGTATTCATTGGTAATGGGAGCACCGGCTAAGGTGATAAAACAATTGAACGAAGAGCAAATAGAGGCTATAAAACAAAATGCAGAACGCTATGTGAAATTGAAAGATGAGTATCTATTATCCTTGCTTTAAAGCAACGGCAATAGATGAATAGATGTATTTTTGCACTAAATATCATGACAAAACAAGAAACCCTTAATAAAATTTTAAACCCACAAGAAAATAAAAACACATTTTTTATTTTGGCCGGGCCATGTGCTATAGAAGGCGAACAAATGGCGATGGATATTGCCGGGAGGATTTTGGAAATTACTACCAAACTTGGAATTCCTTACGTTTTTAAAGGTTCATATCGCAAAGCCAATAGAACAAGTCTCACTTCGTTTACAGGAATTGGAGACGAAAAAGCTTTAGAAATTTTGGCCAAAGTAGGAGCTACCTATAATATTCCTACTGTTACCGATATTCATGAAAGTCACGAAGCAGCAATGGCAGCAAAGTATGTGGATGTTTTGCAAATTCCAGCATTTCTTTTCAGACAAACGGATTTGTTGGTTGCGGCTGCCAAAACAGGCAAAGTAATAAATATTAAAAAAGGCCAGTTTGCAGCAGCATCAGCCATGAAATTTGCGATGCAAAAAGTTTTGGATAGTGGAAATAATCAAGTGATTTTAACCGACCGTGGCAATATGTTTGGCTACGGCGATTTGATAGTAGACTACAGAAATATCCCTGAAATGCAGGCCATGAGAGTACCTGTGGTGATGGATATAACCCACAGTTTGCAGCAACCTAATCAGGGCAGTGGTGTAACGGGCGGTAAACCCGAATTAATTGAAACGATAGCCAAAGCCGCTATTGCTGTAGGGGCAGACGGACTTTTTGTAGAAACGCATCCAGATCCTTCTGAAGCCAAAAGTGATGGAGCCAATATGTTGAAATTAGATTTGCTGGAACCTTTACTGGAAAAGTTGCTGAGGATTAAGCAAGTGATTTAAAAATAGAAAATGAAATATAAAATTTTAAGCTTTCTGATTTTAAGTTTTATTTTTCAAATAAAAGTTTATGGACAAGCCAAGCATGGATCGAAAGGCGAAGAAGGAATGCCGCCAAATGGTTATGAAAAAATGAGTATAAATGGTATTAAAATTAACAAGAATACACTTGAAAGACTTCAATTCAAAACAAAAAGAAATGCCGAACCATTAAAATTTTATCAATGGAAAGATAGTATTATTGATACTACTAATTATGGGTATTGGGATACAATTTCTTATGGTATTGTTTTTAAAAATATTGAAGGAATATGGGCACGAGGAATTCAAGATCAATATGCTTCAGGTATAGATGGTGATAGCCTCTATATTTATCTAACCAATTTACGAGTCGATACTCTTAAAAATTCACTTTATGATATTGCCATTATTAAGGCTGTAACTCAATTTGATGTTCTTAAAAAAGTAGGTACAAATTCAAAAAATCAAGATATAAGCAATGAACAAATTTTAAAAAACTTAAAATTGTGGAACGAGGAGAATCACTTTGAAATAATTGCGATTGATAAAAACCGAATTGAAGTTTCTTTGCATAAACCATATTGGCAAAAGCAATGGGATGTTGAAAAATTCGTAAATCAACTTTATGAATTATGGCCTGAAGTGGTTGATTCATCATATGGTTCAAAGCAAAAGATGGTTGATTATTTAATATCCCACAAAAATTTTGTTTTAAAATTCGATTAACATATTAAAGATTAAAATAAAGAATTTTGTTCCATGAAAGCTATGATAGAAAAATGTTTAAAGAAAAATAAGTTGTTGCTTTAGTGGGATTGATTCAATTGATGGTAAAATAATTAATTACTATCTCTTTTCTAAGATGGAGATATCAATCGCATTTCCGCAATTGGCGTTAGATTTTGAATATTTTAATTTTACATATATCGGAAATTCTGAACTATCACTGATACCGGTGTTTGGAGGCATTTGTCCTATATTAAAAAATTCAGCAGAATATGGTTTTGGGTCGTTACTAAAGGTAATCATTAGCCCTCCGCAGCAAGCACATTTTCTATAATCAACACCCGTTATTATTCCATCAGTTAAAGTTGAAGTGGTGGTTGGTTTGTCGCAATCGGGCGAATTGCATTTCGTCATAAACAAAACCAGTAGAATATAAATAAACAGACTTGATTTTAAAGTTTTCATTAGTGTAATTCTTTTAAAGATAAGATGATTTTAATATCAACTTGGTTGCACACCTTAAATGATTTTTTATTTGGATATTGTTCAATTTTAATAATTCACCATTCACCATTAATAATTAACCATTCTTTGTTGTTTATAGTCTCAAATTGTTGGAAGTTTGCACCATAAATTTATGGAACATTTACAAAAATCTATTGAGCAAGCTTGGGATAACCGCGAGTTATTAAAGGAAACAGCAGTTCAGGCTGATATTCGTGTAGTAATAGAACTTTTAGATAAAGGAAAACTTCGTGTAGCCGAGCCAACTTCGGATGGCTGGAAGGTGAACGATTGGGTAAAGAAAGCCGTAATTTTATATTTCCCTATCCAAAAAATGGAAACCTCACATGCCGGCCCAATGGAGTTTCATGATAAAATGCCTTTAAAAAATCATTATGCCGAGTTAGGAATTCGTGTGGTTCCTCAAGCTGTGGCCAGACACGGAGCCTATATAGCTTCGGGCGTTATTTTAATGCCTAGTTATGTAAATATTGGAGCTTATGTGGATAGCGGAACGATGGTGGATACATGGGCTACTGTAGGCAGTTGTGCTCAAATAGGAAAGCATGTTCACTTAAGTGGTGGGGTAGGAATTGGTGGGGTTTTAGAACCTGTTCAGGCGGCACCAGTAATTATTGAAGATGGTTGTTTTATTGGTTCAAGATGCATTGTTGTTGAAGGTGTAAGAGTTGGAAAAGAAGCCGTTTTAGGAGCTGGAGTTACTTTGACTTTAAGTACTAAAATTATTGATGTAACAGGTGCCGAACCAAAAGAATACCGAGGTTATGTACCAGAAAGAAGTGTAGTAATTCCCGGAACTCAAATGAAACAATTTGCAGCCGGTGAATATGGTGTTCCATGCGCTTTAATCATAGGGCAGCGCAAAGCTAGTACGGATTTAAAAACTTCGCTAAACGATGCATTACGTGAACATAATGTGGCTGTGTAATTAATTACGAATTAAGAATTAGGAATCAGGGATTTCTAGACCAATTACTAAATAACTATCTATTCATTGACTTCAAATATAAAAATAGGTTTTGATGCCAAGCGACTTTTTCTTAACAAGTCAGGACTAGGAAATTATAGCAGATGGTTGGTAAATGGGTTAGCAAAGCAGTTTCCAGAAAATGAATATCATCTTTACACTACTAATGTTTCTGATGTTCAAAAGGATTTTATAGGAGAAAATATTAAAACACATTTACCACCTAATTTATTTAAAAGTTTTTGGCGAAGTAAAGGAATAAAGAAAGATTTATTAAAAGATGGGATACAAGTATATCACGGTTTGAGTAATGAGTTACCTATTGGCATTGAAGCCACCCGAATAAAAACTGTGGTTACCATTCATGATTTAATTTTTAAGGTACATCCTGAATATTACAACCCAATTGACCGGGCTATTTATGACCGAAAGTTTAGAAGTGCTTGCGAACGAACAGACAAAATAGTAGCTATTAGTAACCATACCAAAGAGTGTATTATTGAATACTATAAAATTGATGCTGATAAAATTGAAGTCATTTATTTAGATTCATCAGAGCAATTTCATCACCCTGCTGATAATGAAAAGGTAGAAGATGTGAAACAAAAATTTGGATTAACAAAGCCTTTCTTTTTGAATGTCGGAGCCATTGGTGGAAGAAAAAATCAATTGAGGCTGGTGGAAGCTTTTGCCTCAATATCAAAGGATGTGGAGCATGATTTAGTATTAGTTGGCAAGCCTGGAAAGGATTCCGAAGCCATAAAATCATTAATAACTAAAAATAATCTTTTTGATAGGGTAAAACATCTGTCAGCAGTAAATGATGATGAATTGTTTAATTTATATCACGCCAGCTATGCCACAGTTTATCCTTCATTATATGAAGGTTTTGGAATTCCGATAATTGAAAGTTATCGCTGTGGTAAACCGGTTCTAACATCAAAAGGAAGTTCATTAGAGGAAGTTGCAGGCCATTCAGGATTGTTTTGTAATCCTGAAAATATTGAAGAAATGGCTTCTATGCTCATTAAATTGACGGACCAAAATACTTACCAACATTTAAAAGATTCAATTTCTAAAGAATTAGATCGTTTTGATCCAAATAAGTCTATAAAAAAGTATATAGATATCTATAGAAATCATTAGATTGAATAGCAAGATATTATTTGTAATGATTCTAAATAAAATATCTTGTAAAATATTTATTCACGAGCTACTATTAGACACAAAATAGAAATATTTTTGCGCCTTATCATAATATTGCAACTAATATACACAAAACCCTATAAGGATGCATAAAACATTATCCGGAAAACTCAAAAAATTACTTTTTTTTACGTCGGCATTTTTGCTTTTTAATTTGGTAAATGCTGCCGCGATTAAAGAAAGTATTTCAGGTAAAGCAGTTGACGATGCTACAATTGCCGCAGGTAAAACCCTTTTTGAAGGGAAATGTCAAAGTTGCCATGCACTTAACAACAAATTAGTAGGACCTGCCTTAAAGGATGTTCACAAACGTAGATCTTACGAATGGTTAACTAAATGGATTAGAAACAACGAATCTCTTAGAAAAAGTGGAGATAAGGATGCTATTGACGTTTTTGAAAAAAACAATAAATTGGTTATGACCAGTTTTACTGACCTTAAAGATGATGAATTGGCATCACTTATTATGTATATTGAAGATGCTAGTGCAGGAGGTGGAGCTGCTGTAGGTTCTGCTGCAACTGCAACAGCAGAATCAACACCTTTAGATCAAAATGTGGTTAGTAAGGTTAACTGGGTTTTGATACTATTATTTGTATTGGTTGCAATCATATTATTTATGATTGTAAAAATTTTAGATCAGGTATCTTTAATTCGAGGTAAAGATGTAATTAAATGGAACAGCGTAAATGCTATTATATGCTTAGTATTTATGATAGTTGGGTTTATTGCATGTGCTTGGGAATTTTATGTTCATGGAAAATTAGTATTGCCCGAAGCCGCTACAGAGCATGGAAGAAAATTAGATCAGATGTTTGATATTACTTTGTTTTTTACAGGTATTGTATTTGTAATTACAGAGTTTTTATTATTCTGGTTTGCTTATAAATACAGAGGACGTAAAGGAAATAAAGCTTTTTACTATTCACATAACAATAAAATTGAAGCAATTTGGACTCTTATTCCTGCAATAGTTTTAACAGTTCTTGTAATTGGAGGTTTAAAAACTTGGAATGGAATTACCAATAATCCAGAACGAGATAAATTTAATGTTGAAATATTTGGGTATCAATTTGGCTGGACAGCCCGTTATCCTGGCGATGATGGCAAACTTGGAAAGTCTAATTGGAACTTAATTTCAAATGATAATTTGTTAGGAGTAGCTATAAAAGATAGGGCTGAGCAATTAATTCCTGTTTTGGAACAAGATATTAAAGATTTGGAACTTCTGAAAAAGGGCTTACCACATAAATTAGATGAATTAAAGACTACATTAGGTGGATTGGTAGATGAAGAAAGAAAAATACATAGCGATAAAATAGCCGAAATAGAAGACGGTACCGCATTGTCAGACCTTGAAAAAACAATTACAAATCGTAAGATTCAAATTAATAGAATAAAGGTTTCGTTAGAAAATGAAAATGCAAAAGCATTTTATGACAATACAGGATTGGATGATATTATAGTAAATAATGAAATACATATTCCAGTAAATAAAACTGTAACCTTTAAATTTCGTGGAAGAGATGTTATTCACTCAGCTTATATTCCAATGTTCCGCAGTCAAATTAATGTAGTTCCTGGGCTAAATACTGAAGTGGTTTTTAAAGCTATTGAAACTACCAAAGACAAGAAGGAAAAACTTAAAAAACCGGATTTTGAATATTGGCTTATTTGTGCAAAAATTTGTGGTGCAGCCCATTTTAATATGAAACTTAAAATAGTAGTCGATACTGAGGCTGATTACAATAAATGGATAAAAAGTCAGGCAGGAGCATTTACTAAGCAGACTGAAGCCCCTGCAGATAAAGAAATTCAAAAAGATTCAACTCAAAAATCAGTAGTTATTAATTAAAAAGAAAGCATGAGCCAAACAGCAACACATAACGCACAAGGTCATGATGATCATGGTCATCACAAAGAAAACTTTATAACAAAGTATGTTTTCTCCCAGGACCATAAAATGATTTCTAAGCAATTCCTTATTACAGGTATAATAATGGGATGTTTTGGAATGATAATGTCAATATTATTCCGTTTACAATTGGCTTGGCCAGATTCAAGTTTCCCAATTTTAGAAACTTTATTAGGAAGTAAATGGGCTCCGGGAGGAAAATTAGATTCTTCTTTTTACATGGGGCTAGTTACAATACATGGTACAATAATGGTATTCTTCGTATTGACAGCCGGATTAAGCGGAACATTTAGTAATTTATTAATTCCTTTACAAGTAGGTGCAAGAGATATGGCTTCACCATTTATGAATATGCTTTCATACTGGTTCTTCTTTGCTTCATCGGTAGTTTTAACTGCGAGTGTATTTATCGAATCAGGTCCTGCAGCAGCTGGATGGACTGTTTATCCTCCATTAAGCGCCTTACCAAAAGCAATGCCAGGTTCAGGATTAGGAATGACTATGTGGCTTATTTCAATGGTTTTATTTATCGGTTCCGCTTTGTTAGGAGGTATTAATTATATCACCACTGTATTGAACATGAGAACTAAAGGAATGTCTATGAACAGAATGCCTCTTACAATTTGGGCCTTCTTTTTTACTGCTATTCTGGGTTTACTATCATTCCCCGTATTATTAGGAGGTTCATTACTTTTGGTTTTTGACAGAAGTTTTGGTACTAGTTTTTACTTAAGTGATATATTTTTAAATGGAGAAGGTGCTTTAGCTAATAGCGGAGGAAGCCCGATACTTTTTCAGCATTTATTTTGGTTCTTAGGTCACCCGGAGGTTTATATCATTATTCTACCAGCATTGGGTATTACATCTGAGATAATAGCGGTTAATGCTCGTAAACCTATTTTTGGATATACTGCAATGGTTATTTCAATAATAGGTATTGCATTTCTTTCTTTTATCGTTTGGGGTCATCACATGTTTATAACTGGAATGAATCCATTATTAGGATTGGTATTTATGGTATTTACATTAATAATTGCTGTCCCATCTGCGGTAAAAACCTTTAACTATTTGGCAACACTATGGAGAGGTAATATACAGTTTACTCCAGGTATGTTGTTTGCTATTGGTTTAGTATCTTTCTTTATCAGTGGTGGTTTAACAGGTATTTTTCTTGGTAATGCTGCAATTGATATTCAGTTACACGATACTTATTTTGTAGTAGCTCACTTCCACCTTGTTATGGGTTGTGCTGCAATATTTGGTATGATGGCAGGTATTTATCATTGGTATCCGCGTTTATATGGAAGGACAATGAATAAAACACTTGGTTATATGCACTTTTGGTTAACTTTTGTTTCTGCTTATATGGTATTTTTCCCTATGCATTTTATTGGATTAGCTGGTGTGCCTCGTCGTTATTATCAATTTTCTGTTTTACCTGAATTTGGAGTATGGGATGATGTAAACGTATTAATAACAATGGCAGCTATTTTAGGTGCTGCCGCACAACTTTTATTCTTGTATAATTTCTTTAGTAGTATTTTCTTTGGTAAAAAATCAGAACAAAATCCTTGGAAATCAAATACACTAGAGTGGACAGCTCCTATTGAAGAGAGGTTACATGGCAATTGGCCAGGTGCTATTCCAACAGTTCATCGTTGGCCTTATGACTATAGTAAACCAGGTTATGAAGATGATTTTATTCCTCAAACAGTGCCTGATGATGGAAACGAAGAAGAACTTGCACATCAACATACTACTGCCCCAATAATTCCTGAAAGTACTGATAAGTCTGAAGTTGTACATTTTTCAGCTTTGCTTTCAAAATGGTTTGGATTTAAAAATTTATAAAAGTTGGTTTCCAACGAAAGGATAATGATAAAGACAATAACCGCAGATAATTCGTTTAACTTAAGAGCTAAATTGTTTGATTACGGCCAATTGGTAAAGATGCGTTTGACGTTTACTGTAGTGTTATCAGCTGTTTTGGGCTATTTAATAGCATTTCAAAACGGAGTTGATTTTCAAGCAATACTTGCATTAACAATTGGTGGATTTTTGGTAGTTGGTTCAGCAAATGGAATTAATCAAATTATTGAAAAGGATTTTGATAACAAAATGCTTCGAACCAATAACAGACCTTTAGCTACTGATAGAATGTCTGTTACTGAAGCTGTAATATTTTGCATTATAACTGGAGTTACTGGTGTAGCTATTTTAGGCAACTATCTAAATCAACTTAGTGCTATTTTAGGTATAATATCTTTGATTTCGTATGCATTCCTTTATACCCCCCTAAAACGGTATTCATCTTTTGCTGTATTTGTTGGAGCTTTTCCAGGTGCAATACCACCATTATTAGGTTGGGTTGCAGCAAGAGGAACTTTGGATATGGGAGGACTTACACTTTTTGCTTTGCAATTTATTTGGCAATTTCCTCATTTTTGGGCTATTGCATGGATATTAGATGATGATTATAAACGGGCAGGATATAATTTATTACCGTCCAAAGACGGACGAAATAAAAAATCAGCTCTTTTAACTGTTTTATATACTTTGGCTTTAATTCCAATCTCAGCAGTTCCATTTTTTATAGGTATTTCAGGAAGTATTTCTCTTTCAATTGCAATTGTATGTGGAATATTACTTTCTATTCAGGCAATAAAACTTTTTCATTCATGCGAAATTAAAGAAGCAAAAAGATTAATGTTTTATTCTATAATTTATAACCCGGTTGTCTTATTGGCATTTTTTATTGATAAAGTATGATAGCAGCTAAGGAAAGAGAATACGAATTTGATACTAAAAGAGTGAACCCAAAAATGTTTGCTATGTGGCTATTAATTGTTGCCATTGTAATGTTATTTGCAGGGTTAACAAGTGCTTATATTGTAAGAATGGGTGAAGGTAATTGGTATAAATTTGACCTACCAATTCAGTTTTTATATAGTACCATTGTTATAATTGGCAGCAGTTTCACAATGTGGTGGGCTTATCGTTCAGCTAAAAATGATGAAATAAATCAGGTTAAAATTGGTTTAATAACAACATTTATTCTTGCTCTTGGTTTTTGTTATCTTCAGTTTTTAGGATGGAAATCTATGAACGCAATGGATTTATTTTTTGCTGATGATATTCATGGCGATAAGGTTTCAGCATCATTTATATATGCACTTTCAGGATTACACCTTGCGCATATGCTTGGCGGTGTATTATTCCTTTTTATTCAAATAGTCAGAGCCTTTAGGCACCGGATTCATAAGAAAAATCTATTATCAACAAATATGTGTAATACTTATTGGCACTTTGTTGGTATACTTTGGGTTTATTTATTTTTATTTTTTTATTTTGCACACTGAAAATAACATGTCAACAGATACTTCAGCTACAGTTTCAACTACCAAAACATGGTCAGGCGGACGTTCGCCTTACAACGTAAGTTATGGCAAATTAATGATGTGGATTTTTCTCCTATCTGATGCCTTTACCTTTTCTTCATTATTAATAGGCTATGGAGCCGTTAGATTTAGTTATCCAGTTCCCCCACCTTTGGTAGAAAAATTAGCTCCTATGTCCGATCTTACTCAAAAGTATGGCCACAATTTTGTAGAAAAAATGCAGGAAATTGGTGCTTTCGATGAAAGTCATTGGCCAGCACCAGAATTGGTTTTTAATCACTTTCCTTTTCTTCATGGTATGCATTTACCATTAATGTTTGTTAGTTTAATGACATTTATTCTTATTTTTAGTTCTGTAACAATGGTTCTGGCTGTTGAAGCTGGGCATCGAATGGATAAGAAAAAGGTAGGAATTTACATGTTTTATACAATACTTGGAGGACTTGCATTCTTAGGTTGTCAAGCATGGGAATGGACTCAATTTATAACTGAAGGAGCTACTTTATCTCACAATCCTTTTGGACCAGCTCACTTTGCCGCCCTTTTCTTTATTGTAACTGGCTTTCACGGTTTTCACGTATTTAGTGGAGTAGTATTTAATTTTTTAATATATGTGAATACTAAACGAGGCATGTATGAAAAGCGTGGCCATTATGAAATGGTAGAAAAAGTAGGATTATACTGGCATTTTGTAGATTTAGTATGGGTGTTTGTATTTACATTCTTTTATTTGATTTAATATTTTATAATATCATAAAAACAATTTATCAATTCAATTTATATGCATAACGATAACTCAAACGAATACATTCCAGAAACATACATCCCTCATGTAGAAAGTAATGGAACAAAGGAAATTTGGAGAACTTTAATAATTCTTTCAATTCTTACTGTAGTTGATATTGTACTTTATTTCTCTATGCCTCCGCTTGGCGGATTTAGAAATATTACATTTATATTTTTAGGAATTGTAAAGGCTTATTATATAGTAGCTTCATTCATGCACATGAAACATGAAAAGGTTGACCTTGCTGCATGTATAATAGTTCCTTTTCTCCTTGTTATAGGCTTAGTGGCTGGTCTCCTCTCTGAAGGAAGTTTCTGGCTAGCTAATTAATGAAACGATTTTTTAAAATCTTCATTGTTGGTATCATTCTTATTGGCCCTTTAGTTTGGGGATTGCTTTGGAAATATAGTAAAACATCTTACAAAAAGCTTCCTTTAATGGGTAGTGTAGAAATGACTGGAGATACTACTCCATGGTTAATTCCTGATTTTTCATTTATAGACCAAAATGGCGATTCGGTAACGCAAAAAGATTTTAACGGATCCATTTATGTAGCTAATTTCTTTTTCGCCACATGCCCTGATGTTTGTCCCAGGATGAATAGAAATTTGCATTTGGTTTATGAAAAATTTAAGAAGGAACCCAAAGTTAAATTTATATCTCATACCGTACATCCGGAACATGACACCATAAAAGTATTATATGAATATGCTAAAAAACTACAGGTAGATAATCAAAAGTGGCATTTTGTAACTGGTAGAAAAAAGGAAATTTATAGGTTGGCCGCGGAAAGTTATAAGGCTATAGCTGTTGAAGGAAATAAGCCAGCTAAATTTATTCATAGCGATAAATTAATTTTAGTAGACAAGGAAAAACATATTCGCGGAATATATGACTCTCAGGATTTTAGTGATGTATTGCGTTTAGAAGATGATATAATAATTGTTTTAAAAGAATATCATGATAAAAAGTAACGAACGCACTATATTTAGAATTGTTTTTGCAATCTCCATATTGGTTTTTCTTTTAGTAATTGTATTGAATAAAAAAATTATTCCAGTACCAGATACTATTCCATCTTTTGCTTATTCATTGCCAAAACTCAATGCGTTCATTAATGGAACTTGTTTCATTTTGCTGCTTATTTCATTTTATTTTGTAAAGAGTAAACAATATAAAATGCACCAAAAAATTAATGTTGTAGCCTTTTTTCTATCGGCATTATTTCTTATCTCTTACGTTACCTATCATTATTTAGTGCCAGAAACAAAATATGGTGGCGATGGAATACTTAAATCAATCTATTATTTTATTTTAATAACCCATATAATTTTAGCCGCTATTGTGCTACCACTTGTTCTTCTATCTTTTTATTATGGGTTAGATGATAATAGAGTAAAACATCGAAAAATAGTGAAATGGAGTTTTCCAATTTGGGTTTATGTTACATTTACAGGTGTTTTAGTTTATTTATTGCTTTCCCCTTATTATAATTTCCCTATATAGAAATTGAAAAGTTTAATACAAAGGATACTTCAAACTTTACTAGGTTTTGAACTTTACCTTTATTTTTTTTCTCAGTATAAAATAAAAACATTAAAGTGGGACAAGGGAGAAAAAGACTTCTTTTATTTTTTGGATTTGATACCAAAAAATGCACATGTTTTAGATTTGGGAGCAAATATTGGAATAATGACTTTTCATTTAAGCAAGCGAGTAATTGAAGGTAAAGTGTTTGCCTTTGAACCAATTCCATGGAATGCAAATACGCTTCGAAAAATTATAACACATCATCATCTAAGTAATGTTATGCTTCAGGAAATAGCATTAGGAAATAATTTTGAACCTTTACGAATGGTTATTCCTGTGGTGAATGGAGTTAAAAAGCAAGGCTTGTGCCACGTTATTTCACCAGATATAACAGAGTTTAATGATGGAATAATTGTAGAAGTAGAACAAAAAACTATTGATTCATTGCTAACTATATTTCCCGAAAAAATTTCAGCAATAAAAATTGATGTAGAAAATTTTGAATTTAATGTATTTAATGGTGCAGAGGAATTGATAATCAAAGATCGCCCAATTATATATTGTGAACTTTGGGATAATCAAAATCGAAGTAATTGTTTCCATTTTTTTGAAACTAATAATTACAACGTTATGGTATTCCTTAACAAAAACCTTGTTAACTTTGACCCTAGCATTCATACTACTCAAAATTTTATCTTTACTCCTAAAAATTAATAACCATGCGCAATATAATAATTGTACTTTTTATTTTAATATTTTTAGTTCCTAATTCAAAAGCTCAATGTCCAATGTGCAAAACCTCAATAGAAAGTGCTATGAAAGACAAGAATAACACAAAAGGTAGAGGTCTTAATAAAGGAATTCTTTATCTTCTTAGTATGCCTTATTTAGCAGTAGGCATAGCTGGAGTAGCTTGGTATTATAACAGTAAAAAGAAACAAATTAAATAATTATGTCATCAAGCAAGGGTTTTTTCCCTTCACTTATTGCAGGCAAATGCCCTAAATGCCGCACAGGAAAAGTTTTCACACATCCTTTTTATAATTTTACAAAATTTAGTTCTGTTCATTCGCATTGCCCTGCATGTGGAACCAAGTTTGAAACTGAACCTGGATTCTTTTGGGGAGCTATGTATTTCTCTTATGCGCTTAATGTTGGTATTGCAATTATTACAATTTTAACACTCTTTATTCTTTTTAATGACCCTGAATATTGGGTTTATGTAACTGTTATAGTTCCTCTAATATTAATTCTAAATATACCAATGGTTAGGTTTTCAAGGCTATTGTTGATGTATATGGCTGCACCTTACAGAAAGTACAATCCTAATTTGAAGCTAAATACAAAGTAACTTTTCAATTTATCTTTTAGTTAAGTTTATTTTTCTTAAAATAGTCAAGTATTGATTTTACGAGTATTTGGCTAATTTCGTTGCTTGCTGAACAAATATTTTACTTCAGAATATAGATTAAAATTAATTTTTAACGGAATTCTATTAATTCATTTTTTAGATTTATTACTTTTTTGCGTCAATTTTCTTTTCGTTTATTCTGATAGCGACCAAACCATATTGTGGCAAGCTGCCAAGGATATGTGTAATGGTATGTTTTATGAACCTGCATTTTATGGGCAGGCTTATAATACAATGGTTGAAGCTTTATTAGCAGTTCCTTTTATTAAATTAAATTTGTTTATACCATATGCGTTAGCTGTTTCATCTGTAATTTTTTCCTATTCCGTAATTTGGATTTTTTCGAGGTACTATTTTAAAAGACAAAATTATCTTTTAGCCATTCTTTGTTTGGCATTACCCATTATTTTACCTACCGAGTTTCAAATTATGATTACCATTTCAAGAGGTTTTATTCCTCGTATTTCATTTACACTTTTTGGGGTTTATATGCTATTAACTTATCAAGGAAGGCTAAAGCTAATATTTGCTGGTTTTTTTTTAGCAATGGGTTTTATTTTTAACCCTAATTCAAGCGTTATTCTTAGTGCTTTTTCAGTTTATTATTTGTAAAACCAAATCCTAATATATGGCATGAAATAAAGTATTTAGTGCTGGGTGGCTTGCCAGCTGTGGCATACAAAGTTTATGTTGTTTGGTTTTATTCCTCATATCCCAATTACAATTTACATATTTTTCCAAATGCTTTTGAGTTTTCGTTAAGTAATTGGGTGAACACAGTAAATGAAATTTATTATTTATTTATGGGATTATTTTCGGTTGTAAATAATGTTGGATGTTTGAGTATACTACTTTTGGTGATTTTTGTTTTATTTATTCTAAAAAAATCTAAAAAACGCCACGAGCAATTGGCAGCGATTTTGGCTTAGGTTTTATTATTTTCAGTTTTGGTATTAACAAGGTGTCGGATGGCTCTGGTTCTCCATTTTTTCCATATTCTCGAATGTTTTTAGGAATACCAATCCTCTATATTTTTTATTTAAGCATCCTTCAAAAATATAGTACCAATAAAATTTCGCTTAGTATTTTTGGCATTAGCATACTCATGGTTTTCAGTTTTAAAGCATATTCATTGCCCAATAGGATAAATTATATTGTGAAACATAATACTGGGGTTGTTAAAGTTTTTAAAATAAAAGCACTGTGCAAAACCTTTGATTCACTAGCTATGGTGCTTAAAAATACAAATAGTGAAGTGTTGGTTTTAAAAACCAAAAGAGATGAAATTAATTACGGATGCCCTGCATTAATCGAAGAAATGAATACCATTCATCCTAGTTATGAAGGACGACTGTGGGTTTATAAAAATTATATGTTTTCGGAGCTTAATCAATTTTTAGTTTATTCTGATTCGATTTTAAATGATCCAAAGGTGGTAAGTTTGGGTAATAATTATTATTTGATAAAGAATGAAAAAACTACAACCCTTGAAGCATGGTATTATAAAAAATAATTTTAATCTAAGACCATATAAAAAATAGGAGAAAATTTATTTGGATTTTGCTTACTTAAGTTTGTATATAAATAAGTTTTTTGTCTCAGCTAGTAATGGGTAATTAGGCAAGGTTGAAAATTCTCTTTTTATAACTACCAAATAGGTGTAGTTCCTATTTATTAAAAATTTCATATAGCTTGTATCCAAAGTCTGTTCCTGAGAAAGGCCCCACCCTTTGCGATGCGCAAAATACAAATATTGTGGTCCTGTATTTCCGGCTAAGGCTATCTTTTCTTTTAAGGGGACATAAGTATTAATTTCTTTTTCTAATGAAAGTTTAAATTTTTCAGAATCTTTAATAAAAAAATCGTGGTGCTGATTGGCAATGGATTCGACGGTAATAAGAACCAAAAGTGGTAGATAAATTTTTGATGGAATGTAGGATAAACAAATACCTGCGATAAGAGCCATCACCGGAACAAACGGAATAATGTAATAGTTGTGGAAAGGAAATACACTACCTGTTTTTAAAGCGAAGGCTAAAAATACAGGAAATGTTACTCCCAAGATAAGAAGAGGAATTTTTAAACGATTTTTAAAACTTACAAAAACTCCGAATATGAAAGCCGAAAAGGCTAAGAAACTTTGAAAAGCAGAAAAATAAAACTGTTCTATTGATTTATCCCAGTATGGTCTCGATTCTTGAAGGCCTTCTTTTAAAGTTCTAGGGAAAAATAATTGATACCACCAGGTTCTAAATAAATATTCATCCCAGACAAAGTACCACCAGTAGCCGATTGATAAAACGGCAAGCGAAGTTACAACAATTGAAATTTTTGGAAGCCATGAATTCTTTTTGTTAAGAATAGGTAAAATTAAAATACTGAAAGCAAAAATTGCCGGAAGTTTAGCCAAAACAGCCAATGAAGCTAAAATTCCATAAGCCACCAATCTCCACACATCATTTTTTTTGATAAATAAAAAGGCATGATATATTGCAATGAGCATTAGCGAAATACTAAATGTATCGGGCATCGATTTTCGGCTAAAGCCAAACCATATAGAAATGGTTAGTAAAAATGTGGCATTAAAAGACACTGATTCTGAAAAGTACTCTTTTAGTAATTTATAAAAATACCAAGCACCAATGGTAGAGAGTATAAGATTTATAAGTCTTCCATACCAATGGGAATAGCCAAATAATAATGAAACTAAATATACACAATAATTAAATATTGGAAACTCAGAAGCAATAATTCCTGACTCGTGTCGGCCCCCATTATCTACTTTGGGATAAAAAGGATTGTTATCGGTTTCATAAAGATTGCGGCTTATCATATTGGTGAGGCATTGCCGCCAATCATGGCCCCGTTCCAATGGAGGATTAGTAATACCAACTAAACGTAAAACAAAAAAGAATGCCAGCCAAAATTTTATAGATTTTAGGCGAGGCAAGAATTTTGTAAGTATTTGTGAATTTTGAAACTGCACTATTATTGGTTCCAAATTTAGTAGCTTTTTGTGTTATAAAACCTTCCAGGTTTATAAAAATAACAAAGCCCAAACCGATTGAGTTTGAGCTTTGTTATATACTAATCTTTAAATTTTATTAGTACCCGAAAATTTCTTCTAAAGTTAATTCTTTAACATTGCCAAATTTTTCAAGGTCACTCATTTTTATCTTTTCTTTATTTGCTATTAAGAAATAAGCGTAAGGCTTTTTGCTGTAGCATGTATTATGAAATGTTTCTAAATCCTTATAAGTTATTTTATCAATAGAATTATAAATGGCTTTGGATGGATCTGTTTTATAACCCCATTTCAAGGAATTGTCAAACGCAAATAGTTTATCGGTTCCAATTGTGCGGTTGCTTTCAATTTGGCTTTTTATGGAGGCTTTGCAATTGATTAATAATAATTCAGATTCAGGAAGTTTGTCCAACAACTCGTTCATAGCTGGAATTGCTTCTGGTAATTTATCTGCTTGAGCTCCTATGTAAGCAGAAATTCCGTCATATTCACCGGGTTCGTTTCCTTGATTATAATATGAATAAGTGCTGTAGGCCAAAGCCTTGCTTTCGCGAATGGTTTGAAAAACCAAACTACTCATCCCTCCACCGAAGTATTCATTGAAGACAGTAACTAAAGCATCTTTACTATGGTCTACTTTATCCAAACGACGGTACCAAGCAATTTCGGCTTGTACCATATCATAATTAGCAAAATATACTTCATTTTCAGTTACCATGCGTTTTGTAAATATTTTTGCTACTGGCAGAACAAGGGGTTTGCTCACGCTGTTATGTTTATTATCTAAAAGCATTTTTACTGTTTTACTATCTTGCGGGCCATAGTAAAATATTTTGTGCTGATATTTAACAAGATTATGTATATAGGTGCAAAGTTCTTCGGCTTTTAAATTATTAAGGTCGTTTTCACTAAGTATATTTTTAAAAGGATTATCAGAACCATACATTACATAATTGCGAAGCGCTGAATTTAAAATAGTGCTTTTGCTGAGTTTGCTGTCTTTACGTCCCTTTAATGTTCGGCCTACCAAATTTTTAAGGGCGGCTTCATCCGGTTTGGCATCTGCCAATAATTCTTCAAATAAAGATAATGATTTTTCAAAGTTTTCAGTTAGCCCGCTTAAGTATACATAGGATTGTTTGTTATTTACCGATACACCATAGTCACAAGCCAATTTATAAAATTCAGTAGCTATTTGATCGGCGGTATATTTTGATGTTCCCAAATAAGGCAAATAATTCACGGCAAATGCAAGTTTTAGATCGTTATATTTTCCAGCATCCAACACATAATACAACGAGAATAATTGATTGGTTTCATTTTTTACTAAATATCCGTTCACTTTATTTTTTAGAGTTATTTTTTCTATGTCATTTTTATAATCCACATAAACTGGCATAAGCTTAGCAGATGGTGTTTTTAAAATATTGTCAACAAACGGTGATACGGCGTCGCGATTCACTTCTACTTTTGTTATTATCGGTTTATCTATTTTTTGAATGGAGTTGTCTTTACCCTTATGCTTATAGCAAATTACATAATCATTGGTGTAGTATTTATTTACAAAATCTACAATATCTTGTTTTGTGAATTGAAGCAAACGGTCGTTTTCTGTCAATCCTGCACCATAATCCGTTCCCAATATAAAATAGTCAAGCAAATTATAAGCCCTTCCACTATTTTCTTCAAATTGTCGCATTTGGGTTACTTTATTATTAGCAACAATACTTCTTACCATTTTATAGTCGAAATCACCTTTGCGAAGCTTATCTAGTTCACCCAAAAGTAAGTCACGAACTTGCTCTAATGTTTGTCCTTCTTTTGGTTTTCCGCTAAACATATGTACACTGTAATTAGCCATTATATTAGGGCTAGATGAGGCCCCAAGTACTTTTTGAGATTTTACCAAATTAAGATCAATTAATCCCGCACTACTATTACTCAAAAGTAAATCGGTAAGAGTTAACAAAGAAGCTTCGCGGGTTCCGGCTCCTGGTAATCTGTATCCAATATATACATATTCAGCGTCAGGTCCATATACATCTACTGTTTTAGGCTCAGGATTAGCAATTTCTTGATTAAACTTGTATTGAGGAACACCGTGTTGAACCATATAACTAAATTTTTCATCTATTTGAGCAATCAATTTATCAGGGTCAAAATCACCAGACATTATAATTGCCATATTATTTGGCACATAATAAGTTTTAAAATAGTTTCTAATTTTTTCGAGTGAAGGATTTTTTAAATGCTCAACCGTTCCAATAGTGGTTTGTTTTCCATAATTATGTTCACGAAAAAGGTTTTCATACAAGGCTGTAAACATTTTTCTCCCATCATTATCAAGGGTTCTGTTTTTTTCTTCATACACAGCTTCAAGCTCGGTATGAAACAAGCGCAGAATTGGATTTCTAAATCTTTCGGCTTCAATGCTTAACCATTTATCTACCTCATTGCTTGGTATATCATTAACATATACAGTTTGCTCAAAACTTGTGAAAGCATTCGTTCCTGTAGCACCGATGCTTTGTAATAATTTATCATATTCATTTGCTATTGCATATTTGGCAGCTATGCCTGATACTGAATCTATTTCACGATAAATACTCTTACGCAGCGCCTCATTGTTTTCATGATTATATTTTTCGTAAAGGGCATCTATTTGGTCGAGATATATTTTTTCTTTAGCAAAATCAAGAGAACCATATTTATCAGTTCCTTTAAATAACATATGCTCAAGATAATGAGCCAATCCTGTATTATCAGCCGGGTCACTTTTGCTGCCCGCTTTGGTTGCAATCAAAGTTTGAATACGAGGTGTTGATTTATTAGGGGAAAGAATGATGGTAAGTCCATTGTTCAAGGTATACCAACGACTCTTTAGTGGGTCATTATCATACTCTTTGTAAGTATATTTTCCATCAGGTGAACTTTTAAGATCAATTTTGAAAACCGTTGGTGTCCATTGCGAAAAAGCATTGAGCGAAAAGGCGCAAATTAGTAATGCAAATATTTTTTTCATAGTTTGGGTTTGATAAATTTAAAGCAGCGAAAATAAGGAATTAATAAAAAAAGATGGTCTTATCTTAAAGATTAATTTTCATCCCTAATCGAACTCCGGCATTGTAATAATGCTGCTTAATTGTGTAATCGGGATTAAATATATTGGTCAATCCAACTTTAACTTGAGGATTGGCAAATAGCTGGATAGTATTTGTGATATACTTATAATATATTATTCCAATTATAGCATTACTGCCATATTTTTGAAACACATTGGGATTGGAACCTGAAATTAAATAATACCCATCATTGTCAAAATTATAAACCATTGCATTTACATAATCAAGTCGGGTAACAGATGCTCCGGCCTGAATCTCAAGGTTAGTGAGTTCATTAATAGTTTTTATTTGGTAATTAACGATTAATGGGATTTCCCAATACGATAGATTATTGGCAAACCTTACATTATTATCAGAATTAAGTTCTTCGGGAGATACAAAATCAGCCGTTCCTTCAAAAAAATAATGATTTTGAGCCCCAGTACCAGCCAATGAACCTGGACCTTTTGGTTCGGTAGTTATTTCTTTTAATAATAATGATTCACCTGTATTTAAGAAAACCAATCCCGACTGAAAACTTAGTTTTTTATTAAATCTGAATATCAAATCCAATCCCAATGAATATTTCATCAATGCTTTGTCAAGATGGTTTCTATCATTTTGAGATTGAAAATAGCCAACTTGTCGTCCAATTATTTCATTCAAATTAGTATATTTCAATTTACGATAAGATATACTTGGAGAAAGACTTAAACCTAATGACCACCTGCTAAATTTAACGTCTTTTACTTGCGGCAAAACGCCAAACTGTGTTATATTTTTAGAATACACCGATTTAATTATTGGCGTAAATAAATCGTTCGAATTAAGTAACGAGGCTATGGTTATTAAAGAAAATTTCTCAGTTCGTTTTTCCTTTTCTTTATCTGGTGAAATTAAGGATGGGGATGAATTAATTGGAGAAATGGTAAGATGATTTTGAAGTAAGGATTCAGCTTTTTTTAAAGCTTCTGAATTTTCAGTTATTACAATTAATGATTTTGAAACTGGTGAAGTTGTTTTCGTCAATTCCTCAGGTGAATAACTTTCTTCTTTAGGCTCATCCGAAAATAATTTTGAAAGTGAATAGTTAATGTCAAAAATATCGAAACCTGTAGTTTTAGAAAATAATTGAAGCCCAATAATTAGAATTCCTAAACTTGCCAATATAGCAAAGACCTGTGAAACCACATTTACTTTCTTTGAAATATTTTCTCGTTCGAATCTTCCCATTTAAGTTTTCGAAACAAAAATATGGAATACCACCAATAATGCAATCTGAATTTTAGTCTGTTTACTTAAAAATGGCAGTTATTTGGCAACTGTATTACAATAATCTTCCAATTGCAATGCAATGATATCCCAACTAAATTTTTCTTTGGCTACCAAATTACCTTTAGTTCCGGTTTGTTGTCGCAATGATTCAGATTGTAATAATTCAATTACTTTATTCGAAAATCCATTCGAATTGATTTCTAAAAACACTCCTTCTCCATTTTTAATTTCCAAGCCCTCAAAACCAATATTTCCGCTAACTACTGGTATACCCATGGCCATGGCTTCCAATACTTTATTTTGGGTACCGGCCCCAAACCGCAAAGGTGAAACCACAATGGCGGCTTGTTGATACATCACTTTTAAATCAGGAATAAATCCCGTTATCTCAATATTTGAAGCTTTTAAATACAAAACTTGTTTTACCGGACGCTGCCCGGCTATTATAAATTTTATATTTGGAAATTTTGAAGCAATGATTGGGAAAATGTCTTTTATAAAATACCCTACCGCATCCACATTTGGGGCATAATCCATGTTGCCAGTAAAAAGCAAAGTTGAGTTATTGTAGTAATCATGACCATCTGATTTGAAGGTATCCAAATCCACGCCATTTCTAAGTAAATCAATGTTTTCAGAGCCATGCTCTTGCTTCATATAATTCAAATCTTCCCTGGAACACACCAACCCAAGATTAAATTTTTTCACAATTTCCCCTTCAAATTTATAAAGCCTTTTGTATTCTATTTTTTCAAAAAAACATTTGATTGGGTTTTGTTGATTTTCTATTCGCCGTTTCCAATACAATGAAAAAGCATCGGGTAAATCCAAAATTTTTGGCATCTGAATATCAGATGTAAACTGAGCCATTCGCAAATGCTGGGTATGAATGACATCAATTTTATTCTTACTCAAAAAATCATGAACCAGCCGGTTCATTTTTCGGCTTTTAAAATAAGCCACCTGAAAGGGTATGTTTGAAAAAATGGCAATCAAACAATTGAGATACGATTGCCATTTAGGCAAACTAATAATATGAACTTGTTTGAATAATTTCCCCAATTCCTCACCATAGTTGTAGTCTTCCTTAGATTCAGCGAACGTGATTAAATAAATTCCATGATGAATTGAAAGCCTTTTGGCAAGATTATAAATTTTTAGTTTGTCGCCCCTAAAAGGCGGGTAAGGAACCCGATTAGCCACAAATAAAATTTTCATAATTTTAAGTGACAAAAGTAATTAAAGGAGAGAGGTGTTTTAAGTTTTTTTTACCCTTTCTCTTCTAATCTGCCATCACTATGCTTTGCAAATCGTCCTTTGTTTCTATCATGTACTTGGTCGTACTTTGGCCATGGCCATCCACCAAACTGGGTTTCATGATAATCTTCAAAGGCTTGGTTTATTTCTTCTTTAGTGTTCATTACAAATGGGCCGTATTGTATCACAGGTTCACCAATGGGCTTGCCTTGCAACACCAAAATACTGGCATCAGTACTGAGATTTTCAATGGTAATTTCCATATCGGCTTCCACTTCCACAGCGCAATATTTATCAATGGTTTGGTCGGCTACGTTCAAGCCCTTTCCTTCATAAAAATACAAGGTGCGATTCACCCCAGCGGAGGCTCTGGGCAATGTCCATTTAGCATTGGTTTTCATTTTAATATTCCAAATGGCTACTTCATTAGTAGAGTCAGCAGCCCATGAATCAGGAGGGGGTGATGCAGCAATTTTATCTCCCAGTTTTCCTGCTATTACCTCAATATCGATTGTTTTTTCCTCGTTCAAATATCTTGGAATACTATCGCTCCATAGCATCTTAAAATGTGCATCAACCATCTTGTTTTTCTTTGGTAGGTTCAACCAAATCTGAAACAATTCCATAGGATTTTCCTCATCTTTTTTCAATAATGGAAACATTTCGGAATGTTGAACACCTTTGCCCGCTGTCATCCATTGCACATCTCCATTGCCATATCTTCCGGCAGCTCCTAATGAATCGGCATGATCAACCAATCCTTTTCTTACAACTGTAATAGTTTCAAACCCTCGATGTGGATGTCCTGGAAATCCGGGAACAGTTTTGCCGTGATACATTCTGAAACCATCTTTTATAATAAAATCGTCACCCAAATGACGACCTTTAAAGTTGGATATATCTGGCCCCATCAAATCATTTCCTTTAGGAAAATAATCTTCATGATGCACACAGAATAAAAACGGATCGGCGGTTTCCCATACAAATCCTAGGGGTTTAATATTTTTTATCACTGGTTTCATAGGTTCCTGTTCTTTTTTTAGGGTATTTGCTACTCTGGTAATTGGCATCGCAATTAAAGACGTAATGCCCAACGACAATCTGGTTACAAAATTTCGTCTTGGATATTTTTCAGACATGATATTTTAAAAAATAGTATAACAGTTGAAATTTTGTAATGTTTTAAAACCTTTATTTCTCATTCAAATTTTCCCCTATATTAATCTTATTTTTGCACCTTCTTTAAAAACCTGAAATAGGTTAATTATGAAAACTAATTTAGATACTATTGAATCCGCAATTGAGGATATAAAAAACGGGAAGTTGGTGATTGTAGTGGACGATGAAAATCGCGAAAATGAAGGTGATTTTCTAACAGCTGCAAGTAATGTTACTCCTGAAATGATAAATTTTATGGCCCGTGAAGGTCGTGGATTAATCTGTGTTCCTTTATCAGAAGACCGCTGTAAAGAACTTGGACTTGAACTTATGGTAACCAATAATACTGACCATCACCGTACTGCTTTTACAGTTTCTGTTGATTTGTTAGGACACGGTTGTACAACAGGAATATCAGCGCATGACCGATCTAAAACGGTTCAAGCTTTAGTAAATATAGAAACTAAACCAGATGATTTAGGGAGGCCGGGACATATTTTTCCTTTAATAGCAAGAAGTGAAGGAGTTTTAAGACGTGCCGGACATACCGAAGCGGCGATTGATTTATCACGATTGGCAGGATTACCTCCAGTAGGTTGTATTGTTGAAATATTGAATGAAGATGGAACAATGGCTAGATTACCGGACTTATTAAAGGTTGCTAAAAAATTTGACCTAAAGATTATTTCTATTGAGGAACTCATTAAATATAGAATTTCTAAAGAAAGTCTTATAAAAAGAATAATAAGTGTGGATTTGCCTACAGTACATGGTGATTTTGATTTGGTGGCTTATAACCAAATTAATACCGATCAAGAACATATTGCTCTAATAAAAGGCAGTTGGAATGAAGGAGATGCTGTATTAACCCGGGTTCATTCATCTTGTATTACAGGTGATATTTTTGGAAGTTGCCGCTGCGATTGTGGTCCTCAATTAAGTGCTGCCATGGAGATGATTGAAAAAGAAGGACGAGGGGTGATTGTGTATATGAATCAAGAGGGACGTGGAATTGGTTTAATAAATAAATTAAAAGCTTATAAATTACAGGAACAAGGCTTGGATACAGTAGAGGCCAACTTGCAATTGGGATTTAAAATGGATCAACGAGATTATGGAATTGGAGCACAAATACTTCGTGATTTAGGAGTTAAAAAAATGCGCCTGATGAGCAATAATCCTCAAAAAAGAACTGGTTTAGTAGGATATGGATTAGAAATAGTTGAAAATGTTCCGATTAAGATAAAGGCCAATAAACACAACAAAAAATATTTAGACACAAAGCGTGATAAAATGGGGCACGATCTTTAAGACTAAATCTAATTTTTTGATTCTAAAGTTCTTTAAAAAAAATATTCAATAATCAACGTTTAATACTCAATGTTCAATAAACAATTTCCAGTCATCTCGCTTCAGCTGTTCCCCTTTGAAGGGAGCAGAGGGATGCATTTTTTTTATAACCAACCTATCGTATTTTAAATTGACAATAATTATCCTTATCATTTTCATCCTTGGTTATTTGGCCATTGCTTTTGAGCAACCCATAAAACTGAACAAAGCCGCCAGTGCTTTGATAACAGGGGTATTGTGTTGGGTGGTTTATATTTTTTTCAATACAGATAAAGATATAGTAAACGAACAATTGCTGCACCACTTGGGTGAAATTTCAAGTATCCTTTTCTTTTTATTGTGTGCCATGGTTATTGTTGAATTGATTGATGCACACGATGGATTTGAAATTATTTCGGAACAAATTATAACCACAAAAATTAGAAATTTGCTATGGATGGTCTGTGGAATTACTTTTTTTCTGTCAGCTATTTTAGATAATCTAACCACCACTATTGTTATGATTTCATTGCTTCGCAAATTGGTAGATGATTCAAAAAAGCGTCTTTTGTTTGCAGGTATGATAGTGATAGCAGCCAATGCCGGTGGAGCTTGGTCGCCAATAGGAGATGTAACTACTACCATGCTTTGGATTGGGGGGCAAATATCACCGTTCAAAATTATTTCAAGTCTTTTTTTACCAAGTTTAGTTTGTTTACTCATTCCTTTAATAGTCGTTTCCTTTCGTTTCAAAGGGGCATTAAATTCCAAAGTGATTCAGAATGAAAAACAAAATTTGTCCTCAACTCCAATTGAACGAAACGTTGTTTTTTTTACTGGTTTGGGATGTTTAATTTTTGTACCGATTTTTAAAACCATCACCCATTTACCCCCCGTAATGGGAATATTATTAGGACTAGGAGTTATGTGGGTTATTACCGAAATTATACATCACGAAAAGGATACCGCAGATAAAGATCACCTTTCAGTAGCCGCTGCGCTTAGTAAAATTGATGCTTCAAGTATCTTGTTTTTTCTAGGAATTTTATTGGCTATTTCGGCTTTGGAAAGCACAGGTATTTTGCAATCGATGGCTATATCGTTAAGCAAAATTACCGGAAGTGATACCTTAACTGTAATGCTTTTAGGAGTAATGTCAGCAGTAATTGATAATGTGCCCTTGATAGCGGCAGCTCAAGGTATGTATGGCTTGGAACAATTTCCTACAGACCATTATTTTTGGAAATTTTTGGCATATAGTACTGGGGTAGGGGGAAGTACTTTAATAATTGGTTCAGCCGCCGGAGTAGCAGCAATGGGCTTAGAAAAAATAGATTTTTTATGGTATTTAAAAAATATTTCAATTCTGGCTTTGCTTGGTTTTTTTGCAGGGGCGGGGGTTTATATAATTATGAATCTGTAATTAGGAATTAGGAATTTAAAATAACTCAATAATAAATAACACAATAACCAAAAATGATATCATTAAGTAATTTCTCCTTCGAATTTGGAGGGAGATACCTTTACAAAGATGCCGATTGGCACATTAAACCAAAAGAAAGAATTGGCCTTGTAGGCAAAAACGGAACGGGAAAGAGTACGCTTTTGCGCGTAATTACGGGTGAGTATCCATTGCGAGAAGGAGATATTAGTAAATTGAAAAGCCTTACAATTGGTTTTTTAAATCAAGATTTATTGTCTTTTTCAAGCGATGAACCCATAGTAAATGTAGCAATGCAGGCTTTTGAAAGGCAATTGTTTCTGGAAGCTGAAATTGAAAAGCTACTAAAAATAGTAGAAACAGATTATTCGGAAGATAACCTTCATAAATTGGGTGAAATGCAAGAAGAATTTCTTCACAGTGATGGTTACGATATTCGTTACAAAACCGAAGAAATATTAGAAGGACTTGGCTTTAGCACTGTCGATTTAAGCCGCCCTTTATCCGAGTTTTCGGGAGGATGGAGAATGAGGGTGATGCTGGCCAAAATGCTTTTAATGAAACCCCAACTTTTGTTATTAGATGAGCCTACAAATCACTTGGATTTACCCAGTATAGAGTGGTTAGAAACCTATCTTACAAGTTACGAAGGAACGGTAATTATTGTTTCTCACGATAGGTATTTTCTAAATCGAATGGTTACTAAAATTGTAGAAATAGCCAACCAAAAGGTTTACCAATACACCGGAAATTTTGAAGAATATTTATTGCAAAAAGAAGAACGTGATGATTTACAAACTCGCCAATACGAAAATCAACAAGATTACATTCGTCAGCAAGAAAGGTTTATAAACCGATTTAAAGCTAAAGCTAGTAAATCTACTTTGGTGCAAAGTCGAGTAAAAATGTTAGACAAATTGGATTTGGTTGAAGCTGTAGTTCAGGATAATTCTAAAATAAATATCCGGTTCAATATTTTAAAAGAACCCGGAAAAGTAATTTGTGAACTGAAAAATGTAAGTAAAGCATATGGACCAATAGAGATATTAAAAAATGCTAATATATTGTTGGATAGAGGGGATAGAATAGCGCTAATTGGAGCCAATGGTAAGGGTAAAAGTACAGTTTTACGCATGATTGCTGGAGCTGAAACTCATTCTGGTGAACGTGTAATGGGTTATAATCTTGTCCAATCATTTTATGCCCAGCATCAGTTGGAAAGTTTAAATTTGGATAACGATATTATACAAGAATTGGCAAGTTTTGCTACCAATAAAACTGAAGGAGATTTACGAGGATTATTAGGTGGGTTTTTGTTTCAAGGCGATGATGTTTTTAAAAAAATTAAAGTACTAAGCGGTGGCGAAAAAGCCCGAGTTTCCTTAGCTAAAATGGTAACAACTGGTGCTAATTTTTTGGTGCTGGATGAGCCTACCAATCACTTAGACATGCAGAGTATCGATATTTTAATTGATGTATTTAATGACTATGCCGGAAGTTTTATCGTGGTAAGCCATGACCGACATTTTGTGAGCCAGATAGCTAATAAAATTTGGTGGATTGAAGATAATCAAATTAAAGAATATCCTGGAACGTATGCCGAATTTGAGCCATGGAACTTACAAAGGTTAAAAACCAAAGCTGCTACAAAAACTGTGGTTAAAGAATCACCAACAGTGCATGTAAAACCCAAAGCCGAAAATTTACCTCACAGAGATACTCTAATAAAAGTTTTAAAAAAGCAAATTGATGGTTTGGATATAGAAATTGCAGCCATTAAAAAGCAGATTGACAACAACGAAGCGGAAATGACCAAAGAATCGGTGTATACCAATGCCATGGAACTTAAAACCATTTCACAAACCCTTGGCAAACTTAAACATGAACTGGTAGAGAAAGAACAGGAATATGAAACAGCTTTCGAGGAATTGATGGGGTTGGAATGAGGAATATGAAATTAAGATTTATAAAATTAAGTTATTCAAAATTTATTTAAATTTATTACAATAAATAATTTGTCATGCCCCAATCCATCCTTCACAAAGCCAATACCCGCGGCCACGCCAATCATGGTTGGTTAGATGCCCATCATACGTTTAGTTTTGCAAGTTATTACAATCCCGAACGCCATAATTTTGGTGTTTTACGGGTATTAAACGATGATAGAATAGATGCCGGAATGGGTTTTGGAACCCATCCTCACGATAACATGGAGATTATTACCATTCCATTGGCAGGAGAACTAAGGCACCGCGACAGTATGGGCAATACAGCCGTAATTCATGCCGGTGAAATACAAGTAATGAGTGCCGGAACAGGAATTCAACACAGCGAATTTAACAGCAGTTCAGATACTACTTTAAATCTTCTGCAGATTTGGATTTTCCCCAATAAAAGAAATGTAATACCAAGGTATGATCAACAAATACTTAATGTGGCTGACCGACACAATAAACTTCAACAAATATTATCACCTAATTCGGATGATGAAGGGGTTTGGATTTATCAAAATGCCTGGTTTCATTTAGGGAAATTTGACAAGGACTTTGAAACCTCCTATGCACTGAAACAAAAAGGAAATGGTATTTATGCATTTTTAATTAGCGGCGATATAACTATAAATGGACAATTGCTGAATACCCGCGACGGCTTAGGAATTTTGGATACCGATATTTTAAATATTAAAGCCGAAAGCCCGGATACAGAGGTTTTGCTTATGGAAGTTCCAATTAACCTGGAGTAAAAGCTTTAAAAAACTAACCTTGTTCAGGAAAATTTAGAGCATTTAATTCTTTATGCGAGCTGTCGCAAAATGGTGGTGTTTTGGTTTGCTTGCAGGTGCAATAGGAGCGAAGCTTTTTTTCGGTTATCTCAAATTTTAAAGGTTCACAATCAATATGGGTGCTTTCACAAAGTACCAGTTCAAAATTATCAGGGCAACTGCACCAATAATAAATTCCAGGTTCAAGTTCTAATTTTAAAGATTTAAAAAGTATGGGTTCGTTTTGCATGATTTATTATTTTTCTAACCTTTTCAAGCCTTCTTTGGCCAGTTCAAAATTAGGGTTTAATTGAAGGCAACGCTTATAAAAAATTATGGCTTCTTCATTTTTCCCTTCGGCTTCTTTGGTCAAGCCAACCATATAAACAGTTTTTTCAAATTCATCGTTCACTTTCATCGAAAGTTCAAAATGTTTAATGGCTAAAGGCCAGTTTTTTTGTGAGAAATATATATACCCTGCATTGTAATAAGCTAAGGTATGATAAGGATTGATGGTAATTGTTTTTTGATAATCGGCCATTGCTTTTTCATAATTACCGGCCAATTGATAATAATAGCCACGGGCATACCAAGCTTCCTCAATTCCCTCGTTGGTATTAATGGCGGCATCCAAATATTTTATAGCATCGCTGTTTTTTTGCTGGGTTAAAATTTGACCCAATTGTAAATAAGAATCATAATCGCCAGCATCAATTTGAATGGCTTTTTTATAAAATTCGATGGCTCTAACTGTGTCCTGGGTTTCCTTAAACGATTGAGCTATAAAAAAATAAACCTTTGGATAACTTTCGTCAATTTTTAAAGCTTCATTCATATATCGCTTTGCTTCATCATATTTTTTTACAAATAGAAAAAATTGGCCAGCTTTAAATAATACTTCTGCATCGTTAGGGTTAGCTTCTACTGCTTTTAGGTAGGTTTCTTTGGCTTTATAAGTTTGATTATCTCCAAAATAGGCATCGGCTAATTTGGTTTGATAAATTGATTTTTTAGGATTCATTTTTATAGCTTTCTCCAAGTCAGCAATAGCCAATTTATAATTTTTATCATTACTTATTAAAACTATCGCTCGTTCGGCATAATAGTCATCTTGTTCGGGGTCATCCACTATTTTTTGCGACCAAGCTCTAACTTCTGCGCTCAATGTTTTGTCATGAGCCATTTTATAATTTGCATTATTCTTATTGCAGGAAGGTAATACACTAATTATCAGCGCCAATATTATTAAGCTTTTAAGTAAACGCCCAATCATTTTTTTTTTTAAATTTGAAAGCAAATTAGATACACTTTTTCAAACCACCAAACTTTAAACCATGCCTTTTTACCACCGACTTGGAAATATTCCACCAAAACGCCACACGCAGTTTCGCAAAGCTGACGGAAACCTATATGCCGAAGAGCTTGTAAGTACCCTCGGTTTTTCAAGTGTTTATTCGTTAGTTTATCATTGCCACCCACCCACATTGGTCAAAGATATTGGCGAGGATTGGAGTGTAGAACCGGAGTATGTTCTTAAAAAAAACATGCAAAACCGCAGTTTCATTACTTTTAAAACTAAGCCTGAAGAAGATTACTTAAAAAGCCGTGTTGTGTTGATGGGAAACCAGGATTTAACAGTGTCATCAGCAGCCCCAACCAAAGGTACTACCGATTATTTTGTAAAAAATGCCGATGCGGATGAAGTTATTTTTATACACGAAGGCAATGGGAAATTGCTAACGGTATATGGTGAAATAGCCTTTGAATACGGCGATTATCTGGTTATTCCCCGCGGAACAATTTACAAGATCCATTTTGATACGCCAACCAACCGATTATTTATAACCGAGTCGTTTTCGCCCATCGTTACTCCAAAGCGTTACCGTAATGAATTTGGACAATTACTGGAACATTCACCGTTTTGTGAACGGGATATAAAATTGCCTCAAAATTTGCAAACCCATGATGAGCAAGGGGATTTTAAAGTAATGATAAAAAAACAAAACATGATTTATCCTTACACCTATGCCACCCATCCGTTTGATGCTATTGGTTGGGATGGGTTTGTATATCCTTATGGTTTTTCTATTCATAATTATGAACCAATAACCGGCAGATTGCACATGCCACCGCCCATTCACCAAACCTTTGAAGGCCATAATTTTGTAATCTGTTCCTTCGTGCCACGACTTTATGATTATCATCCATTGTCGGTTCCTGCTCCTTATAACCATAGCAATGTGGACAGCGATGAAGTTTTATATTATGTGGACGGTGATTTTATGAGCCGCAAACATGTGGAACGGGGAATGATTTCATTGCATCCCAAAGGCATTCCGCATGGCCCACATCCCGGAACGGTAGAAAAAAGTTTAGGGGCAAAAGAAACGAAAGAATTAGCGGTAATGATTGATCCGTTTTATCCGTTGCAACTTACACAAGCAGCTTTGGATATGGAGGATAAAGGATATTGGAAGAGTTGGGTGGAGTGAAATTAGGAAATTCCTAATTACTTCCCTCCGGCTTTATTCTTGTCCTTATCCGCTTGTTTACGCTGAGACTTAGTAATTCCTGTATAACGACTTGGGTATTTTTCGATGTCTGCCGCTAGTTTGTTAAAAGTTTCAAGAGTGGCGTTTAGCTTTTTATAAAGTTCATCATCGGTGGCAATTTTACCTAAGGAGCCTTGGCCTTTATTAATATTACCAATGGTTGCAGATAAATCTGCCAAAACAGTTTTTAATTGTTTGATGGTAGCTTCCAGTTCCAGTTTTTTTAGTTCGGCGGAGGTTTCCTCAATATTGGCAAGTATGCTGTTTATTTTTGGAGTAGAGGTTTTTAAATCACCAGTTACCGAATTAATATTGCCCAATATCCCATCAATCTGTCCATTTTTACTAGTTATCATGGTTTCCAGTTCTTTAATGGCCACATCAGCCGTGCTTAAAGTTTTGTTCAAACTTTGAAGCGTGATTTTTATCTGATCACCACCAATCTGGCTGTTTATTTCACTAAGTAAGGTGTTTATTTTTTCTGATAAAGGAGCTATGAGTTTGCTTACTGTTTTGGCCATTCCTTGGTCTTTATCCGAATTAAGGGTATCGCCTGTTTTGGCAAATTCATGCGATTTTCCCATTAAAATTTGTATTCCTTTGGAACCAATCAAATCTGTATTTACAATTTTTATCACAGCATCTTTTGATACCTTAATATTATTGGGAACCTTAACTTCTACTAATAGCTTTAAAGTTTTCGGGTCCATAACTACATCACTTACCTGACCAATTTTGTAACCGTTAATCAGAACCGGATTGGATTTGAACAAACCGTCTACATCCTCATAAGCTGCATAATATCTGTTATAGGAAGTAAAAAGGTTCTCCCCTTTCATAAAATTATAACCCAAAATAAGGATGGTAATGGATATGGTTGCTATTGTTCCTACTTTGGTTTCGTTACTTATTTTCATGGAATTGATAAAGTTTTATTAGTTTATAAAAACTGAACCGCGAATTTACTGATTTGAATACCAATTACAGTAATTTCTAAATCCAACCATTAAACTATATGATAAATTTTTTCTGCCTTCATCAGAATTTAGCAGTTTTAAGTCGCTTGCATTGCTTAAAAAACCGGTTTCAATCAAAATGCTTGGCATTGCAGTTTTCCAAAGTACCAAAAATCCAGCTTGCTTTACTTCTTTAGTGTGCAAAACATTGTTTTTTCTAACGGCTTCGTGCACTTTACTGGCAAGTCGGGCACTTTGATCCATAAAGGCATTTTGGTATAATGAGAAAATAATATCAGATTCCGGTGAACTTGGATCAAAACCTTCGTATTCAGTATTGGTGTTGTAATCTTTTTCTAATAAAACTGACTCATTCTCACGTTTGGATACTTGCAAATTAGCTGCTGTTTTATGAGTCCCCATAATGTAGGATTCAAAACCATTGAAGGTATTTACAGGGTTATAATTGCAATGAATGGAGATGAAAATATCAGCATTGTTGGTATTTGCAATGGAGGCTCTTTGAAAAAGTTCTATAAATTTATCAGTTTTTCGGGTATAAATTACTTTTACACCTTTAACACTATCTTCAATCAGTTTTCCCAATTTGAGAGCAATATCCAATGAAATATCTTTTTCAAAAACGTTTCCATGCACTACACAACCGGGGTCTTTTCCTCCATGGCCAGCATCTATTATTATAGTTTTAATTCTTTTATCGCCGGCCTGAAACCCATTTAATTCTAAATTATCAGAACCTGAAGTGGCAGAGGCATGATTTTTGTTAAAAACAGCCTGAATGCTAAAAACAACCAGAAGCACAAAAGAAATAATCCATACTCTGGTAGAAATAAAATTGCCAGACACAAAGCGCTTCTTAGCTTTATTCTGTTCATCATTCCAATCTCTGAGTTTTATTACTTTCATTTGGTCAATAACTAATTTTAAACCTCCCGTTTCTTATTGTAATTTTGGTGGCTGTTTATCAGTGCTTAATAATACATACAATATTATAACGAAAACCCCTCATAAAAAATTATTTGGTACATCTTTTTTCCATGTTTTATGGTTAATTGTATTGGTTTTTGTGCAGTTCAGTGTTAAAGCACAAACGGATTCAATTAAAACGGATACATTAAATTTTAAAGCAAAATCGGGCATTGAAACTCCGGTAGAATGCAGTGCCGATGATTCAATGATTTTCGACTTGCCTGGAAAAAAAGTCTATTTATATGGTAACGCTGAAGTTCATTATGAGGAGATAAATTTAGATGCAGGGTTTATCATGGTTGATTTTAATACCAAAGATATTTTTGCCCGTGCCTATCCTGATTCAAGCGGAAATAGAGTTCACAGACCGCACTTTTCTGATACCAAAGATCAGTTTACAAGTGACAGTATGAAATACAACTTTGATACTAAAAAGGCACTTGTTTATAATGCCAGAACCGTTCAAGGCGAAGGATATGTATTTGGTGAAAAAACCTATAAAGATCCACAAAATCAAACCTATATTAAAAATGCCCGATATACCACGTGCAATGATTCCACTCATCCACATTTTTATATTTTAGCCAAAAAGTTTAAAATAATTCCTAATAAACAAGTGGTTACAGGCCCTGCCAATTTGGTAATTGCCGAAGTAAATACTCCCTTAATTATTCCTTTTGGCTTTTTTCCATTGCAAAAAGGTCAGGCTAAAGGAATAATATTTCCAACCTATGGCGAAGATCAGGTTCGGGGTTTTTTTTTAAGAAACTTAGGCTATTACATTCCAGTAAATAAATATTTTGATTTATCCGTTACAGGTGATTATTTCTTTAGAGGTAGTTATGGTGTGCATGTTAATTCTAATTATGCCAAGCGATACCACTTTAGGGGTAATATTGGTATAGACTATAATAAAAATAAGTTTGGTGAGAAAGAAGCCGGAATTACTGTATTAAAAGATTATAAAATAAATTGGAATTTTGCTCTTGATCCAAAAGCCAGACCGGGCCAGTCATTTAATGCCAATGTAAATTATCAATCGCCAAATTATGGTAAAAATAATTCAACGCAGCAGCAAAGTATTATTCAGTCTACCGTTCAGTCTTCGATAAACTACCGAACTTCTTTTTTTAATAATAACCTAAATCTTAGTACGACTAGTCGTATTACCCAAAACTTAAATAAGCAAGAAGTAAATCTTTCCTTTCCTGAACTAAATATAAATGTGCCGCGAATTACTCCTTTTCAAAATTTGAATACACGAAATAAAGCCATAAAGAGCATCGGTTTGTCATACAATGGAGATATAAAAAATAGTGTATTTATGAAACAAAAAAACCTTGGTCCCGCTTTAGGTTTAGAAAAAAATCCTGAAAAAATTAATATTTTTGATAGCCTTCAAAATGGAATGATTCACTCTATTCCTTTGACTGCTTCTATTAAATTGTTTAAATATTTTCAAATGAATCCAAATATTTCATATACTGAATATTGGTATTTAAAATCTATTGAAAAAACATGGGATTCACTAAATGATACTTTGCTTAACAAGCAAACTCTTGGTTTTGATCGTGCTTCATCTATTCAGGGTGGAATATCAATAAATACTATAATTTATGGTATGGCACAATTTAAAAAAGGAAGACTGCAAGCTATCCGTCATGTTTTAACCCCAAGTCTTAATTTTGGTTTTCGGCCGGATATGGAAACTCAAAAAAATGGTTTTAGAAAAGTGCAAACGGATCCCGCTGGAAATATTCAAAATTATTCCAGATACAGTACTACAGGAATGGGATATCCCTCCGGAGGTAAAAATGCATCCATAGGATTTAATATAAATAATAATATTGAACTAAAGACTCGAAAACACACCGATACAGGCATGGTTACTAAAAAGGTAAAATTGATTGAGATGTTAAATGTTTCGGCTAACCACAATTTTTTAGCAGATAGTTTTAAATGGACTAATCTTAATTTTAACGGGCGTTCATCACTATTCAAAGGCAAGGTTGGGATTAATTATAACTGGGCTGTTGATCCTTATAAATATACAAATAGGAGGGTGGATGAATTGATTATAATGGATGGAAAAAGCCTTGGTAGACTTACTAATTTTGGATTAAGCATGGGGACAAATCTTAATCCGCAGGCAAGAAAACCAAAATCTTCAGCCACGGCTAATCAGCAGGAATTGGCCATGATAAATAACTACCCGCAGTTTTTTATAGATTTTAATATCCCATGGAATTTGGCTTTAAACTATAATTTTTATTACAGCAAGCCTGTTCCTAACAAAGCCAATCAAATAACTCAAAGCGTTACTTTTAATGGTGATTTTAATCTGAGTGATAATTGGAAAGTAGCAATTGGTTCAGGGTATGATTTTAAAACGAAAGAATTAGCTATTACAAAAATCGATTTGTTTCGCGACCTTCATTGTTGGCAGTTTAGTTTTGGCTGGATTCCAACAGGTTTCCGTCGTAGTTTTGATTTTACCATCCGTGTTAAATCATCTACTCTTCAAGATTTGAAATTGAATCGTAGAAATTTTTGGTTTGATAATTAAGAAGTTAAAAGATTAAAATTAACAGTTAATAAAATTAGATAACAACAATCCATTCCTAAAAGTCCACCCCTTCAATGGGGTCAGGTTCTTCATCGGCAGGAGCATCATTATAGTCGCCTTTGTAGTTTTCACAATCCAGTTCTATTGTCATTTCAATATCAGGCTTTTTAAAGTCATTTTTGGTAATAACAATGGAACGGTCGTTGTAAATTTCTTTCATGTAATAAGCAAATATTGGCATAGCCATGTGGCCACCTTGCCCTAAAGCTGTGCTGCGAAAATGTACTTGTCGATCTTCACATCCCACCCAAGCACCACTAACTAAATCTGGAGTTACCCCAATAAACCAACCATCTGAGTTGTTTTGAGTTGTTCCTGTTTTTCCCGCAATTGGTATATCGTAAGGAATTCCATAAGTGGTTCTCATTCGCGATGCTGTTCCTCCAGATTGCGTAGTAAGTTCCATCATTTTGCAAAGCGCATAGGCTGTTTGTTTGCGCATGGCTTCGGTCCGTTTTGGTGTAAATTCTTCCAAAACGTTACCATATTTGTCTTCAATTCGAGTTATGAAAATAGGTTCAACAAATTCGCCAGCGTTTGCAAACGTGGAATATGCACCTACCATTTCAAAAACCGATAAATCCATGGAACCCAAACAAATAGAAGGGTATGGGCGTATTTTAGTTGAATCAATACCCATTTTTCCAACTAATTTTCTCACGGAGTACGGTGAATTGACACCCAATTTTTGCATTAAATGGGCTGTTACTGTATTTATAGATAATTTTAATCCTTGATAAAGAGTAACGTGCGATGACTTAATTTTCATTGAATTTTTAGGTGTCCAATTTCCTCCTTCCGGCATTTTGAAGGTTACCGGACCTGTCGGTGCAACATAACATGGTGAAAGATCATTATCAATAGCTAAGGCATACACAAACGGTTTAAAAGTAGAACCAACCTGTCTGTTTGAATGAGGATTAACATGGTCGTATTGGAAATTTTTAAAGTTATTGCCTCCCACCCAAGCTTTAATTTCTCCACTGTGCGGATCCATGCTCATAAAGCCAGTATGAAGCAAGGATTTATAATATTTTAAAGAATCTACTGTACTGAGCATGGTATCTCTATCACCACGCCAAGTAAATATTGTCATTGGTTCTTTTTTGCGGAGATAAAACATAATGGAGTCGGAGCCTTTGCCAAATTTATCTTCTAAATAGTCGTATTTGCTGGTTTTCTTAAGGTTTTTCCATAGATAATCTGGGTCTTCTTTCCAGCTTTCTTTTTCCTGTCTCCAAGGGTTTTGACCTTTCCATTCAGCAAAAAACTCATTTTGTAAAGATTGCATCTGTTTTTCAACCGCTTTTTCGGCATACCGTTGCATTTTGCTATCAATAGTAGTATAAATTTTTAAACCATCGCGGTAGATATTTAAGTTGCGCGATTTGCACCATTCTGATAAATATTCTTTTACATAATCTCTAAAATAGGGTGCTATTCCTTCATTTTGGTTTTGTACTGAAATTTTAAGAGTCAAGGGTTTTGATTTTGCTCTATCAAATTCACCATCTGTCAAATATTCATATTTATGCATTTGGGTCAATACCACGTTTCGGCGTTTGGTGGCTCGTTCAGGATTGCGAACAGGATTGTATAATGTACTTCCTTTTAGCATCCCAACAAGCATGGCTGATTCTTCAACAGCTAGTTGTTTTGGTTCTTTACTAAAAAAAGTTTTAGAAGCTGATTTTATACCAAATGAATTGCCTCCAAACGGAACGGTATTAAAATACAACATAACTATTTCGTCTTTTGTGTAGCGTTTTTCCAGTTCCACAGCAATTATCATTTCCTTTAATTTTTGCAACATACGGGCTGGTAAAAATGTGCTGCGGCTATGAAATAAGTTTTTGGCTAACTGCTGAGTAATTGTACTTGCGCCACCATCTTTACCCAAAAAAACAAAGGCACGGGTTAAGGCTTTTATATCAATACCTGAATGTTTGTAAAAACGAATATCTTCGGTGGCTACCAATGCATTAACCAGGTTTTTTGGCAACTCTTTAAATTCGCAATTAGCGCGGTTTTCATAATAATATTTACCCATTAATACCTTATCGGCACTGTAAACTTCTGATGCCAAACTGGTTTTAGGATTTTCAAGTTCATCAATATCCGGCATTTTGCCAAACAATCCCACCTTTACCATTAATAAAAAGGCAATGACACCCAAAAGCCCAAAAAAGAAATATCTCCAAAGTTTCTTAGTTATGGCCTGATAATTATTCGGGTTGGAAATGGCTTTTTTAAACTCCTTAATCATACAATTGCTATTGTGTTTGCAAACCTAAGTAATAAATGTGGAACTGTGAATGAAGAACTATTGAACTTGATTTTTTAAACTATTCAATATTCAAAGTTTATCATTTTTTTATTCATCCCGTCTTCCTATCATTTTACTTTTTTCAATCAGGGTTTGAAAAAAATTCTTCTCCTTTTCATCCTCTTCTTTTTTAGGTTCATATTTAATATTACCTAAGTCAGGCTGCCCTGCATCTAACCAGCAGGTATACCAAAGTGAACCCACAAGCTCAATAGATGCTCGGGCTCTTCGCTCTATCATTCCGTTCAATAGCTGATTATAATAGCTGCAAAAAGTTTCGTTATAGATTTTTGAAGTATTTCGGCCTTTTGCTTGCAAAACATATTTATCTGGATACTTTTCTGTAGCAAGTTTTTCAAACAAAAGCACACTGTCCAAAGCCGTAAAACTTTGTGAAAATCTTGTCCAAATGGTTTCATTAGTATTTTGGATATACGAAGCTCGGCCTACTGCAAAGTCATAATCTTTATAAAATAATTCATAAAGCCGAGATTCCCATAGACTGTGAATTCCTTCCTGACTTGTTAGTTGGCCGTTATAATTTTGTGTACTATGCAGCGGCACATGCAAGTCGGCAGCATAATGTCCCAAGTCAGCACTCAGTTTAATAATCAAATAAAGATTTTTAGATTCAAAGGCTTTGGTGAGTTGATATTTTATCAATTCTAAATTCCATGGTACAGTTCCGTAGGCATTCAATGTATCCTTACTGTATTTGGCAAGGGCCTCTTTCCAGCCATGAGGTATTGTATCAATTGGAATTATTTTTTCATAATGGTCGGCATCCAAATAATGCTTGCAAGCTTCATCAGCTAATGAATAACGCCGCATATCAGCATTCACAGCTTTATCGGTTATTTCGGTAATGTGGGCTTTATAAAATTTAAAAAGTTCGGGAGGTAGGGTAAATACTGCGGCATTATTTATTTGTTTATGAGCTGTAAAACCCCATGCTGCCAAATGATTAGGTAGAAATAATATATAACTTATAATCAATAATCGAATCCCTGATTTAATCATCTTTTTCCCATGGGTTAGCATTTTTTGGAACATATTTATACCGAATGGCAGGTTCTTGGTTGGGTTCATGTTCATCCTTTTCTTCTTCCACATTTTCATTATCCTTTTCATCTGCAAGCCAATATGGAGGCTCATCCCAATTATCATCATCCACATCCTCCGATATTTCTTCCACCGGTTTTTGGGGTCCTTTATTAATTAATAAAAACGCCATTAAGGTTCCGGATATTGCACCGCCCAAGTGGCCTTCCCACGAAATATTTTCTTTTATCAGTTTTACATAATCTGGAAACAAGCCCCAAACCAAACTGCCATATAAAAATACCATTAGTAATGCTACTGCTGCCAAATTTCTATGACCTCTTATTATACCTGATACAAGCAGAAAAAATACCAATCCATATACCAAACCACTGGCTCCAATATGGACGGTTCCGAGTTCGCCAATAAACCATAGAATAGTGCCACCCATCAGCCAAACGACACCACCAATTAGCCAAGTCCAGTTTTTAAAGTAATAAAAAAGGAAACTTCCGGCTACTAATAATGGAATGGTATTGCTGAATAAATGTTCGAAATTTTCATGTAAAAATGGCATTAAGATAATTCCTCGCAATCCCTGTACAGAGTGAGGTTGTAACCCAAACTCTTCTAAATGCCAGTGGTAATTTATATTAAAAAAATAGGTTACCCATAGCGTCATTGCCAGTATTAGCGGGTAAATAATGCTATCTATTGCTGACCAAAGTAACCTAATCATTTTCCGAAAGTAATAAAAATATTGAATACATGAAATTAGAGACGGACAAATAGTAAGCCACAAGGGAAATTTGAAAATGGAAATTTGAAATTGTAGGGGTTCGAAATTTTGAACCCCTACAATAAAATGGATTCAATTACCAAATTTCCATTTTCCATTTTCAAATTTCTATAACTTTGCAACAATGCTAAAAGACATAAAACTTGAAGAAGTAAAGGATATAGGAATAGCTGTGGTAAAGGAATCGGAGGCTGAAAACGATTGGAAAGTTTATCTTATAAATTTAAGCGACCACAGGCTAGAAAACGTAATTATTAACTCCAGTGGTTTTGGGGTTAATGATGATAATCAGTCTATACAAACGGGTACGTTTCGACATTATATCGAATCCGTAAAACCACGATGTGCCATATCCTTCGAAATTATTATGGAAGAAATATTTCATCTCAGCAATCGTTTTTGGCTAAGTTATTATATTGATAAAAAAATACACGAACGCAAGTATGAATTTGTGCCGGGCAGTATTTCAAAAGAGTTTTTTGTAGCCGTGCCATTTACCGGCAATCAAGGGGTGATGATTATTTGAAATTAATTGTCTCAATCCATTGCTGTTGGCTTTAGCCAACGGATAGAGAAATAGATTATTCCGCAGCATTCACAACCAACTGTGCCACTCGCATGGAAGCACCCGAGCCGCCAACAATTGATTTTAATGATTTATAATTTTTTAAAACTTCAGACCGTCCGGGTTCATTTTTAATTTTATCCAATTCTGTTTTGATTTTTTCAGTGGTTAGGTCATTTTGAAGAAGTTCTTTAATTATTTCTTTACCCATAATTAAATTGACCAAAGAAATGAATTTCACTTTTATAACCTGTTTGGCTATAGCGGCATTTATACGACTTGTCTTATAACATACCACTTGAGGAACATTTAATAAAGCGGTTTCAAGAGTAGCTGTGCCCGAAGTTACCAAGGCTGCTTGGCTAACCGTTAAAAGATTGTAGGTGTCGCCAATAATAAATTTTACTTCCTTAATATTTTTAAACGTGTTAAAATATGATAAGTCAAAGTTAGGTGCCACTGCCAAAGCAATGGTAAAATTATCCTTGTAGGATTCAATACTGTCAAGCATTAAAGGAAGTATGGAGTTAATTTCTTGCTTGCGGCTGCCTGGCAATAAGACAAGGATTGGTTTATTGCCCAAATTATTTTTTGTGCTAAAATTCAAATCTGGAATAAATGCTTCAATAGCATCTACCAAAGGATTTCCAACATAATGAACCTTGTAATTAAATTGCTTATAAAAATCTACCTCGAAGGGAAAAATAACATAGAGGTGGTCAATAATCCGTTTGATTTTTAAAGCCCGCTTGGTATTCCAAGCCCATACTTTAGGCGAAATATAATAATGCGTTTTAAAACCTTGCTCCTTGGCCCACTCTGCTATTCGAAGATTGAAACCCGGATAATCAATAAAAATTAAACGGTCGGGTTGGTAATCTAAAATATCCGTTTTGGCCATAGCCATAAGCTTACGTATTTTAAAAAGGTTTTTAATCACTTCCACAAAACCCATAAACGCTCGTTCCTTGATATGATTAACGTTTACCACTCCTTCGGCTTCCATTAAATCACCACCCCATACTCTAAACTCAGTAGAATTATCCAATTGCTTGATGGCTTTTATTAAATTGGCTCCATGCAAATCACCGGAGGCTTCACCGCAAATTATGTAGTATTTCAAAGTGTTTATCTGGATTTAAAGATTCAAAATGAAAGATTTAATAATTACCAAATATACATATACACGATACACAAGCCATAAATAATAGTGGAAAGCAAAATTCCTCTGGGCAAATTGGTAAATCCTGTATTAAATGTTAATAAAAAAATTGCAAGGTTTCCTATCAATCCAATTCGTAAAAAAGCCGATAGTAATCGTAAAGAAAACATATCCCCCAAAAAACTAAAAAATGAACCGGCAATATGTTCTTGAACATAAATAACGATTAAAACTATGAGAGGAATGCTTGCACCAATAATAGCCCCAATCCACATTTTATCAAATTTTTGTATCAAAATTCCCAAGTATTAAGTGTGGCAATAGCATGATGGGCAGTAAGGTCAAACTGGGTGGGAACCACGGACACAAATCCATTGGCAAGTGCCCATTCATCAGTATCTTCACCATGATCATTATTTACAAATTTGCCTGTAAGCCAATAGTATTTTCTATTATGCGGGTCAGTTCGTTCATCAAATTCTTCTATCCATTTGGCTTTGGCCTGTCGGCAAATTTTCAAGCCTTTAATATCGGGCAAACCAAGGGCTGGAATATTTACATTGAGCAGAGTTCCGGTTGGTAATCCTTTTTCAAGAACCCTTGAGGCAATTAATCGAGCATAATATGACGAAGCTTCAAAATCTGCATCAAACTTATAATCATTTAACGAAAAACCGATGGCACTAATTCCTTCAATAGCTCCTTCTACCGCAGCACTCATGGTTCCACTATAGATTACATTAATGGAAGAATTGGAGCCGTGATTAATGCCTGAAACCAATAAATCAGGCCGGCGGTGCATTACTTTGTCAACCGCTAATTTTACGCAATCGGCCGGAGTTCCGCTGCATTGGTAGGCTTCCACTTTATCAAAAACATGAACCCGCTCCATTCGCAACGGGTGGTTCATGGTTATGGCATGTCCCATTCCACTTTGCGGGCTATCGGGAGCTACCACTACCACATGCCCCAATGATTTCATGCTTTGAACCAAAGCGGCAATGCCAGGTGCTGTTACTCCATCGTCATTAGTTATGAGTATTAGTGGTTGGTTGTCCATTTGGGTTGCAAAGATAAAATTTTGTAAAACAAAAAAGCCCCGCCGAAGCGAGGCTCAGAAAATATTTTTTTATTTTAAATTATTGAGCAGGAGGAGGAGTGGCAGTTCCAGCCGGAGGATTAGGAGCTACAGAACCCGGAGTTGCATTTTCGATTTTATCTTTCATTAAAGAATCTTTTCCTGAACCACCGCTTCTGGTGATGAAAAATGGACCGGCAAGTGAAAGTACTAAAAGTGATAAAGCCAAAATCCAAGTAATTTTTTCAACCCCTTCGGTAGTTTTATTAACTCCTAAAATTTGGTTGGCTGCTGAAAAATTAGCAGCTAATCCACCACCTTTAGGGTTTTGAATAAGCACGATAATTATTAGAAATACACATGCGATAATTGTAAGCCAGGTTATTAATGTAAACATCTTTTATAATTTATTTATTAGTTCTTCTTTTAATGATTTTATTCGGGCTGCAAAAATGTCCTTTTTATCCGGATTTTGCAACATTAATTTTTCATACATTTCGAGCGAGGTATGAAGGTGCCCTTGCTTATAAAAAAGTTGGGCTAAAGTTTCACTTACTACTTCTCCATGAAATTCCTCGCTCTTGCGGGCCATATTTTCGGGTTTATAAAATTCAGCTTTAGGTCGCGATATACTTGGATTTTCTTTAATAAATCTATCCAATAAATTATCTATTTCAACTTTTGAGTTACTTTTAGTTGTAGTTTCTTTTTCTTCATCACTATCAGAATTTTTTACAAAGGCTTGAATATCATAAGCAATTTCCGCCCAAGCCGCAGGGTTATAAATTATTTCAACGTCTTCATTTTCTTCTTCAAAATTTCCAGGAAGTTTTATATGTAGATTTTCTTCTATCTCATTCGGTTTATTATACTGCAGATTTTCGCTAATTGGCTCTAAAGATTCTTTATATTTAATTTCGTTATGGTCCTTATTATTAAAGTTGTCAAGCCAGCTATAAAAATCAAGTTCTTCGTCATCCGTATCTTCTGTATCAGAGATTGTTATTTGTTCTTCCGCTTCTCCAATTTCGTCAATTATAATTAATTCGGGGGCTTGTTCTTGCTTTTCCTCAACTATTTCTTCTGTAATAATCAAAGTAGTTTCCTCAACAATTTCTTCAGTCTCATTAGCAGTTACTAAATTTTGAGATACTTCCGCTTCAGTTTCACTTGTCAAAATATTTTCTTCAATTATTTCATTTAGTGTGTTGGCTGCATCTTTGGTTTCAGACGAATTTATTAATTCAAAAGATTCAGGAGTAATATGCTCTGTTGGAATTTTTATAAATAATTCAGAATTGCTTTCCGAATTATTAAGTTCTTCAATTATTTGTGCTTTAAGTTGAGATTGCTCAATTGAAAGTTCTTCTATATTTGGGTCTATTTTTTCTGGTTCTGAATTAATAAATTTAAAAAGCACTTCCCTGTTACCAGCATAAAGTGAGGCTAATTTTAAATTTTTATTAAACCCAAATGCATTTTGATTCTTATGGCATTTGGCAATTAAAATATGAATAGCCTGAAAATATGGAAATTTTTTACGAAGAAGTTCTAAAGAATCAGCATCATGCGAGCCAAGATTTTGAGGGTTTGCAATATAGTTTTGAAGATTATTCAAATATTTACCAGTTGACGGCTGCTTTATTAAAAATTTCCTGAATTAATTGATCTGTAATGTCGGCTACTAAATTATTTTCAAGGGCTGAAAAATTTTTGGTTGCATCAAAATCCTGAAATCCGTTAAAGGTCTGTTCAAAATTTAACTCGGGATGTTTTAGGCATTCAAATTTAACATTTACTGCAATGGAAAGTCGGTTTTGAGTAGCAGTTGCGTCGCCTTGAACTGTAACTGGAGAAATAGTATATCCTGTGATGGCGCCATTAAAATTAAAATCCCCGTTTTCTCTAGTAAAGTTCAAGCGGGTATTGTTCATTTTATCTTTTAGTTTTTCGGTAATTATTTGACTCAGTTGTGGATTTACAGTAGTTGCTTTATTTTCAAAAAAACCAACTGAATAGGTACTTACATCAGGGGGAATTGTACTGCCTTTTAGGCTGTAACATCCGCTTAATAGCACTGAAATTAAAAATAATAGTGCAAAAAGTATAAGGGCAATATAAATGTTCCTATTATTCAAGGTCAAACTCCTTTATTTTTCTGTACAAAGTACGTTCCGAAATACCAAGTTCATGAGCAGCGCGTTTTCTTCTACCATTATTTTTAAGCAAAGCTTTTTTTATCATTTCTTCTTCTTTGGCGTTTAAACTAAGATTTTCATCTGTATTTACCATATCGGAAGCTTCGAGTTGATAATCCTGAGTCAAAACTTCATCTTCATAATATGGAGCTTGTTTAGGTCTTACCATCAGGTCCTTTGTCCCGCGTGTGCTTTCGTCGGATGAAGGTAAAATTCGGGTAAGGGCTGCTTTATTGGTTTCAACAAATTCAGGGTTGCTTAATTGTTGATTTTCTAATAGGCCTAAAACGATTCCTTTTAAATCATTCATATCCTTTTTTAAATCATACAATACTTTATAAAAAATTTCCCGTTCGTTCATTCCTTCCTGCCTTCCATCAGTGGCAAGCATCAATGAAGTATTACTAGTTTCCTTGGGTAAATATTTGAGCAAGGTAGTTTCGTTTATTACTCTATCTTGCTCCAATACCGACATTTGTTCAACAATATTTTTCAGCTGACGAATATTACCAGGCCAGCGATAATTGGTTAAAACAACTTCAGCATCGGGGGTAAGTTCCAAATCGCGTATATGGTATTTTTCTGCAAAATCAACTGCAAATTTTTTAAATAAAATTGGAATATCCGTTGGCCTTTCACGAAGTGCCGGCACATAAATAGGTAAGGTAGAAAGACGGTAATATAAGTCTTCTCTAAATTTACCTTTATGGCTTAAGGCCAGTAAATCCTTGTTTGTAGCTGTTACAACTCTCACATCTGTTTTCATCACTTTTGATGCACCAACTCTAATAAATTCACCATTTTCTAATATACGAAGTAAACGGGCCTGAGTTTCAAAAGGCAATTCACCTACTTCATCTAAAAAAATAGTTCCGCCATTTACCGTTTCAAAATATCCTTTACGGGCTTCATTTGCTCCTGTAAATGATCCCTTTTCGTGGCCAAAAAGCTCTGAATTTATAGTGCCTTCAGGAATAGCGCCGCAGTTTATGGAAATAAACGGACCATGTTTGCGATTGCTTAAATGATGAATTATTTTAGAAAAAGATTCTTTTCCAACGCCACTTTCGCCTTGTATACATACTGAAATATCAGTTGGAGCCACTTTCATAGCAGTTTCCAAGGCATAATTTATTCGTGGCGAATTTCCTGTAATGGCAAATCGTTGTTTTACTGATTGTAGTTCCATAATTATGGTTTTTCTGATTTACCAACGACTATTCCAATAAGGCTAGTTGTTGAACTTCTCTCTATTAATACATCTACATAATCTCCAGGTTTGTAATTTTCTTTTGGAAAAATAACCACCATATTTTCATCATTTCTACCTTTGAGATCATTATTACTCTTTTTAGAAAATCCTTCGGCTAATACTCGAAAGATTTTTCCTTCCCGGTTTTTATTCTTTAGCTTAGAAACAGCATTTTGAGTTGCAATAATTTCTTGCAATCGTCTGCCTTTAACAACTTCTGGTACATCATCTTCCAATTTTCGTGCAGCTAGTGTTCCTGGGCGTTCGCTGTAATTATACATGTATGAAAAATCAAATTTTGAGAGTTCAATCAATGATAAAGTGTCCTTATGATCTTCTTCCGTTTCAGTACAAAATCCTGAAATTATATCGCATGAAATTCCACAATTTGGAATTATTTCACGGATGCGGTTTACCTTTCCAATGTACCATTCTCGGGTATAGTTGCGGTTCATTAAGTCAAGTATTCGGCTATTACCGCTTTGAGCCGGCAAGTGAATGTATTTGCAAATGTTGGGAAATTTGGCAATGGTATAAATTACCTCGTCGGATATATCTTTTGGGTGTGAGGTACTGAAACGAATTCGCATTGAGTCATCTACTAGGGCCACCATTTCTAATAGCTTAGCAAAATTTACACTCTTTGTTTGTTCTTCTTCTGTTAAATTTACAAACTCTTTTTTGGGGCCACCGCCAAACCAAAGGTAACTGTCTACATTTTGCCCCAAAAGAGTTACTTCTTTATACCCTAAATCTGATAATTCTTTTACTTCTTTAACAATACTTTCAGAATCGCGGCTGCGTTCGCGACCACGGGTAAAAGGTACCACACAAAAGCTACACATATTATCACAGCCTCTCATAATGCTTACAAAAGCGGTAACTCCATTGCTATTAAGTCGGGTTGGACTAATTTCAGCATAAGTTTCTTCTAATGATAAAATTACATTGATGGATTTATTGCCATCTTCCACTTCATTAAGTAGTTTTGGTAAATCACGATATGAATCGGGCCCGGCAACTATATCTACTAGTTTTTCTTCTTCCAGTAGATTTTTCTTAAGCCTTTCGGCCATGCAGCCCAATATTCCAATAACCAATTCATTGTTACGCTTTTTATTAGCTCGCAAATGAATAAGTCTGTGACGGATTCGTTGTTCCGCATTTTCTCTAATACTGCATGTGTTTATCAATATCACATCAGCTTCTTCTTCATTTTTGGTAGTATTGTATCCGTTTTCTAATAAAATGGAAGCTACAACTTCGCTATCTGCAAAATTCATTGCGCAGCCATAACTTTCAATGTATAGATTTTTGATTTTTTGGGTAACTGTATTTATTGTTGTTTCCAGTAGTTGGGTTTCCATACGAATGGCCGCAAAGATAAATATTATTGGTGACAGATTGTCACCCAAAAATTGAGGTATTTTTTATTTATGAGTAACTTTTAGTTTTTATAGGTTTGGTATTAATTTAGCAACCTATTAGTGATGTCAGATTTTTTTGAAATAGCGGGATGGATATTTTTGTCATCGGTAAAATATATTGTTGTTATTATTGCCTTATTAGCTAATTCATCAAGGTTTTGGTTGTATGATTTGCTAATAGTGGCAGTTGGTGGAAGCATAGGTGTTGCGGTATTTACCTTTCTTGGTTCACTTATATCCAAGTTTTTTGAAAGGTTTTCTTTTTTTAGGGTCAGTTATAAAAATTTAAGAAGAGTTGTTTTAGTAAAAAATGGATATGGTTTAATTGGTCTTGTTTTTTTAACGCCGTTAATTCTTGGTGTTCCTTTTGGTTGCATTATTACAACATTATTTGAACCTGATAAAAAGAAAATATTTAAAATGCAGCTAACTTCTGTAATACTTTGGAGCATATTTCTATTCGGAGTTAAAGGGATAATTCAGTTTATGAATTGAAAATTTACCACTTTGTTTTATTAATCTTAAGCTAACTTTGAAAATCATATGAGTACTATTAAAAATTATCCATTTTATATGCGGGCTACATTTGTATTGCTTGCATTAGTGCTTACTGCAGTTATACTCTATCTTGGTCAGCATATTATTTTTCCAGTATTATTGGCCATGTTATTTTCTATTCTGTTAAGCCCATTAGTAGCTAGGTTTAATAAAAAATTAAGATTTCCTTATGCATTAGCAGTCGCCGTGTCTGTAATTCTAAATATCGTTGTTATTTCAGGAATTGTATTTTTTGTTTCGTGGCAAATAGGTGATATAGCAAATGATTGGGTTAAAATTAATAATAATCTTTCCATACACTACCACAATATTCAACATTGGATAAAGCAAAGTTTTCATGTTAGCTACTCCGAGCAGAACAAATATATAAAGCAGATTACGAAAGAATCATTAACAAATTCAACCGCCAATGTAGGAACTACAATAAGTTCATTTACCGATGTGTTAATGAATTTAATTTTGATACCCATTTATACTTTTTTGTTCCTTTTGTATAAAAGCTTGTTTGTAAACTTTCTGTACAAGTTGTTTTCAAAAGAGCATCACGACAAACTTAAAGATATTTTGAGCAATGTGAAATTAGCTATTCATAGTTTTTTAATTGGTTTAATCGCTGAAATGTGGATAGTTGCTACACTTACAAGCATTGGTTATATGATTGTTGGGGTGCAATATGCTTTGTTGCTTGGAGTAATTACCGGAATATTAAATTTAATACCATATATAGGAATTACTATTGCAGCCGTGTTAAGTATTTTTGCAACACTCACTGGCTCTACAGATCTTTCATTGATATTAGGAGTAATAATTGTAAACGGTATTGTTCAGTTTTTTGATAACAATATTTTGGTGCCAATGGTTGTAAGCTCAAAGGTAAAAATTAATGCCTTTGTTTCAATAATAAGTATAATTATTGGAGGAGCCATTGCAGGAGTAGCTGGAATGTTTATGGCCATTCCAATGCTTGCAATTATAAAAGTAATTTTTGATCGTATTGATTTTTTAGAACCTTGGGGATATTTAATGGGAGATAATTTGCCTGCCAATCAAAAGACGGTAAAAATTAAAATTCCATTTTTCAAAAAAAGGAAGTCTTCTGAAAAGTAAGTATTATAAACACATTAAAGATTTGATAACTAAGAGATACTTGCAGTAGTTCCTTCCAAATCAATCATTCCGTCAATCATTCTCACAATTCGTTTGGCTCTTCGGGCTACATCTTCCTCGTGAGTTACCATCACAATGGTGTTTCCATTTTTGTGTATTTCATCAAAAAGGTCTAATATCTCGCTTGAACTTTTGCTATCAAGGTTTCCAGTTGGCTCATCAGCAAGTAAGATTGAAGGATTATTTACCAAAGCCCTGGCAATAGCGACCCGCTGACGTTGCCCGCCCGATAGTTCATTGGGGCGATGATGCATTCTGTCTTTTAGGCCTACAGAAGTCAACGCTTTTTCTGCCCGTTCTAATCGTTCTTTTTTAGGAATACCGGTATATATTAGTGGTAAAGCCACATTTTCTAAAGCATTCATCCTTGGCAATAGATTAAAGGTTTGAAAAACAAATCCAATTTCCTTGTTTCTAATTTCGGCCAAAGCATTATCATTCATTTTAAATACTTCGGTTCCGTTAAGAATATAGGTTCCGGAAGTAGCGGAGTCCAAGCAGCCAATAATATTCATTAAGGTAGATTTTCCGCTACCCGATGGTCCCATAAGCGCAACATATTCGCCTCGGTTTATATCGCAATTCAATTTTTGCAAAGCATAAACCTTTTGATTACCCATCACGTAAGTTTTTTCTATATCGTGTAATTGAATTACAGGGTTCATTTAATGAATAGTACTTATTTATTTATAAACTTTGGAACCTTAAAGTAGTCGGAGTCTTTACTCGGAGCATTTTTTAAAGCTTCTTGTTTGGTGATTTCTTCTTTTACAATATCGCTTCGCAAATTATTATGACGGTCGCTCATGTATATCAATGGCTCAACATTATCTGTATTTACTTCCGAAAGTTTATCAAAAAAACCAACAATTCGTTCCAAGTCAGCTTTAATTTTTACCTTTTCGGTATCTTTAAATTCTAATCGGGCCAAGTGAGCTAGTTCTTCTATTTTTTTATTAGTAATCTCCATTTTAAATTAAATTATTCTAAAATTTTAAATTGTTTTTTTGCTCTTATACAATAAGTATTTTTAAATTTCAAAATTATTGTATTTCCTAAACTCCGCATCAATAATACTAAATACTTTTTCTTTCAGTTCATCCTTATGTTCCAAATTTAGACCAACAGTATTTACCTCACGATGAACCACCATTCTTATCCGGCCAGGAGTAAGTCCATTATCTAATCCACCACCCGGCAATCGTTTCCAATTATCAGGTAAGGTTATTGGTACTATTGGAATTTGGTTGTCAATAGCTAATCTGAAAGCTCCTGCTTTAAATTTTGCCATGGGTGGCACATTTTTATGAATACCCCCTTCGGGAAAAATAAGGACACTGGTTCCTTCTTTTAATCGTTCAGATGCCATAATAAAAGCATGATGTGATTCACGATTATTTTTTCGATTTACTGAAATATCAATAGTTCTGAAAAAAATGCCAAATACAGGAATCTTTGCCAATTCATCTTTTGCCATAAAATTAAAATAATTGGGCAGCAATAAATTGGTTATAATAATATCGAGATATGAAAAGTGATTGGAACAAAAAATGTAAGTTTTGTTTTTATCAAGTTTTTCTTCAAAATATACTGAAGGAAAAATAAAACATGGGTATAAAATACAAACTGCCCAAAATTTTCTAAGATTATGGGCTGCTGGAAACCATTCTTTTCGGGATAATAAAATTCTAAAGGGAATATACAGAATTATAAAAACCGTTATAAAAAGTATAAGAAACCAAATAGCCCAAGCAAATCGTAAAAATTTAAACATTTGGTTTCTAAGTTTCGGATAGGGCTGTATTCACTTTGCTGGCCATATAATCAGCCAACCCTTGTAAAGGTTTTGTGGCCACCATTTTCATAAACATATTTAGGTCGGCAAATATGATGACTTTTACTTTGCAGTTATTTCCATCAATGGAAATATGCCATTCAATATATAAATCGACTGGAGTAGTGCCTATAGGAACAATTTTTATATAAGAATTTGGAACTGTTTTATCTCTTTTTAAATGTAAGGTTCCCAATCCTTGTACTTTCATTTTAGCTTCATCATCATTGCTCCACCATTCGCTAACTTGTGGTGGCATTAGTTTTTGATGATTATTACTATTGCTTAAAAACGTAAAAACCTTTTCAGCACTTGCAGTTACTTGATTTAAAGAACTTTCAATTTCTGTCATACTTATCTTTCGCTTCGGCTATAAACAAATGCAGTCACAAATATTGAAACTAAAATTCCAATAATAACTGACGAAAAAAGACTTGGTAATAAAAAACCTCCGGGTGTAAATTGCTGATGAATGCTTTCCATAGCTTTCGCAATATTTATGGTGGAATCCCTTTGAATTTCGGCATTATGAACAAATTGCTCTTTGGCTATTTGTTCAGGTTTTACCAATAATGCTGGCATAGAGACAAATAAAAGGCTGAATAAAATAAAATTAACCAATCCATTAATCAACGAAACCATAAATCCTGTGAACATACTCCGCATAAAACTGATTGTATTTCCATTGATTTTTTTGGCAGCTATGATTGCAAATATTACACAAAGTGCCAAAATGATTACCGAAAAACCGCGAAACAAAAGATTGTTTTCACGCATGGTATACAATTCTTTTTGATAATAAAAATAAAGAAAAGCAGAAGTTACTATTCCGCTAACTGCCCCAAAAATTCCATATACCTTATTCATACCCAATATTAATAATGGGTGCAAAACTAACTAAAAAAAAAGATGATTATTGGTTTTCTGATAGTTCGGGCGCTGTACTATCGTTGTCGCGTCTAAACTCATCAAAGTTGTATTCAGGCATTAGGTCGGTCTTTACATAGTTTATGGTTTCCTGAAAGGCTTCCATAAACTTATTGAAATCTTCTTTATATAAAAAGATTTTATGCTTGATATACATTCCATCTTCAGGCCTTTTCTTGCTCTCAGTAATGGTAATGTAGTAATCATTCCCTCTTGTTGCTTTCACATCAAAGAAATAGGTTCTTTTACCCGCCTTTACTTTCTTTGAAAAAACTTCCTCATTTCCTTCTCTTGTAGAATCGTACATAACGCCTTTTTGTTTTTTATTTGTAAATCAGACTGCAAAAAACATGTTTAATTTGATTATCACAACTTTAAAAAGTTAATAAATTATAAAAAAAAATTAAGTCTCTGAAATTCAGTATGTTTATTTATAGGTAGCCAGTTTGGCTAAATGGTTATATTAATCATTTTTGTTTAAATTAGTATGATTTTAAAACCTTTTTGCTCGGATAATTGAATACTAATAAAATTATAAAAAGTAGTATTTTTGCCCAAGTTATTAGAAAACTAAATGATTGATTTAAAAGAAAAAACCGTATTGCAGGATGCCAGAATATTTGGTCCTATGAGTGAGTTTGAGCATGAGCAAGTAATGCTCTGTCACGATAAAGAAACAGGATTAAAAGCCATAATTGCAATTCATAATACCGTTTTGGGGCCAGGATTAGGAGGAACACGATTTTTTAATTATAGTTCAGAAAACGATGCACTTCGCGATGTTTTAAGACTATCAAGAGGCATGACCTATAAAGCTGCAATTTCCGGGCTAAATCTTGGAGGAGCAAAAGCTGTTATCATCGGTGATCCTAATGTCCTAAAATCAGAAGGATTGTTTAGAAAATTTGGTCGCTTCATTCAAAATTTAAACGGAAAATATATTACTGCTGAAGATGTTGGAACCACCACTCGTGATATGGAATACATCAGTATGGAAACAAAATATGTGGTAGGCTTACCAGAAATTAAAGGTGGAGGAGGTGATCCATCTCCGGTTACTGCTTATGGAGTTTTTATGGGAATGAAAGCATCAGCAAATTATGTTTACGGAACCGATTCGTTAAACGGCAAAACTGTTGCTGTGCAAGGTATTGGTAAGGTTGGTTGGCATCTTGTCGAAAGACTGTATAAAGAAGGAGCAAAAATTTATGTTTCCGATATTAATGATACGCAATTAAAAAAGGCCGCTTCCGAATTTGGAGCCATTGTAGTAGATAGTCAAGATTTATTTGATTTGAATATTGATATTTTTGCCCCTTGTGCAATGGGAGCAATTTTAAATACAAATACAATAGAAAGATTAAAATGTTCCATCGTTTCAGGTGCTGCCAATAATCAGCTTGAGCATGAAGACGAACACGGAACAATGCTTAAAGAAAAGGGAATTATTTATGCTCCTGATTTTTTAATAAATGCCGGAGGTTTAATAAATGTTTACTCTGAATACACCGGTTATAATCGTGAAATAGCATTAGGACAAGCCGAAGATATTTACGATACCACTCTTGAAATTTTGAAAACAGCTAACCAAGAAAATATTCATACTCAAAAAGCTGCAATAATGCTTGCTGAGAAAAGAATTAGACAAATGAAAAGTGTAAAATCAACAATCTAATTAAAACGTTGATTAACAAGGCAATTCTGATTAAAATTTAATTAAAGCATTAAATATTTAAGGCAGATGTGATTCTTTTCATCTTCAAACTGTATTATGAAAATCAAGGAAATAATTAAAAGTGAAAATTTTTACCTTGGTGTTCTCACTACTTTTTTACTAAGCCTTTTTATTTACTATGCTATTATTTCGCCCGGTTGTGAAGGAGGGATGGATAGTTACAATCATTATCTAATATCAAGATATAGTTGGAAATATCCTCATCTTTTTCTTAATCAATGGGGCAAACCTTTATACAATATTCTTGCTTCCCCATTTGCCAATATTGGTTTTTTAGGGGTCGAAATATTTAATATACTTCTATGGCTAGGCTCAGCTTGGTTAACTTGGGCTACAGTTAAAAAACTTGGATTATCATATGCTTGGTTGGGGTTTTTATTAGTTATTCTTCCACAGGTTTCTATCGAAAATACTATTTCGGGTCTCACCGAGTTTCTGAATGAATTTTTATTAATATTATTCCTTTTTTTAATTGCATCAAAACGCTGGAATTTGGCTGCTGCAATTTGTGGATTGTTGCCATTTGCTCGCAGTGAAGGCTTTGTAATAATGGCAGCCGCAGGTTTTTATTTAGTAGTTATTGAAAAGCAATATAAAAGCCTGATATGGTTTGTAGCTGGACCAATTATTTTTAATGCAATTGGTTGGATGGTGGAAGGTGACCCATTCTGGATAATTACAAATAATCCTTACATAAAGGCCCAAGTAAAGGGATTGAATTTATGTGGTAGCGGAAGTTTAATTCATTATGTCAAACTTTCACGATTTATATTTTCATTGATCGGAAGTGTGTTGGTGATTTTAGGGACTTTATCAGCGCTTTTTTATGTTGTAAAATCGTTCGGACAAAAAATCTTTTTACACAAGTTTATGTTTTGGTTAGTTGGTGGAATCTTCTGGCTATATTTTGGGGTTCACTCATTTATTTGGTGGAAAGGAATGATGGGAAGTTGCGGCTATACAAGGGTAATGATTGTGATAACCCCACTAATGGCCTTGCTTGGAACGTATGCTTTAAATATTTTAGTTCAAAATTTTACAAAGTATAAAAACTACATCTTGGGAGTAACTCTAGTTTTACTTATAGTTTCTGCATCTCATTCCTATCAGTATATTAAGCGTAGTTTTCCCCTTCAAATTTCGGATGAACAAAAGGTATTTTTGAAAGTAGGGGATTGGTTGAAAACAATAGACTACAAAAATGGAATGACTTATCATCTTTATGCCTATCTAAGTGTGTTGGCAAATATTGACCCGTATGATAAAGACCATTTTACCGATTTATGGAGCTTTGATTTTGAATATTCGCCCATTGGTAGTATCATAATTTGGGATGGACACTTTGGCCCTAACGAATGCCAAATTCCGTTAAAAAAATTGCAAAGCAATCCTGATTTTGTTTTATTAAAATCATTTATTCCTAATCCCTCTTTTAATACTTTGAACAATTATCCTTTTGAAGTACATGTATTTAAAAAGGTAAAAAACACTGTGAAAAAGTAGCGGCTTAATGATTACTTTTGCAGCCCGTTTTAAAAAATAATTATTGATGCTGAATAGGAGGTTAATACGTGTGAAGGTGCTTCAAGCTGTGTATGCTTATCATCAATCAGAAGTAAAGGATTTAAGATCTGCCAAGTCGTTTCTCAAAAAATCAATACATGGAATTGAAGATACTTTTATCAATATTCTTCAATTTCCTTATGACTTATTTCATTTTGTAAAAACCAATTACAATCCGGCCGATAAGCATTTAAAAGTTAAAAATGAAAGCGGTTCTGTATTCAATTATCTTTCTGATAATAAGTGCTTAGATTTATTAGTTAATAATCCTAAATCTAAAGAAATATTTACCAGTTCATCCTACAACTGGAATAAAGACAGTGATTTTTTGTTTATGATATACAAACAAATTGGTGAAGCCGATTGGATTCAAAAATTTGAAAACGAGGATAGTAATGATTTTTCAAGAAGTCATGAATTTTTGACCACACTATATAAATATCTTATAGAAAGCTCGGAGGATTTTAATATTAAAATGGAAGAAATCAACATCCATTGGCATGATGAAAAAATTCCTGTTCTAAAGTCAATTGAAAAGTTATTGAAATCATGCACCGAAGATGGAGGTAAGGTTGAAGTTCCTTTAATTTCAAAAGATTTAGAAGATGATTTGGAGTATTCCGAGAAACTATTGGAACTTACTACCAAAAACCATTCTGAATACGAAGAATTAATAGCTAAGCGAACCCCTGAATGGGACTCAGAGCGAATAGCCAGAATTGACCTTTATATTATGATTATGGCTTTAGCTGAGTTTATGGAGTTTCCTTCTATACCTGTAAAAGTAACATTAAATGAATATTTGGAATTAGCAAAAATTTATAGCACTCCTCAAAGTTCTAAATTTATAAATGGAATACTTGATAAATTGCTTAACGAACTGAAAAAGGAAGGAAAAGTGAATAAGCAAGGTAGAGGATTAATTGAATAACAAGGTGATTTTTAAGGATTATAAAATTATTACATTTGCACAAATATTAGAAAAATACAACAGATGAAAAACAAGCTTTCTTATTTAGTAATTGTCTCAATCGGTTTGCTATTCTCTTGCAGTAGTGAACCCAAATCTACTGATTCCAGTATTATTGAATCTTCCTCCACAGCCGATAATCCGAAAGGAAATGGAAAGGTGCCTATAATGACTTTTGAACATGAAACTTGGGATTTTGGTATATTAACAGATGGTGAAGTAGTAGAACATGAATTTGGTTTTAAAAATACAGGAACCAAGGCGCTATTAATCTCTGATGTTCAAGCATCATGCGGTTGTACCATTCCTAAATGGCCGCGTGAACCTATTTCACCAGGCCAGGAATCAGTAATAAAAGTAAGTTTCAACAGTGCAGGTAAACATGAAAATATAAATAAGGATGTTACCATTTTTGCCAATACTAGTCCAGTAAAAAAGAAACTTACGTTTAAAGCTTATGTTAAAAACAAGCCGGAAACAAAATAATTTAAAAACTAAATAACCCAATCAATGCACGAAATTTTATTAATGGCTCCTGGAAAAGGAAGCAATGGATCGATGAACATGATAATGATATTATTGATGTTCGTTGTTATGTATTTTTTTATGATTTTACCTCAAATGAGAAAAGGCAAAGCACAAAAGAAATTTTGGAGTGAGCTTAAAAAAGGTGACAATATCATTACTTCTGGTGGCATCCATGGTAAAATTACAGATTTGAAAGAAACCTCTGTAGTGATAGAAACTGAAGGTGGAGGAAAATTAAAAATAGAAAAATCAGCTATTTCACTTGAAATGACAGAAGCTGCCAATAAAACCGCAGCCTAATTTTTTTATTTTCATTAATCTGAATTAATTATCAAATTTCATTTAAAAGTTGGTGTAACCGGTGGTATAGGCAGTGGAAAATCTACTGTTTGCCAGATATTTGAACGATTAAATGTTCCCATTTATGATGCTGATATTAGAGCGAAGGCTCTTATGCAGGAAAAACCTGAACTAAAAAAGCAAATAAGGAAAGCTTTTGGGTGGGATGCTTATGATGAAAAAGATAATCTCAATCGGCCATACATTGCCAAAATAGTATTTAATAATACCTCCAAGCTTAATATTCTTAATGGCTTGGTGCATCCTGCAGTTTTTGAAGATTATCGCCATTGGGTAAACAATCAGATGGATTCTGCTTATTCAATAAAAGAGGCGGCATTAATGTTTGAAACCGACAGTTATAAAGAACTTGATAAAATTATTGTGGTTACGGCCCCAATTAATACCAGACTTGAAAGAGTAGCAAAGCGTGATAATGTTAAAAATGACGATGTGTTAAAACGGATGGAAAATCAAATGAACGACCGTGAACGAATAGCAAAGGCTGATTTTATTTTAAAAAATGATGGTAAATCATCATTGATTAAACAAGTGTTGCATTTACATCATTATTTTTTAGACTATGTAAAAGAAATGAATAAAGCTATTTAATTTGTATCTATCAATGTCAGACAAACGCACCATCATATTAACCCATCCTGAAATAGAGCGCAAAATGCAACGCATGGCTTGGGAAATTTTTGAAAATAACCATTTGGCCTCACGTTTAATAATTATTGGAATTACCAATAATGGAAATCACCTGGCAAAAGCCATTGGAAAAATACTTTCTGAAATATCTAAAATTACAATTCAATACGGTCGCATTGATTTAGATAAAACAAAAGGTTTTAACTCTGATGTGAAATTAGATTGTGACATAAATATTAAAGGAGAAACCGTGGTAATGGTGGATGATGTGCTAAATAGCGGACAAACCATGTTGGCATCCATGTTGCCTGTAATTGCTCAAAAACCTTCAAAAATTCAAACCGTAGTATTGGCCAATCGCAATCATAAAGCGTTTCCTGTAAACGCTGATATTGTTGGAATATCTTTGGCCACTACTTTGCAAGAGCATATTTGGTTCGAAATGGGACAGGATAATAAAATGCTTGTCTTTTTAACCTAAAGATCTTTTAAAAATATATGAAAAAAGCGGGAATTATTATACCACTTCTTGTTTTGATGGCTATCAACCTTCAAAATTGCCAAACCTGTGACGACTGTCAGGTAACTCCTCCACCAAAAGAAGTAGAAGTGGTTAATTCAAAAGGTGTCAATCTTATTTTTGGAGCCTCAGCCGTTTATAATCCTGATAACATTATAATAAAAAATAACTTGGGCGAAACCGTTGAATTTTTTACCAATACCTCTAACGGAACCATTGATTTTGGATTTACAATAACTGCCGATACCTACTCTATTAAACTCAATGCTTCAAATACTGAAACCATTAAATTTACCTATGGTAAAGATAAAAATATTGACTGTTGCAATGAGTTTGATGTAACCAAAACTACAACCGTTAACGGTATATTAGTGAGTAATAGCGATAAAATCAGTATCGTAAAATAATCTAAATTTTTGGGTGAAAGCCTTCAAGTTTTCTTATGAAAATGCAAAATGTTTCATTTCAAAATGTGGATGAGTTTCTTGATTTTCTGTCGGAGGAAGAGTTGAAAATTGTTACGGTTTTTGCGAATCCTTGTTTTAGATTGTTTACCCAATTGCAAAGAAAAACTATCTTTTAATGTTCCCTTTTATTTCCTTAACAAAAGCGTTTGTTTTATTTGGCCGGCCTCCGTTACATGGGGTAAAAAGGAAACGTATAAAGGAGTACGAATCGGTTTTGCTAAAGGCTATTTACTAAGTGATGAAATGGGTTATTTAGAAAAAGGAAACCGCAAGCAAGTTTATTGGCGCGATATTGAACGCCTCGAAGAATCGGATATTGAACTTCTAAAATCGTATCTTTTTGAAACAGCCATGCTCGACGAACAGGAGAATATTAAAAAATAAAATCATTCCTTTATAACCTTTATAAAATGATTAGCTTCACCTAGTATTTCTAAATAGTAGATTCCTTTTGTTAAATTAGAAAAATCTTGATTTTCAATTTTGTATCCTTTAAAAATTAATTGCCCATAGCAATTTATCATTCTATATTCTTGGTTCATTTGATTTGAAATAACCTTAATATAATTGGCAAATGGATTGGGAATTACATAAAACATTGACCGGCTATTTAAATTTGATACTCCAAAGGTTGAACAAAATCTATTAATCCCTACCAAGGTTGTCATTTCACCACACAAATAATTGTAGTTGGTTTGATCCGTTGAACTTAATGTTCCAGATAGCAAGTCGTTATTCTCAGTAGGGTCTTTCGTGAGATTAAAAAACTTTTGAGTTCCATTATCAAAGTCGATTAATTTGTAATCCTTGTTTCGCATTGCCTTGCCATCGCCTGCAACGGTGGGTATTTTAAATACTTCAGTAAAAACCCAAGGTCGAATATCTGATGTCTTATTCTTAAGTATGGGTAAAATGCTTTTACTGTCTAAAGGTTTATTCCCGGGTATTTGGGATTGCCAGCTGCTGTATCCGAACAATTCTAAAATTGTGGCAAATAGATCATGGGTATTAACCAAAGCATCATTGGTTCTTCCGGGTGCAATTAACGATGGTCCTGATATTATAAATGGCACACTCACACCTTCCTGATAAACGCTTCCTTTGGCTCCACCAGTATTTTGAGCAACCTGTGGATCATCACCATTATCCCCAATAAAAATAATATCGGTACTGTCCCATTTATTTAATCGTTTCAATGAATCAAATACTCTTCCGATTTCATGGTCCAGCGCTTCCATAGCTGCTTTAAAATATGGTTTTGGATTGGCGGTAATATCCGCATCAAGTCCAGTCAGTGTTGTATCCGAATGCAGCGATTTAGGCGGCAAATGAAAAGGGACATGTGGTGCATTAAATGCCAGCCATAAAAAGAAAGGCTTGTTTTGGGCTTTTATCCATCTAACCGCATTATCGGCTGTTTCTGTGGTTGCATAATTTGTATTGTTGGTGGCTACACCGTTGGTAACCTTTGTCCAACTGTAGTAACTTTTTACCACTCCTGTAAAATTACCTTCATAATGGTCGTAGCCCATTTTGTTCGGAAAAATATAATTAGAAGTAGGTGTAGGCAATTGTAAATGCCACTTTCCAATATTGGCTTTGGCAATTCCGTTTGGTTTAAATTTGTTTAACAATATGGGAATAGTCATTTCAGCTGTATCCAGAACAGCCGAAGTAGCTCCACCAACTGCATTTCCAACTCCTGTTCTAAAACTGTATCGGCCTGTTAGTATTCCAGCTCGGGTAGGGGAGCAGAGCGGGTTAGACCATGCTTTATTAAAACGGACACCAGAGCTTAATAATCTTCTGATATTTGGCATGCCGATGGTATCCAAATGGTTTTCATAAAATCCGCAATAGTCTTTACCTAAATCATCAGCTATAATCAGAATGACATTTCTTTGAGCCGAGACCAGATAGGAAGTAACAGAAAAAAGAACTAAAATTAGTATTTTTTTGAAAATCACTTTTGTATTGAAAATTTATATGTGAATGATGTGTTGTTATCTTTTACCGTTAAAAAATACAATCCATTGGTAAGCGCTTCTGTATTAAAATGAAATTGATTATTGTTTAATACAGGTTCTTTAATATAAACAGTTTGCCCTAAATTATTAAATAGTCTAAATTGTAATTGATCGGAGTTCTCAACTTCTGATGAAAGATAGAAGCCCGTAGTTGCAGGATTAGGAAAAATATATGCAGATTTAACTTTTTTAGCAGTTTTTCCTATACCGCCGATTATCTGATTGCCCCCTCTTACACAAATAAAATAATTGGTGTTTGTTTTATCATCATAGGTTGTTATTCCAAATTGGGTTGATAAATACCAAGCCTTTGAAGTTAGATTTGGCAAGGAAGTAGATGACCAGTATTTATTTGGAAGAATCGTCGTAAAAAATAAATTATCAATTGAAGGACTACCTATTTTGTAATCACTAAGAGATTGTAATTCTTTAATATTTGGTAATCGCCAGTCGGTTTTCCCGGCAATTGAAAGATTCTCAGCATAAATTAAAGCTTGTTCCCAGACATTGGAGTTAGGATTGGGTATCTGCTCCCAAATTAAACCTGTAAGATGATCGGTAACAGTACCATCACCATTTTTAGTCAATCTGCTTTGAACCAAAGATGGAAACGTAACATCCCTAACCGCTCTTACATGAAATTTCTTAGTTCCACCTGCACTTATTGTCTCGGTTTTGGGGTGGTTGCCAATACCACCACCGGCATTGATTACCCAAATTCGGGTAGCATCATTGTATTGCTTATCTCCCGTCCACCAGTATTCAGATAAGGTTTTGGTAAAAACTGTTGTATTTAGGGCCGGGCCATTATTTTGGTGATTTAATATACTGAATGACTCATGTGCATCGGGTAATCGCCAGTTGGTATAACCACCCAGGGTAAGTGAATCGCAATAGATAACGGCGTTTTCAATTGTCATTTCACCCCCGTCAGTTTGCTGCCACATCAATCCTGTTATGGTGTCGGTTACGGTTCCGTTGCCATTGTTTTTAAAAAAAGGCGCATTTATGGTGTAGTCATTGTCTTCGCCAAAAGTTGCTGTATAACTTGTATTTTGTCCGGTATCAGGAAGACGCTTCATGGTTTTGGTAACGCTTTGACTATGTGACAGATAAGTTGAAATTAAGAAAATAAGTGTTAAAATAGAATTCTTCATGATTTTATTCCGATTATTCGATAATTAATTTCTGTATTACTTGATCATTACCGCTCATGATTTTAATAAAATAAACTCCGGAAGGTATCAAAGGAAGTTCTATTTTTTCATTAAAATCATCTGATACATAAACATTTTCACCGATTCCATTTAAAATTCTGATTTTGTAATTTTTATTATTTGACAAACCTTCTATACCTTGAATTAGGAAACTATTTTTTGCCGGGTTAGGATAAATCCGAATTTTCAAATCCGGCAATTTATTGTTGAAAATTGAAACGGGACTTGCAACCGTATACCTCACAATCACCTCATTATCTAAAATAACATTGGAGCTCCAGATAAATTCGGCATCGTTGGAAGCATCGTCAAAAATACCTTTAAAATAGGTATAAGTTGGTTTATTGTCAACGCCAATTGTTGTATTGGTATACGTAGATGCTGATGGCCAAGACGAATCATCAAACGATGTACTCATCCATTTGACTGGCCGGCTCCAGTGCAACCCGTAATATTTACTTCCGTCATTTGAGTTTTGGGTACTACAATTGTTCGACAACCGTGAAGTGCCGGACTCTGTTGGACAGGTTAAATCTGTTAAAGGTGAAGTGTAAAAAGTTTGAGCCTTCCATTTATTACCTGTGGATGCAACTATTTTGTTGGAGGCATCTTTAAAAACTGCTACCATACCCCCGTCGCCTGGATGGTAAGCGAAACCACCGTTTAATTCTGAACCGAGTCCCAGATTTTCTTCCCAATCCACCAAAAGCATGGCGATGGTAAATGGTCTTTTTACTTTAAAGCGTACAATGCTTGAGTTGAATTGAGTGAAAGGAACTCTATCTTTTCCAACAGCTGTCCCGTTAATGTACATTTCAAAGTAATTATCTGCAAAAACATATGCTGTAATTACTTCTCCATCGGCATCAACTGTAACAATATCAGAACCGTTTAAGGCCGCCAAAGCAGAGGCGACAGTGGTGTAGTTGTTTCCATTACAAACGTTGTTTAGATCAGAAGAAAACGGAAAAGAGGTGTTTGTGAAATTAACAATTGCTGGAACTATCCAACTAGAATTATCTGTGGCTTTTATGGTCCCGATACCCGATAAACGGCCTCCGCTGCATGAATACAGGTTAGTAACGGTGGTACTTGCAGGTCCCTGGGTAACCGAGCCTGTTCCTTTGTACTGAGCAAAAGAATTAATTGAAATAAACAGAGCTATCAGGTAAACGATTTTTTGCATTTTTTTTGATTATTGAATGCTAATTTTTTTAACAAACTGCTGTTTATATGCCTGAATTTTAACCAGATAAATGCCTCTTGAAAGATTCCTGATATCAATGTTTGGGACATATTGCCCGGCATGATAAACCATTTCGCCATTTAGGCTGTAAACAGAAATTTCCTGAATATCCTTTTCCAATATCTGTTTGGATAACTTTAAATTTAATACTTCCTTAACTGGATTTGGATAAATTGAAATTTCATTTTCCAGAAACACCAAATTGACCGATGCCGTAGAAACTTTACAAATCGTGGTTCCTGTATAATTAGTCGTTGTTTTTACCCCTGATACATAATAATTAAACGTAAAAAATCCTGCAGGCGTCCAGCTGTAAACCACCGAATCTGTTCCACCTGAAAGAGTGTAGGTCAGTTTATAACCATTCCCAGCTTTGTTTGGGATACAACTTGTAATAACGGCTCCTTTTAATGGGGTGCCGGCAGGACGGACCCCTTTGGCGGCAGCCTGAGGAATTATTTGAAGGGTGGCATCTTCGGTAACCTGACCCACCATGTTTCCAATCATATAAGGTGCTGTTGGTGTTCCGTGATAATGGTAAACCCCGTTACTGCCATCGTGCCCGTGATTGGCATCGAGTGTTTTCATGGCTGAACCATCAGGCTCAAGACTGCCGTAAACGGCATATCCGTCCAGTGCAAAGGCAATGGGTAAAATATCTGCAGTTTTATCATCTAAAAATAAAGGCGCAATGTGATAATGGTAATCATCTGCACGGCCGCAGTGGCCTCCATAATTATCAAGCTGACCATCCAACAGAGCATCTACACCGGTATTGGTGTAAGGATTGAAGATGGCTACCCCATTGGCAGCAATGGCAACCGCACCGCGCAAAAAATGTTGGGCATTTACGGGGACCGGCGTTGCGGCTTTCACCGGATTTAAGGGAATACTCCAGGCATTGGAACCAATATAACACTGAGGAATGGGAAACTGTTGCTGCCATCCTGTTATTCCTGACATCATTAAATGTTCGGGGATGCCAAGGGACTCAGCATAAAAATAGGTATTGTCCCAACGGGTATTGACATTGGGTTTGAAGGGTGAAAATGCTGAATTAACAAATGCAGGATCAGTGGTTGTGCCTAAAACGCCAATGACTTTGGTGGTGAAACTGTAAAGTGACAGTAAAATCGTAACCAAAAAAATCGGAGCTAAATATTGAATCTTTTGTTTCTGTGCAATCTTAAAAATATAAAATCCGGACAATATCAGGAGAGCTAAAAATACGAAGAATTTAATATCAAATATGCTTAGAACACAAACCTTTGGTTTTGCCCGTTCTGCTATTTGATGGTTTAATTTTTCAATCCGGGCATATTTAGCCAAAACAAACGCCTGATCTTCTTTTGTGAAAGCTGTTAAAGGATAGTTAATGATTTTGTCATGATCGGTTTCAATGTAAACATTCCCATTTTTATACATAAAAAAAGAACCTTCGAAAGTCTTCGACTCCCTCGCAAGCGTCCAGTGTTTTTGATTGGAATAGTCATAATGGCTGTCATGGGCAAACAATAAATTGCCCATCAGGCAAATCATGAGTAGGAAACTGTATTTTTTTATTTTGTTCATGTTTTTTCGAAAACTTTCACCTACATATTAATATAATTGTTTTGAAGAATAGACATAACAAATTTCTTATTTATTCGCAGATTTAAAATTTTTATTTTCTAAAGTGTATTTGACATCCGATGGATTTAGTCTCTTTTATTTCAACTTCCTTCTCATTTAAGAGTTGGTCAAGAGCCCTTGAAATGTAATTGTTTTCAACCTTTTCGGGTTCAGCACCATTATCGTCGATTGCCCCCTTGTATTTGATTTTCCATATTCCTTTTTCTTTCCAAATCACATAGGCATGGGGCGTTTTTTGTGCATTGAAATTTTTGGCAACTAATTGTTGTGAATCATATAAATAAGGGAAGTTAAAAGATTCATTATTTGATTTTTCAACCATTTTGATATAAGTATCTTCTTCATAGGCAATGGTGTCTGTAGAACTGATGGCTAGAAGCGGAATTCCCATTTTTTTATATTTTAAATTTAATTCATTTAATCTGGCTGGGTATAGCTTAGCAAAAGGGCAATGATTGCAGGTAAAAATAATAATGAATCCTTTGGCATCGGGATAATCGCTTAGTGAAACATAGCTTCCATCCACATTTTTTAGTTTAAAATCTATTACATTATCACTATCCCTGAATGTAAAATTAACAAGTGTGAAACCTAAGATGGCTAGGATCAGGCCGGTTTGAATTTTAAAAATGCTGTGTTTCAGTTTGCAAATTTCTTTAATAAGCTATAGGAAAGGGATTCTGTGGTAAACCTTCGGTTATCAGAAGCCTTATGAAGTATCAGAGTGGCCGGAATTACACCACTCCAGGTATTATCAATTTTGTCTATCCATTCATTGGCGTCCGGTTCATCCAATAAATAAACCGTTTGATTGATATTTAAATTCTGAACCATTGGTAACAAACTCTCAGACATGTTTTTTTTAAAATCCAGACTTACAAAAATCACCCTAACTTTTTTGTTCTTATTTTCATCAGCATATTTCAAAAATTCCGGGATTTCCTTAATGCAGGGTGCACACCACGATGCAAAGAAATTAACAACATACACGGTATCAGGATTTGATGTAATCCTTTGCTGTAATGTCTCAAATTTAATTATTGAAATATTTTGAGAAAAAGCAACATTATGAAATAAAAGGAATACGGCAAATATTTTCAATTTCATAGTCTTTTTATGCATTGTTTATTATCAAATATGCACGAAAGTTAACTTATTTATAAACTTCAACCTTCTTAGTTATCGAACCTTTATAGTTAGAAATTTTAATTATATATTCTCCACTATATATTGTTTTGGTATCGAAGTAAACGATGGTACTTCCCTGGTTTATGACAGCATTTTGAATCATTCGTCCATTTAAATCATACAGGGATACCGTTGTATTTTCTCTTGACAAACCATTCATTTGTACCGCAATCAAATCACTGCTCGGATTTGGGAAAACAGAAATTTGATTGTCCTCAAGTTTCTGAATAGCCACTGCAGGTGCATAGGTTTGAACCGTTTCGGTAATGCTTGTTACTTTAGAGGCAGTTTTTGTTCCATAAAAAGTAGGACCTACGATGTATGGGTAAGCCGAGTTCCAATTTTTATCAACGGTGGCGTAATAACAATAAATACCATCAGGATATTCCGGGGTTTTACAAAAACGTCCGTTGTGTTCATCTAAATAATCGGGTGTGGTTGGCGAAGTGGTATTGTACTGATAATCCTCCCTAAAATAACCTAATTTATAGGTAGCATCAACATCAGGCCCTGCCGTTACGGTAGTTCCGGTATAATATGTTGTCCGAGTTGTAATATTTCTTAGGCTATAACTGGATTTCATTCGTGTAATTCCGCCGGTACCATCTGTATTTTTATAGGCATATGCTCCGTAAATAGGAAATCCATCATAGGCAAATCCTATTAAAGGTGAATGCTTGGTGCTGTCAATTACATACAATCCATCGGCATCGTATAAATTGCAAACAGTAGATATTACAGTTAAATCCAATTTAAAGGCACTTGGATTCTGGTGGTGATGATAATTGCCCATAGCAGGATCTACTTTGGAACCAGCAGGATGTCCTTTGGAACAATCAAAGCCTAACTTTTCACCAACCACTGCATCGCGGTTCCAAACGCCATCGCCAATTCCGCCTAAAGGACCGCCTTTTAAAGAACTTGAACTGTTTTGCCACGAAACCCCGTCGCGGTAATCAAACAAGGCCACGCCATTAATAAAAATACCAATATTTCCACCGGTGGTGGCTGTAAATGCTCCCGGATTTTTAACAGGTTTTAATGATATTTTAAAAATTGCATTTTGGGCGCTAGCCAATGAAGGATTGTTGTCCAAAAAAGGTCCGGTAACATAAGCAGGAATACCCTGGGTGCTTATGTAAACCCAATCTGCAGAATATTTAACATTTTGAACATTTGCTAAAGTGGCATCGGTAATTGCTGTGGAATTGCCCTTTACATAATGTCTTCCTGTTATGTTTGTGGTGTTTTGAAGCCAATTCAGAATAGCCGGATTGGTTTGTGCATTTGAGGCAATGCTTATAAAAAGCAAGCTGAAGGCCATTAATTTTTTCATATTATTCTTTTAATAATTTTATGGTTTGATTTTTTTTATTTGAAATTTTAAGGAAATAAATCCCATTTGGCAAGTTTGAGAAATTTTGAAGTTCTATGTTTTTTCCGGTAAATAGAATTTGCCCAACACAATCGGTAAGCTCATAAATTTCCCGATCCGTAAAGGATTCACTGCGAATATAGGAATGGAAAGGATTAGGATAAATATCTGATTTCTGATCTACAATATTTTTTATGTCGGATGAACTGTTACAGAAGGATCCCTTGCCAATCAATTTTGTCATTTCACTGCACAAATAATTGAAATTGGTCTGTTCTATTGAAGATAAATTTCCTTTTAACAAATCATTTAATTCATCGGGGTCAGTATTTAAGTTATAGAATTCTTCTTTACCATAATCCAATTTGATGAGTTTAAATTCCTTGTTTCGCATGGCTTTTCCATCTGTTGAATCCGGTGTTAATTTAAAATTTTCACAAAATTGCCAAGGACGTATTTCTGTGCTCGTGTTTTTTAAAATGGGAAAAATACTTTTGCTGTCCACCGGCTTGTTTGATGGTATTAGCGTCGGCCATGACTTGTCCCCAAATAAATCCAGAACGGTTGCAAAAATATCCGTGGTATTTATTAAAGCATCACTTTTTCTTCCCGGATTTACGACCGAAGGCCCGGCAATGATAAATGGAACGTGAACGCCATATTGGTAAACCGTTCCTTTGGCTTTTGCTGTATTTGTAATTTGAGCTGTCTGAATGGTATTGCCATTGTCCCCTATAAAAATAAAATCAGTGCTGTCATAGCGGTTCATCTTTTTTAATGAGTCGTAAAATCTTCCAATTTCATGATCCAATGCCTGAAGCATAGCTTTGAAATACGACTTGGGGTTTTTCGAAATATCTAGTGTTGTTCCACTTAAGGTGGTATAAGAATGCAGATTGGCAGGCGGTAAATGATAGGGAGCATGTGGTGCATTAAAAGCCAACCACAAAAAAAATGGTTTTGAATTTTGTTGCTTTAACCAACTTACCGCATTATTTACATTTTCAGTGGTGGCATAGGTGGTTACATTACTTGAAACCCCATTGGTATATTTAGTCCAGTTTGTAAAACTTGGAAGTTGACCAATAAAAGGGCCTTCAAAATGATCGTAACCCATTTTATTGGGATTTAATAAGTTAGATGCCGGAGTTGCTTGATGCAAATGCCATTTGCCAATATTTGCTTTTGCAATATTTGTATTAAATTTTTTAAGTAATCGAGGAATGGTTATTTCTGAAGTATCCAATTGATTGGAACCTCCTGCTCCTCCTACAATACCTCCAACGCCTGTTCTAAAACTATACCTGCCTGTTAAAATTCCTGAGCGGGTGGATGAACAAACCGGATTGGACATGGCATTGCTAAACCGAACTCCTTTTTTTAGCAATGCTCTGATATTCGGGACATCCACAGTATCCTTATAATCTTCGTAACAACCTAAATAATCAGTTCCTAAATCATCCGCAATGATCAATACGACATTCCTTTGAGAATAGGAATAATAAGATAAAACAATTGTAAAAATGCTTAGGACCAGTTTTCTCATTCTTTAATAAATTTCTTTGTAGTCATTATTTTTGTTTCATCTTGTGTTATTTGCAATGTATATATTCCGGAAGCCAATCCTGAAATATCAATTCCTTTTTCCAATTCAGGTTTTGGCAACATTAATACGGTTTTTCCAAGAGCGTTTACGATTCTTATATAATAGACCTTTGAATTCGATTGGTCATAGGCTACAAATAATTTGGTGTTCGCAGGATTTGGAAAAATATTTATTTGAGGGTCAGATTTTTGCAGTGAGTTGAATGAACCTGCAGGACTTGTCACTAAAAACTGTCCCATCATGCCTTCATCTTCATGCAATGAAATATGGCAATGGAACATAAATGGGTGTGAGGCATCTGCATAGTCATCAAATTTTGCAATGAATCTTACAACAGATGCGGTGGTTCCTGTTTTACCCGGAATAAAAACCACATCTTTCCATCCTGCTTGGGCAGCCGCAGGAGCCGCACCCTTGACCGACAAAATATTAAACTCCACATCATGGATATGAAAAGGATGGCCGAAAACGGAGTTGCTGGTAATTTCCCAAATTTCGGTATTGTTCAAGGCAATATTGTAATCGGTAACATTTAGCTTAAATAGTTTGTGGTTAATCACAAATGCATTGGGACCAAGAATGACCGGGACTTTAACGCCTGCACTGTCACTGATGGTCACTTTTCTTGTAATAACAGCATCTGCTGAATTAAGTGGTTTATTAATAGTCAGCATTACAGGTACAGTTGTAATTGGTGAAACGGTAATTGCTCCAATTTTTAAATGCAAAATATTAAAATCTTTTTTACCCAGGGCATTGGCAAAAGGGCCGTTGACAAAGGCCTCGCCTCCGGCAACAAAATTACCCAAGGTGGAATTGTAGGCTTTTAAATCCAGTGAAGTGCCCGATTGTGAAACGCAATTGACTAAAATTTCAATGCGTTCGCCTGCATGTAATAAATATCTTGTCACAGAAACCGGAGCATTTAAAAGTCCACCATCGGAAGTTATGATATGAAAGGTCCTGTTATCACTGAAACCAAGGTTATAAGAACGTTCAATTGCGGCATTCAAAATTCTGAATCGCACAACCTGTGCGGGAATAGAGAACTCAGGACGAAGCGTTCCGTTTACCATCATGGTATCGCCATAAGGCACTGCCACAAATTGATTGGATGTGTTAAAATCACGGTCTGTTAATACCAATGGAATATCATCCACGCCATATTTTCTTGGCAAGGCCAAAGCAGATTCTATGCTGTCTCTCACAATAATCAACCCTCCAATTCCCTTGGTAATTTGGTCCATAGTCATTTCATGTAAATGTGGATGGTACCAATAGGTAGCGGCGTTGTTGGTCACTTTCCAGTAAGGTTGCCAAAGAGTACCGGGAGGAATCACCTGGTGTGGACCTCCATCCATAACTGCAGGCAAGTGCATGCCGTGCCAGTGAAGTGTCGTGGAATCATTCAGGTTATTTTTAACATTCATATGCACCACATCTCCTTTTTTAATAAATAAGGTCGGACCCCAAAATTTACCATTGATGCCCCCCGTAATGGTTTGGTTACCCTTGCTCACGATTTGGGCGAAGGTATCTTTGATATTCAGGTTAAAATTATTCCCCGAAAGCGTGTCGGGTATCCAAAGTGTGTTGTATTGTGCCTTACTTTGACCTCTTGACAATAAAATAAGAAGGATGGAAAAAAACAGAAGAAAAATTCGTTGCTTTGTTTTATGCATATATATTTGATCTTATAGTTTGACGATTTTAAAATTTCAATCCTTCGGTAAAGATAGAAGAATATTTTTGGGATAGCCGAATTCGGTATTAAATAAGAACTTTTTATCACTTAAGGTTAGCAAAAAGCTAATCAAATCTATCTTTTCATTGGCCGATAAAACAATGGGTTGCTCCAATTGCAAAGCCAAAGTTTTACTTTTTACAATGCCTGTGGTGTAATGATCCAATACCGCATTCAAATTTTTAAATCGGCCGTCGTGCATGTAGGGATATGAAAATTCAATATTTCGAAGCGTAGGCACTTTGAATTTTAAAGAGTCATTTGGGTTTTGGGTAACCTTCATTCTTCCAAAATCTTTTAATTCCAAATCTAGGGGCAAACCGTTATTTTCAAATTTCTGATTGGTAAACAACGGTTCAGTATGACAGGAAGCACAGTTTTGCTTATAAAGTTTATATCCATTTTTCTCTTGCCTTGTAAATACTGATTCTTTTCGCTTTAAACTGTCGTATTTTGAATTGGCACTCACCAGAGTTAGCATAAATTGAGAAATTGCTTTTAACAGGTGTTCACCTGATGCAATGCTGTCGCCAAATGCTTTAAAAAAAAGATGATGATATATTTTAGATTGATTGAGTTTATAAATTACGTGTTCAATGCTTTCGCCCATCTCATCGGGATGGCTTATCGGCGCGAGTGCCTGCATATCCAAATGGTTTATGGCGCCATCCCACATAAAGGTTTTGTTCCATGCCAAATTAATCAGCACCGGTGCATTTCGTGTTCCAATTCGGTCATAAATTCCATGGCTTAAAGCATGATCGACATGAGCAAATGCGGTAAATTGGGAATGGCAACTTGAACAAGAAATGGTATTGTTTTGGGATAAAATCGGGTCATAAAACAGGGCTCTTCCTAAATCTATTTTGTCTTTTGTTAAAGGGTTTTTTGAAAAATTGTAGTTCGGCTTCGGCCAATTTAGAGGAATATTAAAAAGTCCATCTTTGCTAGTAACAAATGCTGAGACGCATATAAATAATAAGCAAACCGAAACATTCCTCCTCCAATTCATTCTTTAATTTTAAAGAGTTTACCCAGTTGATTAGATAATATTAATGCATCCTTATTGGGTGACATAACAGAAGGCTTATTCTCTAAGTCCACATCGCTTAAAAACGTTTTTAGGTCAAATTTAATGCTCACATCTTGGAGATTGGAAGTCAACAGCGAGATGGTTTGTAATGAGTTGTAAGGATGAGTATAACCTCCCAAATGAAATTGAAACTCATGTTTTCTCGATCGACAAAGATTGCTTTTTCCTTCCAGTTTAAAATTTACGTACCCACTTTGCCATGTCCAATACATGCCTTTTATGGGGTCTAAATCGCCCCCTATGGCACCTGAAACATTGGTTAAACTGTCGATACCGAGTTTAAATTTTATCTCAGCGTATATCATATCGGAAGGAACTTTAAAGGCCAATTTTAAGGTGTTGCTGTCCGATGCATCCATTAAATGAAAGCTGTTTGGTTCTATCCAAACCGGTGCTGAATTATTCCAAAACTCTATTGCGGAAACATAAAATTTCAAGGTTTCAAATTGAATGCTGTCGATCTTATTCAGTTTATAAACGGAGTCATTCAATTGCAGAACGGAATTGCCGAACATCGGTTTAAAATTCAAGGATAGTATTCGGAAGTTTTGAGCAAGAAGTTGATTACTGTAAAATGATAAAACTATTGGAAAGAAGGCTAAGCGCTTCTTCATCTTGGGTTTATAGTTCGAGGACGTCTTGAAAACAAAGAGGCCAACTCCTCTGTCAGTGCGTTGAATGCAGGTAGCTGATTTTCATTGCAAAGTTTCTTAACATCCTGGAAATGTTTGTAATGAATGGACTCTATTTTTATCTGACATTGTCCAATGGCATTAATGATGGAGTCTTTATAAAGATTATTTGAGTCCCGGGCAAGGCTTTCATAAAGTGTATTTTTTAAACCTTTGATTTCCAATTCAGTGTGTTGTATTTTCTTTCTATGACCATCTATTAATACGTCATATTTTTCAATCTGACCTTTATCAAACTTCAGCCTTTCCAGAATTAGACTTCTTGGTCCATTAGGACCTCCATGTATTGGTTTTTGTAAAACAATAAAACCGATTAAGAGTAAATTGGAAAGGAGTAATCCAATAGATAGAAGGCTTAAAATTTTTACTTTGCTCATTTATATAATGAATTATCAGGCATTAAATTGAATGTATTAACCAAAGTATTATCACTTCTAATTTGATGTATACGTTTGTTTATCACCATAAAATTTAATGCCAAAACTAAAATAAATGAAAGACCAATTGACCAGGTTAACTTTAATGAAAACCTTGAGGTGCAAGTATTCTCAATCTTTTGTTTAATGCGGGTAAATAAAAATGGCGGTGCATCTACTTTGTGTATTTGCCCTAACAGGTCCAAAGATAATTTTTTGTTATTGCTGTTCATTGTTTGTTATTATTAGTTTGACGCTAATTTTTTCAATTTCCTTCGTTGATGTTTATTTTTTTCTGTAAACTTGTTTTAGCACGCTGAATTAAAGATTCAACTGCTTTAACACTTAGGTCCATTATTTCAGCAATTTCTGCTTGTGTCTTTTGTTCTATTTTACTTAAAATAAGTGCCGTTTTTTGATTTTCAGATAATCGATTGATATGCTTAAATAATTGCTGCAACGCCTCTTTATTTTCAAGTTGCACCCCAGGATGATTAAATTCGGGTTTTTCATATTTTACTTCAATTGAATTTTCAGAAAAAAGAGAATAAAAAATACCAAACCTTTTTTTGCGTTGTCGGCTTTTAATAAAATCCAACGATTTATTAATGGTTATTCTGTGAATCCAAGTGCTAACTTTAGATTGCTCCTTAAATGAATTTAACGATTTATTTACAGATACAAATACATCCTGTGTTATTTCTTCGGCATCTTCACAATTTTGAACATATTGCAAGGCAAGGTTATAAACAAGATTCTTATTGGAATTGTATAAATCTTCAAATTTCAATCTTGCATTTTTATTAAGCTACGATATTAATACATTTCAAAGCCAATTTTAGTTTGAGAGCATACTACTAAAAAATAAATTAGATATTTTTTGATGTCATATTGAAGTCCATAATCAAGTGCTTGTAACACAAATTTTTGTACTTTCGTCTTTTATAAAAGGAGAAACGTTGAAAAGATATACACTATTATTAATTTTTCTTTACTCATTACTTAAAGTATCCGCCCAAACCGATACGGCTTCCTATCCTTATTGGATAGATATGATGCAGAATGAAACGGTTAATTTTTTTCAAACCCAACGAGCGTTTGAATTATACTGGCAAAATCGCCCTATAGAAAAAGGTTCAGGTTGGAAAGCCTTTAAACGTTGGGAATACAGTACAAGTCTTCGGACAGATATTAATGGAAATATAACTCCCGCTTCTGTTTATTATTACAATATTACAAAATGGGACAGTGCCAATGCTAACAAAAAATCAAAATATACAACTCTTGCTGCCCCTTGCTATTCCAATGGTTTGTGGAAAGAATTGGGGCCTCTAAAGTATCCAGTTAATAATACAGGCCAGCCTACAGGAATGGGGCGAATCAATGCATTAGCATTTCATCCCAAAGACAGCAATACAATTTATGCCGGAGCACCAGCTGGCGGCCTGTGGGTTAGTCGTGATTATGGTAAAACCTGGACGTGTAATACCGATACATTGCCCACTCTTGGCATTTCTTCTATAGCCATTGACTATAATGCACCCGATACAATTTATATAGGAACCGGAGACAGGGATGCAAGTGATGCTTCAAGTTTAGGAGTAATGTGGAGTAAAGATGGTGGTAAAAATTGGCTAAGCCGTAATTCAGGCATGGGCTCATTAACCGTAGGTCGATTAATTATTCATCCTCAAAACTCAGCTATTCTGTTAGCAGCCACCAATAACGGAATTTATCGTTCTACTAATTATGGAAGTAGCTGGACACAGCGAATAGGTGGTAATTTTAAAGATGTAGTTTTTTCTTCAGGTAGTCCAAATACTATTTTTGCAACTGCAAGTGGATTGTTTTATAAATCAAAAGACAATGGGGTTAGTTGGGCCCAAATAACAAAGGGGTTACCTACCTCTGGTATTTCAAGAGGTGTAATAGCAGTTACTCCTGCCGATTCCAATTATATATATTTTTTAGAAACCAGCGGGTCAGTATTTAAAGGGATGTATCGCAGTATTGATAAAGGCGATTCATTTACAACCCGCAGCACCACTCCAAATATTATGGATTATAGCAACAATGGCTCGGGCGGTGGCGGACAGGCATGGTATGATTTGGATGTGGCAGCAGATCCAAACAATAAAGATGTTGTTTATTCCTGTGGTGTCAATATTTTTAAATCGGTAAACGGAGGCACTACATGGGCTATCAATGCCCATTGGGTAGGGTCGGGGGCACCTGCGGTTCATGCCGATAATCATGTTATGGAATACAATCCGCTCAATGATAATTTATATACAGGTTGCGATGGGGGAGTGTATTATACCCAAAATGGGGGTACAAATTGGAACAATATTTCATCGGGTTTAGGAGTTTCTCAAATTTATAAATTAGGCCAAAGTGCTACCAATAAAAATGTGGTAATGAATGGCTATCAGGATAACGGCTCAGCACGCTATGACGGAAATTTTTATACAGTGTTTGGTGGCGATGGAATGGATTGTTTGGTTGATTTTACAGATGAGTCCGTTGGTTTTGGAGAGATTTATTATGGCGATATTTTTAGAGTTAAAAATAATAATTCGCAAGGTTATATAGCTGGTAATGGTAAAAATGGAATAACCGAAGGTGGCGCATGGGTTACACCATTTGTATTAAAAGCTAATGATGCCAACACCATGTTTATTGGTTATAAAAATATTTGGCGAAGCTCAAATGTAAAAGCTTCTTCCACGGCTTCCGTTACTTGGACAAAAATTTCGAATAGCCTTGCTGGAACCAACAGTAATAATTTTAACTTTTTGGAAAGTAATATTGCACAGCCTAACATGCTATATGCCGCAAGGGGCGATGCTAAATTATTTAAAACTTCCAATGCTAATGCGGCCACTCCAATATGGACAGATTTAACTTCTGCATTGCCCAATACGGCCACAGTTAGTGCTATTGAAACCAATTCAAAGGATAGTAATATTGTTTATATTTCTCAATCCAATAAAATTTATAAATCCACCAATCAGGGTGCATCATGGACCAATATTACAAGTAATCTTCCAAGTGCCTCTTACCTTACTATAGTGCTTGATACAAACAGTACTAAGGAAGAAATTTATGTAGGTGGATGGGCGGGAGTCTATTATAAAGATAATACAATGACCAATTGGATTAAGTACAGTTATGGCTTACCCAAAACCACTCGTGTTCAGGATTTAGAAATTTATTATTCACCTTCCGGCAAACCAAAAAGTCACTTGATTTGTGCCACCTATGGAAGGGGCAATTGGATTACTCCATTGCACGATGATAATAAAATTCCTGTAGCACAATTTGATGTAAAAGATACTGCGGTTTGCAAGCTCACATCCATTCAATTAACCAGTACGTCACTTAATTTACCAAGTAGTTTTTTATGGCACATTACTCCCAAAACCTATTCTTTTGCTGGAGGAACGGACAGTACTTCCGAAAATCCTATGGTTATTTTTTCTAATTTGAATAAATACAGCATCACCTTGATTGCTGAAAATTGTATGGGCAAGGATACCATGATTCAAAATTTGAAGGTTGAAACATTTGACACAGTACGAAGGGCAAAGTGTAAACCTACAACTACCAATATCACCCAAACTTTTGGAATTGCTAATTTTAAATTGGATGGCCAAACTCATTCAAGTTTATACACCAAAGATGAAGGCTATTATTTAGATTTAGCGTGTACCAGAATTTTTAAACTGAAAGCCGATACTTCTTACATTGTAAATATTAATACCAACCCCAACAACAATGAATATGTGAGAGGCTGGATAGATTTTAACGATAATGGCGATTTTACAGATGCCGGTGAATTGGTGATACAAACCGGAGCAACCAAAACGCATGTGGATACTATAACCATTCCTACAAGTGTTGTATTGAACAAACCGCTTAGGATGCGGATAATGAGTGATTTTAATACATTCTCAAGTTCATGTGCAACCCTCACTTATGGCCAAACACAGGATTATGCCGTTTATATCGATCTACCTTTAATACGTGCTAAAGCTTATAAAGATTCAGTATGTGCCAATAATACAGTGATGATTGAAGATAGTTCACAAGGTAATTTTGCTACCTATGATTGGAATTTTGGGGCATCAGCCACCCCAAAAACCGCATCAGGTAAAGGCCCTCATGCGGTAAGGTTTGACAGTGCAGGATACCGTAAAATTTCATTGTTAGTAAATGGTCAATACTCTGCCACATTTGATAGTTTGGTTTTTGTGAAACCATCACCGAAGCTAGGTTATATTCATTTGCCAAACCCCATTGGATACTGCGAAGGATTGAGTGATAGCTTAATTACAACCGACAGTAATAAATTAACCTTGAAATACCAATGGTTTAAAAATAACATCCCAAATGCTAATAAAACAGGTAAACTAAAATTTAATAATCTCGTACTTTCCGATTCAGGATTTTATGCTTTGGAAGGAACATTTAAAGGATGTTCAGACACAACAGTTCCTTTTAAATTAAATGTATTTGCTCAACCCAAAGCAGGTTTTTCAATTAATGATACTGACCAATGTATTTATCTCAATTCGTTTAAAATAACCTCAACTGCAAAAATAAATATGGATAGCATCTATTATTTTTATCAGTGGGGTAACGGAGCAAATTCAATTATTATTAACCCTGTTCATAGTTATGTTGTGTCACAACAATACATAATCAAACAAACTGTTTCAACCATTCATAAATGCAAAGATTCAGTGAGTAAGAGGGTAGAAACATTTGTTCAGCCTTCGGCAACTTATATTCCATCAGCCTTAGCATATTGTTTTAAAGAACAAGCCTTTTCATTCTCTTCAACCGCTTCAGTTTCTAGTGGGTCGATAATTAAAAATTATTGGAATACTATAGGAGTAGTTAAGGATTCGGGAACGGTTTTTAAACCAAAATATTCCATTGCCGGAGCGTATAAAATTAAGTTAATAGCGGTTTCAGATAAGTTTTGCAGTGATTCTACTACAATTTTAGTCAGTGTTAATCCTAATCCTAAATCAGGCTTTACCATAAATGATAGTGACCAATGTTTGAATGGTAACCAGTTTATATATTCCAATATTTCAACGGTTACTTCAGGCACCATTCAAAATACCTTGTGGAAACTTGGCGATGGCACAACCTCCATAATTACGGGGCCGGTTTCCAAAAACTATGCAACTTCAGGGATTTTTAAAGTTTCACTTATTTCAGTTTCGGATAAAGGATGCTGTGATACCATTGATAAAACGGTCAATTTAAATCCTAAGCCGATTGCTTTGTACAAAAAAATAAATCTTGATCAATGCCTCAATGGAAATAGCTATAGTTTTAATGATAGTTCAAATATTAGCAGGGGTAGCATTGTTAAGTATTTCTGGGATTTTGGAGATTATACAACTTCTAACACTACAAATTCCTCCCATAATTATCTAGCTGAAGGGATGTATAACGGTTATTTTAAGGTGGAAAGTGACAAAGGCTGTGTCGACAGTATTTTATTTATAAGTACTTTAAATCCTAATCCCACAGCTGTTTTTTCTAATACCACTGTATGTGTTAATGATACAACAGAATTAAATGATATTAGCAATATTAAAACCGGAACTATTATAAACTCTAAATGGTATTTGGAAAACAATGATATTAGGTTTGGTAAAAATATTTTTAAATCATATTCTACTCCCGGAAATAAGAATGTTTCATTGGTGGTTACCAGTAACAAAGGATGCAAAGATTCTACGAATGTAATTGTAATAGTTCATGATAGACCGAAAGCCAATTTTGATTGGGTAATTGAACCTGTTGGAGGAACCAACACCACACTTCATTTATTTGATAAAAGCATAGATGCATACATGTGGCAATGGGCGGACGGATTTTTAAATGCTGGGACAAAAAGTATTGAGGATTTTAATTACAATGATTCAGCTTCGGTTTCGGTATTATTAGAGGTTACTAATGCCGATGGATGCACTGATACAGCTATTCGATTTATTCGGATTAATCCTAAAGTGGTATTGTATTTTCCAACCGTTTTTTCTCCCAATGGTGATTTGGTTAATGATGTGCTTATTTTGGAAGGAGTGGATTATGTAAAAAGTTATAACCTTATAATTTTTAACCGTTGGGGTGAAATGGTTTTTGAAACTAATAATCCTAAAAATTATTGGGATGGATTTTATAAAAATGCAGAATTGCCAATGGGCGCCTATCCTTACAGTATTGAAATAATAGATTTGACCGGTAATAAAATTAGTAAAAAAGGAGTGATTCAGTTGGTGAGGTAATGAACTACTTTTGATTACTTGTAAAAATTATAAATGAAATTTAAATTCTGGTTACTAATTCTATGTCTTTGTTGCGGTGTTAACTTGTATGCTAATGTAACTCCTCGCTATAAAGCCCATTTATATTTTAAATATTTTGTTGTTAATGGCGATTCTGCCTTAAAAAATGGTAAATATGAAATGGATGTTTCTTTTTTTGAGGAAAGTGAATTAACAATAGTTTGTAAAAGTAAGGATGGTGATATTGCGGTAAGAATGATGGGGCGACCTGTTTGGCGAGATGGACAAATTGATCACCGATTTATTTCAATGTTTTATTTTAGAAAAAATAATACCGACCGTTGGAATAAAATTTTTGATAGAGATATTTATAATTGGAAATTTAAATCTGAAAATCAAGACTCCTTATATTTAAAAAGTGAATCATCCTCCAGAAATGATTTTGGAAGTTTTTATCAATCCTTTAATGTTAAAGTTGAATTATTAACTAATGTATACACCGTAGCTGAGGATATTAATTTTACTGCAGCTTTCGTTTTTGAACCATTTAAAATTAGGATTGAAGGAAAAGAGTTAAAACTGAAGGCGAAGCGTTTTGAAGTAAAAGGTAAAGCGACAGATAAAATTAGTATTGGTAGGAAGGATGATATAACAGTTACCTTTAAAATTTATGAAGGCACAGCCAAAAGTAATACTGATTTTGAAGTCAAACTGTTTTGCTCCTATTTTGATAAAAAAGCCTCAAAATTTATTACTACAGATTTATCGGGTAATTATGTAAATCAAAGTGATCCTAATTATAGAACTTCAGTGTCAAGCTATAATGATGATGGATCAGAAAGTTTTTTTATTGAATATTGTTCTTCTGTAAATCGAATTTTTAATTCGAAAATTAAGTTTTAAAATACTCAACCAAAATTTTAGCTCTCACTTTTCCCACCACCTTTTCTATTTCTTCAAACGATTGTAATTTTAAGTTTTTAATGCTTTTAAATTGCTTTAACAAAAGTTTGGCGGTTTCTTCACCTATTCCTTTTATTTGGGTAAGTTCAGTTCCCAGACTACCTTTGCTACGGCGGTTGCGGTGTTGGGTAATTCCAAATCGATGAGCTTCATCGCGTAGTTGTTGTATTATTTTTAAAGTTTCTGATTTTTTATCAATATACAGTGGCAAAGGGTCCTCAGGATAATATAATTCTTCTAACCTTTTGGCTATTCCTATTACTGCAAATTTTCCATATACACCCACTTCTTTCATTGCTTGCACGGCATGACTAAGCTGGCCTTTTCCACCATCAATAATTACCAAATCTGGAAGGGGTTCATTTTCTTCAACAAGTCGCTTGTAGCGTCGGGTAATTACCTCATGCATGGTGGCAAAATCATCTGGGCCTACCACGGTTTTTACATTAAAAATGCGGTAATCTTTTTTTGAAGCTTTTCCATCCCTAAAAACGACACAGGCCGAAACAGGGTAATTCCCTTGGATATTCGAATTATCAAAACACTCAATATACTTAGGTTGAACCTTCAGTTTTAAATCCTCCTGCATTTGTGTCATCAGTCGGTTTACTTTTAGTTCGGGATCTAATTTATCGTATTGTTCCAATTTCTCTTTTTTAAAGTGGAGTAAATTGGCCATGCTTATTTCAAGCAGTTTTAGTTTGTCTCCTGCCTTTGGAACGGTAAATTTTAAGGTTTCATCAGTAATTTCAACGTCAAATGGAATAATGATTTCTTTCGCATTACTGCCATGTCGTTCCCGCATTTCAACAATGGCCAGTTCCAAAATTTCGGCATCGGTTTCGTCCAGCACCTTGCGGTATTCAATGGTTTGTGTTTGGATAATCATACCATTCACAATTTTAAGGTAATTTACAAAAGCAAATTGCTGCGAGGTACTGATATTAAAAACATCGACGTTAGTTATAGTAATGCTAACTACAGTTGATTTCCCTTGATAATTATTAAGCCGTTCTAATTTATCTTTAAATAAGGCGGCTTGCTCAAAGCGCATATCGTTGGAGGCTTTAAGCATTTGGTCTTTCAAATGATTTTTAACTTCGGCAAGATTTCCTCGAAGTACATTTTTTATGCTTCGGATCGATTCCATGTATTCCTGTTCGGTTTCTAACCCTTCACAAGCTCCACGGCAATTACCAATTTGATATTCCAAACACACTTTAAATTTATGGGCTTCAATGTTTTTTTCGCTCAATACATAATTGCAATTGCGAATGGGGTAAAGCTGTTTTACCAAATCCAAAACAATGCGCATTACATAAGGCGAGGAATAGGGGCCAAAATATTCGGAGCCATCCTTAATGGGGTTTCGCATGGCATATATTTTTGGAAACCGCTCATTAGTAACTCTAATTACCGGAAACGATTTATCATCTTTAAGACTGATGTTATACCTTGGCCTGAATTCTTTAATAAGACTACTTTCAAGCAAAAGTGCATCTATTTCTGTTTTTACAACGGTAAATTCAATACGATGAATTTTAGAAACTAAAACTTCTGTTTTTCGGTTTTCAAAATGCTGCTTTGTAAAATAACTGCTGACTCTTTTTTTTAGGTTTTTGGCTTTGCCTATGTAAAGAAGAGTATTTGTGGTATCAAAATATTTATAAACGCCCGGTTTGCCGGGCAGGTTGGTTATTATTTCTTTAAGGGATTCGGGTTTCAATTTGGAGATTTGGAAATTTGGAAATTTGGGGATTTGGAAATGGAAGCAAAAAATTAATTTTCAAATCTCTAAATTTCCAAATCATCGAATTATACAGTCATAATATCCTTCTCTTTTTCTACTACCAATTCGTCCACTTTTTTTATAAAGCTGTCCACCAATTTTTGAATATCGGCTTCTCCGTCTTTTACCAAGTCTTCACTCAGTCCATCTTTTTGAAGTTTTTTTATCTTTTCAATACTGTCTTTACGGATGTTACGAATGGCAATTTTTGATAATTCAGCTTCGTGTTTCACTTGTTTTACCAATCCCAATCGTCGTTCTTCGGTAAGTGGAGGAACGGCGATCATTATTATTACACCATCATTTTGTGGATTCAATCCTAAATTGGCAGCCATTATAGCTTTTTCAATTATGGGTATCATTGGTTTTTCCCATGGTTGAACCACAATGGTACGGGCATCGGGAGTATTTACGTTAGCTATTTGATTTAAAGGAACATGGGAACCATAATATTCTACCATTACTCCGTCGAGTACTGATGGCATTGCTTTGCCGGCTCTCAATCTTGAAAATTCAATTCGGGTATGTTCTATGGATTTCTCCATATGTTCGCGAGTGTAACTGGTTATTTCTTTAACTGAACTCATAAATAAAAACTTTTAGCAAAAATAGAGACAAACAGGCCAAAAATTTCAAATTTCAATATCCAAATAACAAATAAATTACAAAGTGAAAAATTGAAATTGTAAAGTAAAAATAATATATTAGTAATTGAGTTGAATACTAATAACTCCTAAAATAATAAGAATAAATATTAGGTTTTTAAACCACCCGCTTCCTTTTCTGTCTTGAAAAAAATTAGTTGCAAATACTGTTATAGGTATTACGCTTAGTGCCATATTGCACCATAGATTAAGTTCTTGAAAAAGAATAACCAGTATTCCTGCGGTCCATATTAAAGCAAAAACACCTCCAAATCGTCGTGATTTATTGCTTATTTTATTACTACTAAATTGATAATGAAAATAGGAAACCGCAGATATTGCAAGAAACAGAATGAACAATAAGAAAAATCGTTCTTGCCAATGGCTAAAGTTTAGTCCCATATATATAGGAGTGAAACTAAAAAATGAACCAAAAAGTTGAAATTGTCCAATAAGAAAGTAAATACAAGCTGTTATAAATATTACAATAAATGTAGAAAGCAGTAAAATTGTAATATTATTCATGCTATAGGTGTAAATTATTATAATCCCAATAATTATAAACGGTATATAAAATATGGCTTCTTTACTAAATAATAAAGAAAGCCCAATGAGAGTGCCAATATCAAGAAATAATGATCCCGGATTTTTGCCAACATCTTGCAGTCTTAACATTCTTTCTACAATTAGTAAGAGAAAAAAATTAAGAAATGATGCCGGATTTAAATAAAATTGTTCATTATAAACACATGCTAATAGCACATAAAGAATAAATGGGAAAAAAGACCGTTCGTTGGTTACATTATGATAATTTAAAAAGAAAGTTAAAAGCCCTGCTTGTATGAAAATAAATGCTAAGCCAAGGATAATATCAAGATTAGGAACGGTTGCAATAGATAATTTTAGTGAAGTAAATAGTGGGGTATAAGTTACCTGAGGAAAATCAGGAACCGGTTCAAAAAAAAATTTGGAAATAACAATAACAATTAATCCTAATATGATGCCTCCAATGCCTCTGTTTCTTATGATTTGTATCATTATTTAAAGGTGATTTTTAATAGGGCAAACTTACGGTCTTTTAGCACAGGAACAATAATTTTGTCACTTGAAATCTGCTTTCCCTCGGCAGGAATAATAAATGCATTTAGTTCATCGCCTTTTGCAACAACTTTGATTTTTCTTTCCCCACCGGGCAAAAATGTTGCCAATGAAATATCACCACCTGATGCAATTGGGTCATTGTATACTAAATTTATTGACGATTCAGTAACCGATACAAATGCAGAACTTAGCATTCCTTCATCATTTACTGTATTTTGATTTTTGGTAACCAAGTTTTCCCAGTCTAGTTTTCCAGTACTGTCAAAATTTTGAATTAATATATTTTCAAAAGTATAAATAGCTTTTCCATGAGTTGAAGTTGTTCCGTTAATCATAGTTATTTCTTGCTCTTTTTGGATAAAAGCATTTTCACTTACTTTGATAAATCCTCCATCGGAGCGGCAAACTAATTTTATAGGGATGTACGAGCTTGGTAAAAATCCATTCTGGACCTTTATTTCTCCCGATAATTCTTTAAGTATAGAATTAGAGAATGGTTGTTTTTTTATAATCAATGAATCCTTTTTGAAATTTGTCCAAATAATAGAAAAATTGCCTTCAAAACCACTTTCGGCATTGGATGTATAAAAACCTGTAACGCCTTTGAGGCCTGTATTTATATTGTAAAATAGTATTGGTTTATCGAAAGAATAGCTCGAATCAACTATTTGTTTAATTGTGCCCTGTTCGTAAATTGCTAAACGAATCAATCCGTCTTTGTTTTTCTTAAGACTATATAATGCCGAAAAACCTAAGTTTTTGTCAATGATAATGTTCTCTAATTTTTCTATATTAAGATTTTGGTCTAAACTAAATTCGCCAGAGTTGATGATGTTAATTTTTTTGTCAATTACGGTGTATTTGTTAAAATTTTGCTTGTTTTTAGTAAATCCATAATTAAATATAAAATAGTGTTTATGGTTAAAGGATGGTTTAATAATAAGTAATGGTTCATCATCAATTATGGAATATACAAGCCATGTTATAAGAATTTCAGGTTGAATATTTTCAAAACTATTATTTAACAAACTTGCTACAATTTTGTAGGCTTTATTTTTTTTATCATACACTTGCTTAATAAGCAAAAGTCCTTCTTCGTTTAAATCTGAATAAATAATCCGTGTATTTTTAAGCAAAAAACTTTTGCTATTTTCCATCCCAAGATTATGGCGGTAGCGTTCAAGAACAATAAATTTTGATAAAAATTTGTTGCGATGACGAATCAAATAAATTCCTGATTCATCTTCACCAACTATGGTTGTATAAATGGAGTGTCCTCTGAGTTTTTGAGTATTGCTCCATTCTAGTGTTTGCGCTTTACTTATCGCTATAGTAAAATAAAATAGTATTAAAAATATTAACCTGTAATTATTCAGTTTGTTAATATGACAAAGAGGATTTGTAAACACGAATTTTGGGTTTACGATTTATTTTTACTTCTATTAATCAGCAAGTAGGAAAGGATTCCTAAACCAATAATACTTATAGCAATTCTGCTAGTTTCCCATTTATAAATTAATAGGTCAACTGAAATTAATCCAGCCAAAATGATATATAAGATTGGCAATATTGGATAAAACAAAGTTTTATAAGGCCTTTCGGCATCAGGGCGTTTGCGTCTTAAAACAATAATTCCCGCAATAGTTACTACATAAAAAAGCAATGATGCAAAAGTGGTGTAATCTAGTAGTTTTCCATATGTGCCACTCATACAAAGAATACTGGCCCAGACGGCTTGCATTATAATTGCATTTCCAGGTACACTTCGTTTATTTAAACTTCCTGCTTGTTTAAAAAATAGTTTATCTTTTGCCATTGCATAATACAATCTGGCACCGGCCATTATTAAGCCATTATTGCATCCAAAAGTTGATACCATTATCATTACTGCCATCATTATGACTGCTCCACTACCAAAAATAACGCCGGCTGCTGCTACCCCAACTCTTTCGTTATCAGCCCACATAATTCCTTTAGCTAATATATTGGCACCTTCTGGATTTCCATCCACTGGCAGTAACATGAAATAAGCTACATTCGCTAAAAAATAAAGCAATACCACAATTCCGGTTCCTATCATCAGGCTGAAAGGAATATTTCTTTGAGGATTTTTAACTTCACCAGCGGTATAGGTAATGTTGTTCCAAGCATCACAACTAAATAGTGAACCTACCATAGCAATACCCAAAACAATAGCCAATTGACCGCCTTGCAATGTTTCTTTAATAATTCCAGTTCCAGAGCTTGTAGTAGTTCTAGCATCCCAAAATTGAGACCAATTATGGGCAAATGCATCACTGTTTATCCCTACATAAATTCCTGCAATAATTAAAAATAACAACGAACCTATTTTTGCAATTGTAAAAATTCCTTGAACAATTTTTGCGTTTTTTACGCCTAGTAAATTATTGCCTGAAAGTAGCCAAATCAATGCAACTCCAACTATCTGTTGTGAATTTATTTTAATAAAGCCTAAATTTATCAGAACCCTATCGGGACTAATCCATGGGAATAAAACCCCGGAAAACTTTGCGAAGGCAATAGCTACGGCGGCTATAACCCCGGTTTGAACCACAAAAAAAGTAATTAAGCCAAACACAAATCCGGTTCCTTTTCCATAAGCTTCAGATAAATAAACATATTGACCGCCGGCTTTTGGAAACATACCTGCTAATTCACCATAACCCAGCGCTGCCATTAAAGTTAATACACCTGTTATTAGCCATACAATTAATATCCAACCGGGTGAACCTAATTGCTGCGACATGCTTGCAGTAACAATAAAAATTCCCGACCCAATCATGGAGCCGGCCACCAGCATACTGCTGTCAAACAGGCCTAATTCTTTTTTAAAATGTGTGGTTTCTGACATAAATTAATTTGGTCAAACATAGTACTTTTTGAGTCAAAATTAATTACAGAAATTAGGTGGGTTTGATTTTTTACTAAATCTTTAAACGGTTTTCTAAGATATTTTCTTACAAAACATTTATAATAAATTTAGAAAAATCAGTATTAGGAGGATTTTCTATACCGGCTATTCGGCCAAGAGTTATAAGTTGCCCGCGATGATAGGTGCTATGATTGATGGCATGTTGTATAAAAATATAGCACGGTTTTGTTCCTTTAAGCCAAGGTGTATCAATGGTATAATTTTCTTCTAATTGTTCACTCGTCAATGAATTAACAAAGAATTCAAAATCATTCGATTGTTTTTTAATGCCTTCAAAAAATGCAATGTAATTATCTTCAAAATCTTTTCTAAATGGCTCAAATTCTGTCTTTTCAATAAATGAAAGCCAAAATCGTTCCGCATTCCATATATGTAAAAAGGTAGATTTTAGTGTTGAAAAACTTGAAGGAATTTTTTGTGTTAGTATTTCAGGAGATGAATTTTGAAGCCAAACTATTATTTGCAAGTTGGCCCAAGTATTATAGGCGGCAAGATCTTTAATAATTTTTGCAGAATTCAAAACTAATAATTAAGGTTTAATTATGGTTGTGGTGTAGCTGTAACTGGTTTTTGGAGCATTTTGCACACCGCTTACCGTAACCGTATAAGTTACATCTGCAGCACTGTTAGTTACTATTCCAACTGGTTCCCATACGATAGTATTATCCCCGTAACCATTATCATCGCTTGATACAATAGCTAAAGTAATATTTCCGCTTGGCCCTTTTACACTAACCGATGCATTTGCAAAATCTGCTTTTGGTATACCAAAAGACCATCGGGCAAATACTAATCCTTGTGGCATAAATCCTTTTACCGGATAAGCTATAAACTCAGGAATTTTAGTGTTTCCTCCAGCTGTACCAATACAACCAAGCGACATAGTTGCATCAGTAGTTCCATAACTAAATTGTGTTTTGGCCGAATGCAAAATCCACCTTCTGTGTCCGACAGAAGTATTATTGGATCCATTATCCATCATAAATGAAGTTACTGCGTTTACAGAATGGCTGCCCAAACTTAAATTACTTGTTTTGGCACCATCAAATCCGCTTTGAGTCCAACAGGTCCAATTATTTGGCGGGGTATGACTTAATTGATTATTAGCATTCATCATTAAAGCCGCTTCTTGGTACATCGGAAATTTGGAAGCATCTAAAGTCGTGTTGTCATTTAAACCTGCCAATTTTCTAAAATAATTGATACGTTTAATTACCTTATCATGGGTAGATTGAGGAGCAGTTCCAGCTTTGCAGCCCATTTCATTTCCTGTCCAACCTGGATCAGATAGGGCTGACCCTAAGTAATTATTTTTATAATCGGCAATTACAGTTTCTCTATCAGATAATACTACTCCATCGTCATCATTTTTTTTACAACTATTAATTAAATTTATACCAAATAAAATTAATGGTATCAAAATCAGTTTTGCTTTGGTTTTATGTGTCATTTTTATTGAAAATAAATTTTTAGCAAAGATGGTAAAAATCATTAATAAATTAGATTAGTGATTTAAGTTTTTAAACTTTCTTTGGCCAGTTATACCATTCCAATTTTCCTTTGTGGGCAGTTATTTCATTCCAATTTTTAATATCTAATTTAAAAAGCCCCATACCGCAAGTTGGTAAATTATCAATTGTAGCATTTCCGATATAATTAAAAAGTTCGGTCATTCCGGGGTTGTGGCCAATAATAGCTAATGAATCAATATCGGAATCGGTGTTGGCTATTTCATATAAAATAACTTTGTGGGATGCCAAGTACAGTTTTTCAAGTTTTAAGATTGAATCTTTTTTCCAATCCAAATGTTTGCCTAATTGCTTGGCAGTTTGGCGAGTTCGCTTGGCTGCGCTAATTTTTATTAAGTCGGGTTTAAACTTTAATTTTTTTAATCGGTCGCTCATCAGTTCACAATCCTCTTCGCCCCGGTCGGTTAGTTTTCGTTCAAAATCATTATCAAAACCGTTTTGCTCGGTTTTGGCATGGCGAATGAGAAGAAGGTATTTCATGATGCCGCAAAATTAAAGGCTTTAACAGATATTGAAATTAAAAATTTCTTAAAAAAAATCCTCTGACCCCTTCTTAAGGGGAGTTGGACTCGGAGAATTAATACGGTGAGGTTTATGTCATATTTCGGTCACGAAGTGGGGGGTAAAATCGACTCTTTTTTTAAACGTGTTTCGCCGTAAAATATATAAAACATGAAAAAAGTATTAGCAATCACCCTACTGGCTTTAACCTTAGCATTAGTAAACTGTAAAGACAACAGCACCACCGACCCCACACCTAAAACTTTGAACAAAATTTTGATGGTAAATAAATATTGGAAAACAACTGCGGCTCCAATATTAAGTCATTATTTCAGAAGTGATGGGAAATATTATTTACCGGATGGAATATCAGAAGAAGGCACTTGGCAGTGGCTAAATAATTCTGATAGTTTAGAGGTGGTAGAAATAACATTTGGCCGTACAGTATGGTATGTAGAATATTGTACAGATACAGAATTGAAAATGAAAGGAAAAGGGGATAAATATGGTTATGTCTTTACAAAGCAATAAGTAAAACCTCTAAAAAATATAGAAAGCTCAAACCAATGGTTTGGGCTTTTTTGTTGCTTTTATTTTTTTGAAGCTTTTAAAAATAAAACCCCAACCCAAATCCAGCAAGCCATCATGCATAAGCCGCCAATAGGGGTAATGGCACCCACCCATTTAAATCCATCAATACCAAATACCGGCCGCAAGGCTAAAAAATAAACCGTGCCGCAAAAAATAAGAATACCCAAACGAAGTAGTAAAATTGGAGTATTTAGTTTTACCTCCGTGGCATGGCTCATTATACCCAAAGCCAATAATCCCAAACAACCATAAAACTGATACTTAACAGCAGTTTCAAAAATTTGAAGGTTTTCAACTGTTAATTTTTCTTTAAGATAATGAGCCCCAAAAGCTCCAAACATAATGGCTACTGCCAGCCCAAAGGCTCCGCGGTAAATGGTTTGTGAAGAAATTTTATTCATTTTATTGTGATTTGTTGCCAACGTTTAGCGAAATTGCAAAGGTATTTTTTAAAACGATTATGTTAAAGAAAATTAAAACTTTGCTATGTGGCACTGCCTGTATTTTAGCCTTGCATAGCTGTGTGCCCGAAGAATTTAACACCAATGGAAAAGTGAGAATGGATGAAATAAATCCTGAGTATGCTATTCCATTGATAAGTTCAGACCTCACTTTGGATGATTTGGTGAAAAAAGGAGGTTCATTTGTTAAAAAATATGACGATGGTTTTATTTCGTTGGTTTATCGTGGGCAAATATTTTCATCTACCGCAGGAGAGGTAATACCGATTCCCGACCAGGATTTTAACCAAACAATTGTTCTAAATTCGGCTCAAGCCAATTCGTTAAACAACGGGCAATCGATAGTGGTAAGTTTACCAGTGAGTAAAAGCTTTTCATTAGGTATTAAAGAAATAGACTCACTTTGGCTTAAAGCCGGTGCTTTGGTAGCCTCTATCAGTAGCGAAATTAGAACCGGAGGAAGTCTTAAAATTTCATTTGAAGATGCTAAAAATCTTGGAACAGTGCTTAGCCTAAATGTACCTTTTAACTTTGGCGGTTCTACTCCGGTAATGGCCAATGGCAATACAACATTGGCCGGCTATAAATGGAACATGAGTAATGGTGGCGCAGGTTTTAATATGGTAAATATTAAATTTGATTTGAGCCTTAATGCAACTGTAGAACCGGTGGCTGCGGGCAATCAAATGAATATTGATATGGGTTTTAAAGGGATGAAATTTAGCCGGTTTTATGGCTATGTAGGTCAGGTAAATTTGATGAATGGTGGTGATACCATTGATATTTCTGTTTTTGATAACGGAGCCACAGGTACTTTTACAGTAGAAGACCCAAAAGTGAAAATTATCAGTAGCAATTCGTTTGGTGTGCCAATAAAAGCAGGGTTTACTAAGCTGGCAGGTTATAGTTCGGGCGTTGGAGGATTTGAAACAGATATTACAGGTTTACCTGATCCATTGCCTGTGAAAGTGCCAACTATTGCTCAAATTGGGCAAATACTTTCTGATTCGGCCATGATTGATAAATCGGTTAGTAATATTAAAACCGTAATAAATCAAAAGCCAAAGCAAGTTATATTTCAAACTTATGTAAACCTAAACCCAAACGGCAAGCAACAGCGAAATTTTATAACCGATAATAGCCAAATAAATTTTGTAGTAGATGTTGAACTTCCGTTGTATGGAAGTGCCCGCAATTTTGTTTTGGAAAGAGAGCAATCTGCAGGGGTTACACTGCCCAATGTAGATTTTATAGATAATGTGATGTTGCGATTTGCAGGAGATAATGGTTATCCTATTGACCTCAGCACTCAGGTTTATCTTCTTGATTCATTAGGGATAGCATTTGATTCTGTTTTTACTGATAAATCATATAAATTTTTAGAAGCGGCGGCTATTGGCACGGATGGTAAGGTAATAAGTACAACTAAAAAAACGACGGATATAATTTTTGATTCTCAACGGGCCAAACGACTCAACCGACTGAAAAAAGTAAAATTGAGAGCTGAAGTGGCTACCACAAGTGCCGGAGGTACTTATCCAAGTGTTAAACTTTACAGCAATTATGTACTAGGAATCAAAATTGGTATAAAAGCCAAATTCAAGATAAATAATGAATTATTAGATAGTTTAGGTAAAAAATAAAGACATGCTTAAAAAAATAATTACTCTTCAAATAATAGTTTTAAGTTTTGTGTTATCAGTAAATGCTCAACATAATCTTACTATGTATAATATGCATACCTTGCCTCAGCGAATACAGGTAAATCCTGCATCTATTCCCGATTCCCGATTTTTTATAAGTATGCCGGGGTTTGCGTCTATTCACATGCTTTATGGCAATGATGGATTTAAACTTAAAAATTTGGTATCGGTTGACGATTCTAATCGTTTAGTTGTTCATCCATTATCATTTTATAATGCTTTAAATAAAAACAACCGACTTAGCACAGATGTTAGTTATGACATAATTAATTTTGGGTTCAAAATTCGCAAAAGCTATTTAACCGTTTGCCTTGGCGAAAAAATAAAAAGTCAGGTTAGTTTTCCAAAAGATTTTTTAGGTTTGTTTATAATTGGCAATGCTGGTCAAAATCTAGGAAAAGACATGAATTTTAACTTTGGTTTTGATATGATGGCTTATAATGATATAAGTGCCACCTATTCAAGGTCGTTCCTTAAAGATAAACTTAGATTAGGCGTTAAAGGTTCCTACCTAAATGGAATTTTAAATGTAAATACCGAAAAGACTGATCTTATTTTTAATACCAATCCGGTTGATTTTCATTATACCGTGCGATCAAATATTAAGGTAAATACATCCAGTTTTTTAGATACTTTAAATATCAATTTTGAACCTGATAAAAACATAGATTATAATGTTTTGAAAAGTAGAAATAGAGGAATGGCAATGAGTTTTGGAGCCACTTATCAATTAATTCCTAAAGTAGTTCTTTCGGCCAGTATTGTTGATTTGGGTTATATTAACTGGAAGGATAATGTTCAAAATTATGAAACAGTAGACCCCAATAGAAAGGCTGAATTTTATGGTTTAAAAATACAGGATTTATTTGGTGATAATCCGAAAACTGATTCTTCATTCATAGTCATACGAGATTCAATAATTGATAAATTAAAATTAAAAAGTACACATAATAGTTACCGCACCAATTTGCCAACTTCATTTTATCTTGGAGGAAATTTTTGGCTAACCAAACGCCATAATTTTGGAGTATTGTTTTATGGTAATTATTTTCAAAAGAAACTAAACCCGGCCATCACATTATCCTATAACGGAAAACTTACCAAAGTTTTGGGTGTATCTGTTAGTTATTCAATGATTAATAAATCGTTTGTAAATGGAGGTGTAGGACTTACTTTAAACGGAGGGCCATTCCAATATTATCTGGTAGCCGATAATGTATTAGGAATGATAAAATATAAAAATGCCAACACAGTTGATTTAAGAACAGGCATTAATTTTACCTTCCGACGCAAAGATAAACAGGCTGGATTGAGCGGGAAATCAAAGAAGTTAGGGTAAGTAAGTTTTTGCTTTTAGTTACTATTTAAACCAAAAGTAAAATTGAAAGAATCATCCTTCATAAACCAAAATAAGGAAAATTGGAAACATTATGAATCGGTGTTGAAGGGCAAATCAACACAGCCCGACGAACTCAATGATTTATTTATCCAAGTTACTGATGACCTTTCCTATTCACGGTCGTTTTATCCCAATCGTTCGGTTAGGGTGTATTTAAACGGATTAGCTCAACAGGTTTTTTTAAAGCTTTATACCAACAGAAAACGTAAACAATCGTTTTTAAGCAAATTTTTTAAAGAAGAATTGCCGGCTATTATGTTTTCAGCCCGCAAAGAATTGCTGATTTGTTTTTTTGTATTTGTTCTCACATTTATAGTTGGAGTTTTTAGCAGCAGACATCAGCCGGGATTTGCCAGGCAAATATTGGGCGACAAATATGTAGAAATGACCAATCAAAATATTAAAGACGGCAAACCCATGAATGTGTATGCCGAAGGGGATAAACTTTCCTCATTTTTTCGCATTGCTTATAATAACCTGCGGGTGGATATGCTAACTTTTGTAACCGGTTTGTTTTTTGCTATTGGTACTTTGTTTGTTTTGGCCTACAATGGAGTAATGGTAGGGGTTTTTCAGTATTTTTTTTATGGAACTGGTTATTTTACATTTACTGTATTAACGATATGGCTGCATGGTACATTAGAAATTTTTACCATGATATTATCGGCTACAGCAGGTTTGATATTTGGCAAAGGTTTACTATTCCCGGGTACTTATTCGCGAGGCCAAGCTTTCCGTATTTCAGCCATTAAGGGCATCAAAATCCTTTTTATAGTAATACCGCTAACCCTTACTGCTGCATTTATCGAAGCATTTATTACTGGCCAAACTAATGTCCCGCTTTTTATAAAAACTTCGCTAATTATGAGCACCTTTTTGTTTATACTTTTTTATTTTGTTTGGCTTCCATGGTACAAGTTTAATAAAACTGGAATACAGATTGAAGAAAATGAGTTACCTCCAAATTTACCTTATGAGCTTGGATTAGATGATATTAAAACCACAGGAGAATTAGTAGCAGATACTTTTAGAGTTTGGAAAAAATATATTGGTGTAATAATTTTATCCTCTTTATTACTAAGTATTGCAATGATTATTGCGCTTTATTTTTCTCAATCGCGGCATCTAGAATATCAGTTTTTTGGAGTGCCAAATAATATGTTTAAAATAATAAAGCTTTTAAAAATAAATATATGGTTCCGAGATGGATATTATAAGATTTGGCCACTTTTTATAGTTCTGTTTTCATTGTTCCCGGTTTTTTTTCAAGGTTATTTTTTTTCAAAGCAGGTTTGGCAAAATTTACAAACCCGAGCCAAATTATCCCGGGTTATAATTTCCTCGTTTGTTATGTTATTAGCAGTTGGATCATTTTATTTCAATGATGGATTTTGGTATTTCATCGTTTACTTTTTCATAGTATTTCCCTTAATTATTTCAATTAGTTCAGGAGTTTTTGATACAGGAATATCAGGTATTGGTGCCGGAATCAATATTTTTTTTAAAACAATTTTAGCCAATTCAGTTCTCAATTTAACTTTACTCATTCTTTTGTTTATTATTTATCTTTCTATTTCTTCTCCTATTCTTAATTTTATTATTGAAGCAATAATTAACGGATTAAAGTTATCAGACATAATGATAAATGAAATACAAAAATTGATAGTCTTAATCGTTGGTATGACAGTGCTTTTTACACTCATTCCATTGTATTTATTTGGCAATACCTTATATTATTTTAGTAATAAGGAAAAAATATCTGCAGGTGTTTTAAGAACCCGGTTAGAAAAAATATGGGCGTAATAAAGTTTAAAATATTATTACTGAATGCAGGCATTAAATAATCTTTTAAAAATAAGATGGTTCATTGCTTTGATAGTTTTATCAAGCTTTAATCCCTGCTATTCCGCTGATGGTACCAATGATTATTTACAGAGTAAACCCGGAGGAAATAGCTTTGATACCAAACGTTGGGAAAAACTAAAAGGAAATTATAAATATAAAACGCCAAAAATAGATAACGCAAAAAGTAAAACTCTAAATTTCAGGAAACCTTTGTTTTTAAGTGGTTCTGCATTTTTGAGATTATTAGCATATATCCTCATTTTTTTACTAATAGCTTTGGTTGTTTATTTAATAGTTCGCAATGGTTTTTTAGGTGACAAATCTCTTCAAAAAAAATCGTTAAATTTTGATATTTCCAATGAACCTGAAGATATAAACGACCTTGAAATTGACCCTTTATTGATGGAAGCTTTACGAAATGGAGATTATAGATTGGCTACTCGATTCCGTTTTTTAGCATTGCTTCAATTATTGAACCAAAGGAAATATATAAATTGGAAACGTGAAAATACCAATAGATACTATTTTCAACAGCTTTTTGGCAATGAAATTCAATTATCATTTAAGCAGTTAGCTTTGATTTATGAATCAATTTGGTATGGTGATTATTTTATTGACGAGGCTCGATATCAATTGATTGATAAGCTTTTTAAACATAGTTTTTCGGTAATAAATACAAAGCAGTATGTTTAAAAAAAATTGGCCAATTCTTATTGCTGGTTCGGTATTGATTTGTTTTGCTGTGTTTTTATACTACTTGTATAGTAAAAGTCCAACCTACAATTGGAGTCAAAATTATAATCAATCCAGTGATTCGCCTTATGGGAATGAACTGTTGTTTGAACTTTCAAAAGGTTTATTTCCCGAAAAAGAGTTTACCAAAATAGAAGAACCATTAAGATACAATAGCGAGTTTAATACTATTAAAAGTAAGAATAATATATATTTTTATAGTGGATATAGTTTTGTTCCTGACCGGTCAACGATAGCATCCCTGAATGATTTTTTAAGGAAAGGTAATCAGGTTTTTATTGCATCAAATGAAATCTCGGATTATTTTTTGGATAGTATTCTTCGCTATGAATTTACATCAGTAATGAGTTCGTCTAATGCATTATCTGCAATGCAATGCATGCAATACAGCGTGCAATTAATTCATCCTGAACTTATACTTAAAATAAAACCTGTAATTCAATTAAAGTTTCTTGAAGCTTATATACCAATGCAAGCTGGATATTTTTCAGAAGATTTTTTTGAAAACCAATCTTTAAATATTTTAGATTATGATTATTATCAGATTGGTAATCTAGAATTATCAAATAATGAAAAATATACAAATTATATTAAAATAAAGGTAGGGGAAGGTTGGTTGCATTTATATTCATCACCGCTGGTTTTCACTAATTATTACCTTAGCAAGAAAGAAGTTTTTGATTATGCTCAAAAGGTATTTTTGCATTTGGAACCTGGAAATATATATTGGCATGTAAATACATATGCAAGTGAAGGGGCAACGGATAATCAAATTGCAAAGAGCGAAAGTCCGTTTGAAGTTTTACTTTCATTGCGTTCATTCCGTTATGCATGGTATAGCTTTTTTGGAGCCGTTATTTTGTTTAGCATATTTTGTTTTAAACGAAGGCAAAGATCAATTCCTGTTTTAGAAAATAACAAGAATACATCTATTGAATTTGCCCAAACCATTACAAAATTATATTTGGCTGATGGTAATCATAAAAATATTGCGGAACAAAAATTTCGTTATTTCTTCAATTTTGTGAGAACAAAATTTGGAATCAATTTAAAAAATAATAGCGAGGATGATAAAACAAGACTAGCATATTTAAGTAAGATGCCAATAGAAAAGGTTGAAAAGATAGTATTAAATTACACTAAAATAAAATCTTTGCCCGATACAACGGCTGAGGAACTAAATGACTCGGTAGTATTGATCAATGAATTTTATAAAAATTCAAAATAAATTAAGACAATAATTTTTGCCTTAAATAAAATTCAAGTTGTTCGTTGGACGTTAATAATTTGCCAGTTAATTCCTCTTTTTCACGTTTTTCACGGTAAATTTCAAAGGCTTTAAGAATTGTTGCTTTAAGCTCTTCGTCATGTATGTCGTCAAACTAAAGTGTACTTTTTGTTAAGGAGTGTTTCACACTAATTCAAAGTTAAATTTAAGTTTTTAATATTAATTGCTCATTAGTTTTCAATAGTTCAGAGTTCTGCATTTCCAATTCAATTTGGCGCACTTCCAATTCATTTATAAGTTGTTTTATTTCGGTTTCAGAAAGTTTGTGCTTATTATTTGAAAAACGCTTTTTATGCAGTCCTTTTGCCTGCTGTAGAGAAACAATCCCATAATTTGAATTGTTATTTTTCTTCATAATTGTAGTCTTCCTTTTTTTTAAAATTCTTAATTACCTAGGTTAATTTATTTACACTACTGTTTTAAATAATTTTATAAGAAAGAGTAAAGGTATACTTGTTTTATTTCTATTAAAATGATAAGAGTCAGTATTTGAGCAATATAATTTTTCATGAAAAAAAAGCACATTTAATCGCCCCTTTTTCTGTTTAAAACTATAATATTGATTTTTATTTTTCTCTTAGCTTGGTACAAATTTGCGGTAAATTATGAAATGAAAAAAACCGTAATTTTATAATAATTTCTCACGTAATAAAATTTTCTAATTTGTATTAATTTAGGCTTTTTAAAACATCATTTAAAACTCTATTACTTTATAATTATACTTAATTTAAAATAGTAAAAGGCGCTTCACAGCGCCCTTTACCTAAATTCTACTAACTATAAAAAAAACTTATTACTAAGTTTTTTTATTAGTTTATGTCACCATTATTTTGCAATGGCTCTAGAATAAAAATTGATATGTAAATCGTCAGCATAAAGTGGACTAAAATTATTCAAATATAAGGAAGTGTTTCCAAAAAATTATAATTTTACAAAAGATGGAAACAAAAAAGAAACAAACTACCGAAAAAGTAAATTCAGTTTTCTCTCTGATTGCTCAAATGACGGGGGCTTAGACAAAAAGAAACCCGACAAAACAATGATGAATTGGATTTGTCGGGTTTAGTGGAGAGTATCGGAGTCGAACCGATGACCTCTTGCATGCCATGCAAGCGCTCTAGCCAGCTGAGCTAACCCCCCATTTTAGGGATGCGAAAATACTATTTAATTGTAAAAAATAAAATCACTATTTAACTTTAAGTTTTCTTCCTAAATCTAAAATATCGATGGGTTGCATTTTATTAAGTTTGCAAAGTTTATCTACAGTGGTTCCGTATTTTCTTGCAATTGAATATAGAGTATCTCCTTTTTTTATGGTGTGAGATAAAGTTTTTGCTTTTTTTATTCTTTCTTTTTCTTTTTTATCCGCTTTTTCTTTCTTCTTTCGTTCTAGTTCTCTTTTTTTCTTTTCCTTTTCTTTATAAGATTTTAATCGATTTGCTTCATAATTGGCTTCCTTTTTTGCATAAACTGAATCGTTCATCACTTCCACCATACTCGATAATTCATTTATATAATTTGATTTTGAAAAAGTAGAAGAATTACCTACCAATAAACTATCTGTATGCAAACTGTAATCTTCAAAATTTATGAGAATTTTAGGGTTTAAAGGTTTTCCAAAATAACGAATTTCAAAATGAAGATGTGACCCACGACTTCGGCCTGTGTTGCCTCCCAATCCAATTAATTGTCCAAATTTTACTGGCTGAAATGCCGATAATTTTAGGGAGGATAAATGTCCGTATAAAGTTTCTAATCCATTAAAGTGACTTATTATTACAAAATATCCATATCCTCGGTTCCAGCCAGCCTGCCTCACTATACCGTCAAAAGCAGCGTAAACAGGATCACCAGTTTCTAAATCAATATCAATGCCTGCATGTATTTTGCCATTGCGCCATCCAAAATTACTGGTTACTTGTCCTCGGCATGGAGCTTCAAAACAACAGTGCAAATCATCGGTTAAATATAAACAGAGGGTTTGTCTTTCAGAGCCTGGTAATGCAATAATTCCAATTTTTGAAGTATCCCACAATTTGTTAATTTCACTGATATTATGGTCATAAGTTAATTCATCATATTCTCCTGAATCTAAATCTAATGAATCTGGTTTTAATATTTGTGATTGTGCTGAAAATACTGAGCAAATTAAAACTGTGATTAATAGTAAACGATTTAGTAAAAAGGGCTGGTTTACTTTAATTAATTTCATTTTTTTATTAAAATTCCTTTGGCTTCAGATTCATCCACTTTAAGTTGCATTTTCAAATCATTTAAATCTCCAAACTTAACTTCATCTCTCATTCGGGCTATAAAGTAAATGGTTAATTCATCACCATATATTGTTTTGTCAAAATCAAAAATATTAACCTCAATACTCCATTTCGCATTTTCAATGGTTGGATTGTTTCCAATACTTAGCATTCCATCATAATTGATATCAAAATGTTTTATTTTAACAGCATATATTCCATTGGCTGGTATTAATTTGTCGTTATTCACCACTTCTATATTGGCGGTAGGGTAGCCAATCGTTTTGCCAAGTTTTTTTCCATCTACTACTTTTCCCGTAATTGAATAATATCTATTTAGAAACGATGTAGCTGTCGCAATGTCACCATTCACAAGGCTGGTTCTTATTTTTGTAGAACTAACAACGGCTTGATTAATATCATGAGCAGCTATTTCAATAATCTCAAAACTGTAAATTTCTGCATACTCTTTCAAATCATCAAATGAACCTTCACGGTTTTTCCCAAATCGATGATCGTGGCCAACAACCATTGTTTTTACACCAATTTTTTCTACTAAAATATCTCTTACAAAATTTGCTGCCGACATTTTTGATAAGATTTCATCAAAGGGCAGAATGATAAGATAATCCAATCCTATTTCAGTAAATAAATCAATTTTTTCTTCTAATGTAGTGAGTAGCTTGATATTATTTTCGTCTTTAAATAATACCTGACGCGGATGAGGGTGAAATGTAACAATTATTGATTGGCCATTTTGTTCTTTAGCCAATTGAACAATGTTTCCTAATATTTGCTTATGACCAACATGCACTCCGTCAAAAGTACCTTGTGTAACTATGGCGTTTTTGGGTTTTGTAAATGAATCAAGATTGGTGACTACCTGCATTATTTTAGGGGGTGCAAAGGTAGATAATTATGTCCTTAATTCAAGGTATTAACCTAAGTCATTGTTAGATTTAATGCTTAGATAGATTGAGAAACTAAATTTTTGAATCCTTCAAAATCCACTGCATCATCCACTTTATATTCACCAATTCGAGTTCGGCGAAGTGATGAAAGATAGGCTCCATTTTTCAGTTCTTTACCAAAATCATTGGCAATGGAACGGATATAGGTGCCTTTACTGCAAACAATTTTAAAGTCTATTTCAGGTAATCGTATGGCGGTAATCTCAAAAACGGTAACTTCAACGTGTTTTGATTTTATAATAATTTCTTCTCCTTTTCTTGCACTTTCATAAGCCCGTTTGCCATCTACTTTCACTGCTGAATATATTGGAGGAGTTTGTATAATAATGCCTGTAAATGGTTTCGTTGCATTATAAATATCATCTTCAGTAATGTTGGAAATATCAAAGGTTTTGTCAATTTCGGTTTCCATGTCAAACGATGGGCGGGTAGCACCCAAAACAAAAGTACCCGTATATTCTTTTTCCTGAAGCTGTAGGTTGGTTATTTTTTTAGTCCATTTGCCTGTACAAATTATTAAAAGACCTGTGGCCAATGGATCAAGGGTTCCAGCATGGCCTACTTTTTTAACTTTGGCATTGTATTTTACATGTTTCACGGCCTGAAAAGAGGTTTTGCCGTAGGGTTTGTCTATCAGTATTAACTGGCCTTCGTTATAGTCTATCATTTAATTATTTTGCCGGCAAATTTTATTTTGTTGTTCTGGCCTTTAACATAAATATAGTAGCTGCCATGTGCTAAATCATCGTTATTAAAATAAATTTCATTATACCCTTTCTGTAATTCACCCTTAAAAATTTGTTTAATGTTTTGCCCTAAGTCGTTTGTTAATTCAACTGTTATTTGTTCTAAACTTTCTAAGTTAAAACCAACAGCAGTGTTTGTTTGCAATGGATTTGGATATACTTTTAATGGGTTATTAGTAACAATTTCAATTTTATCAGTAACTTTTAATTTACCAATCCAAGTGCCATTTACTTTAAATTCATTGCCAAAGGTTCCTACCAACCATAGGGTGCCCGGTTCATTATATTTATACTGTATTCCGGTATAATCGCCCCAGCGTTCATGCAAAACTTGTTGAACTGGCAGGCGTTCGATTACTTTTAACCCATTTTTTACTCTTAAAACTCCTGAAAATAAGGAAGGTAAATTGGCAATTTGATTATGGAAAACGGCTGAAGTGCCAGGAAATGATTTAGCAGAAACATGTGAAAAAGTAATAACAGAGGATTGGTCGTAAGGTGTGCCTTTTCCTGCATAAGCTATGGATGGATACGCATAATCTACCGAATCCGCAGTTATATAATTAACCGCCACTTTATTGGTATGATTAATACTAAACATGCCATGAAAAATTCCAGAATGATAGTATGGTTTGATAACCGAAGTTTGTACATATTGAATTTTTCCATTGTGATATATTCCTCCTAGTACTCTGGTATCATTGGTTTGTAAAGTGTCGCCTCCAGTTGGCTGAGGTGCCACAGGAGGCACGCCATAGGGGTTATCGGTTTTGTATATTTTAAGAGATAATTGAGCTTTACCACTTGCTAATGTATTCGAAATTTCATGAACAAAAAGAGTGTCGTTTTCTAAATCACCTGGCCTTACTGAAAGAAAATACATATTAGGATGGGTTGGAACAAAACCTCCTTGAACTGGGCAAATGCTCCAAACGGCTTTAGTTTTATAACGAATATCATAATACACTTTTTGCTTTAGCGAATCCCCCTTATAACCAGAGGTTTTATTTATTTGCCAAATAAGGCTTTGATTAAAACCAACCCGCCAATCTGTATTTTCAGTTAATAAATTAAGAGTTATAAAAACATCTTCTTTTGATATGGCCAATATTGGGTAGTCACTCCATTTATCATTTTTTAAAGCATTGCCTGGTATTTTATAATAATTCCATTCGCCGGTTGGGTCGTTGGTTTTTGAAAAAGCCAGAATTCCAAAGTTATTGGATACTTTACTTTCGTGTAAAAAGAAAAGTATAAATCGGTCAGCCAAAGGGTCATAAACTACTTTGGGGTCATAGCAAGTATTAGAAAGTCCAAAAATTTTGCCATTGGCAAAAGCATAAAGGGTTTTATAAAGCAAAGTTTTACCATTTTCATCCAACACTCGTATTGTTGAATTTTGAACACTGATAATTTTACCCCCGTTAGATATTGCAATATGATTATCACAAGGTATTCCGCTGGAGCCACTCGATTGTCCGTTGAAAGTTGTATCAATCTGAGGCGTTATTTCTGAAGGGGTACTTTTGTAGCCTTCAGTTTTTAGTAATTTTTTAGAATAAATTTCTCTTAATTTATTAACTGTGGCTTTTGCTATATTGGCATCCGTTCCGGGTTCGGGAGCTTCAAAGCCATCGCTAAATTGAACTATTTCAGAAGCGTTTTCGCCATAATTTCCGCTTTGCAATAATGGAACTGAAAATAATTTGGTTTCGTAAGTATAATCGTTTTGAGCCTTGACTATAGCCCAACTTGATAAAATTAAGAAGATAAAAAGTGCTCTTTTTTTCACAGGTTCAAACATAACTTCAATATTTTGGAATAAAAAGGCTTCTGTATAAATCGATAGAGTTTTGAGTTATTTCAGTGCTCATTATTTTTATAAATATTCATTTTTGAATTAGTACAATTGAAAAATAAATGATAGTTGTTGTCTTTTAAATTTTAATACTATACGTTTGGAAACTGATTTAAATTATGAAGAAATTCTTTATATACATTATAATGTTTTTTTGCAGCCATTATTGTTTAGCACAAACGGTAACTGGAAAAATTACAGATGCTATAAGTGGCGAAGGATTATCTGGAGCTACCGTAAAAGTAAAAGGAACTAATGTTGCAACAGCTTCTGGTGTTAACGGCACGTTTTCACTAACTGTCAATTCATTTCCTTTAACTCTCCAATTTATTTATATAGGCTATGAAACAAAAGAAATTCGGTTGACTAAGGCTCCTGAAAAAGCTTTAAAAATTGAGCTAAAGGAAAAGGAAATCGATGTTACAGAGGTTGAAGTTAAATCGAGCCGAATAACGGAAAAAGAAAAAGAATCGCCTATTACTGTAGAATCCATGGGTAGCAAGCAAATTAAAGAATCGGCCCAAAGTACCTTTTACGAAGGTTTGGGAAATATGAAAGGAGTAGATATTACCGCAGCCAGTTTAGGTTTTAGGGTGGTAAATACTCGTGGTTTTAATAGCACAAGTCCTGTTCGTAGTTTGCAATTAATTGATGGTGTTGATAATCAATCTCCGGGATTAAATTTTTCATTAGGAAACTTTTTAGGTGCCAATGAACTCGACCTTTTGAAAGTGGATATAGTGTCAGGAGCAAGTTCTGCCTTTTTTGGCCCCAATGCATTTAACGGAGTTATAAGTATGGAGTCTAAAAATCCTTTTGACAGCAGAGGACTCACAGTATCAACCAAAATGGGTGAACGACAATTGAGGGAAGTTGGTTTTAGATTAGCTCAGGTTATTAAAAATAAAAAAGGACAAGAAAACTTGGCCTATAAAGTTTGCTTATTTTCAATGGCTGCTTATGATTGGGAAGCTACTAATTATAATCCATCCAGTGATTCAAAGCAAGGCTTAGGAAATCCGGGAAGATTTGATGCTATTAATATTTATGGTGATGAGGTGCTTGCCCCTGGTAATGATCAATATTCTACAGGGAAATTAAAAACAGAATATTTGGGGTTGGGTAATTTTTATAGAAGTGGCTATAAAGAGAAAGATATAGTAGATTATAATACTAATAATAATAAGTTTAATGCCGCAGTTCATTACAAAATAACACCTAAAACCGAATTAATATATGCCTTTAACATGGGCGGAGGTTCTACCGTTTATCAAGGGGATAATCGTTATAGTTTAAAAAATATCAGGTTTTGGCAAAACAAATTGGAATGGCGCCAAAAGGATAAGTTTTTTATCAGAGCTTATTCTACTAAAGAAGATGCCGGTGATTCGTATGACGCAGTTTTTACAGCCATGCGATTAAATAATGCATCCGTTGATGAAGGACTTTATTATAAAACGTATTCAGCCAAATGGTTGAAAAATTTCAAGGGGAAAGCTATGAATCTGCCAGGCTATAATGGAAATGATACTTCATGGGTAAAAGATAGTTTGGATTATTTTCTTAATTTTTACAATGATTCATTAACAAAATGGCATGAACAAAATTTAATAAATACAAATCGTTATAGTTATAGTGCCTATGAAGTTGGTACCAATCGTTTTGACTCTTTAAAAAATGATATTACTTCCCGAAATTTCACAGATCAAGGAACCCGGTTTTATGATAAGTCATCACTTTATAATATTCAAGCTGAATATAAGTTTACTCATAAATGGGGAGATGTAATAACCGGAACAAGTGGTAGGCTTTATCGACCAGAAACTAAGGGAACAATTTTTAAGGATACTGGAGGAGTTATAATTAAAAATTACGAATTTGGTATTTATGCAGGGTATGATAAAAAATTTAAGGATAATCATTGGAAAGTGAATTTTACCACACGATTGGATAAAAATCAAAACTTTAACTTTCTGTTATCACCAGCCGCATCAGTATTATATTTACCAAGCAAGGAACATACCTTCCGGTTTACAGTTTCAAGGGCCATACGAAACCCAACTTTAGCCGATCAATATCTTTATTATAATGTAGGAAGAGCAATTCTTGTTGGTAATTTAGAGGGGTTTGATTCGCTAATTACACTTAAATCATTTGATAAATGGCGCAATACTTTAGATGTAAATCAGCTTGTTTATGAAAAAGTGGCACCTATTGAACCTGAGAAAGTATTAACTTTTGATGGGGGATATAAGGCAGCATTAAGCAAATCTCTATTTATTGACTTTGGTTATTATTACAGTATTTACAAAAGTTTTATAGGTTATAATGTTGGCGTTGTAGGAAGGTTTGATGAATTTGGTTTTCCTAGAGGTCCAATACAGGCATATCGTTTGGCCGCCAATTCAAAAGATAAAGTAAATACAACGGGATTTAATATTGGCTATAGTTACTTCTTTAAAAAATATAGTTTTACAGGCAACTATTCCTTTAATACCATTAACCTTCGCGGCACTGACGACCCAATAGTTCCAGCATTTAATACTCCAAAACATAAATTTAATTTAGGTTTTTCAGGTAGAGAATGTCGTTTGCCTTTTACAGATAAAAAACAGTTTGGTTTTGGCATAAGTTATAAATGGATTCAAAGTTTTCAATTTACCGGTTCGCCTCAGTTTACTGGATTTATTCCAAGTTATGATATGCTGGATGCTCAAGTAAATTATGTTTTTCCCAAACAATATTTAACCGTTAAAATTGGAGGTTCAAACCTTATGGGATTTGCTCCGTTGTTTAGAGATAATGAAGATAATAAACTGAAAACTATGTTCAATAATAGAAATTCCCAAGTATATGGTGGCCCAAGTGTTGGTAGGTTGGTGTATTTATCTCTTCTTTTTGAGATGCCAGGGAAATAGGTAAAAAAAAATGGACTCTTTTTTTTTGTAAATAATGCAAATAGGTTATTTTTTAGTTGCAAATAGTGCAATTGAATTAACAACCGATTTTTGAAACTATTGATATTAAAAAGTTTTGTGGGGTATAAAAGCTATTTAACTTTATTAAATGTAAAATTACGACCGTTGTTGGTTAAAATAATTTTAAGAGTAATGAATTCTTCATCAACTTTGCCCAACTAAAAAATAAAAATTCTCTAAAAAATTATTTCCAAGAATTTCAATTGTTAAAAGTTGCAGTTGGCACCATGAAAAAGCGAGTGAACGGCACATTTAAATATTATTATGAAATGTTGAATTAAAACCTATTTTTGTCCTTAAAATAATTAAAATCATGAAAAAAATTACTCTCTCATTAATCTTCCTGGCAGGATGCATGGCATATAATGCTAGTGCTCAAACGCCACTTCGTTATAAAAACGAAGTTTTCACAAATTCTCAGATACAAGTTATGTCGGGAATTCCGTATGCAACTAATTTAAACTGGCTAATTATTAACACTACTGATTTAGGTACTCCTGGAAATGCGCCTCAAGTTGGAGCTGAATTAGGTTTTCTTAAAACAAAGGTATTTACAGGAAAAGCAAATGAAATTCCATTAAAATACCGTTATCCTAAAAGCGTTTCTCCAGGAGATTCAACTATTTTAAAGGTTACAACTTTAACCATGGATGCTTATATGCCAAGTCTTGCTGCTGACCCAGGTACTAAGCGGCCTGTAATAATTTATTTACATACAGGTAATTTTTTACCTCCGGGAACCAATGGTAGCCCTTGTGGAGATAGAAGAGACAGTATAGCAGTAGATTTATGCAAAGGATTTGCTCGTCGCGGTTATGTGGCTATTTCCATTGACTATCGTTTAGGGTGGAATCCAGTGGCAACTACACTTGATGGACGTAGAGGTACTTTATTAAATGCAGTTTATCGTTCTATTCATGATGTTAAGGAATGTGTTAGAGTGATAAAAGCAATAGGTGCTAGTTATAACATGGATACAGCTAATATTGCACTTGTTGGTGAAGGAACCGGTGCATATATTGCTCATGCCTATAATTCATTAGATAAATACCCTGAATTTATGACTTTGCCTAAGTTTGTTGGTTATATTGATACTGCTAAAGTTGGATATATTGATGGAACTCGTGGTCTCTTTAATTTATATAAAAAGAGTAACGTTAGTACCAAAATTAAAGCAATAGGAACTCTAGGTGGTGCCTTGGCTGATACATCTTGGCTTGAAGCTGGTGATGCACCGATTATTTCAATGCAATGTGTTCGTGATCCATTTGCGCCATTTGGTTATGGTATTGTAACTGTGCCATCATCTTTACAAACTGTAGTAGAAGTAGATGGTGCTAATAATACCATCATGAGAGCACAAAGACTTGGTAATAATTCTTTATTTGCAGCAGTACCAAGTATGGATCCCTACACGAAAAAAGCACGTTCTTTATATAATAGAACTGTTGATTACATTCCACTTCCAACGGATAAAATAAAAATTAGAAGTGGCGAAGGGATGTATCCATTTTTATTGCCAATAGCTACTAAAGAATTTGACAATCAAGCTTCACCATACCAATGGTGGGATGTTGCTTCAAAAGAAGCTCTTGCTCAACCTCCAGGAGCACCAACAGGATATACTTGTCATATGAATTCAATAAGTAGTAATTCAGATATGAGCAAGGCTAAATCAAAACTTTATCAAGATACAATTCATGGTTATATGACTCCACGTTTAGCTCTTGCTATGGGGCTTATAACTGCCAGTGATTTAGATGTGAAATCAGCTAAAGTAACTGGTGTTAGTATTTATCCAAACCCTGCTACAAGTAGTGTAACTATTAGTTATAAAGAAATGATTAATTCAGTAACAATTACTGATATTTCAGGCAAAATAGTTTTTCAATCTGTGGTTAATAATACCAATTATACTATTTCATCCTTAAACTTAAAACAAGGATTATACATTATGAGTGTTGCTACAGACCAAGGTAATGCTGTAGAAAAATTAGTAATACAATAATTTTATTTTTATAAATTTTAAAAGGGTCTTTTGCTTTAGCAGAAGGCCCTTTTATTTTAACACCTAAGTCAAAAATATTTTTCAAATATTACAAAAAAAGAACCTGAATTATTCAGTAATTTGCATCGAAAAATGAATTTGGATTACCCGGAGCAACTGTCATTTATAATTTCTTGGCTTACATTATGATTTCAGTTTCAGAAGCAAAAAACTTAGTTTTAGAAAGTGCCGAATTGCTTGGTATTCAAGCTATTTCATTATACGATTCTACAGGTTTTACATTAGCTGAAGATATTTTTTCTAACATTGATGTCCCATCGTTTAACCAATCAGCCATGGATGGATATGGTTTAAAATTTGAAGATTTAAAAGAAACTAAAAGCCTTTCAATTATTGGTAAAATTCCTGCTGGCGTTTTTCCTGATTTTAAAGTTGCCCCAAATTCTGCAGTTCGAATATTTACTGGTTCTCAAATTCCTGAAGGATGCGATACTGTTGTGGTGCAGGAAAAAGTTACAGTTAATTCAAACCAACTTTTTGTTAATGATGAACAGCTAAAAAAGGGGATGAATATAAGGCTCAAAGGCTCACAAACTAAAAAAGGTAATTTGGCATTAAAGGCTGGTACTAAAATTACACCAGGTGCTTCAGGATTTTTAGCAGGTTTGGGCTTTAATGAAGTCAAGGTTTTTAAAACCCCAAAAGTTTGCATTATAAATACAGGGAAGGAATTAATAAAGCCAGGCCAATCAAATGAGCCAAGTAAAGTCTATGAAAGTAATTCTTACAGTTTAAATGCAGCATTAAGTGAATTTAATATTAAGCCTCAAACGATTATCTGTATTGACGATGATGAGGGGACTATAACAGAGTCTATAAAAAATAATCTTTCGGAGTGTGATATTTTAATTATTTCAGGAGGTGTATCTGTTGGTGATTATGATTTTGTGGCTAAAGCATTAGATAATTGCGGTGTAAAATGTATTTTTCATAAAGTGAAACAAAAGCCTGGTAAACCACTTTATTTTGGAAAAATTAATAATACTTTAATTTTTGGATTGCCCGGAAATCCTGCAGCAACTTTAACCTGTTTTTACGAATACATTATGCCTGCAATCAAAAAAATGATGGGATATAATGCTGATTCTGAAACAAAAGTTTGCCTTCCATTGACAACATCATTTGTTAAAAAAGCTGGCTTAACATTTTTTATTAAAGGAAAAGTAGTTAGCAATGGTGTTACTCCGCTAAATGCTCAGGAATCCTACCAAATGAGTTCTTTTGCCTTTGCCGATTGTATTATTCAGCTGGATGAAGATAGAACCGAGTATAGTGAAGGTGATTTAGTGGAGGTTCATTTATTAAAAATATAGAACATGGAGGTAACTTTAATTTTATTTTATTTTTTACTAATCGTTGTCGCTTTTTTATATTCAGCAGTTGGTCATGGTGGTGCAAGTGGTTATTTGGCGCTGATGGCTTTGTTTTCATTTGCTGCGGAAACCATGCGACCAACTGCATTACTATTAAACCTTTTTGTTTCATTAATTGCATTTTTTCAATATTACCGCTCAGGCTATTTTAAATGGAAGTTGTTTTGGCCTTTCGCAGTAACTTCAATTCCCGCGGCTTTTTTTGGAGGTTTAATAACTATTGATGCTAGTATTTATAAAAAAATATTAGCGGTTTTATTGCTTTTTTCGGTAGTAAAACTGCTCGGAATGAAATTTAAAACAAAAGAATTATTGGTTGAACAAAATAGTCTGCTGTCATTATTAATAGGAGCAATCATCGGTTTGTTTGCAGGAATGATAGGAATTGGAGGTGGTATAATTTTAAGTCCATTGGTTTTATTATTGCATTGGGCCAATATGAAACAAACGGCTGCTCTATCGGCATTGTTTATTTTTGTAAACTCACTTTCTGGCTTTGCCGGACTTTTGGTTAAAGGATTTGAATACAAAAATGAAATGGGTATAATGTTAGTGATTGCTTTTATCGGTGGTATTGCTGGCTCATATTATGGCTCTAGAAAATTTGAAAATGCATTGCTCAATAAAATATTAGCTGTTGTGTTAATAATGGCATCCGTAAAGTTATTTTTTACTTAATAAAATTATAAATGAAAATTAATATTCTGGTATTTGGACAACTTTATGATATAACTAAAGTATCTCAATTGACAATTTATGAGGTCAATAATACAGAACAATTAACTCGAAAACTAATAGAACAATTTCCCGAATTGAGTAAGTTCAAATTTTCAATAGCTGTAAATAAAAAAATTGTGCAGCAAAATACAATTTTGAATAATGAGGATACAGTAGCTTTGTTGCCAGCGTTTTCAGGAGGATAAAAAAGTGATTTGAAAATGGAGAACAATAATCGATATGCCAGACAAATACTGCTAAAAGAATTTGGCGAAGCTGCACAGAAAAAATTGCTGAACGCTAAAGTTTTGGTAATTGGTGCAGGAGGATTGGGATGTCCGGCACTTCAATACCTAGCGGCAGCAGGTGTTGGTAATATTGGAATTGTTGATTTTGATGTGGTAGATTTAACTAACCTTCATCGTCAGATTTTGTATTCAATGGAGGATATCGGAAAATTTAAAGCTTTAGCTGCTGCAAAAAAACTAAGTTCACTAAATCCTGAGATTAAAATTCATCCGTTCAATTTTCAATTAACTAATAAAAATTCTTTGGAATTAATTTCAGGGTATGATTTAGTAATTGATGGGTCTGATAATTTTGCCACCCGATACCTTGTGAATGATGCTTGTGTCCTTCTTGATAAACCATTGGTATATGGCGCAATATTGCGTTTTGAAGGGCAAGTAGGGGTGTTTAATTTGGAAGATATTGTATCAAAAATAAAAACAAATTATAGACATTTATTTCCCGAACCGCCTGACCCATTATCAATTTTATCCTGTAATGAGGTTGGTTTACTTGGTGTATTGCCTGGAATTATTGGCACCATGCAGGCTTTGGAAGCTATTAAGATTATTACAAGCATTGGCAAAACACTTTGCAATAAAATTATTTCATACAACGCTTTAAATAATTCATTTTATGATTTTGAAATAGTACCGACCAATAATGATACAATTCCATTTCCAAAAACTGAATCTGATTTTTTAAACTTTGATTATGAATGGTTTTGTAATTCAAATAGTAAACAAATTTCTGCTTATGAATTTGATGAGCTAAGAATGAATGAAAAGCTTACTATTATTGATGTTCGTGAGATAGATGAATTACCTTTTGTTGATGAATTTTTGTTTACACATATTCCATTAAGCAAATTTGAAAGTTCTATTTCACAAATTTCTATTGAAAATAAAATTGTTGTTTTTTGTAACTCAGGTAGCCGAAGTTTGAGAGCTGTAAATAGTATTAATGAAATAATCCCCGATTGCATTGCTTACAGTTTAAAAGACGGCATTGAAGCTTGGAAAAAGAAGAATACTGAAATTTTGAATTAATATGATTGATAAAAAAAAACGCACAGTTTTTAAGGAAGGAGCTATAACTCCAAGCTTTATTGCGGACAGTATTGCAGCGCATAGCCGAAAAAATAACATTGGAGCCCATGATATATTTTTGGGACAAGTAAGAAATGATTTAATTGATAATAAAACTGTTGTAGCTATTGAATATACTGCTTATCAGGAAATGGCGGAGCAAAAATTTTATGAAATAAGGGAAGCCGTTTTTGCCAAATATAATTTAGTATGTTTACATATTTATCACAGTATTGGGGTAGTAAAAACTGGAGAAATCTGTTTGTTTGTTTTTGTTTCATCTGTCCATCGCAAGGAAGCCTTTGATGCCTGTAGAGAAATTGTGGAACAAGTGAAATTGCTGGTCCCAATTTGGGGAAAAGAAATTTTTGAAGATGAATCTTCCGTTTGGAAGGAGAATAAATGAATTTAAAAAATGGTAGATATTACATTTAAATCCAATACCCATCGTACGGCAATAGCACAAGCTACTGTAAAGGTGAGCAAAAATGAAACTATAGAAGCACTGGTTCATAAAACTGTTCCTAAGGGTGATGTTTTTGAGATGGCTAAAACCGCCGGGCTTTTTGCTGTGAAGCGCACAAGTGATATAATTCCTGATTGCCATCCTTTGCCCATTGAGTATACTGCAGTTAGGTATCATATTGATGGGTTGGAAATTAAAATTGAAATAGAAGTACAAACAGTTTATAAAACGGGAGTGGAGGTGGAGGCCATGCACGGAGCATCGGTTATAGCTTTAACAATGTATGATATGCTGAAACCAATTGATAAAGGCATAGAAATTCATTCCATTAAATTATTAGAAAAAAAGGGAGGCAAATCTGATTTTACCGATAAATACCGTAGTGATTTAAAAGCGGCAGTTGTGGTTTGTTCTGATAGTGTTTCGACAGGTACAAAAACCGACCAGTCAGGAAAAGCAATCATTAAAAAATTAGAATCTTTAAATATAGAAATAGCTGGTTATTCAATACTTCCTGATGATGTAAAAACAATACAAGAAAAGGTTCTGAGTTTATGTGCTGCAAAAAATGATTTAATAATTTTAACAGGAGGAACAGGCCTTTCACCACGTGATAATACGCCTGAAGCAATTCGGCCACTTTTGGATAGAGAAGTACCTGGTATTATGGAAGCAGCAAGAAATTATGGACAAGATAGAACCCCCTTTTCAATGTTATCTCGAGGTATTGCCGGTATAAAAGGAAATACTCTTATTGTTACGCTGCCTGGTTCAACCAAAGGTGCTGAAGAATCTATGAATGCCCTTTTTCCCTCAATTCTGCATGTTTTTAGGATAATTGAGGGAGCTCAGCATTATTGATTTTTTTATGTTAACCAATAAAATTTCGTGAATATATTCTTAAAATCGTGAGTTTTTTAAATACAAAACCCAAGTTTGTTTAAATAATGGTTTTACAATATTGCCCCCAATCATACTCTGTTATTATTTATAATAAAAAATAGCAACCAGTTAAATAGCATTTTTATCTTCAAAATGATAAACGGAATGAAGATCTTTTATACAAGTAAAAGTTACCTCTAAATCTTTAATCAAACCATCTCTCACATCATACACCCAGCCATGAATATTTAAGGGTTGATTATTCTTCCACGCATTTTGAACTATAGATGTTTTGCCTAAATCATGTACTTGTTCAATTACATTTAATTCTACAAATCTTCTGGCTCTCATTTCTAGGTCTTCTATGGCATCCAACTCCAAAAAATGGTATCTGTAAACATCTTTTATATGCCTCAACCAGTTGTCAATAAGTCCGTATTGTTTGTTTCCCATGGCAGCAATCACCCCACCGCAATTGTAATGTCCACACACAATAATGTGCTTTACTTTAAGCACTTCAACAGCATAAGATAGAACACTTAATAAATTCATATCGCTATGAACAACCATATTGGCTATATTTCTGTGAACAAACATCTCACCTGGTATGGTACCTGTAATTTCATTGGCAGGAACTCGGCTGTCCGAACATCCTATCCATAAGTATTCAGGACTTTGTCCTTCGGCAAGATTTTTGAAGTAATTGGGGTCATTATAGCTTTGCAGTGTAACCCAGGCTTTATTATTTTCAAGTAGTTTTTTATATGATTTTTCCATTTTATTAATTCTTTAACTTTTACTTTTAAAATATATGTTTTTTAAATAGTGATAACAGATTGCTAAATAATGAGACAAAAATATTACTTCGTAATAATCTAATCCGAATGCACATGAGTGGCATCTTCCATTTTATAAGCATCTTTGAAGTTTCTTAAAATTACTTTAATATTTTTGTCTTTAGATCCAAAATTGATAAAGTCTTTTATAAGTTCTAGCACATCATAATCGATATAAACTGTGTTAGCAGCATTAATTTCTATAGTGCAATTTTGAGGCAAATGAGATAATGTTTGTTTGATTGCCGCTTTATTAAGAAAGGAAACTTCCTGAGCCAAATCTATATGAATGGTTTCCCCTTCGTGATGCGTTTCTTTTTTGAATGAATAGGCTAGTTTCATATTGCCGAGTAAAATAAAAGTGACACTAACGGCTAATCCAATACCAACACCCTTTAATAAATCAGTGAACACCACGGCTATAATAGTTATTAGAAATGGTAAAAACTGATGTTTCCCGGCTTGCCACATATGAACAAAACCTTTTGGACTGGCTAATCTAAGTCCTGTCATAATTAATATGGCTGCTAAACAAGCCATAGGGATTTTATTTAGCAGCCCCGGAATTATTATTACTGCTAACATTAAAAGTAGCCCGTGAAAAATACTTGATAATTTGGTAACTGCCCCAGCATTTACATTTGCCGAAGTCCTTACAATTACTGATGTCATTGGAATTCCACCTATTAAACCGACTAAAATATTTCCAACACCTTGTGCTTTAAGTTCTTTATTAGGACTGGATAATCGTTTTAAGTTATCCAATTTGTCACTTGCCTCAAGGCAAAGCAAAGTCTCAATACTCGCTACTGCCGCAATGGTTGCAGCCACTATCCATACTTTTGAATTTGTAATACTCATAAAATCCGGTGATTTAAATTGTCCCAAAAAATCTTGAAAAGAAGAGGGGATAGGTAGAGTAACCAAATGGTCCTGAGATATTGAAAATTTTGAACCAGTAAAAAGAAAAAGTTCGTTGATTAATATACCTGCAACAACAACTATTAGTGCCCCTGGAATTGCTTTAATTTTTTTAAGAGATGGTATTTTAATAAAAGCTATTAATATTCCAATGGAAACCAGAGTAACAATTACAACGCCTAAATGAATAGAATTAAGTGCATTAATAATCTCTGTCCAAAAACCAGACTCAGAACCGCTTTCAAATGCAAAGTCATCCCCTTCTTTAGCTTTGTCATAACCAATAGCATGGGGGAATTGTTTTTTAATAATAATAATACCTATAGCAGCCAGCATTCCTTCAATTACACTGGTAGGGAAATAATTAGAAATTGAACCCGCTTTAATAAAACCAAGCGTGAGTTGAAATATTCCAGCTAAAACGGTAGCAAGTAATAATGCTTCAAAACCAATATCGCCAACCGCTACTAAAATAATAGCTATTAAACCAGCTGCAGGACCTGATACGCTAACATTAGAATTGCTTAACAAGCCTACTACAATACCTCCTATTATTCCAGTTATTAATCCTGCAAAAGGAGATGCACCTGATGCCACAGCAATACCAAGACAAAGCGGCAAAGCAACAAAAAACACTACCAGACCTGCGGGTAAATCGTTTTTAAAATACTTAAAAGTTAAAAAATGCTTAAAATTATTATGACTATTCACTTATGAAAAATTTTTATTAATAGTTGAAAAATAATGCAGAAAACAACTCAAGGTATTGAGTTAATTGTTTTCAAAAAATCAAATGATATTATTGCAGAAACTGCAAGAGAACTAAATCAACTCTGGAGGAGAATAAACTACTAAGCTGTGGCCCGAAGAGATAAATAGATTGCAAGAAGCACCGAATTTATTTTGTAATTCTTGATTACAAACAGTTATGCCTTTTAAAGTTTTTAATTCACTCGTGAAGAGTTTTTCCTTAGATTCAGACGAATCTTCATTATCCGCTTTTTCTTTTTCATAATCCAAATCAAATAATAAAACAGTTGATGAATTTAATACATCAGAAATCGTTTCAATGCTATATGATGCAGTGAAAATAATAAAGAAAAGATATGTGAATATATTTTTCAGAAGAATAATAATCTAATTCAAACGGTGCGAAAATAACATTAAACAAATCATTAAAAAAATTAGATTTGCCACTTTGCTCAGATGATTAAGTATTTCCTATTTGCCCTAAAACAATTGGCTTTTTGGCTTTTTTATTTCCTCCTTTTGCAAGGTGTATTTTTGTTTTTTTTTATTAACGAATTAAAAGACGTTGCATTAAGTCATATTCTTTATACTTTTAAATCGGGTTTCTTTCTAAATTTATCAGCGGCAGCTTATTGCACAATTCTTCAGGTAATAGTAATTTTTGTTTCAACATTATTAACTATGAATGCTAAAAAAACGGTATTAACTGTTACCACTTTTTTATTGCTTTGTTGTTCATTAATTTACGTAACCGATTTAGCATTATATCACAATTGGGGCTCCCGAATAAACGGTAAAGCCTTATGGTATCTCCAATTCCCAGGTACAGTTTCATCCTCCGCCGGGAGTATTGGGCACTTAAAATTTGTAATAGTAGTTTTATTGGTTACTCTTGGTTACTGGTTTTTTTATAAACGTTTTTTTTATGCAGTCCCTCAATTACCAAAAAATCCAATTTCTTTAACATTTACTTTTTTAGTACTATTAAGTTTATTATTTATAACACTTCGTGGCGGTATATCGGGCCGACCCATTAGCAAAGGACAAAGTTATTATTCTAAATATCCTGTACTTAATTATTCAGCTATCAATGGTTTTTGGAATTTTTTTGATATTGTTAGTCATTATAAATCGCAGGGAAATCCTTACCATTTTTATTCAGCTAAAGAATTAGTAAATAAGCAAAAACAATTTGAAAAAGACTATCCATCTTCATCTGCAAAATTGTCTTCTATGGATAAACCAAACATTTTATTTGTGTTTTTAGAAAGTTGGGGTGTCGATGTGGTAGGCAGTCTTGACGGTCAACCTAATGTTACTCCTGGATTTGATTTATTAACCAAAGAAGGATTATTATTTAGTAAATTTTATAGTACCGGTTTTCGCACCGAGCAAGGATTAATGGCTACTTTGAGTGGTTTTCCGGCCCAAGCCCAAACCTACCCAATGGAAGATATGGACCGATTTGAAAATTATCCAAATCTTATTCGTGAGTTAAGTTCTGCGGGTTTTTATACTTCTTATTTTACAGGTGGAAATCCCCAATTTGCCAATACGGATGTTTTTCTTCAATCGGCAGGTATTGATAAAATAAATAAAGAATTGTTGGGAAAGGCAAAACGTAAATCTGCTTGGGGAGCTTTGGATGAGGAAACATTTGATTGGGTGTTAAATAGCTTGAATAATCAACCGGCACCGTTTTTCAGCACAATGGTTACACTTACCTCACACGAGTGGTTTGAAGCACCTGTTAAAAAACTGTTTACCGAAAAGGATAATGTAGCTGCTAATTTTAAAAACACAGTGTATTATACCGATAGCTGCTTACGGGATTTTATTTTCAAAGCAAAAAAGCAAAAATGGTATGCTAATACGTTAATTGTGATAATGGCCGATCATGCTTGTAATTATCCGTTAAACCGCAGCATGAACGACCCTGAGCGGTATCATATTCCAATGATTATAACTGGTGGTGCTTTAAAAAATGAATATCGAGGAACTATTAATTCAAACTATGGAGGCCATTTAAGTATTCCTGCTTTGGTTTGCAATGAATTAAAAATCAAACCTGAAAAATTCATATTGTCAACAAATATTTTTAATGAAAATTCATTTGCATATTTTACTTACGACCATGGGTTTGGAGTTTTGTCAAACAAGGATTTTGTGGTGTACGATATTAATTTAAAAGATATTATCAGAACTAAATACAAATCAGATGGTCTTTTTAAAATTGGAAAATATATCATGCAGGCCTCTGCTCAAATGAAAGAGGATTATCAAACAAAAAAATAATTTTTATTCAATAATCTTTTTACTTTTGAAGTAAATATAAAATATTATCAAACTTCAAACTTCAAACTTCAAACTTCAAACTTCAAACTTCAAACTGTTTGTAGTTTTCTTATCGTTAATTTTAAGTAATTCCTTAATTCTTAAAGCTCAACAACCTTTTGGTATTCCTACTTACACTAATTGCTATCAAAGAGTAGAAGGTGGGCTTAGCGGAGGTATAAATAGTTTTAGATTTTTAAATACTCAAGCAGGCCGGACAATAACTATGTATTCAACCAATCCTCTCGATATAAGTTCATTTGAGGTTCATGTAAAGGAATATGGTGGTGAGGACTATAATTACTTTACTTCGGGTAATGGTATCCTATATATTCCTACTGATTTTGAATCTGTTTTGTTTATTCCAGTAAATAATACTGGGGGCTCTGGTGGAGCTGGTGTTAATTATTCCACTACAAAAATTAATTTTGTTGATTTTGATTTTCAAATAAACGGTGCTGGAGACCCCCCATGTATGACCTTTAGTGACTTACATGCTAATTTAACTCATAATTTAGATGGATTATGTAAGATTCCATATATCTCATTAAAAATGCCTTCTGGAGCTATAAATACATGGGGACTTGGATCAAATTATCAATTGGCGCTTGATTTTGAACATGGTTTTCAAATTCCTATTAGTGAAGATTTTTGTAATCAAAGTTGTATGGGAAGCAATGGACCAACAGGGTGTTGTTTTAATTTTGATTTTGAGATAGTTTTAAGGCCGTGTGATGGTAATGAAATTAATTGCCCACCTTTAGCTTTTACAAAACAATTTCCTGTATGTTGTTGGTGCGGTTCTATTGGCCCTAATGATTAGTTCTTATTAGTTTAGTATGAAAAAAATTATTTATTTGTTATTTGTTTTTGGAATTAATCTTTTCCATTCAGCTAATTGTCAAACTGAAAGAATTGTTGATTTACGGGTAAGAATAATCAGCCCATTGAAAAACAGTTATTTAAAATCGCCTGGAACAGTTGATGTTAAATTTAGTGTTATTAATAAAGGCCCAAATATATTAAAACCTTCAGATACCATTGTTTATTATCCAAAAAGTAATGATACCTTGTTTAAATTTAAACGAGTATTTACAAGTAAGATTATTCAGCCTGGAGATTCTGAAGTCTTCACAGCCTTAATCCCATATAGTTCCCCATACGATCAAAATTACTATGTTTTGGCTATTGTTGGGTTGGGAGCCTATAATAGATCAAACGATTTTTTGAAAGATGAACCAATTAATACACAAAACGATAACTCATCAAGTATTACAGTCCGACATCGATCTGCCACCAGTGGTATTGATTTAATCAATTTTTCTAAGGTTTTACAGATATCGCCCAATCCAGCTAATGATTATGTGAATATTCAATTTGAAAAGAATAACGACATATCAAGAATTACCGTAGCCGATTTGCAAGGAAAAATATTAAAAGACTTTGAGTTTTTAGGTAAGCAAAATTTTGTAACCCTGCCTACTGAAGATTTAGAAACTGGTGTTTATTTCATTACTTGTAATGGTATTAAGACTTCAATATGTTCCAAATTAGTAATACTTCATTAATTGTAGGTTTATTCACGTTATTAATTTTTAACGCTAATACAGCTGTTAAAGGGCAAGGTCGAAAAATAGATGTGGAAATAATTGTGCATACACCTAAAAGTGGGGATACAATTATTTCAAGAAAAAATCAAACCTATACTGGTAAATTTATTATAAAAAATAACGGTCCTGATACCATAAAAACAACTGATAAGTTCTTAGTAAATGTAACATTTGGTAATGTAATTTATACCCCAATTTATAGAAACCCTACTAGAAATTTGGCGGCAGGTAATACCGATACTATTCAATCAATATTTAAAATGACATGGGATACGGATAATAATTCTACATTTTGTGGTACAATTACTTTATCAGGAAATGGCAATGACAGTGTAAAGAAAGAATCCAAAACACAACTTTTAAATAATACCTTTTGTCAAAATGTATATCATGATTCACGACTTAGTGCATCTAGTAAAGTATTGAAAAGTTTATCAATTTACCCCAACCCATGCAATGGAATTTTAAATATAGCTAATAGTTCCTTTATTCCTTTAAATATTAAACTGTTTAATTTTATTGGTGAAGAAATCATGACGATAGATTTGTCTTTTAATAATCGAACAATAGATTTATCCAATATTCCAAAAGGTGTTTATTTTGTAAATTTTTCAAATTTGCAGTTTAATCAAACTAGAAAAATAATTGTAGACTGATTATTAGTAATCTAAAAAATAACAATCCTTTTATTTTGAGCCAATCATAAATTTAAAAGGCTGATTTTTAGTTTCGGAAGTTACTAATTTATGAATTATGTGAGCCTTTCCAAAAGCAATTTTCATGAAGGTTCCTCTATTTTTTGCAGCATAAATAGTTATATTTTTGACTTGTACAACCAATTGTAAAATTATAGTATCGCTGTGAACTTTATTAAAATACTTTCATATCCTTTCGTACCTTGGGATAAACCCATTTGGTTGACTTTATTTTCAACGGTTTTACTCTTAATTGGCATTCCATTAAATATTGGTTTTATTAGTGCTCTTTCAGGTTCAGCGTTCCTAATAAGTCTTTTTATACTTATCATTTCTTTTATTGTACTCCTTTTCAAAAGACAATGGCGTAAATCTTTTTACACATTGCTTTTTATGATGGCTGTGGCAATGATTATTGGCTTGTTAAATTGAGGAGTTGGCAAAATAAGGTAAATAAAAAAGGGGCTCATTTCTGAAACCCCTTGTGGTGCGGATGATAGGACTCGAACCTACACGCCGCAAAGCACCAGATCCTAAGTCTGGCATGGCTACCAATTACATCACATCCGCAACTTGCCGCGAAAATAACTCTTTTTTAAAAAGTATCAAACAAAAAAAAACCGGAGTTTTTAGTTCCGGCTTTTTTCTAAAATTGTATGTTTAGGTTAATTATTTAACCTGCATTTTTTTAGTAATACTGTATTGTTTGTTAGTTAAAGTGTAAAGGTATAATCCTGAAGTTAATCCATCAGCACTTATGCTTATTGAATGATTTCCAGCTGCATGATATCCCAATGATTCAGTTCGCATAACTTTCCCTGAAAGGTCGCTAACAGTAAGAGTTAAATCACTACCATCGCGCATGTATATTATTGCATTGGTTTCTGAATTAAATGGGTTAGGCTGGTTTTGGCTAACAAAGAATATTTTAGGATCGGCTACAATTTTATTAACTGAAACAGGATCTCCTACTACGTTTCCTAAGATATCAGAAACAGGTATTGCTCTGTACATAATACGGTTTTCATCATTAGGGTGAGTATTGCTGTTTCCATTATTTTGTAAGTTTGTTCCTGGTAAATCATCTTCCTGATAAATAAGGTGTAGATAATTATCGCAACGCTTAGCAGCGGATGCAAATACATTTTCTTTATTAGAAATTAATCCAAAAGCAGTAGCTGTAATGTTTTGACCAATAGTCCAAGTAACACCTCCATCTTTGGAATATGAAACATAGATATCGCGGAAGTTAGCATTAAAAGGGCTAATTGCTAATTCATGAGGTGCACTATAAACAACATATAAATTTCCATTAATATCCATAGATGAAGAAGGGAAAGAAACAAGTGCGGTGGAACCATAGCGAGTGGCTGATGCTACACCACTTGGAAGGCTGCCGCTGGCAGTAAGAAACGATATTGTTTCATTGGTTATATCCACTGTCCCGTTTTGGTCATAATCTTTGGCACGACCACATGTATTTGCACTATCAAAACCTTCAGCCCAATGCATAAGTTGTGCATCTCTTGGATAAAAACTATAACTATCATCAGTAGTATCTTCATCAGATACACGAGTTCTACCAAAGAAAACATGAATTTTATTGTCGTTACCTATAATTATATCAAATGAACCATCAGCAGTTTTTTGAGGAGTAGCATTTGGAATAAATTTTTTCGTAAATGGAGAAAATGGAAATTCTTCAACAACCGTTCTTGTAAATGTATTTCCATTATTTGTTGATTTATAAAGTGCTACATCTTCCCCAGTTCCGCCTATTACTATCGCTACAATCGAATCTTTTACGTCAATAGCATAATTATCGCCACCACCAGCAACTACTCGAGTTGAATCATAACCAGGAAGAGTAATAAATTGCTTATCCCAAGTTACACCTCCATCTGTTGAACGGCAATATGTACTTGGGCTAGTTACTCCTTTTATTTTTACTAAAGGTATTCCATTAGCAACATCAGCAAAATAATTAGAAATTAAGTGAATTGTGTTTTTATTATTCGTAGCAGCTCTACCCCAAATAGCCACTTTGCTATTTTGCTGAAGAAGCACTGTGCTTTCACTTCCAAAGGTAGAATTTCCAACAGCAGTGTTTTTACTTAAAATCCAACCGCCGGTGGTAGAAACGTGCCCCATCACAAATTCATATTTTGTTCCTGCTTTTTCTAAAATTCCAATACTTGGCCATCCTGTACGTTGACTTTCCAAACGATTGTTAACAGGAGCAGGCCAAGTTGTCGAGGCTTTATGATTGTAACCAATTCCACGTGTAGGCCAATTAGCTTCACCTATAGGAGATGTAGTCCACACTGCAGAAACCTGACTTTCATCGTGTAAAATAACACGTCGGCCTACAGATGCATTGGTTTGAAGATCGTAGAATGTTTTACCTATCAATACGGCTGAGTATCCGGGGTGTTTTTTGTATAACTCAGGATTATAGGTAGCCCCTGATTTATATGGAAAAATAGATTGATCGGTACCTGAAAAGTTAGCTGAAATTGGCTGCGCTAAATTAACTTTTGGGTTAATAACAGTTGCGTTGTTTTGGGCAAACAAATATGCCGGTAGAATACTTAAAATTACTAGTAATTGTTTTTTCATTATTTATCTATATTTAAGCAGCAAAAAAACAATTTTTTATTTAAAAGTAAGGCATAAGTTGATAAAAGGAGTTATTTATTAAGAAAAGAAAAAAATTATTTACAATAAAGTGAAGAGGTTTTTATTAAAACCATGTTTCTTTGCAAAATGGAATTAAAAGACGTAGTATCAGTTGCAGGTAAACCAGGTTTACACAAGATTATTGGAAAAGGAGCATCAGGGTTGGTTTTGGAAGCATTGGATGCGAGTGCAAAACGTACAATTACACCTCTTTCTCAAAAAGTTTCAATACTTGAAGATATATCTGTATATACTACCGAAGGTGATGTTAAGCTTGGGGAAATATTTGTTAAAATAGAGGAAATAGATAAGGCTGGAAATATGGTATTACTTGCTAAAGATGCTTCTGGTGAAAATATTAAAAAATGGCTTGAAAATATTTTGCCAAATTTTGATAAAGAAAGAGTTTATAATTCTGATATACAAAAAATGAGCAATTGGTATGGTTTATTAAAGGGCAAAGTTGATTTTAGCGCTAAGTCTGAAAGCGATGAAGCCGAAAAGACAGAAAAAGGCGATACTAAATCCAAAACGATTAAACCTATAAAAAAGGTGGAAGCAAAAGCTAAGACATCCAAAGGAGTTACTAAAACTTCTATTACTAGTAGAAAAATGAGCTAATTTTAGTAGTAATTATTTTTCCAATTTCTTGTAGATCGTCAGCATAAAGTGGGCATATGAGTTAACGGCAAATAAAATTACAACAAACAATGATATTGGTTTTCGAATTCGATTTATTTAAAAAAAAGTGAGAAAATTAGTATTGCTCTGAAGCATTCGGAAAATCTTGTGATTTTACATCGTCGATATATTTTCCAACGGCATTGGTTATTTCGTCATGCAGGTTTAGGTAGCGTCTTAAAAAGCGGGGATTAAATTCTTTGGTCATACCCAGCATGTCATGTAGCACAAGTACTTGCCCATCCACACCGCCACCTGCTCCAATTCCAATTACAGGGATTTTTAAGGTTTTGGCTACTTTCTCAGCCAACTTAGCCGGAATTTTTTCCAGTACCAAAGCAAAACAACCAGCTTCTTCCAATAATTTGGCGTCATGCAATAGTTTTTCAGCTTCTTTTTCTTCTTTAGCCCTTACATTGTAAGTTCCAAATTTAAAAATGGATTGTGGCGTTAATCCTAAATGACCCATCACTGGTATTCCTGCGGTTAATATTCGTTTTACCGAATCTACAACTTCTTCCCCACCTTCGAGTTTTATGGCATGCGCTCCTGCCTCCTTCATTATTCGTATCGATGACTCAAGGGCATTTTTGCTGTTACCCTGATACGAACCGAAAGGTAAATCACAAACTACCAATGCGCGTTTTGTGGCTCTTACCACAGATTGAGCGTGGTAGATCATCTGATCCAGGGTTATTGGCAATGTGGAAATGTGACCCGCCATTACATTGGATGCTGAATCTCCAACCAATATAATATCAATGCCTGCTCCATCTACAATTAATGCAAATGTATAATCGTAAGCTGTAAGCATTGAAATTTTAACACCTGCTTCCTTCATTTCAATGAGGGTGTTGGTTGTTATTTTCTTTAATTCGGTATAATGACTCATGGTTTTATTTTTTAAAGGGTTTTAATGGTCTAAATTTTTGCAACGCTATTCATTATTTGGAACATTGAATTGTAAAACTTGCCCGTTATTTTATAAACTTATATAATTAATTGTCAAACGGTCAAAATTAATCCTAAAATTAACCTCATTTTTGCAAACTTCTTAATCACAAAACTAAGTTTATTTAATATATAAATGTCAAAACTCTGGAAACTGCTTGTCATAAGTTTTAGCCTATGGTCGTGTAATAATGAAATAAAGATTGCTGCTCCATGGAAAGAAACTATTGTAGTTTATGGGTTATTAGATCCTGCAGCTTCAGTGAATTATATTCGTATTCAAAAGGCTTTTCTTGATCCTGAAGGAAATGCTTTTCAGTTTGTGCAAATAAATGATTCCATTTATCCAACTAATTTGGAGGTTAAATTATTCGTTAGAAAAAATGGGGCCATTATCGACACATTATTTCCTCAACTAGTGAATGGCGATAATGAAGGAATAAAAAAGGATACAGGTCTTTTTTCAAGTTCACCTAACTATTTATATAAAATTTCAGATCGTATATTTGATTCACGGCTAATATCAGGAGGAATGGAAGATTATGAATACGAATTGAAAGTGAAAAACAAAGGGACCGGTTATGAGTGTTCAGCCAAAACCTACACCACTGGATTGCTGGAGGCATTGGCTCCTGTAAGTCCTGGTTCAAAAGATATTACAATAAATGATAAAGCTAATTCCTATATATCGGTTTATTATCGCGAGGGGCGATTTGTTAAAACATATGATATGATTATTCGCTTTTGGTATAAAGAAACTCTAAATAGCGATACAAGTAATAAAACCATAAAATCGATTGACTGGAGTATCGTTAAAAATAAACCAACAAAAACGATAAAAGGTTACGAAACTCAATTGTTTGCCATTTCGGGCAGTTTTTTTTACGAAATTCTTAATTCCACTATTAAACCAAATGCTTCTGTAAAGCGTGATGCACTCTATTGTGATGTTGAATATTATGGTGCGGGAGAAGACCTTTATACTTTTATTCAGGTAAACCAACCTTCGATTGGTATCATTCAAAAGAAGCCTGAATACAGTAATATCTCAAATGGGTTAGGCATATTTTCTTCCAGATATATTACCACACTAAAAAAAGTGCCTATGAGCCCTGAAATGAAATTAGTACTTAAAAACTCCTTATACACTAAGGATTTGAATTTTTAATACATCTTTTAACATTCCAGGCCGTTTTTATAACATTTATTTGTAATGCAATAATTTTTTATTATAATTTCGAATAAATATTAAATTTAATAGAGAAAATTATGAAGAAGAATTATTTACTAGCTATGATTGTTGCTTTGATTTTTACATCGTGCAGCAAAACTGAAGATTTGATTATCCCTGCAACCGGAAACCAAACCGAATCAGGTGTTTTAAACAAAAAAAGCAAAGTTATTGAAGTTGAAGGGACTTTAACTTACAAAAAAAGTAGTTCTGATAACGTAAGTTGTGGTGATCATTGGAGCGAAGGTTATGTAACTGATGGAAGTTATTTGGCAACCGGCAAATTGGAAGGACTTGGTAATCTCACTTCTCCATCAAAGGCATGGGTTAATTTTCCAGGAGGAGGAACAATACATGTGGGTTATGTGTGCAGCTCATTCAAGCTAAATGAAGGCAAGGGGAATGAAATATTTTTAACCATTGATAGTTATGATTTAGGGTTTGTTTCTTCTACTTTGGCCGTAGGTAATTGCAATATTAATATTGCTGGTGGCACAGGGAAATATCAATATGCCACAGGAAGTTTAACAGGTTATGTTGAAAATCCGCTTAATGGTTCATTTACTTTAAAATTAGAAGGCGAAGTTAGTTACTAAAAAATTATACAACTTATTATTAACAACAAAGCCGTTCCATTTGGACGGCTTTTCTTTTGTAACACTATTCCTTAATTTTCTTCATCCAATATTTTAACCGTTTCTTTTTCAACAGTTCTTTTTTTAGGAGAATAGCGGATTGTTCCTGAAGGTTTTTATCCAAAGCATTTACCAATATTATATTGTTTTCATAGCTTGTCCAAAGGTTTTCATACAATGTGCGGTCGGAATCTTTAATAATACGTTTCACCACCAAGTCAGCTTCTGATATGGTTCCATTAAATCCTTTTTTATTAAGGATTTTTAGCGGAATCATTAATTGGTTGTAGCTTTTATAATAAGCTAATTTAAAAGGATTATAAGATACAGAGTCCACAATTACTTTAAAACTGGAATCAGTAATAATATTGGCATAAATAAGTAGTCCAATTAAAGGATCGGTTGAATTATTTATAATATTTACACCTTTCGCAACCGGTCCGTTTTTATTAGCTGAGTTAAATTCAATATATATTGAAGCTGTATCGCCTGGAAGCAATTCTTTTTTTGACCAAATAGGAGCGGTGCACCCACAGGTAACTGACACATAAGAAATAAGAAACGGCTGGTTTCCAATATTTTTGTAATGAAATCTGAAAGGATTTATGGTGCCTTCCAGTATGGTTCCAAAATCTACTTTTTTTGTATCAAACTCAACATTGGGTTGGGCAATACCACTAATAGCGCAAAAGGCTATGCAAAGGGTGTATATAATTTTTGTAATCATTACTTTTGTCGGATGGAAGCAGCAAATATACTTGTAAGCATAAACGAGATCAAGAAAACAGCGATTGTTACACTGAACAGACCCAAAGAGTTAAATGCTTTAAGTTATGACTTTCTAAATGAACTGAATGTTGCTTTGCATGCCCTTGATAAAAATGATTCTGTAAATTGCATAATACTTACCGGTTCTACCAAGGCATTTGCTGCCGGAGCAGATATAAAAGCCTTGGCCGAGCAAGGCCCCATTGGTATTTGGAAAATGGATATGTATGGCCTTTGGCAAAGTCTTAAACAAGTAAAAAAACCAGTAATAGCTGCTGTGGCAGGGTTTGCTCTTGGTGGTGGCTGCGAACTAGCCATGATTTGTGATATGATTATAGCTACTGAAAATGCACAGTTTGGTCAACCTGAAATTAAACTTGGTATTATGCCGGGAGCCGGTGGAACCCAACGGTTACCAAAATTGGTTGGAAAAAATAAAGCCATGGAAATGGTTTTAACCGGTAATTTTATTTCGGCAGATGAAGCATATAGAATAGGCTTAGTAAATAAAGTGGTACCAACCGAAATGCTAATGCTGGAATCTGAAACTATGGCTAACCTGATTGCTTCACAATCTACTATTGCGGTGCAAATGGCAAAGGAAAGCATTCTGAAATCGTTTGAAATGACCCTCAATGACGGCCTTGCTTTTGAACGGCGAAATTATATGGCTTGCTTTGATACTCCCGAGCAAAAGGAAAAAATGAAAGCTTTTTTGGATAAGTAGCTTCAAACCGTAATCACCACATTCCCTATTTTTTGTGCCAGTTCCACATATTTGGTGGCTTCTACTATTTCTTCCAAAGGGTAGGTTCGGTCTATTACTGCCTTGTAATTTCCTGATTCTATTAAGTCTTTAAAATATTCAATATCCTTTTGGCTATCGGTAGGGATGGGGAATTTTACTTTTTTACCACCAAAAATGGGAGTGAGGAGTGCTAAAAAAATATTTTGCGACAAATAGCCCAATTCCGTTGAAAAATAAACACCGCCCGGTTTTAGTATTTTTTTGCATTTAAAAAAAGAGCTTTTGCCCACGCAATCCAATACCACGTCAAAGGTTTGCCCACATTTTGTAAAATCCTCTTTGGTGTAATCTATCACCTCATTAGCTCCCAAGGATTTTATTAATTCAAAGTTTGGGGTGGTGCACACCGCTATAATGGTTGCACCGTAATGCTTTGCAAGTTGAACACATGCCGAACCAATAGACCCTGTGGCTCCATTGATAAGTATACTGGGGCGATTGGTAAAATCTATTTTTCGGATAAGGTTCATTCCCAACATCAATCCATCGCAAACGGCCGCTGCTTCCTCGTAACTCATATTACTTGGTTTAGCCGCTATCGATTTAGTTTCAGCAAGGCAAATGTATTGGGCATGGGTTCCAAAATTGTAGGTGCTAAGGCCAAAAACCGAGTCACCAACTTTAAATTTTTTTACATATTTTCCTATGTTTTCTACCTCACCGGCCAGCTCACTTCCTAGTATGGTTCGCTTGGGTTTAAAAAGGCCACTGATTATTCTCACAATGAAATATTCAGGTTTGCGAAATCCACAATCGGTGCGGTTTACCGTGGTGGCATTAATTTTTATAAGAACCTCATTGTCTTTAGGCGTTGGTTTTTCTACATCCTTTATTTGTAAAACCTCCGGAGGGCCATATTGGGTATATACACTGGCTTTCATTATGATCTTTTTTTCATTGCCAATTTTGCCCCAAAATATGCCATTGGAATATACGCACCTATTATATCGGTAATTCTAAACCAAAGTGGCGAAGGCAGTGCCATAACCATCTGTATTCCTCCTGCTGAGAAAATAACACCAATAGCCAAAGCGAGTCTTAATTTGTGGCTGACTGCAATAAGTGCTGTTATCAGTGCTCCAGCAAGTGTGCCCAATGCATGGGCTAAAAAAGGCATTAAAAAATGTTTAGGTTCAAACAAATGGATGGTGGCCTTTAAGCCTTCCATGGTGGCAACATCAGCGCCATCGGGTGGTGGAATAATAGAGCCGCTAATGGTTATAATTCCCATATTGACGGAAGCTCCAATAGCAATACCGGCTATTACAGCTAATACATTTCTTAAAATTGGATTCATTTTAGGCTAGTTTTATTTTTATTTTTTTCAAAAATATCTTTTTTCAAAAGCTTTTAAAGTTATTATCTATCTATAACTCCACCACCTTTATCTTTACACTATTCAATCTTATAAAACTCCGTATCAAATCATTGGCATCAGGATACCAAGGATTTTGTTTTATTATGTCCCTTATTTCATCAGAGGAGGCAAACTGGCTGTGGTTGTCAATGTAACCATAACCGCAGTATTTGCCGTTTTCTACCAAAATAACGGAGCGTTCTTCAAAATTTCGGCCGCGGTCTATCACTATAAAACTGGTGTGAGGAAACTTAAATTGGTTTAAAATTTTAGTAACCCGCTTGTTGTAGGTTTCCGGTACTTCCTTTTTTGAACATATCCCATAGCATTTTTTTAGCTGGTGGTGGTCGCATACCGAGTCATAACTTGTAAGATTGCAGTACCTTAAACAAAGGGTATGTTCCTCTATCCATTGGTCGAGCCGTTCGCGGGCCGATGAATAATTGACAAACGACAGTAAGGTGTTTTTTGACTTTTCGGCTTCCACAATTTTAAGGTTCAAAATTCCGGTTTCATCCATATAGGCATCAATGCTATGGGTAAAACTATCGGATTTTCGCATTCGGTTGTACGGCGGTTTATGCTTTTTTAGCTCCTCCGATTCATGCAGCAGGGCTATTAATTCGCTGCCGGTTTCTACAAAATCTACATTGTACAAATCGTTCAGCATTTTTTTGCCTTTCTTTTCTTTGGTATTAAAATGGCTCAAGGCGCGGTTATACATATTAACGCTTTTGCCAATGTAAATAATATTTCCTTCCTGGTCCAGAAAGTAATATACGCCACAGGATTCGGGCATTTTATTTAGGATGTATTGTTTTATTTTATCAATCCGCCGCACCATCAGGTCATCCACTCCCTTATTTTTATAAATTGGGTTGGTGCTTTTTGCTTGCAGTAAAATATCAAACAGTTTGGCAGTGGCCACTGCATCTCCTTCAGCCCGATGCCGGGCTTCGTTTGGTATTCCCAGCGATTCGCAAAGATTGCCCAAGCTATAGGAGGCCTTTCCGGGTAATAATTTTCTACTCAATCGCACGGTACATAAGGTATCGCGCTTGTACACATAGCCCAAAGATGCAAATTCATCCTTTATAAATCCATAATCAAACTGCACATTGTGGGCTATAAAAACTTTGCCCTCGGTCATTTCCAATATTTTTTTGGCTACTTCATGAAATTTTGGTGCATCGGCTACCATTTCGTTGGTAATGCCTGATAGTTTGGTATAAAAATACCCGATTGGGCATTCGGGATTGATGAGTGAGCTAAATTTATCTACCACAGTTAACCCATCATGAATAACCACACAGATATCAATAATTCGGCCTTTTCTAAACTCAAATTTTCCTCCGCAGGTTTCTATATCAATAATGGCGAACATTTTCTTTTACAAAAATCGTTAAAAGAAAAAGGAATAATTAGGGGAGTGTATTAAAAATGGTTTGTTTTTTTGAAAGACTTTAAAAAAGGTGACCATGACGATTGGCAGGGGAGGAATGATTAATTTCTAAAAAAAAATTAATTAAGTAATTCAAATTTTCCGCATCCTTCAGCTTTCATTTCTTGAAGGGATGCTTCATGTGTGTCGTCCAGAATATGTGTTTTTTTATTTCTGCAAAATGGGCAAGAACTCATATATCCATCGGTATCAATATAAATATATTTTGAACCTGCACCCGGGCATCCCGTTTTACGCTGATGATAGCCTGGGTAAAGCACAATTGGATAGGATTTGTATTTTTCATCCTCATTTGACTTTACAAAAAAATGCTCAATTATTTGTTCTTGTTCACTACTCAGCAAAACATCCATACCTTCATAATTACCAACAGCCCGAGGTTCCAAAATTTGAACAAATGAAGCCCCCAACTTTTTTGAAAGCTCAAGATATTTATATAAATTATCTTCGGTGCAAAATTCGCGTGTAGCGCAAACTGAAAGGGTAATAACCAAATTTGCTTTTAGTGCATTGGCGGCTGCATCCTCCACCCATTTATAGGCATCTTTATTTCTTCTAAATCTATTATGAAATTCGGCATCGTGATGATCAAGGCTAATGGAAACTCCAGTTAAACCAGCTTTTTTGAGCCTTAAAGCATTCGTTTCAGTAAGATTAAATCCGGATGTGAAAATCCAAAAGTCAGCAGTTTTTTCTGCCGATTCCAGTAATTCAATCAAGTCATTTACTTTAGCCATTGGGTCGCCACCACCAAAGTGAATTGTTGAAATACCAGCAGCTTGTATTTTTTTTAGAATTTTTTTATGGTCATCTAATGTAAGTGTATCCCTTTTGTTTAACTCAGTACCTTCGTAACAATGCTCGCAATTCAAAGGACATTTTTTGGTAAAAGCAATTAGAACCATTCTTAGATTCTCAATATTTGAAACATCATGATAAACGGCATCTCTTGCTTCAATATCTATTATTCTGTTAAAATATTTTGATGGCCAGCCATTATTATTAAAATTGAAAAACACCCGCCCATCTACATAGGCTAGTTTATGATACGTGTTGCCAACGGTATAGCGGTTTCTAAGATTTATTACTTTCTTAATTATTTTAACAAACTTCAAAGGACTTTTGTACTTGCGAATAATAAAAAACGAAACAGTAAACCACATCTGAAGTAATGTCCACCGCTTTTCTAATCCGGTAATAATTCTTGGGTAATTTAGTTGTGCTTGCAATTTAAAGTTAAGGTTTTATCGATTAATATTTCAGCATATAAATCAGCCGTAAAGAAAGGAAGTAACAAGCAATAAAAAAAATTGAATCAGAGAACCATGATTTTAAGAGCATTTATTCTATGTTTGCCAAGAAGTTTGAATTGGTAATTTTTTATATAAAGAAACCTGTAAATAAATTTGACTATAACTAAATCAAAAACTGAAATGAAAAAAAACTTAAAACTCACAGTATTCATTCTATCATTTTCTTCCATGTTTATATATGGATGTACATATTACAAAAGTGTAGCATTACCTTCAATTAGTGAATCCACAATATCAATTAGTGCAGAATATAAACCAAATGTTACCATTGAAAAAACTGAGACAAAAGAAGTATTCAAGATAAGTGATATACAATTTAAAAATGACTCCATATATGGAATATTAGTTCCAACTGAATATTTATGTCATAATCCTGAAAAGCATTTTTTTAGAAATAAGAACCATACCTATCCACTTAAGTCTCTGCATCTTTATACCAATAGATTTCTTGAACCAGGATATACTCAATTTCCGGTAAGTGATCTTACTTTAGCCAAAGTGCATAAAACTGCTCAGGGTGCTTCCTTTTTAGCAAGTGGATTCTTAGGAGGGGTTTCCGTTCTTGGGGGATTTACTATTTTGGTTGCGATAGCATGTAATTGTCCTTATGTAGAAAGTATTGCACCAAACGGAACTACAAATTTTCAAGGGTCATTATTTCCAGGAGCTATGTATAAAATGTTGGAGCGAAACGATAACCTGATTCTGAATGGTATAAAAGCTAATGAAGGTGAAATGGTTGAATTGAAAGTTTTTAATAATCTGCAGGAAGTTCAGCAAATTGACAATGTATATTTAATTGAAGTAAGACATAACAAGGATTTCTTGGGTATAGACCAACAATCCCAATTAATAGCTTTTAATAAAGGTATTGCACCTTTTAAAGCAATGTCAAAAGGAGGCGTAAATTTGCTTGAAAAAATTTCTAATCAGGATGAATTGAGATATGAATTTGAGGATGCGGGAGATGAAGATACCTTGAATAGTATTGAACTAACATTTAATGCATCCATACTTAATGATAATGTGCAACTTGTAATTTCAGGTCGTCAATCAAAACAGTTGGAAAAAACTGCCGAATACTTTTTTCAGCAGTTTGGAAAATCATTTTCAAAATATACCAACTACAAAAATAAAGACAATGCTAAAAAATATGCTGATAAATCAATAGAGCAAGGCATTTCAATGAATGTATATTTAAAAGTTAATGACATTTGGAAATATGTTGGAAGCTACGCAAATGTTGGTACCGTAGCCGATAGAATTTCAACTTTACCAATAAATCTAAAAGGTTTAAGCGGAAATGTATCTATTAAATTGGAGTCGGCACATAAATTTTGGACTTTGGATCAGGTATCTCTTACCTCTGACTGGACTTCAGAACTTGAAACCATTCAATTACCACTTGTATCCGCCATAAATCAGGACGGAAATGATGTTTCCAAAATGATTATTAAAACCGATAAAAACTATGTAACCAATAAAGACAGCGGAACTTATGTTAATTTAAAATATTCGGTTCTGTCAAAAATTACAGGAACTTTGGTGCTTCAATCCAGCGGATATTATAATCATAGCCGTCATTATGATACAAAACCAAATCTTGCGGTTCTTAGGGAATTAAATAAAACAAAATATGGATTTCATTCAATTTCAAGGCTGATGAGTTTGCAATCCCAATTATTGCAGGCAAAAAATTAAAATTCTTTTTTTAGAAAAAATAAGCAAATACCTTTTAAAAAGTAATCACAACTGGGTATCATTTTTGATTTTTAGTTATTTGTTATGAAAATCTTGTTAATAAAATAATTTACACAATCATAAATGTTTACCTGTATAATAAAAAAACCCTGTAAACTATTATTTACAGGGCTTTAGGTGTTGACTTTGTGATCCCGCTGGGATTCGAACCCAGGACCACTACATTAAAAGTGTAATGCTCTACCAGCTGAGCTACGGAATCGTTTAAAAGTGGGGCAAAACTAGTATTTTATTCTGCTAAAGTCAACTATGATTTTAAAAATAATTTTACTTTAATTTCACCCTGTTTTTATGAAAGTGTTTTCGATTTTTTTATTTGATTTTCAGTGTATTAACCTTAAATATTTTTTTTTGGTAAAAATAATTTGTAACTAATTTGTGTTTAAATAAGTAATAGTATCATTAATGACCTCAGACCAATACAATCAATGTGTAAAGGAATATGCCGACGGAGTTTTTAGATTTATTCTAAAAAATTTGCGGGATAGTGATGAGGCCAAAAATATTGTTCAAAATACATTTGAAAAAGTTTGGATACGGTTAGACGACGTGATTTTTGAAAAAGCAAAGAGTTATATTTTTACCATAGCCTACCGCGAAATGATTGATGCAATAAGAGCTAAAAAGAAATTTACAGATATGGAAACTATTAATGAAAATAAATATACTACCACAGCAGTAAATTATACGGGCATAAAAGCCTTAGTTGACAAACTAGTAAATAAACTTTCGGAAAACCAAAGAACTGCAATCATTTTGAGGGATTATGAAGGGTATGATTATAAAGCAATAAGCGAAATAACTGGAATGACAGAGGCTCAAGTGAAAATTAATATATTTAGAGCAAGACAGTTTTTAAAAGAATGCATTGGGAAAATGGAGGTATTAATATGAAATTAACAAAGGAAAATTACGAGTTTTTAATGTTTGAATTGTTGGAGGGCAATTTAAAAGAAAATGAAAAGAACTCATTAATGGAGCAAATAAATAAAGATGCTTTTTACAAGCATGAATGGTATTTAATGCAGCAAACTTTGATATTTCCGAATACTGAACTAATCATGCTTGATAAGCAAAGATTATTAAAACCTGAGAGTAATAGTCGTTTTTTTATGTTTTTAAGTCCTGCTCTAAAAATAGCTGCTTCAGTTATTTTATTAGGAACTATAGGATGGTGGTATTATTCAGCTAATAATAATTTAACCATAACGCATAATATATTGAATGAGGCTGCTAAACCAGATTCGAAAATTGTAGAAACTCCAACTGAAAATAAAATAGTAGTGAAACAAAATGCTAAGGATATGCGTAACACAATTATGGCAAAGAAAAAAGTATCTAATTTTGATAAAACCTATTTAATAGCTAAAGTTGAACCGGTTAATGATACAAATTTACTTTCGCCTTATTTGCCCGAGATATTACTTATTAAACCTATATCAAATGAGAGGATAGTATATAATATTAGCCCAAATGAAGTATTTAATTCGGTTGTTTTACAAATAGAAAAGCCAAAGTTTAATGAACCTGATAAATTTTTAAAACTACTAACTCAAGTTGAAATAATTAAGTCTGTTGCCAATCAATATTGGAATGATATACCAAATCTCCGCCTAAAAGTTACCCCAAAATTAAAAGAAAGAAATATAGGCATTGAGCTAAAAGGGGAAACCATATATGCCAATGCTTTAATCGAAATTAAATAAATATTAAAAATTCATAAATGAAAACTCTAACATTTTACACAACACTTTTAGCAATGCTGCTAACGGGTATCGTCAATGCTCAGACTAAGGATTCGATTGACACAAAAAAACCAATGATTATTGATGGAAAAAAAATGAAAATAACCATTGACACCAAAGATAAATCGGAGGAATCAAAAAGTACCAAAATTATTATTGACGGTGATACAACCGTATTAGATAGTAAGGATGACAATAGCAATACGGTAAAAAAAACAAAGAAGAAAACCTATACCCGAAGAATTTATGATACGGATGAAGAAAAGAAGAAAAATAACAGGGAATGGTTTAATTTTGATTTGGGCTTCAATTTTTTAGCCAATAACGGCACACTTGATATGCCTGAAGAATATAAAGGCTTAGAATTGCAAAATGGGAAAGGTTGTAATTTTAACCTTAAAATTTATGAGCAATCAATAAGTATTGTTCCTCAACACCTTTATTTTGTATATGGTGTGGGCATTGATTGGAATAATTACAGATTTAGAGATAATGTAGATTTAATAAAAGATGCTGATTCACTAAAATATAACATAAATACAGGTATTGATTATAAAAAGAATAAATTGGTATCAACCTACCTTACAGTTCCGCTGATGGTTAAGTATAAATTTAAGGAAAATAAAAAGGGGGAAGCGTTTCAAATTGCTGCCGGTCCGCAGTTTGGTTATTTGTTAAATAGTTATACCAAACAAAAGTGGGATAAAGGTGGCGATCAAAAGAAAAAAACAAGTGGCGATTATAATCTTGACGAGTTTAGGATAGGCTATTTACTTTACTTAGGATATGATAATATTAATTTTTATGCACGTTATTACCCCGAATCTGCCTTTAAGCAAAACAAAGGTCCGGATGTAAATACAGTATGTGTAGGATTGGCAATAGGAGGGTTTTAGGTTAATAATTAGGTTTATTCGCTTTTTTTATTGTTCCGTTTGCTAAAGCAAAAGGCAATGGATGGTTCGAAGCCATCTTAATCCGTCAGATTTATCTGACGGATTAAGGCTAAATATAAAAAGGGCTTTAGCCAAATTAGCTCACTATTCATATCACTGTACTCAAAATCTCTGTTTTTATATTCTCTGTACTCAAAATCTAATATCTAATTTCTAAAAATCTAACATCTCTATATTACTTTCGTAGCCAAAAAAAATAACCATGCAAAGCCAGTATATATCGCAAAACAAAGACCGCTTCCTAAATGAATTATTTGAAATTTTGCGTATCCCAAGTATAAGTGCTGATAAAGCTTTTTTAGGTGATGTAAGGAAAACAGCAGAATTTGTAAGGGATAAAATGATAGCTGCAGGAGCTGAGAATGTGGTATTGGAAGAAACCGCAGGAAACCCCATTGTGTATGGCGATAAAATATTTGACCCAAGTTTACCTACCGTTTTGGTTTATGGGCATTATGATGTGCAACCTTCGGTACCCGATGAACTTTGGACCACACCGGCATTTGAGCCAACCGTGAGAGATGGTAAAATTTACGCTCGTGGTGCTTGTGATGATAAGGGCCAGATGTATATGCACTTAAAAGCATTTGAAACCATGATGCAAACCAATACATTGGCTTGCAATGTTAAATTTATGATAGAAGGTGAGGAAGAGGTGGGCAGCACAAATTTGGGAATTTATGTTAAGAGCCACCACGAAAAACTGAAAGCCGATGTGATACTGATTTCTGATACAGGAATGATAGCAAATGATATTCCTTCCATTGATGTAGGATTGCGGGGCTTGAGTTATGTGGAAGTAGAAGTAACCGGGCCAAACCGCGATTTGCATTCAGGGGTTTATGGAGGAGCCGTAGCTAATCCTATCAACATCCTTTGCACCATGATAGCGAGTATGCACGATGAAAACAGGCATATCACCATCCCCGGATTTTATGATGATGTGAATGTGATAAGTGAAGCCGATAGGAAAGCTTTAAATTCTGCACCTTTTGATTTAGAACATTATAAAAAAGATTTGGAAATTGAGGATGTGATGGGAGAGAAGGGTTACTCAACCCTGGAAAGAACGGGTATTCGTCCAACATTTGAAGTAAACGGAATTTGGGGAGGATACATTGGCGAAGGAGCTAAAACCGTTTTACCATCCAAGGCCTATGCTAAAATTTCAATGCGATTAATCCCCAATCAAAAATCAAAAGCCATTACCAAATTGTTCTCTGATTATTTCGTGTCCATTGCTCCAAAAGGAGTAAAAGTAAAAGTAACTCCTCACCATGGTGGCGAGGCCGCTATAACTCCAACAGATTCTGTAGCTTTTAAGGCAGCTTCCAAAGCCATTGAAACTACTTATGGCAAAGCACCTATACCAACTTTTGGTGGAGGAAGTATCCCAATTGTGGCATTGTTTGAAAAGGAATTAGGAGTAAAAACAGTATTGATGGGATTTGGATTGGACAGCGATGCTATTCATTCCCCAAATGAACATTATGGTTTATTCAATTACTACAAAGGCATTGAAACCATTCCATATTTTTATAAATATTTTGCCGATATGATGAAATAGGTTTAAATCAATGTTTTTGGTTTACCAACGGTAACCTGTTGGTCCATATCTATGGATGATAAAACGAAATGAATACCAATTACAGTGAGAGAAATCCACTCAGCTGCTAATAGCGATATGATATCGGCAAAAGCAAAAGGAATTGCAGCTATGATTAGTATAGCCATAAATATACTCTTCTTTTTGTCTTTATCTTTATAAAAAATACCTGTTACCAGTGCATTTCCAATAAAAAAAATCCCGGCAAATGTGAAATGAGGTATAGGATATTCTTCATGTGGAAAACAAATAACTCCAATCAAGCTCAAACCGAGTATTACATTATACCATTGGCCATGCCAGCTAATATTCATGTGCTGTTCATTTTTATAATATATAGCTCCATTATAAATAAAAAGCATCGCAGCAATGCACATTAACATTCCAAAAACATGGCTGTTATTCATATAAACATAATTGCTAATACTCGGCCTAAAAGTATGAGGAATCGTATCGTCGGCTAAATACAAAATAAGCGGAATGATAATACAGAAAAGGCCAACAAATCTCTCAAAATATTTAAAAGTTGATAAAGGATCAGCCAGTTTTACTTTAACATTGTCAATGATTTTCATAAATTAAGTAGTTAATTGTTTTTCAAATATAGGAATTGAATATAAAAAATCAATAGTAGTTTTTCATAAATTACTCAATACAAAACAAAAACGGAGTTATGTTTTATTAAGAAAAAAAATTGAAACAAATAAGGAATCAGGGTAAAATTTTATTTTGTAGAGTCTTAACTAAATTTAGTAATTGCATCTTTGTGAAGTATTATTTTAATCAGCTGGATAATTGCTGTAATTGCAAATATTCCACCGATTACCCAATTTAAATAGTGTTCGCTATTAGCAATTCGCTGAACCATCCATTTACCACCAAAAATAAAAACACAATTGCCCAGTAATGTGCCAATACCAATTCCTACGATATAAAAGTTGTATTGGTTTGGTTTTGGTTCTAATATTTTTTTGGTAAACAAAATAGTACTCCATCCAAACCAAAAAGGTATTTGAACTGGGTTTATAGCACACATAAACATACCGAGTAAAAAACGATGCATGTTGTTATTAAACATTATATTTTTTGCATGTTCACCATCTCTAGCGGCTGCAATAAAACTGCCCGCAGCCAATGCTACAATAATGGCAAGAGTAATCCATTCCATTATTTTCATAAGCTTTTTCTGTTTTCGAACCCAATCAATTCCAACTAATGAAATTCTAACATATATCATTTCTACTGTTAAAGATCCAAAAGAAAAAAATATTGCATCCTTTATGCTTTCCTGGATGCCTATTTGCATAGCAGCAATATTTAAGGTACCTAAAGGTAGGCTTCCTAAAAAACTGATTAATATTCCCCAAAAAAATATGCGAATTACTTTTGGCATATTATTAAACGTTTAAACCAATTTTTCATCTATTGCTTTTAAAATTAAAAAATTTTCTTCGGCTTGCTTCCAAAATTTTCTCCCTTTCATAAAAGGCCATGGAGCTATGCCATGCTGTCGGTTGTATTTACATATTTTATACAAAGCTTCCCAGTGTTTTAATATCTCTTTATAAGCACCAATCAATGAATATCCTGTGTCATAAAAGTGGTTAGGCTCAGCTCCACACCCATTATATTCAAGGATTTTAAAATTTTTACCATTTTTTAAATCCTCAACATTAGAGCACATAATATCATATCGGCCATAAAAAAAATCATTTATACCAAGACTTATTTTATCAAAAACATTAACTAGTTTTTTATCAATGTGTTCTTTTAAATCAATAAAATGAGCACCTCGATTGTGATTGGCAGCATAACTTAACATATACTTTTCACCTTTTTCCAAAACCCTTTCCCAATTGTCCTGATGCTTAATTTGCAGTTGATCTATATATTTTTGCCCCTTTGGATGTTCAATAATCAATTGGTGCAATGTATGTATTCCATCACCTTCTATTTGTAAAGGTATTTTATGTAAAAAACCAGTTATAGTTCCTTTATTTTCTTTAGGATGACGGATATAAAAAACACTTACTTCCATTGGATAATGAACCATTTCCTGAATGATATAATCCATAGGAACATTTGTATGGTAGTATTTTAATTCAGTTTCATTTTCAATTTTTCTGAATAAAACTCCTTGTTTGGCAATATCAGGTTTAACAATAAAAGGAAACTCTATATTACTTTTTTGAAGGTTTTCTAGAATGGTTTTAAAATCTTGATGCGGTTGCACAAAAAAAGTGGTGGGGTATAATTCCAACGGCAATAAATTATACATTTCCATTTTGGGTTCGCCGTCCATTCCTCCAAAAGTAATTTTGGGGTTACTGGAGGTAAAAAACCATATCGACCCGGATTTTATAGTGTACCAAAGCCACACTAATGTTAGTGGAGCGTAAATCACCTTGAAGGGCCATGTTTCCCAATTAAAAATTTTGTTAATTATTCCCTTCATTAATTTTGTTCTTACAAGTAATATTCTTTTTAAAAAAAATTAATTGTCAGATGGCTTCAAAACTAATGTTACTTTCTTATCATTACTATTTTTGCGATTATTTTTTTATAACTCCTTATTTTCCTCTACTTTAAGGGTTATCCGAAATGTTGTCCCCTTGTTGTGACTTGATTCTTTTACTACAATATGGCCTTTATGATAATTTTCTATAATTCGTTTTACAAAGGAAAGCCCCAAACCCCAGCCACGTTTTTTTGTCGTAAATCCAGGCTTAAAAATTGATTTGAATCGACTGGCCGGAATTCCTTTACCGGTATCGGTTATGTCAATAATTATACTGTGGGTTCTTTGCTCAATACTAAATGTAATGGAGCCAACTCCTTCCATGGCATCAATCGCATTTTTAGTAAGGTTTTCAATAGCCCATGCAAATAAATATGGGTTCATATTTATAAATACTGGTTTTGATAAATGATTATTAATGGTAAAGACAACTAATTTAGAAGTTCTATTTTTTAAATAATCAATGGATGTTTCCAATTCTTTCACAATATCCAAAGGTTCCAGTTTTGGGTCAGAACCAATTTTAGAAAACCGCTCCGTTATTATTTCTAATCGGTTTACGTCTTTTTCCATTTCATTTAGTAAATCTTTGTTACTGTTGGGTTCCTCACGACTAATTTCAATCCATGCCATTAGTGATGAAAGTGGAGTCCCTAATTGATGGGCTGTTTCCTTACTCATTCCTACCCATACCAGATTTTGTTCAGAACGGCGAGAATAACTAAAAGCCAGATAACTAATTATTAAAAAGAACGATATTATAATGAGTTGAACTAACGGATAATATTTTAAGCGGGTAAGTATTTCTGAGTCTAAATAAAAAACCTTTACTTTTTGTCCTTCATAATAATTGAGGACAATAGGTTCATGTGCCTCTTTCATTTTTTCTAAAGTTTTAATAATGTAGTCATTGTTTCGGGCCGCTTTGGCCGAATCAAGATTTCGCCAACTGGTTACATTTTCACTTTCATCTGTTAATATTACAGGGATGGTGGTATTTTGACTCACAATTTCCAAAAGAAATGTTAGGTCAACAGAAAAATCACTGGAAGCTAATTGTGCTGTGGCTTTAGCCCAAGTTTGTATTTTTAATTTTTCCTCAGTTTCCATCTTTTTAGCAAGATTATTGGTATACCAAAGTGATAGAATACCAATTAAAATAGCCAGTGAAAGAAGAACGGGTTTTATAATCCGGTTAAAGCGGTAGGAGTTCATTGAGTGTTTCAAAAATAATCAGATAACTTATTCTTTTATAAAAAATGGTAATTTTACCAGCCAATAGCAGTTATGCAACTATCTTTTAACTACAACGGAATTTTATATAGTTTTAATACTTCACACCCTTTAGATATTTCATTGGGAGTGAGACATGACGGATTAGGAACTAATTGTTTTTATACTGACCGCCCAAATTTTAAACCTTATACCGCCGGTAATTTTATTGGTAATGTGGCACTGGGAGGAGCTTGCAATGTGGATATAATAAATTTTACACCCCACGGTAATGGTACACATACTGAGTGCATTGGTCATATTACAGCCGAGCAACAATCCATAACCGAGGCTTTGCCACAAGGAATAATGGTGGCTAAATTAATTACTTTAAACCCTGAAAAAGTCGGGGAGGACTTAGTAATAAATTTAAATCAATTGCCGACTTTGGAAGGTGAAACTGGTTTGGAAGCTATAATAATTAGAACCCTTCCCAATGAGGATTCAAAAAAAGTAAGAGATTATTCGGGTGAAAATCCTGCTTATTTTTCTCCTCAAGCTTTGCAATATTTAAAAGAACAAGGAATAAAACATGTGTTATGCGATATTCCTTCGGTAGATAGGGAAGATGATGGTGGAAAATTATTGGCTCATAAAGCTTTTTTTGGAGTTCCTGAATCACCAAGATTGGATGCAACTATCACAGAATTGATATACGTTGATAATTCAATTGAAGACGGATTATACCTTTTGGATATTCAAATTGCTTCGTTTCAATCGGATGCCAGCCCAAGCAGGCCAGTACTTTATAGATTAGAGAAGTAAGATTTAAAACTAAATGCCTTTAAAATTAAACAAAGAACAATTTTACTTTTTTGCATCAGCACTTATTAGTGGGTTTATAAATTTTATTAAACCTAAAAAACCAGTTCAATCCATTTTAGTTATTAAGTTGGATGAAATAGGTGATATGGTTTATGCACTACATATTTTAGAGCATTTAAAAAATCAATATCCCGATGCGCCAATTACTTTGCTTTGCAAGCCATTTGTAAAACCTTTAGTTCAAAATAATCCGGCTATTTCTAATATTATCCATGAAATACCTTTAACTAGTAAATTTGAATTAATAGTAGAATTGAGAGGGAACTGGGATACTTTGAAATATGCCCTAAGAAAAATGCCTTTCAAGAGATTGGACAGAGGCACAGTGAGGCTTAACAATAAACTACATGGCGGCCAAAAGCATGAGGTAATAACAAATTTTGAAGTCATTGAATCCTTGTTACCCAAAGGAACAACGCCTTTGGTTCCTAAAATAATTTGTGATGAAAATTCTAAAGAGTTTGTCTACGAATTTATTATAGAAAAAAAGCTTCAAAATTTTGCGGTTATTCATTGCGGAGCTAGGAGAATACTGCGACAATGGCCGGTGGAGAACTTCGCCAGTTTGATAAAAATTTTAAATGAAAAATATAAACTTCAAATAGTGTTTGCCGGAGCGGACGAAGACGAACCGGTAATTAATAAAATTAGAGAGCTTGCAAAAATTGAAGCAATAATCTGCACTCGAAATTTTTCGCTGTTGCATTTTGCATCTTTGGTTCAACGAGCCAAACTGTTTGTAGGTAATGAAAGCGGTCCTTTGCACATAGCCGCTGTGATGCAAACTCCTTTGGTTGGAATATATGGGCCGGGTGTGCCTCATGTTTTTTATCCTATTGGTGAGAAATCAAAAGTGGTTCATCATATTTTGGATTGCAATCCTTGCGACCAAGTTCACTGCGTTCGTCCCGAAAATCCATGTATAAATTTGGTAACCTTATTGGAGGTAGAACAAAACATTTCTGAAATATTAAGTGTTTGAATTACCAAGATTGAAGGGTTAAATTTGAAGGATAATTAAAAGCAAATGAAATCACTTATATTATTACCTGTAACATTGTTGTTACTAAGCGTGGGCTGCGTTGGAAAAACAAAAAAGACAACGGAGGATAAGCCAAAGGATAATAAAAACGAAAAAACAATGGAGATAAAGGATTCAACAAAATGGGACACAGCCACATTTGGTGCGGGTTGTTTTTGGTGTGTGGAAGCTATTTTTCAGGAATTAAAAGGCGTTAAAAGTGTAAAATCAGGCTATGCTGGAGGAACTAAAGTTAACCCTACTTATGATGAAATTTGTAGTGGAAAAACCGGTCATGTGGAAGTTACTCAATTAATTTACGATCCTACGGTTACCACATTTAAAGAATTGCTCGAAGTTTTTTGGGAAATACATGACCCCACAAGTCACGATAAACAAGGCAATGATGTTGGGCCGCAATACCGTAGTGCAGTTTTTTATCACAGTAAGCAACAAATGGATGAAGCTGAGTTTTATAAAAAACAACTTAACGATGAAAATGCTTTTTCAAAACCTGTGGTAACTCAAATTGCCCCAATGACTGAGTTTTATAGAGCCGAAGATTACCATCAGGACTATTATAAAAACAATGCCGACCAAACCTATTGCGTTTATATCATCCGCCCCAAATTAGATAAATTTAGAAAAGCATTTAAAAGTAAATTGAAGTAAAACGTGTTTAATAATTATAACTTCTCAGTGAGTGAACGTTTTTTAAAATACGTTCAAATAGATACCCAATCCGACCCCGAATCACCAACGTGTCCTTCTACCGAAAAACAAAAAAACCTTGGAAAGGTATTAGTTGAAGAGCTATTAAGCCTGGGGATAAAAGATGCACATTTGGATGAGCACGGTTATGTATATGCCACCATCCAAGCCAATACCAGCAAGCAAGTTCCTGTAATTTGTTTTTGTTCGCACATGGATACCTCGCCCGATTGCGGCGGTAAGGACGTAAAACCCATCGTTCATAAAAATTATTTTGGAGGAATTATTAAGTTTCCTCAAGATGCTACCTTATCTCTAGACCCCATTGCTCATCCCGATTTAAAAAATCAAATAGGTAATGATATAATTACAGCCGATGGCACCACACTTTTAGGAGCCGATAATAAAGCCGGACTGGCTGAAATTATGGATGCAGCAGCTTATATTATCCAACATCCTGAAATAAAGCACGGCAAAATTCGCATCCTTTTTACCCCAGATGAAGAAATAGGCCGTGGCGTGGATAATGTAGATATTAAAAAATTAGGAGCTGATTTTGGCTACACCATGGATGGTGAATCTGCCGGACATATTGAAGACGAAACCTTTAGCGCTGATGGGGCTGTACTTACCATCAAAGGCGTTTCCACCCATCCGGGATTTGCCAAAGGCAAAATGGAAAGTGCTATAAAAATTGCTGCTGATATTGTTTCAGCCTTGCCTAAAGACAGACTATCACCTGAAACTACAGAAAAAAAACAAGGCTTTGTTCATCCTACTTCTATCAGCGGACACATTGAAGAAGCAGTGGTTAAATTTATTATCCGTGGGTTTGATAATGCCACATTGGTGAATAATGCCAATGAAATACGAAAAGTAGCCGATGCTATAGTATCAAATTACCCCAATTCATCCTACACGCTTGAAACTTTTGAGCAATACCGCAATATGAAGGAGGTTTTGGTAAAGCATCCACATGTGGTGGATTATGCAATGGAAGCCATTAAACGAACCGGATTAACTCCTATTACAGAAAGTATACGAGGCGGAACCGATGGTTCAAGGCTTTCATTTATGGGGCTTCCTTGCCCCAATATTTTTGCCGGCGAACATGCGTTTCATTCCAAATTAGAATGGGTTTCGGTGCAGGATATGCAAAAGGCGGTAGAAACCATTGTTCATTTGTGCATGGTTTGGGAAGAGAAAAGTTAAGGGCGTTTTAAAAAAAAATTGAGGCCGCTAGGGCGGACTTTGGGAGCTTCGCAAGTTTTAAATTTTTAACGGTCCGCAGGCATAAGGCTGTGCGGCTTTGAAACCTCAAAACTTTCCGCTTCGACAAAGTTAATAGGTACGTAGAACTTTCCAAATCTAAAAACTAGCATTAGGCAAGCCTACTGTTAGCGGCAGACTTTCTATTTGTTGTCATAATGAAACCGACACTGAATAATTGTACACTTTTGGTTCATTCCTTTTATTCCTGTTATGCTGTAAACCAACCTGTGCTCACTAGTAATACGTCTAGACCAATATCCTTTCAAACCGAATTTTAAAGGTTCAGGTTTTCCTATACCCTTAAAAGGTTCTTGATTAATGGATTTAATCAATTCTTTGATTTTAGTAACAATTTCTTGATCATTTTCAATCCAATATGTAAAATCTTCCCATGCGGTATTTGTAAACTCAATAACCATGCAGTTTCTAGTCTAAATTATATTTAACTGTTTCGCCATTAGTTGCCTGTTTTATTGATTTCTCAAGTCTTTCAATGTTAGTTTGAGTTGAAAGCAAATGTTCCGTTTCCATTAAGGAGTTATATTCCTTGATGGACATAATTACTACAGCTTCGTCATCTCTATTTCTAGGAACTATAATAACTTCCATGGATTTAGAAACATAGTCAAAATATTCCTTTATACCTTTTCTGAGTGTTGTGATTGTAACTGCTTTCATGTTATTTCAATTGTTAAAAACAAAGGTACTACATTCCGTACATTTATACGTACGCAAATAAAAATTATTTAGATTTTTTTAAAAACTCAATCGCGGACAAGAATGCTATTATTAACTGTGAAATTTTGGGCGTGAAAAGTTTGACGCTAACGGTCCTCGCATAGGCAGTAGTTTGGAGCACCTTAGACCTACGTGCATGGGCGAAGCCCTAGCGTTTAAATAGGCGGAAAATTCTGCTTATGCGATGTTAGCATTTCGTACGACTTATCATTAATCATTTTTTTTAAACGATATTCTAGCGGGTTGAAAGTGTGTTTGCGTTTTATTTTTTGAGAGGGCAATAATTAAATAAATACCGCTTTGGAGAAACGATGGAAAAAGTGCATACTCTTTTTGTTTTTATCGCTTATCAGGTAGGCTTTGTGTGAAAAAACAAAATCTGCTTGACTGAGCGTTGATAGGGCAGCATGTGTGATTATTTTTAGAGCGATGGCAAAAAAATAAAACTTGCGTATGAGCATTGTGAGTTGGATATATTATAAGTCCTTTTATAATTATTTGTCTTGTAACATAATGTTATTGTCATCATTATTTTAGTTTTAATCTGGTCATTTTATCTACCGCGATTTTTTTTTTCAGAGTATGAATGCTAACGTTTGGCGGGTTTAAGAAGTTGGGGATTTCGGAGCACAAAACGGTCTTGTCCTGAAATAGGTTTACAAATAGAAAAGTTGATTTAAAAAACCTTTTTTTAAAACCTAAAAAAAGATAAATTTGCAGCACTAAAAAAAATCAATGGGAAAAGGCGATAAAAAATCAGCAAAAGGCAAAAGAATCATGGGATCTTATGGTAACACCCGTCCTCGGGTTTCTAACTTGCCTAAAAAAGAAGTAGCAGCTAAAGAAACTAAGTAAACATAAATTTATAGTTTGCATTTAAAAGACCCTGAATGGGTCTTTTTTTATGGTTGCAGCCTTTGGTAAGCCCAATTACCATCTACCAGTTTATATTCAATACGGTCGTGCAATCGGTTAGCCCGGCCTTGCCAAAACTCAATAAGATGAGGCGTAATTAAATAGCCCCCCCAATGTTCAGGTTTAATAATAGGATTGGTAATATCAAACTCGGATAATCGTTTGTTCAATTCTTCACGGCTACCTATGGGCTTGCTTTGATCACTAATAATTGCACCTATCTTGCTGCCGTCGGGCCTCGAATTAAAATAGTCAGTAGATTCCTGTTGACTAACTTTAGTAGCAATTCCTTCTATCCTCACTTGCTTTTCCATCTCCAACCACAAAAAATTAAGACAGATATTTGGGTTCTGTTCAATTTCAATGCCCTTATCACTTTGGTAATTGGTATAAAAAACAAAGCCGTCTTTTGAATAATCTTTAAGCAATACTACCCTCGAACGAGGTTTGTTATCGGCATTTACTGTGCCCAAAACCATTGCATTGGGTTCCTTTACCCCCGATGAAAGAGATAACTGAAACCAGGCATCAAATAAATCAATAGGGTGGGGTGGAATATCTTTTTCCAGCAACTGCCCTTTGCTGTAGTTTTCTCTTAAATTTTTAATGGATAACATGATTTTGTATTGGTACAAAAATAATAAAGGCCGGATGAATGTCCGGCCTTTATTGAGATATTTAAAAGAATAATATATTACTTAATGATATTCATTTTAGCTGTGGTTCGTTCACCCGATTGTTTTACAATTTCGATGGTATAAAGACCATTTGTAAGTTCGCTATAAGAAAGAGTATGGTTTTTATTGCCTGCTAAATTAGTGGTAGCAACTGCTCTTCCTGTTATATCAAGTATATTAAGAGTAAAGGTTTCGGAAGGTGAAACAGTTGAAACTTGTAAATTAAAGATACCGTTGTTAGGATTTGGGAAGAATGAAATTCCTGCTTTAGCATCGGCTGATTTAACTCCTAAATGGTAAACTGTAACAAATTGACTTGAATCTACACAATCACAGCCATCTACTGTTTTCATAAATACTCTTACTCGGTATTTTCCATCTGCTTGAAAAATGAATTTTGGGCTTGGCAAGTTACTGCTTCCTCCACCTTCAAAACTCCACTGGTAGAAAGGATAACTTGTATTTGCAGGTGTAAATGTGTATTCAAACCCACCGGTACCTGAAGATTTAGCTGTAAATCCGCAAGTTGGAGCTTCTTTTACATTAACAGGTAATGTTGTTACATCCTCGCATCCACCAACATTTATGGCAGTTAAAGTTACATTATAGGTTTGAGTAGTGGTTCCTTTGTATTTTTTAATAGGAGAAAAAACATAGCTGCTATCACCATCTCCAAATTTCCATTTGTAATTAATAAGTCCGCTACCTTTAGTTTTGTTTGTGAATATTACATCGTTTCCAGCACATGCATCCAACGCTTCAAAAGCAGAAATAGGTTGTGGCAATACAGTTATTGTTTTTTGGAACGAAGTATTGCAACCATTATTTCCGGCGGCAGTTAACTTAACAATGTGTGTCCCTAAAGATGGATAATTATGTTGAGGATTTTTATTATTTGATATATTGCTTCCATCCCCAAAATTCCAGGAGTAACTGGTAAGTACACCTACTGGTTCATTTGTAGTATTATTAAATACAACAGGTTTAATATTACAAACTGGTCCATTTGTAAACGATGCTTCAGGTGATGGTATAATATTAATGGTTTTAGTCATTGAGTCTGTGCATCCAAACTGACTTGTGGCAATATATTTAATTGTTTTAGTACCGGATGCAGCATAGACATGTTTAGGACTAAGTTCATTATTCACTCCTCCATCACCAAAGGTCCAATGGCTTCCAAAATTATCTTGCAATCCAATCGTTGTTAAATTATTAAATGCAATATCAGTATTACTACAATTACCACTCACGGTAAAGTTAGCTATAGGACGAATAAATTGATTAGCTTTTTTGCTTAACGTACTTCTGCAACCGTTGGAGTTGGCACTTAAGCTAACAACATATCCGCCGGCAGCAGCATATTTGTATCTCGGACTTTTCTTAGTACCGGTTTTACCGTCTCCAAAATCCCATTTATAGGAAATAGTACCTGCGCTTATTGATGTAGAATTAATAAAACTCAAACTATCACCCATACATGCATTAACAACTTTAAAGGAAATCTTTGGAATTTCTGTTACAATAACTTGTATTGTTTTTGTGGTCACATAGCCATAAGGATTTGATGTGTTTTTTAATGAAACATCATAAGTACCATAGGTTGGAAATGTAAATACTACATCAGAAGTTACAGAGGTATCCGCAGGGTTTCCTGTATTGAAATCCCATTTAAAAGTAGAGTAACCTGACGATATTTTACTAAGATTAGTAAATAATACGGCATCTCCATCACACACTGGCTGATTAAATTTAAAATCAGAAACCGGGCGTGGTGCAACAAAAATATAACGTGTAAGTGTTGAATCGCAATACCATGGACCAAGATCTCTTAAGGATATAGTCATAATGATTGTAGTATCCGTTAATAATGAATCCGCATTAAAGGTGATTATACCATTAGTAGAACTAGGAGCAGTATAAGAATAATAAGGAGTAGGATTAAGTACTCTACCACTTTTTGTTCTTAAGGTTAAACCTGAAGTTAACCAAGTAGAGCCATATGCTGAATTTGAATATCCTTTAGGTGGAGTAATTTCATAGGTTAAAACATCTTTTGCAGCTACAATATCTGGGCTGGCTATAGTTCCACTGGTAGTTGGTTGTGGGGTATTAAACGGTGTTCCTTTAATAAAGGCACCACCATAAGGACTAGGTTTTACAGTAGCAGTTACAGCTACTCTAGGTCCTGAACATAATGTACGATAATAAAGATTACCTGCCCAAGTATAGTTAGATGCAATACCGCCAAAAGCATTTGTTATAGCACTTCCACCTTTCAATGTCATATCAGCATTTGAGAAACTAAGTGATCCTGCATTAAAAACTATACCATCGCTTATTTGTATATATACACCATATGAACCTGGAGGCATCGTATATCCTCCCATTTTAATAATTGTATGATTACCTATCCCTTTGGCCTGAACGCTAGTAACTGTTTTAATAAGTGTCCAAGCAGAAGAATTAGTTTCATAGCCTGCAAAAGTTCCGGTTTTTACATATACATTGATGGTGCTTAGAACATTGACGTGATTAACGTTAACAGAAAAAGAGTCAATAACTAAAGTTTTATTATTAGTTATATCAAACATATTTCCACTCTGTATATTTCCAAACCAATATCCTCCAGCTGTTAATCCTGTTGATAAAGTTTTTCCTTTACCCAATCGGGCTGATTCTACATAGTAGGTTGTACTTCCAACATAGAGGAATGGTGTATTATAAATAGAATCTATTGCAAGAACATTGGTACTGGTACTTGAATTATACCACATTGCACTTGTATTAGAAGGAACGCCGGCATTTAATCTCACAGAACCTTGCCCGCATTTTATTACGTCTTTAGGTGTTGGAGCCGCGGGTGAGCCACTAATATCTAAGGTTATTTTAACGGTATCATTTTTATAAACGGTATCAGATGACCAGCGTGCCCATGATTTAATATTCAATGCTCCGCTCATTGAAGCTGTATTAAAGTTGCCTATATGAACGGTATCAGATGCTCCTGATTTAAGAGCCCTGTTGAATACTTTATTATAAGTGCCAGATGCTACACCTGTTAAAATAGTTTTAACAGCAATATTTGAACTGGCTGCAATATCTACTGTTCCATAATTTGATATAGTCACAACCATTGGCTCGTTAACTGCACCACAAGGATTTGTAGGACTTATGACAGATGAAATTCCTGCATCTTGCGGGGCTGAAGGACCATAAATTTTAATTTCTCTGAAATTAGGATTACTGCTACCTGCTACTGTACTAAGCCTCAAAATTGTGGTTGAGACTGGTGAAAAAGTTATAGAATCTGTAAGAGTAGAACTATTGTAACTTGTGATATTAATCCATGAACTGCCATTCCAATACTGAATGGTGCAAGTAATCATAGGACGATTGTCTTTAAAAAAGACAACTTTACTAACACTTTTGGCCGATGACCAAGTGAAATCAATAGAACCATTGGTAGATGTCCAACCCCAAATTCCTGAACCATAGCCATTATCTAACCCATCATTGTATAATGAAGGGGCATAAGTGCCAGATCCTCCTCCTGTATGAGAAGCTGTTGCAGATAGAGCAACGTTGCCTTGTGCAGTAGATTTTTGAGATAACCCAAAAATAGAAATGCAAATTAATGCAAATAGATGAATACGTTTTTTAATAATTAGGTCCTTTTTTTTCATGGTTGTGATAAAAATTTTATCAAAAGTATAATTTTTTACCATATAACAAAGCAATAAAAAAAATATATAAAAAAAAGGATTAAAAAATTAAATCCTAAAAATGAAAGACATAAACGTAATTTTTTTTTAGATTTAGTTGGGTTTACTTTCCAGGTCGCATTTTGTTCATCGACTTTATCATTTTTCGCATTTCCTCATACTGCTTCATCAGTTTATTTACTTCAATGATAGTATTACCGCTTCCTGCTGCAATTCTCTTTTTGCGATTACCATCGATTATTTCAGGGTTTTGCCGTTCTTTCACAGTCATCGATTGAATCATTGCTTCAATATGTTTAAAGGAATCATCAGATATATCAATATCTTTCATTGCTTTGCCTACGCCTGGTATCATTCCCATAAGGTCTTTAAGATTTCCCATTTTTTTAATTTGGTTAATCTGTTTCATAAAATCTTCGAAATTGAATTCATTTTTGCGCAAACGCTTATCCATGCGTTCCGCTTCTTCAGCATTATAGGTAAGTTGAGCTTTTTCAACCAAAGACACAATATCGCCCATGCCTAAAATACGACTGGCCATCCTATCCGGATAAAATACATCCAAAGCTTCAGGCTTTTCACCCATGCTCACAAATTTGATAGGTTTGTTTACAATCGATTTGATAGATAATGCTGCACCACCTCTTGTGTCACCATCTAATTTTGTAAGCACTACACCATCAAAATCCAATCGGTCGTTAAAAGCCTTTGCTGTATTTACAGCGTCTTGTCCCGTCATACTATCTACCACAAACAAGGTTTCAGAAGGATTAACCGCACGTTTAATATCGGCTATTTCCTTCATCATTTCCTCGTCAATGCTCAGTCGGCCTGCCGTATCTATGATGACAATATCATGGGACAAAATTTTAGCTTGCTTTATTCCGTTTGTAGCAATTTGTCTTGGGTCTTTATTGTTATCTTCAAAATATACAGGAACTCCAACCAATTGGCCTAAAACTTTAATTTGCTCAATAGCGGCTGGACGATAAACATCACATGCAATAATATAAGGACTTCTTCCTTTTGATTTTAAATGATGAGCCAGTTTTCCTGTAAAGGTAGTTTTACCTGAACCTTGTAATCCTGCAATGAGAATAACGGCGGGACTTCCTTTAATATTAATATCCGTTTTGCTACCACCTAATAATTCCACCATTTCATCATGCACAATTTTGGTCATTAATTGGCCTGGCGAAATACTGGTTAATACATTTTGTCCAAGTGCTTTATCTTTAATACCACTAGTAAATTCTTTGGCTATTTTAAAACTTACGTCTGCATCTAATAATGCCCTACGAATTTCTTTTACGGTTTCGGCAACGTTTATTTCGGTAATTTTCCCTTGACCTTTAAGGGTTTTTATGGCTTTTTCTAATCGAAGGCTAAGATTTTCGAACATGCCCGCAAATATACTTTTGCCAAAAAGATATTGCTATGATTTTTTAATTGACAAAAAAATAAAATGGTTCTGAAATGCCTTGTTTTGTTATTAGTTCGTTTTTTTGCTCCGTTTAAGGCCTTCTAATTATTTAAAAGTTAGAAATAATCTGTTATATGATTTTAAAATAATTATTCTAAAAAAACTTTAATACTTTCGCGGCTTCAGATATATTTATCTAAAAATGAAAACAAAATATTACAGCTTTTTTAAAAAAATTGGAAGTTTTTTAACCCTTGTTTTGTTGTTGTCTAATTGTAAACAGCCCGATAATTCAAAACAACTTTTAGCTCAGGCATTAAAAAATAAAGATTATGCTACTGCAGCCTTTGCTTATAATAGTTTACTATTAAGTGATACCTCTAATATAGAATGGAAAGATTCATTGGCTCGCATTTATATTCATTCTGGTAATTATGAAGGTGGTGTGAGATTGGGAGAGCAAGTATTATTAAAGCAACCTAAGAATTTAAAATTATTAGAATTGGTAGGTATAGGAAACGGACGACTTAATAATATAGAAAAGTCTATCGCCAATTTTAATGCATTATTCGCTTCATCTCAGGATTATACATATTTATATAAAATTGCTGGGATGTGTTTTGATAATGCAAAATATAATGAGGCTGATAGTTTGGCTGATATAATGATAGCAAAGGCTGATACAACAACAAAAATAGTAGTTCAGTTGCCAAGCGGTGAAAGTCAATCGGTGCCAATTTTAGCAGCATGCTATAATATGAAAGGTGCTATTTTAGCTGAATTGGCGGATAGAACAGGAAATATAGAGCACATTAAAAATGCAGTTCCATATTTTCAAAAAGCTTTAAAAATTTATCCTGAATTTTCTTTTCCTAGATTATATCTTGAGCGAATAGCTCAGTATATGCAGCAAGGCCAAAAGTAGCAGTATTATGGCTTCCAGGGAACATCTTCTCCGTTTTGTTTTAGGGTTATAAACCGTGATAAAACAAATAAATGGTCGGAAAGACGATTTAGGTATCGAATAATAATTTCTTCTACCTTTTCATTTAGCGAAAGCTCCACCACGCAGCGTTCAGCTCTCCGGCAAACGGTTCGGGCTATGTGGCAATAACTGTTTTGAATTGAACTTCCTGGTAAAATAAAAGTCATTAACGGAGGCAAATCACTCTCCATTCTGTCAATGTCTTTTTCCAATTGTTCAATATCTGAATCTAATATTTCAGGTAGTTTCATTCGTCCTTTTTCAGGATGAGATGCCAAGTGAGAACCAATGGTGAAAAGAACATCCTGTATTTTTTGGAACAATTCAGGATTTGATATTTCCTCAATATTTCTAATTACCCCAATCCAGGAGTTTAGTTCGTCTATGGTTCCATAGGCTTCTATTCTTAAATTTGATTTTTTAACCCTAACACCACCTATCAGTGAGGTTTCGCCCTTATCACCCGTTTTGGTATAAATTTTCATAAAACCCTTATCGAGAACATTTAATTATTAATATAACGATTGCCACCAAAAACATAGCAATAGATAATTTATTGATGCCATGCATCGCTCTAAGATAAGAGTTGCCCTTAGCTTCCGGATTTTTCTTGAAGGTGATATAACTCCATATTTTATTTAATATTTCCATTTTTTTAAGTTAAAAGTTTAAAACTAAAAGTTATAAGTTTATAAATTAACAATTAATAACTAACAATTAAAAAAGGTCTTTCCCAATATCCGTTCTGTAATACATCCCTTCGAAACTTATTTTTTTAATGCTTGAATAACTTTTATCCAAAGCCTCTTGCATGCTGTCACCAAAGGAACTTACAGCAATCACTCTCCCTCCATTGGATTGTAATTTTCCCTCATTTAGTTTTGTGCCTGCATGAAATACAATGCTATCATTTACGGTTCCAATTTCAATGGTTTTTCCTTTACTATAATCTCCCGGATAACCACCTGCCACAAGCATTACCGTGGTGCAATAGCGCTCATCCAATTGCGATACTATTTGCGAAAATGTTCCGTTTTTTGATTTATTAATTATTTCACTCAGGCTATTTTTTAGTCGTGGCAAAACCACTTCTGTTTCAGGGTCACCCATTCGGCAGTTGTATTCAATCACAAATGGATTTCCATCCACATTGATTAACCCAAAAAATACAAACCCTCTATAACCAAATGGTTCTTTTTGCAAACCCGTCATGGTAGGTTTAACAACTTGTTCAATTACTTTGTTTTTAAAAGTTTCATCTACAAATGAAACGGGTGAAACGGCTCCCATTCCTCCTGTATTTGGGCCGGTATCTTTTTCGCCTATGCGTTTGTAATCTTTGGCTTCAGGCATTAATAGATAATCCTTTCCATCCGTAATTGCAAAAAAGGAAACCTCTATTCCTTTTAAAAATTCTTCAATAACAATTTTACTACTTGCCTGTCCAAATTGCTCATTAACGAGCATTTCATCTACCCAATTTTCAGCCTCTTCCAAGGTTTCAGGTATTACTACCCCTTTTCCTGCTGCCAATCCGTCGGCTTTAATGACATAAGGCGGGTTCATGGTTTTTAAAAATGCTTTCGCTTCCTTTTCCTGTCCTTTATTAAACGATTCGTATTTAGCGGTAGGAATGCCATATTTGGCCATAAATTTTTTGGCAAATTCTTTACTGCCTTCCAGCAAAGCGCCTGTTTTATCAGGGCCAAAAACATAAATGTGCTTTAAATTTTCGTTGCTCTCAAAATAATTACAAATACCTGCCACCAATGAATCTTCGCCGCCAGGTAATAGTGTGTCAATTTTATTCTCAAGGCAAAAACTACCAATGGCTTCAAAATCTAATATAGATAAATTTAAGTTGGTTCCATGGGCTGAAGTTCCTGCATTTCCGGGAGTTATAAAAATATTTTCTTTGGGAAGTTCCTGAACCAGTTTCCATGCAAAGGTGCATTCGCGACCACCTGACCCTAATATTAAAATACGCATCATTGTGCCACAAAAGTAGGGTAAATTTCGGGGTAGATAAAGAGATGTTTGGAGTTCTAATTTTAGTATAACAATCCTGCAACTTTGCGCCAAGAACTCCAAACTTTCTACGATATTTGCCAAATTATTTTTTGGAACAAAATTTGACTTAAAAACACACATGATAGCATCAATAGTAAAAAGCATTACCAATCTTTTTGGAAATAAATCACAGCGAGACGTTAAAGACCTGTGGCCAATAGTAGCTGAAATAAACCAATATTTTGATAGTTATGCCTCACTAAGTAATGACGAACTTAGAAATAAAACTATTGAGTTTAAAAGCCGAATAGCCGATTATTTATCCGATATCGACCAACAAATAAATGCCTTAAAGCATGAAGGAGATCATTTGCTATCGGAAGATATTGCTCAAAAACAAGAAGTTTATGACCGAATAGACAATCTTGAAAAAGACAAAGACCAATTATTAGAAGAAGTTTTGAAAGAGCTATTGCCGGAAGCATTTGCTTTGGTAAAAGAAACAAGCCGCAGGTTTTCTGAAAATCCTGAGCTGATAGTTACCGCTTCACAAAACGACAGAGAACTAGCCACTACCGAAGATTTTGTGGAAATAAGAGGCGATAAAGCGGTTTATAAAAACTCATGGGATGCCGCCGGATTGACCGTTAACTGGAATATGGTACATTATGACGTGCAGTTAATTGGGGGAATGGTATTGCACTCGGGTAAAATATCGGAGATGGCTACGGGTGAAGGAAAAACATTGGTTTCTACCTTGCCGGCCTATCTTAATGCCATTGGCGGAAGAGGCGTTCATATAGTAACAGTGAACGATTATCTTGCTCGACGTGACTGTGAATGGAACGGTCCGTTGTTTAAATTTCACGGTTTGGCGGTAGATTGTATTGATTACCATCAGCCCAATTCGCCCGAAAGGCGTAAAGCCTATATGGCCGATATAACTTATGGTACCAATAATGAATTTGGTTTTGATTACCTAAGAGATAACATGTGCCACGACCCTGAAGAACTGGTGCAACGCAAGCATCATTTTGCTATGGTAGATGAGGTGGATTCGGTACTGATTGATGATGCAAGAACGCCGTTAATTATTTCGGGCCCTGTACCAAAAGGTGATATTCAAGAATTTGCCAACCTAAAACCACGCATTGAGAGAATAGTAGAGGCTCAAAAAAAGTATGTTAATTCTGCTTTGGCCGAAGCCAAACGATTGATAGAAGCCGGTGACGAAAAAGGTGGAGGATTAGCGCTTTTGAGATGCCATAGAGGTCTTCCTAAAAATAAAGCATTAATTAAATTTTTAGGTGAATCAGGAAATAAAATAATACTTACCAAATCTGAAAGTTATCACTTGCAGGATCAGCAACGTGAAATGCCAAAGGCTGATGCTGAATTGTATTTTACTATAGATGAAAAAAATAATAGCATTGAACTAACCGATAAAGGAATTGACCTGATTACTTCATCCGGTGAAGATAAACAGTTCTTTATCCTTCCTGACGTAGGTTCAGAAATTGCTGAAATAGAAAAAGGAATAACTGACGAAAACGAAAAATCCATCAAAAAAGAAGAGTTGATGCGTGAATTTTCAATAAAGTCAGAACGTATTCACTCCATTAATCAACTTCTAAAAGCCTATACACTATTTGAAATAGACATCGAATATATTGTTCAGGATGGAAAAATAAAGATAGTGGATGAACAAACGGGTCGTGTGCTAGATGGCCGTCGTTATTCTGATGGATTACATCAAGCTATTGAAGCCAAAGAAAATGTAAAGGTTGAAAATGCTACCCAAACCTTTGCCACTGTTACACTTCAAAACTTTTTTAGAATGTATCACAAATTGGCGGGGATGACAGGTACAGCTGAAACAGAAGCAGGTGAACTTTGGACTATTTATAAACTGGACGTTGTTGTTATTCCTGCTAATAAAATAATAATACGTGATGATAAACAAGATTTGGTTTATAAAACCAAACGCGAAAAATACAATGCTGTAATTGATGAAATTGTAGATTTAACAGGAAAAGGTCGCCCAGTTTTGGTGGGTACAACATCTGTTGAAATTTCTGAATTATTAAGTAAAATGCTTTCCATGCGAAAGATAAAACATAATGTGTTGAACGCAAAGCAACATCAACGTGAAGCTGATATTGTGGCTGAAGCAGGACAAGCTTCATCGGTTACCATAGCCACAAACATGGCGGGTAGAGGAACGGATATAAAACTTGGAGTAGGAGTAAAAGAAGCAGGAGGATTGGCCATTATTGGTACCGAGCGTCATGAGAGCCGACGGGTTGACAGACAGTTGCGAGGCCGTGCCGGTCGTCAGGGAGATCCAGGAAGTTCTCAGTTTTTTGTGAGTTTGGAGGATGATTTAATGCGATTGTTTGGAAGCGATAGAGTATCTAAAATAATGGATAGGTTTGGTTATAAGGAAGGAGAGGTTATTCAACATTCCATGATTTCTAAAACCATAGAACGGTCACAAAAGAAAGTGGAGCAAAATAACTTTGGAACTCGTAAACGATTGTTGGAGTATGATGATGTGATGAATAAGCAACGTACTGTAATTTATTCATTGCGTAAAAATGCGTTGTTTGGCGACAGACTATCGGTAGATATAAATAACATGTTGTATCAATGGAGTCATGAAAAAGTAGCTCAAATGAAACAAGAAGCCAACTTTGAAGACTTTAAAATGGATGTATTGCGCAATATGGCTTATGATCCTGAAGTAACGGAAGAAGATTTTAATAAACTTAAAGATGAAGAATTATCTGAAAATTTATTTGAGTTGTTAAATCATCATTACAACGAAAAATCAATGCACATTCGCCAAGCGGCTATGTCTGTTTTTAAGCGTATGCAGATGGAAAAGAATGGAAAGATTGAAAATATTATTGTACCGTTTACGGATGGAGTAAAAACCCTGAATGTGGTAGCTAATGTCAATAAAACTATAGAATCAGAAGGAAGAGAATTGATAAGCAATTTTGAAAAATTTGTAACTTTGGCAAGCATTGATGATCATTGGAAAGAACATTTGCGTGAACTTGATGACTTAAAGCAAGCTGTAGCAACAGCTTATTTAGAGCAGAAGGATCCATTGTTAATTTATAAGCAAGAATCATTTAATTTATTTGGGGAGATGATTTCTATTTTGAATAACGAAATCCTGTCCATGATTTTTAAAGGTTTTATACCAAACGGGGATGAAGATGATTTAAAGGAAGCTCGCCAGTTAAAACAAAAAACCGATATGAGCCGTATGAAAACCACCAGAGATGATGTGGCAATGACTAATCCAAATCAACAAGCAATTGATAGTTCAGCATCTCAACCGGTTCATCAAAACCCAATAATAGCCGGACCCAAAGTAGGAAGAAATGACCCTTGCCCTTGCGGTAGCGGACAAAAATATAAAAAATGCCATGGTAAAGATTTAAATTAACAAATGATAATATAGGCTTATGAAAAAGGTAATATTGTTGATGTCTCTTTGCACATCGTTCTTCTCAACAGTTGGCCAAGGCAAAGTAGAAATTTTTACAGATTCTCAATTGTATGAGGTAGTGAAAATACGTTATGAGCGTAAAAAAGCTGCCGATGCCAAGCCCGATACCTTGCAAGTTCAGGGTTATAGAGTTCAGGTTTTTTTTAGTAATGATAGGAAAAAAGCCTATTCGATGAAGGAAAAAGTTATAAAACTGTATCCTGAATATTATAACGAAGCTTATGTAGTTTATCAATCGCCAAATTATAAAGTAAGGGTGGGTAATTTTATAAAAGAAGCAGATGCTAAACCTTTGGAACGATTGCTAGCAAAGAGTTTTGAGAATGTTTTTATAGTTAGAGATAAAGTGCGATACATTAAAAATAAATTAAAAGAAAATGAGGAATAACTAATTTAAAAATGAATAAATATAAAATTAACTCTCTCGCGTCCTTATTTTTATTCATTACACTTCCTGTTTTTTTTAATTTTTCAAAAGCACAATCAGAGGAAAATCAACGCAAACCCAAAAATATTATATTTCTAATTGGGGATGGAATGGGTCTTTCACAAATTAGCGCGGGTATGGTTTATCGCGGTGGGGATTTAAACTTAGCTCGTTTTAAACGGATAGGATTTATTAAAACCCAAAGTTCTGATAATTTCATAACAGACAGTGCCGCTGGTGCAACAGCCTTTTCAACTGGTGAAAAAACTTACAATGGCGCCATTGGTTTAGATAGTTTAAAAAATCGCAAACCCACTATTCTTGAAATAGCCGAATCCAATGGATTATCTACTGGGTTGGTTGCAACCTGTGCTATGACACACGCAACCCCAGCAGCATTTATAGCCCATCAGCCAAGTAGAACAATGAATGAAGCTATTGCTTATGATTTTATTAAAACTGATGTGGATATAGTAATAGGAGGAGGGCAGCATTATTTTGATTCAAGAAAGGATGGTTATAATCTTTTAGATTCATTAAAAAATAAAGGCTATGAAGTGGTTGATAGTACCGTTGATTTCACCAAACTAAAATCTTCAAAATTTTATGCCTTTACCAATAATTATCATGTTCCTTCTATTAAAGATGGGCGTGGTAATTTATCAGAAAAAGCTTCATTAAAAGCCATTGATGTTTTAAGTAAAAACAAAAAGGGTTTCTTTTTGATGATTGAAGGTTCACAGATAGATTGGGGCGGTCATGATAATGATGCTGACTATATAGCCCGTGAAATGGTAGATTTTGATATTACTATTGGTAAAGTATTGGATTGGGCAGAAAAAGATGGCAACACATTGGTTGTTATTACGGCAGACCATGAAACAGGTGGATTTGCATTGGATAGTGGCTCGATTAAGAATAGAACAATAAAAGGAGCATTTACTTCAAAAGAACATACTGGTACCATGGTTCCAGTTTTTGCCTTTGGCCCCGGTGCTGATGAATTTACAGGTATCTATGAAAATAATGAAATCTTTCATAAGATGATTAAGTTGTTTAAATTTAAAAAGTAAAATTTTATTTATCGGTAAATATTTTGTCGTTGATGACAGTATTTACAATGTAATTACGAAAAGTAAATTCAATAGTTCCACTAGTTTTGGCCGAAGAGTCTTTTGATTTGGTTGATTTTGAATTTATATCAGCCGATACCATTTTGGGAACCTTAAATTTTTTCATATCTATAGTGAAAATCGTTTTATCAGGAAGACAAAGGTTTGCATATTTACTATAAAAATTTTCAATTAAAATCACACCATTTGATTTAGAAGTGATTTGCATTTTTAAAGGGCAATTATTATCAGGATTAATCCAAAATTTAGCCATCATAACGTCTCCATCTTCCTTAGGAATCACGTTTATAATTTTGCAATTCTGTTTTTGAATCTTTTCAGTTCCGTTTAAAACGGCAATATATTTACTAGAATCTTTTATGAAATTGTATATTAGAAAAGGGTTATCCTTGGGTAAAAAAGCAATTCCTTTAAATTTAAACTTAAATTTTAAAGGAGCCTTGTAATAGGACTTCCCAGTTATGGTATCAATGTTGATGGATGGAATATTGAAGTCGACATGTACCTTATTTTTAAACGTTTTTACCTTCGAAAATTTGTTATAGGTAATTAGCAAAATTTGATTGGCAGATTGAGAAAAGGCATTAAAGCCAATTAGCACAAATAGAATAACAAGTGTTTTTTTCATTATTGAGTAATATCTTTTCTTTTGAAATGATAAAAGGTGATCGCTAGAAAAAGGAAAATATGAAGAACTAAAACCCCAATAGAAACGAAAATTTGTTCAGTTGGTAATGGGCTATCAAATAGGTTTCTCCAAATAATCATGTGGGTTGTAAATAAAAACGGTTTTACTTGATTGAAAACAGGCAAATCGAAGGTCCCAATGATGGTAAACAAAATAATAATGCTCATTGTAATGATGATTGGAGCAATTGAATTTTCGGAAAATACCGAGAGTAATAAAGCCAAAGTGACAACTACTGAAAGGCTAAGAAAAGCAATACCAAAGGCTGCAATAAATCTCCAGGCAGAATCGGCACTTCTTATGATTGTTAATGAATCGCTTTTAAGCACAACCAAATCACCACTTCCAAAAATAGCAAGTGATACTACCCAGGCCAAAATACCCAACCAAAGAACTAAAAGAAAGGTGTAAATTTCATTTGCAAGTAGTTTAGCCCAAAGTATTTTGCTTCGTGAAACCGGTTTGGTAAGTAATGAACGGATAGTCCCGGCTGCAGCTTCACCTGAAATGGCATCGCCTGAAACCAAAGCAACCAACAATGGCATTTGAACAATCAAGGCTTGTAATAAAATAAAACATACCATATTACCATTAAATGTTAGATTTTCAATCTGAAACGATTCATCCAACGATTGTATTAAAAAATCCCAATAGGATTTGCCATCAGCAAATAATGCTATTTGAATAATAAAGACAATTGCTGCAACAGCGCAGAAACCAATGTAGGAACGTGGTTTTGAAAAAATTTTGAATAATTCTATTTTGGTAAGTTGCCACATTTGCCTAATTATTATTGGTTAGGTTTAAAAATAAATCTTCAAGTTTTTTTCGAGTCGCAAATCCATATATAGGCTGTCCGCTGTTCACTATATCCATGTGCAATGTCGGAATTTTGTCTCTATCAATTTTTATTGTGAGAGTATTCGTGGTTTTGTTTATTGTTATATAGTGATTGGAAGTATTTAATAAATAAGAGTTTAAATTTTCAGCATTATCAGTTTCAATAATTACTGACATATCTTTATCAGACAGCAATTCACTTGCCTTTCCCTGAATAACTTTTTTACCTTTATCAATGATTATAAAGCTGTCCACCATTAACTCCAGTTCAGAGAGAATATGGGATGATATAATAATTGTTTTATTAAAATCGGTCTTTAGTTGTTTTACTATTTTTCTAAATTCTATAATTCCGCTAGGATCCAACCCATTCGTAGGCTCATCAAGAATAATAATTTCGGGGTTGTGAATCAATGATTGCGCAATACCAAGGCGTTGTTTCATTCCTTGAGAAAATGTTTTAACCAAGGTTTTTTCTTTACCATTGAGTCCTACCATTTCCAAGGTTTCCATAAGTTTCGTTGGGTTAGGGTTAACCCCATACATTTTTGCACTTATTTCCAGGTTTTTTAGAGCTGAAATATTAATATAGAAATCAGGTTTTTCTACAATACAGCCGATGTTTTTTAAAAATGATTCACGGTGGTTTTTTATAGAAGTGACTTTATATAATATTTCCCCTGAATCAGGTTTTATAAGGGTTAAAATACAGCGAATGGTTGTAGACTTACCGGCTCCGTTAGAACCCAAAAACCCAAATATGTCTCCTTTTGGAACTGCCATATCAAGACCATTTAAAGCTTTAAAATTTCCGAAAGTTTTGTAAAGGCTTTTTACCTCAAGTATCGAATCCATTAAGATAAGCCTAAATTATTGGTGTTAGCTGATTGAAGAACCACATCAATAATAACACCCGATATGGTAAAAGGTTTAGAATAAATGAGATGATTTTAAAATAAAAAAAGCATCCATTTATGAATGCTTTTTTAAATACCTTATTGTTATTGAAACCTATGCTTTTGGGGCTATAGATACAAATGAACGGTTGTCTTTTTTCTTTTTGAAAACCACAGTTCCATCCACCAAAGCAAACAGAGTATGATCTTTGCCGATACCAACACCATCACTTGGGTGATGCTTGGTTCCACGTTGTCTTACAATAATATTACCTGCAATTGCAGCTTGACCACCAAATAATTTTACACCTAAGCGTTTGCTGTGCGATTCTCTTCCGTTTTTTACCGATCCGGCTCCTTTTTTGTGTGCCATTTTCTTATCCTTTTATTGATTCGATTGAAATTCTTGTTAAATATTGTCTGTGTCCACGCTTAAGTCTGTAACCTTTTCTGCGTTTCTTTTTAAACACAATTACTTTATCACCTTTTAAATGAGAAAGAACTTTTGCTTTAACACTTGCTCCACTAACCGTTGGCGAGCCAATTTTGATTTTACCATCATTATCAACAAACAATACATTGGTAAACTCAACTGAACTGCCTTCATCATTTGCCAAGCGATGAACATAAAGGTTCTGGTTTTCAGAAACCTTGAATTGTTGGCCGGCTATATTTACTATTGCGTACATATCTTTTAAGGGCTGCAAAAGTAATTATTAAATTCAAATATTCAAATGGGTTTTTTAAAATATTGCAGAACCTTCGCTATGTTATTAACAAAACGTAGAGACGCAAAATTTTGCGTCTCTACCAAATGTGCCCGGTAGCAGATTCGAACTGCCACAGCCTAAGCCACCACCCCCTCAAGATGGCATGTCTACCAATTTCATCAACCGGGCATTTTTGCACTGCAAAGGTATTATTTTATAGATTATTAGACATAAGAACTCAATTCTATACTTTCATTTAAATCTCTTTAAGCAGACGCACTTTTTCCATATTCCAGTAGAAAGGCTTTCAAAAATGGATTAAGGTTTCCATCCAACACTCCGGCGGCATCACTCGATTCATGACTGGTTCTTACATCTTTGACCAATTTATAAGGATGTAAAACATAATTGCGGATTTGTGACCCCCATTCTATCTTCATTTTTCCTGCTTCCACTTTATCTCTTTCCTCGTTTCGCTTCCGTATTTCTAATTCATACAATTGGGATTTTAGCATTTTCATAGCTTTTTCTTTATTTCCTAATTGTGAACGGTCTTGCTGACATTCAATAATTATTCCGCTTGGATGATGCCTCAGTCTAACAGCTGTTTCTACTTTATTTACATTTTGGCCACCTGCACCACTGCTTCGGTAGGTTTGCCATTCTATTTCTGCAGGTTTCACATCTATTTCAATAGTGTCATCTACCACTGGGTAGCAATATACAGAAGCAAAGGAAGTATGACGTTTGGCATTACTATCAAAAGGAGAAATTCGAACCAAACGATGAACTCCGTTTTCGCCCTTAAGGTAACCGTATGCAAACTGACCTTTAATTTCTATAGAACAACTTTTAATGCCGGCCACATCGCCGTTTTGTTCATCAATAATGGAAACTGAATAGCCATTTTTTTCGGCCCACATAATGTACATTCTAACAATCATACTAGCCCAATCGCAACTTTCAGTACCTCCAGCACCTGCATTTACCTGAATGATAGCATCCAATTGATCTTCCTCACCACTCATCATATTTTTAAATTCGAGGTCATCAATTAGTGTCAAAACCTTTGAGTATTGGTTATTGAGTTCCTCTTCAGTAACCTCACCTAATTGATTAAACTCCATTAAAACCTCAAGGTCGTTTAAACCGGTTTCAATTTCATTCCATGCATCTACCCAAATTTTTTTAGAACGGATGTTTTTTAAGAAAATTTCAGCTTTTTTTGAGTCATCCCAAAAATTGGGAGCTTGGGTTTGTTGTTCTTCGTCTTGTATGAGTATTACCTTCTGTTCAACGTCAAAGATACCTCCCCAGGGCCTTAGATCTGCCCTTTAATTCCAAAAATTGTTCGTTAGTCATTATTATTTAAGACTTAACAAAAGTTTTTTCATTTCCTTAATTTCTTCTTTGCTTTTTTCACGTTCCGAGCGTTGAACAAGGATTAAAAGATATTCGAGGTCGGTAATTAGTCCTTCTTCTTCTTCCCCATCTTCGTCTTCATCTGCTGAAAAACCTATTTTAAAATCACCGTTTTCATCAATATGCTCGTAGGCTAAACGCAATATTTTTATAACTGCAGGGTCACCTTCTTCGCGAGCCATTTCGCGCAAGGCTTTAAGATTTTTTGATACCCATTCGGCATCAAATTCTTTGGCTGATTTAGCTAAAATTTTATCAGCAAGTTCTATGGCTTTTGGATTGTGCATTGTTGTAATTTTGGAGTCGCGAAAATAATATTTAATTACGAATTAAAAATTAGGAATTAAGAATAACCTAATAACATATAAATCAACAACTAAAATGCAAGCAGAACTTTTAACTATTGGCGATGAAATACTTATTGGTCAAATTATTAATACCAATGCCGTATGGATGGCTAAGGAACTCAATTCCATTGGGGTTTCTATAAAGCAAATAACCTCAATAAGCGATGATAAAAAACACATAAAAAAAGCTTTGGATGAGGCTTTGAACCGTGCTGATGTAGTATTAATAACAGGTGGGTTGGGCCCTACAAAGGATGATATAACCAAGATAACATTGTGCGAATATTTTAATGTTGGTTTAAGAAAAGAAGAAAGAGTTATTGATTTTATAAAGGAAAATTTTATTAAACGTGGTATTCAATTTTTACCTGTACACGAGCAGCAGGCCATGATTTTGGAAAACAGTGAAATTCTCTTTAATCATAACGGTACTGCACCAGGAATGTGGATTCAGCATAATAGCAAAATAATTGTTTGCATGCCCGGTGTACCTTTTGAAATGAAGGGTATTATGAGTAAATATGTATTACCTAAACTGAAAACACAATTTCAACTTCCATTTATTATTCATAAAACTTTGGTGACGATTGGTTTACCAGAGTCAACATTGGCTGATATGATAGCTGAAATTGAAGATTCATTGCCCAAACATATTAAGTTGGCATATTTACCAAATTTTGGTTTAGTAAGATTACGTCTTTCTGGTATTGGAAAGGATGAACAAATATTAAATGTTGAAATAGAAGATTATGCTTCACAAATCCTTGAAATAATTCCAAAAGAGAATATTGGAGCTACCGAAGATTTAAAACCAGAGGAAATAATTGGTAAATTATTAACAAATACAAAACAAACCCTAGCTATTGCCGAAAGTTGCACTGGAGGCTATATATCGCATCTTATTACTACAGTGCCAGGAAGTTCAGAGTATTTTATTGGTTCGCTGATAGCTTATAGCTACCAAATAAAAATTAATAATCTAGGGGTAAAAGCTGAAACTTTAGAAAAGCATGGAGCAGTGAGTGAGGAATGTGTTAGAGAAATGGTGAGTGGAATTAAAACTCATTTTAAAACCGATTTTGCGGTAAGCACTACCGGAATAGCTGGCCCAGGTGGAGCTACTTCGGACAAACCCGTTGGATTAGTTTGGATAGCTGTTGCTGGGCCAAAAGGAATTGTAACCCGAAAACTTATAGCCAATGGTGAACGAATAAATGTAATAGAGCGAACCGCTTTAGTGGCTTTGGATATGCTGAGAAGGGAAATTTTAAAAAATTAATAAAGCTTATAAATTTCCATAATACTACTTAGTATTTTTGGAAAGTCAATCTTCAGGTCTATAAGTTTTCCTGTATGAATATCAAAAACCCAGCCATGTACTATTAAGCCTCTTTCTTTATGGGCTTCTTGAACTGCTGCAGTTTTTATTAAATTAATGCATTGTTCCTGAACATTCAATTCAACTAATCGATTGTAGCGATCTTCTTCTAATTCAATAGTGTTCAATTCGTCTTTATGGATACGGTAAACATCTCGGATATTACGTAGCCATGGATTTAATATACCCATATCCACAGGTTGCATGGCTGCTTTTACTCCACCACAGTTGTAATGTCCGCATACAACAACATGTTTTACCTTTAGGTGCCTAACAGCGTAATTAATAACAGACATTACACTTAAATCCACATTATTTACCAAATTGGCAATATTACGGTGTATAAAAACTTCACCTGGTTTAACGCCCATAAGATCTTCAGCTGTTACTCGGCTGTCGGAACACCCAATGTATAAAAATTCGGGTGATTGACCTGTTGCTAAATTTTCAAAATAATTTTCGTCAATGGCCAATTTTTCGGCTATCCATTTTTGGTTGTTTTCAAATATCTGGTCTATGCTTTTCATATTCTGAAACTAAAACACTTAATTTTTTAAAAAGTTTACTTCTTATATTTTCTCTGTACTTATAAGCTCTGTGCTCACATCTATAAAAGTACATTATCATGCGGTTCTATTTTTTCTGGTAAATCTTTTTCTCCCATCATCTCTCTCATATCTATTTCTATATTTCTGCAAATGGTGGATATTGGAATATCGTTTATTCCATTGTCAAAAGGGTTTTCACTAAATTCTCCTATTTGTTCCATGCTAAAAAATACCCAGGAAATAAGGCTAGAAAACGGAATGGTGAGCCAAACACCAAAGTGGCCTATATGCTCCAAATCATTCATAGAAGTGAGCAAACCAAAAGGTAATAAAAATATAAATAGTACCACGAATATTCTGCTAAAAATACTGAATTGACGAAACAATGGCGTAGTTTTAATTCGTTCGCATCCGCCTTGAAGATTATAAAATTCATTAAATATTTTTAACAAATCAGAATGTTCAAAATCATCAATTATTTTAGCACGCTTTAGTTTTCCTAGTTCTTGATATTGCTGTTGCAATGCGTTGTTGGCTATATTTACCCTGTCTTTCACCATCTCATAAATATCCATCCGTCCCATTTTTTCATATAATTTAATAATGGCTTGTTTATACTCCAATAATTCTTCAGCTTCTAAAACACTGTTTTGATGAATATTTTCTTTGCTTGTAGCCCAAGGTATGGTTTTTCTAAGTTGAAGTCTAAGAAGATTGTATGTCGTCAAACCAAAGTGGACTTTTTGTTAAGGAGTGTTTCAAACTAATTCAAAGTTAAATTTAAGTTTTTAATATTGGTTGATTTATTTTTTTTAAGGTTTTGATATTCGATTCTTCTATTGCGAATTGATTCTTTTTTTA
>CAMDSC010000002.1 GCA_945907065.1 Chitinophaga pinensis
GGCCATAGCTGACAGATTGATAACAGGTTGACTAAGTTTTGATTCTATGTCAGCACCACCCGTTGATAAATATGCCAAACCTAAAGACACATTCGAATTTGAATTACCATAAGTGTAAACCCCATAGGCTAAATTAGCCGTAAATTGAGTACCCCAAGTACCTAAAACTAATATATCACCTACAGAAATTCTGCTATTTTCACCTACCTTAAAACTTAGTTTTGGTGTAATATAAAAAGGAATAAATGCCACTGTAGACCCCATTCCCAATGAAAAATTATCTGTTATTCCATACTGGAAATCATAAGCTAAAAAATAATTTGTAGCTCCATATAATTCACCTTTCTTTAGATTATAAGCCGATGGTGCAAAAAAGTACCGAGAAGCATGTTCATTTTCTTTAATTACTGTATCAGTTTTTGCTACTGAACTTTTATATTTTTCAGGATTTTGTAATATATCATTGGTTAAATAAGACAGGGCTCCGGCATAAGCTTGTGCATTATCTTTTTGGTTTAGTTTTCCAACCAATACTGTTCCTCGACTAAACTCATAACAATCCTTTATTTCTAAATAAATCTGATTGTCCTTTAATCGAATAGCAGCAAACAAGAAATCACATTTTCTATTCAAATCTATACTGGAAGTATATTCTAATCCATAGGCTTTTAGATTTGATGAGAGGTTAGTTTCAACTTCTGTAGATAAAAGATCCTTGTCATACAAATACGTAATTTTTTTTTGGCCAATGGCCGAAAGACTTAATAAAAGTGAAAAAGAGATGATTAGATGTTTCATAATTTATGATTATTTGGGGGTTAAATATTTTTTAAATTGGGTAAATGTATGTTATTAAAATTATAACTCATTTAATATTTTAAAAATAAATTAAAAACTGAACTTTAATTTTAGTAATTTTTGTTTGGCAAAAGTGGTTCTGAATTTTTAATCATAACAATTGATTTTCCGGGTTACCCAACCTTAATTGTCATTTTATAAAACTTTTGAATTATTTGTTCATTAAAATTATCGTTATTCATTAAAAAAATCAAAGCATTTTAAATATCTTGCATTTAATGCAAAAATTAAATAGCAAATTGCTATTTTTAATAAAAATAATAGGAGGAAAAGAAATTTTAATTTAAAGATTTATAGAACCTCCAACTTTCTTATTTCTTTATGCGGCAAAATCTAATTACCATTTTAGCTTTTTGGTTACCAAACCAGCCAAGCCAACGATTAAATAATAGGGTACCATCAAAATATCAAACAGTAAAAAGAAACCGAATATTTTAGAAATCCTTAATTTATCCATACTCTTAAACAGAACAATGCTTTGCACCATCAGCCTCAAAATATAAATACCAATTATTATGTACCAATAAGTATACCCAAAAACCAAAGCCAAAGTAAGAAATGTATAAAATAAAATATGACTAATGTTGAAAAATCCGAGTAACCGCTTATGTGAACTTTTGTAAAATTTACCGGTAAAAAAATGGCGCTTCTTTTGATTCCACCATTTTCCCCAGGTTAGTTTAGGTTGAGATTCGGTAAAAGAATCACGCGAATAAATGACAGCTACATTGGCTTTGTTAGCAGTTTCATTTACAAATAAATCATCATCACCAGACATAATGTGCAAATGGCTTGCAAATCCTTTTACTTTAAAAAATAAACTTTTTCGATACGCTAAATTACGTCCAACGCCCATGTATGGTTTGCCAGATAAGGCATAAGAAAAATAGTGCATTGCAGTATAAAAGGTTTCCCAGCGAATAAAAAGATTCAGAAAAGAGTTTTTCCTCTTATACCGTGAATACCCCAATACTATTTCTTTATCATCCCTCATACCGGCACTCATTTCATTTATCCAGTTTTCAGAAATCGGTTTGCAATCAGCATCAGTAAATAACAACCATTCATGAGTTGCCGCTTTTATTCCCAAAGTAAGAGCCAGTTTTTTACCTTTCTGGTATTTTTCTTCCACCTTCACATCTACTAATCTAAGCCTTGGCTCCGATTTCATTAGCTCCTCAATATATTCAGCAGTTTCATCCCACGAACCATCATTTACCACCAATACTTCAAAATCGGGATAATTTTGATTTAAAATTATTGGTAAAAATTCTTGAAGATTTTTAATCTCGTTTTTGGCCGAAATAATTACACTTACCGGAATTTTTGAGTTAACTATTTTGTCATTTGTTTTATCAAAAGCAAATTTTGAAAACACAAACAAATAATAGCAAATATGAATAAGCGCAAATAATGCAGTAAGCCCTATCAATGCCCAAATAATTATTATCATCACAGCCGCAAATTTATTGCAACCATTTACTAATAGATACTAAAAGATTTCAACGCCTTTTGCGCAAAGTGTTTAAAAAACTATTGGTTATTTAACAAAACTGTTTCAGGATTGAACAGTTTATGAGATATCATATCCTTCTCATTTCTAAACCAAGTCAATTGGCGTTTAGCGTAGTTTCGTGTATGTTGTTTTATTTTTTCGATGGCCTCAGACAATGAACATTTTTCATCAAAATAATCAAAAAGTTCAGTGTAACCAACGGTTTGAAGAGCCTTTAAATTTTTAAAATGATATACCTTTTTCACTTCCTCCACCAATCCTTCTTCTATCATTTCATCCACCCGGCTATTTATTCGCTGATAAAGAGTTTCTCTGTCAACATCCATCATTATTTTAACAATTCTAAAGGGCCGTTCAATTTTTGAATTTGTTTTAATGTCTAAAATAGATTGCCCTGTTTCAATCACCAATTCTAAAGCCCGCATGATGCGATGAGGGTTTTTAGTGTCAATAGTTTTACTTCCTTCACTATCTAGTCCTTGAAGCTTTTTAAATAAGTAATCAACTCCATTATCATCCAATTCTTTTTGAAGCTGTATACGCATATTTTCATCAGCTTTAGGTAAATCATCCAACCCTTCACAAAGGGCTTTAATATACAAACCGGTTCCTCCGGCTGCGATAACTACTTTGTGTTTTTTAAATAATTTTTCTAATAACTGTAATGCTTCCTTTTCAAAAATACCCGCATTATAAGTATCATGAATGGAGCAATGATTAATAAAATGATGGGGAAAGAATGCTAATTTTTCTTCTGAAGGTTTGGCGGTGCCAATACTAATTTCTTTATAAACTTGTCGGCTGTCAGCAGATATTATTTCAGTATTAAAATATTGGGCAAGCTCAATTGCATAATCTGTTTTGCCCGATGCTGTAGGGCCGCAAACTACAATTAATAATGGTTGGGAATTAGCCATGTCATTGGCTAATAATCGTCGTTATTATCATCCGAGCCACCATATCCCAAATCTTCAAAACCTAGTTCATCATCTTCATCCAATTCTTTTTCTTCCTCATCCACTTCTTCTCCTTCTAAAAAACTTAAATCATCCGAATCAATTTTAAGTTCTTCCTCATCAAACTTTAAGTCAAAAGAAACTCGTTCTCTAACTACAGGTGGTTTTGCTATTTCAGGCAGTTTAATATCCGGAAGTTCAGTATCAATTTCGTCCATTTCTATATCTTCACCATCCAAAATTTCATCATCATCCACAGCTATCAAATCATCCATCATACGACTGGCGATAAGCATATCCGCCATTTTATCGTATTCGGTAAGGTTTGCAGTGGCTCCCGGCAATTTGCCTTTAAGTTTATATTGCTTTGGTGCTTCTCCTTCTTTACGGGCTATTAAGGGATATTTTTTATTAGGTTCCGCTTTTTGAATTTTAACAAGTTCAATATAAAATGACCAAACCAAATCAGGGTCAAACATATAAATAAACCGCTGATGCGGATCGTTTATAAATCTATTTAGAATAGTTTGCTTTGGAAGCTTTAAGGTTGATTCCTCGCGTGGTTCTGAATCACAAATCTGAGCATCTGTTCTCCAAAAATCGTTTGACATGTGGAATGTATAGGCTTTTGAGCTATCAAACCCAATCGAGTCCTGAATTATTTTATGAAAATCGGCAAAATTTGAAGTAGAATCTATATCAATAAATCTAACCACATCGTCATGGTCTTCAAAATGCACTCTAAATTTATATATTATTTGCATGTTTAAGTTATAAGCTTAAAGTTAAAAGTTAAAAGTAATCCTCAATTAAACTATTTTTAACTCTTAGTTTTTAACTCTTTACTACTTCTTATGACCTATATATTTTCCGTCCTTATCATACATGCTCATGCACTTCGCTTTTTGCTCAGGCGAGCATTTATTATCGTTGCACATTTTAGCACATTCTTCTTTAGTCATGGTGGCACATTTTTCCATATCGCAACCTTTGCCAATAAATTTACCATCTTTACCATACATGGCCATGCACTCTTCTTTCTGTTCAGGCGAACATCCTTTTTCATCACACATTTTTGCACATTCTTCTTTGGTCATACTAGCGCATTTGTCCATATCACAACCCTCACTTCCATCACCTGCACATTCTACTGAATCTGTATTTGTTCCATTTTTATCGCAGCAACTCATTTCAGTTTTTGCACCATGTTCTACACAACATTCTTTTTCGGGGGCAGCAGAGCTGCCAATACCTGAGATATAAGGAGCAATTACCAAAGAAACAATACTCATAAGTTTAATAAGAATGTTCATTGATGGGCCCGAAGTATCTTTAAAAGGATCCCCAACTGTATCACCAGTAACTGAAGCTTTGTGTGGTTCAGATTTTTTATAGAACATTTCACCATTAATTTCAACACCTTGCTCAAATGATTTTTTTGCATTATCCCAAGCACCACCAGCATTACTTTGAAAAATACCCATCAATACACCTGAAACGGTAACCCCGGCTAACAATCCTCCTAAAACTTCAGGACCGAAAGTGAAACCTACAATTAAAGGAGTAATCAAAGCAATTGCCCCAGGAAGTATCATTTCCCGAATTGATGCTTTTGTTGAAATAGCAACACATTTTTCGTATTCAGGTTTGGCTTTATATTCCATAATACCTGGAATTTCGCGAAACTGACGACGAACTTCCTGAACCATATCCATTGCAGCTTTTCCAACCGCTTGAATGCACAATGCAGAGAAAATAAATGGAATCATTCCACCCACAAATAATCCTGCCAATACGTTGGCTTTATAAATATCAATGTGTTGATTATCTGGCATTGCAATACCTACAAAGGCTGCAAATAAAGCAAGTGAAGTTAATGCAGCAGATGCAATAGCAAACCCCTTACCTGTAGCAGCTGTAGTATTTCCAACAGCATCCAAATTATCAGTACGTTCACGAACCTCAGGAGGTAACTGACTCATTTCGGCAATACCACCAGCGTTATCAGCTATTGGTCCAAAAGCATCAATTGCCAATTGCATAGCAGTTGTCGCCATCATTCCAGCAGCTGCAATAGCTACTCCATACAAACCTGCAAAATAATAGGAAGCTATAATACCTGAAGCCAATGTAAGGATTGGTATAACCGTGGATTTCATTCCAACTGCCAATCCTCCAATAATATTTGTAGCATGGCCTGTAGCCGATTGTTTGATAATTGATTTAACAGGACCTTTGCCCATGGCTGTATAATATTCAGTAACAATACTCATTACAGCGCCAACTAATGAACCAACAACTATTGCAAAAAATACATCCATGCTTGAAAACTCAACTCCTCTTAAATTTAAGGTTTCAGGAAGCATCCATTTTACTACAAAGAAAGAGGCGATAACGGTTAATATTATTGATGACCAATTTCCAAGATTTAAAGCATTTTGAACACTTGATTTTTCATCTTTAATTCTTACAAACCAAGTACCAACTATAGAAAATAATATACCCAATCCACAAATTACCATTGGTAATAAGATTGGGGACATACCATTAAATTTATCTTCAACTACTATTTCCTGTCCCAAAACCATTGTAGCTAAAATGGTAGCTACATAAGATCCGAACAAATCAGCACCCATTCCAGCTACATCACCTACATTATCACCAACATTATCAGCTATAGTTGCTGGATTTCTAACATCATCTTCAGGAATTCCTGCTTCTACTTTTCCAACTAAATCGGCTCCCACGTCAGCAGCTTTAGTATAAATACCACCACCAACACGAGCAAATAAAGCGATAGATTCAGCACCTAAAGAAAATCCTGTTAATACTTCAATTGCTGTTTTAACTGTGTTTTCACCAAGATCTGCAAATACTGAAAGGAATACTATAAATAAACCTCCTAAACCCAAAACTGCTAAACCAGCAACACCTAATCCCATTACAGTTCCTCCTGTAAATGAAACTTTAAGAGCTTGTTTTAAACTAGTACGAGCAGCCTGAGTTGTACGAACATTGGCTTTAGTTGCCACTTTCATACCTATATAACCTGCAGTTGCAGAAAAAACTGCACCTATTATAAATGCAATGGATATAACCCAACTGGAATGAATTGCAACTCCATTCACTTCATGAATGGTACCTGAATAGGCTAATAATGCTGATGCAAATACTACAAAAATTCCAAGTACTTTCCATTCAGCCTTTAAAAAAGCCATGGCTCCATCAGCAATGTAACCGGCAAGTTCTTGCATTTTGGCATCTCCAGCATCTTGTTTACTAACCCAAGCACTTTTGAAAGCCATCACAATCAAACCAACAATACCCAATATGGGAACTAGATAAATAAAAGAATTCATAATAATTATTTAAGATTTTTTAAAGTCCGCGAAAATAGCTTTTCTATTCTATTTAGGCAAAGAGGATTTGGATAAAATAATTTCAATTGATTGTATTAGAGAGGCAACGCTAAAAACTTCTATGAATTCTGTTGAAATCCTATACCAGTAGTTTTGGTTTTTTGAATAATCTCTTTTACATTAATTTCTTTTATATCCTCAATTGTAAGTGTTGATATTATATCAATGGAACGCTTAGAAGCAGCAATTTCAGACATTCGTAAATGTTGATTTCTAACAATCTCTTCCACAAGTTTTCTTACAGCTCGTCCGTTACCAAAAAACTTATCACGGCTATCATACATTAGTTCCATAACTCTTTTTAGCTCTTTTTCAGCACCTTCATCAGGTTTTAGATTATTTTCAGAAATCTGGTTATTAGCAATTTCAAGAAGTTCAACGGCTTTAAAATCTTCAAAATGGAAAGTTCTATCAAAACGTGATTTCAAACCTGGGTTGGATTCAATAAATCGTTTCATATTATCTGTATATCCAGCTGCTATAACAATCAACTCACCTCTTCGGTCTTCCATACGTTTCAGTAATATTTCAATAGCTTCTTTACCAAAATCACTTTGGCCACCTTCGGTTAAAGAATAAGCTTCGTCAATAAACAATACGCCTCCCATTGCCCGGTCTATTATTTCAGCTGTTTTAATTGCCGTTTGACCTACATAGCCTCCTACCAAACTTTGCCGATCACATTCAATTAAATGCCCACGTTCCAAAATTCCCAAGGCTTTATAAATCTGTGCCAATATTCTGGCTACTGTAGTTTTTCCGGTGCCAGGATTTCCTGTAAAAACAGTATGCAACGAAAAGGATTGACGAACATCTTTACCTGTTTCATTATAAAAACGAACCAATTTTACCAAGTCATCAATATCTTCTTTCACGGTTTCAAGCCCAATCATACGCTTAATTTTACCCACAGATTCTTTTAGTAAATCCTCATCAATAGGAATATCAGCTGTAGGATGTTTCTTTTTGAAAGACAACTTTTCAATATCTTCTGGCATTATAACTGAAAGTTCGTCAGGAGTAAGTTTTTCGGGAAATTGAGTATTCATAACGCGCAATCCCAAATTCATTTTGGCTTCGTCAATTAAACTATTAACTAACCTAGCATTACCAAAAAACTTATCTCGTTCACGGTAAGTTTCTACTAATTTTTTATAAAGTAATTCTGAAGCTTTTTCGTTTAATCTGATTCCACGTCTTTCGCTGGCATAGTCTGCAATTTTTATAAGTTCCTGTGGTAAATAATCTGGAAAATCATACGACATTGTAAACCTTGACTTTAATCCAGGATTTGATTCTAAAAAATTATCCATTTCGGCAGGATAGCCCGCACAAATAATGGCTATATCTTCATTATCCGATAATTCTTTTAGTAAAATTTCAATAACTTCTTTTCCAAAATCCTTAGCATCATCATCTTTACGAGCTAAAGAATAGGCTTCATCAATAAATAAAATCCCACCTTTAGCTTTTTTCAAAGCTGCTTTAGTTTTAGGAGCAGTTTGACCAATAAATTCTGCTACCAAATCTCCCCTGTCTACTTCATAAACATGACCTTTGGAAAGCAAACCTAAACTGTGATAAATTTTACCAAGTTTTCTGGCCACAGTGGTTTTACCTGTTCCCGGATTACCACGAAAAATAGCATGAAGACTAATTTTTTCTTTTTCTTTAAGCCCTCGGTCTTTGCGAAGCGATATAAATCCAAGATAGTTGCTATATTCCTTTATTTTATTTTTAATATCCGACAAGCCTATCAAACCCTCCAATTCTTTCATTATCACTTCAACCGTTTCATTGGTATGGTGAATTTTTCCTTCATCCTCCGTATCTGTTTCTAAATCTTCGTCAAAACCTAAATCTTCAATTGTTTCAAAATCCCCAAAAGAAGGAACCACAAAATCTTCGGTAGTTGCTTCTAAATAATCATCACCTATGGTAAACACTTTGCTTAACAAAAGTTTGTCCATAAACAAAACATCTACTATGTAATCATCTTTTCCCCATGTACCTACCTTGTCCGACCCCCAACCTATGGTTACTGAAAATTCATTATCCTGAGGATAAACAAAAAATAATTTAGAAATAGAGCCCTTTAATAAATAATTACTGGTTCTGAAATTAAAAGTCAATTCACAAGCCCAATAATTTACATCTTTAATCAAATTTTTTGCATTCAACTCAACCCATACATAACGAGTATAATTAAAATTAAAAACGGAATAATACGTTCGGTCGTTTATTTTTACATTAGCATCTGGCCCCTCATAAAGCTTTAAATTTTCGGTTTTAAAATAAGGCTCTCCATTTTCGTTAATCTTTCCAAAATTTTGAATATAAAAAGGTTTTTCCACAACCATTGTTTCATCTATAAAGGCTTGCCACTTATAAATTCCTGGCTTCCAAAAACTCCCTTTATTCTTGGTTCCCCAACCTTCTCTAACATAAATGATATTATCATCCATAGAAACTATTCGATCGCAATTAAGATTGCACATTTCACTATTTTCATTATCGATGCAAACTATTCTAAGTTTTAAACCCCAATCAGTTTCTTTAAATTTTAAATTAAAAAAGGAAAATTCGCAATACACATACGAACATTCCTCTAATTCAAAAACAGTTCGATACTTCTTTTTATTATCTGCCAACCACTCTGTAGAAGCATATATCCTTAAATCTATGGTTTGATATAATGCCTTATTTTGACTCATTTTTTTTGATTATTTATTTGGTGAGGCAAGATTAGGTAATAATCCTTATAAAAAAATAAGGGTTGAAAAAAGTTACAAAAATTTTGCTCTTATTTTTCTTGAAAGTCACAAATAAATTCCTTTATATTTGCGCCTCCTAAAAAATTAGGTTTTTAATGGTTTCATTTACTTTAAAAACTTAAATAATTTTAGGGTTGAAGTAAGTTCAGTTTTTGAAATAAAAATTAAGCCAGCTTCATAAAATAATGAATTCCGAAAGGAAATGAAATACTGGTGAGGTGACTGAGTGGCCGAAAGTAGCAGTTTGCTAAACTGCCGTACGGGAAACTGTACCGAGGGTTCGAATCCCTCCCTCACCGCACCGAGTTTATTTCGGGGTGTAGCGTAGCCCGGTATCGCGCCTGCTTTGGGAGCAGGAGGTCGTAGGTTCGAATCCTGCCACCCCGACTACCCCCTTCGCTTTGGAGGGGGTTTTTTTATGGTCCGGTAGCTCAGTTGGATAGAGCAACAGATTTCTAATCTGTGGGTCGGGGGTTCGAATCCCTTCCGGATCACTATAATGCTTTTTGCATTTCTATAAACAGGTTATAAATCCAATTTCTTCCCATTTTTAAAGACTTGTATCTTTGCAGTACTTATTATATGTTTGAAGCATAATAAACTGTTTTGATATTTAATGCTTAAATGATTGATAACCAGCTAAACAATTAATGAATAATTCCAAATCAAACTCGCGCCAATTAGCCTGTGTAATGTTTACCGACATCGTTGGTTATACGGCTTTAATGGGTGAGTAGGAACCAGCATAGCAGTTTTAACAGGTCTAACTGCCCTATTAAAATTTCAGGAAAAATGGTCGGAATATAGAATGACTGCCGAAGCTGCAATTCAGGAAAAAATACTTTTTCAAACCTTATCTGGACCCTACGATAAGCAACATGAACCTTTTAAATTATTGGTTAAAAGGGTTGAAAATTTACTAAGCAAAGAACACGATCATTGGAGTCAATACATCAATGAAAACAATAATACAAATGCATAAAAACTGAAACCTTAATTTAAACAAACACTCATAAAAAAACAAAACATGGGACAAGAAGTAAGTTGCTTTGTGATTATCGGTTATGGCAAAAAAACAAGCTACGCTAATGGGAAAGCACGAGTATTAGATTTAGACCAAACCTTTTCTTTGCTGATAAAACCAGTTTTTGAAGCATTAAAAATTCCTTGCTACCGAGCCATTGATAAAAATCTAAATGGCAGTATTGATAAAGTAATGCTTCAAGAGATAAAGAATGCAGACATATCTATTGTTGATATTTCGACATTAAACGCCAATGTAATGTGGGAACTTGGAGTGAGGCATTCATTAAAGCCAAATCATACCATAATGATTTGTGAAAAAGAGCAAATGAGTAGTATTCCTTTTGACATAAATCATTTTGTAGTATATCAATATGCTCATTCCGAAGAAGGTATTCCTTATCTGGAAGTAGAAAGGTTTAGAAAAGTATTAACAGACCTTGTTACAGGAGTTCTTAACCAAAATCCAGCAATGACTGATAGTCCTGTTTTTACATTTTTAGAAGATGAATTAAAGAGAGATGCCAAAGCAAATGATACTGATAATTCCGATTCCTTTGCTACGATTATGAGGAACGCAGAGAAAGCAAAAAACAATAAGGAATATGATATAGCATTAGAATTATTAGCATCCGCTAAAATTGCAGCTTCACAAAATATGACCTTAAAAGATAATTTAGCGTTTATCATTTCAAGGCAAGCATTATGTACCTACAAATCAAAACAACCTAATGAATTGGAAGCTTTACAAAAAGCTAAATTTATTTTAGATGAACTAAAACCCGAGCAAAGTCAGGACATAGAAGTTTTGGGATTAAGCGGTGCAATAAATAAACGATTGAATGAAATTTCAGATGATGTGAAATATCTTGACAATGCTATTAGCTTTTATGAAAAAGGTTTTAATCTAAAACAAGATTATTATAATGGCATCAATCTGGCTTTCATGTTGTATAAAAAAACAGGATTATTAAAAGAGCAAAATCAGGATTGGGAGGATATTAAACTTAAAGCCGATTATATAAGAAACTCAGTATTTGAAATAGCTTCAAAAATCGAATCCGACCCTAATTTCGATAAATCAAATGATGCTGTTTGGGTGCTTTATACCATCGCTGATGTATACCATTATAAAAATAAAGCTGATAAACAAAAAGAATATGAAGAAAGAGCCGACCAACTCAATAATACTTTTGCCATGGATTCATATTACACACAAAAAGAAAAAATAACTTCAACTTTAAATTCAATAAACAAACCCTAACCGTGCTTTATAAATTTTTTAAATTAAATACTTTAATGAATAAAACTACCCTTATTTCATTTGCCTTTATTCTTCCAGCCTTTACTTTTGGCCAAATAAAAAATCCAAAAAACTTAACCTATGAATGGACAACTGACACTTCAAAACATATTGTTGATCTTTCTGAATTAACATTAACAACATCAAAAGATGCATTACCTACTCTCGATTTTCCTAAATTTATTCTAAAATCGGATAAAAATTTTAATTTTTATGAATACGAACCGGTAATTGCCGTGAGTTATAATGGTGAATCAAAAGCATATCCGCTGAGCTTGCTTACCATGTATGAATTATCAAATGACAGTATCGGAGGCGAACAGGCTATGGTTACTTTTTGCCCAATGTGCAATGCTGCAATGGTATTTAATCGTAAAGTAAAAAAAGATGGCCAACAGTATCTGCTTAATTTTGGTATTTCCGGATTATTGATGCATAATGATATGATAATGTATGATAAGCAAACCAATACTTGGTGGGAACAATTAATGGGTGAAGCTATTGTTGGCGAGCTGGCAGGTGTTGAATTAAAGATGATGCGGGCATTGATTATTTCGGTTAAAGATTATTTTGACCGATATCCCGAAGGTAAAATACTATCACCCGAAGGAATAAAAATTATAGACAAAACTACTGGGCATCGCCCTTTTCATCACCTTAATCACGAAAATAGCACCATTGATTCCGCCTATTTTTTACCCGAGAAAGTGGATTCTCGTCTTCCTCCATTAGAAAGAGTTTTGGATATTCATACCGAAGGACATACCATAATTTATCCTTTTTCTTCTCTCGCTAAAAAAGAAGTTCTAAATGAGGTTTATGATAATATGTACTTTACAATTTTTTATCATAGTGATATGGTATCTGTATTGGATGAAGATACTCTTTCAAAATCAAGAAAAATAGGAAGCGCCACAGCTTTTAGAAGTTATTTGAACGGTGTGAATTATACTTTTAAAAAGAAGGATAATTATTTTGTTGACGACCAAACCCACTCGGTTTGGGATATTACAGGTTATTGTAAGGAAGGAACTTTAAAAGAAAAACAACTTATGATTTTGCCGCATAGTAATCATTTTGCCTTTGCATATCTAGCCTTTTTTCCGGATGCTATAATTTATGGGAAATAAAAAAATGCCGCCGTAAAATTTAATTTACGACGGCTTTTAAAACTAATAGTTCTAGATTTATTATTCTACTTTAATTAATTACACATTTTCACCCCAATGTTCCAATTCTTCTTTTGACCATAGTTCGGGAAAGAAAATTCGACGTTGATATTTTGGGTGCATATATTTTCTCCAATCACTTCCACCAGTAGCTTCAGCCTTTCCCAAATATTTACCAGCTGCATTATAATGAGCCATTACCCAATTAACATTTACTGTATAATCATAGTGGCGCATAGCTTTCACTAATTCACTGTCTGTTTTTATATCATCGGGTAGTTGTTTAAATTTTGTCCATAAATTAGAGGTATTGTAATTTTCCATTTTCAACAAAAACTCATCTTTATAGCGTTTTTCAAACAATTGAATCATTGTATTTTTCTTTCCAGTGGTATGATCTTTTCCTGCTGCTTGCCAATATAAATGCTCAAAGGCATAGTCATAAGGAGTGTTTCTGTCAATGGTAGAACGAAATCTATAGTCAATTAAATTAATCAATTCAGTGGATGAAAATTCAATTAATCGGTATTGAGCACTTTGAAACCCGCTGGCTGGGGTTAAAGTGTTTCTAAATTTCATATATTGATCCATTTCCATGCCATCTCCCATAATATCAAAGGATGTAGAAAGCATGTCAAAATACCGGCTTATTCGTCTTAATTTTTCAGTAAAAAAAGCTGCTTCAATTTTTGGACTATTACTTACTTGATCTATTTCCCATAAAATCATTTTAAATAATAACTCATTAATCTGATGATACATAATAAATACCATTTCATCTGGCAATGTAGTTCTCTGTACTTGAAGATTTAATAATGCATCAGGCATAATGTAATCCCAATAATTCATTGGTTTTGCCCATATCAATCCTTCTAAATGTACTTCGTGATTTTGGTCTATTAAATTAAATTTTTCTTCTATACGATTGTGTATCGATTTTTGGGATTCGGTCATAAATTTAATTCGGATTTTTAGAAGTTTAGTGAGTTCCTAATGCTTTTAAAGTAAGAAAGTGGGAGTAAAGTGCATTAAAGAAAGTTGGTTTAAGGTTATATTCTACTCCAAATTCTTTCGCAGTTTTTTCAACAATTGGAGCAATTTTATTATAATGTACGTGACAAATATTTGGGAATAAATGATGCTCAATCTGAAAATTAAGACCTCCAACATACCAACTCAAGAGTTTGTTATTATGAGCAAAATCAGAGGTTGTTTTAAGTTGATGCACATGCCAATCTGAATTTACAGTTGGTTCAAATTCAATTTGGTCGGCTCCTTCCACAACATGGGCCATTTGAAAAACAAGACTTAAAATAATACTCGCTACCCAATGCATCGCAAAAAATCCTATTGCTATTTGGTAAAATTTAAAATCTGTTAACCAAAGCGGCAAACCAATAATTACAAATAAATAAACCACCTTTCTAATAGCCATTTTTATATACTCCCCAGTCAATTTTTTATTCATATGCTTTACTAAGCCCTTTCTGTTATAACCAAATAATCGAGTAAAGTCATTCACCAACATCGACAGGGTCATTAATCCATAAAAGAAAAAAGCATAAATAAACTGGAACTTATGAATTTTTTTAAGTGGAGTATTAAAGGATAATCGTATCGGCCCCTTTTCATCGATATCTTCATCAAGACCTGAAATATTGGTAAATGTATGATGCAAAACATTGTGTTGAATTTTCCAGTTTAACATATTGCTTCCCAATAAATAAATTGTGCCCGAAAGCAAATTATTTACCCAAGGCTTTTTAGAATAGGCTCCATGACAAGCATCGTGCATCACTCCCATGCCAACACCTGCAATACCAATACCCATAACAATAGTTAAAATAAAAGCAAACCATAATGACATTGGAATCGTTAAAATTAAAATGAATGGCACTACATATATGCTGATTAGGATAATAGTTTTAATTACCATAGTTGCGTTAGCTGCCATACTAATTTGATTTTCTTTAAAATAATTGTTTACATTTTTTCTTAATGTAATAGCAAATTCCTTTTCTAACTTGCTACTACTGGTGAATTTAACATTTTGCATTAGGTGATTTTTTATTTTTTGTTAATTAAATTTCAAATGTTTCTACAATAAAATATAACTGCAAAAATGAATAATAAGTTTTGGTTTTTTAAAAAAAGTTATAAAGTTCCTCGTCTTGCTTTTTGGGATTCTATACTTTCAAACAAAACTTGAAAGTTACCTTTTCCATTTTTTTTTGCAAAAATATAGAAAATTAATTTTAAGACCTTTTTGTCTCTAAATATTTTTTATGACTTTAATCAGCTATGTAAATAAATATTCAACTTAGAATTAAATATTTATAGAATTTTTCACTTTCTTTGTTTAATTCCAAACAAAAATTATTTATTTTTGTTTAATATTTAAACAATTTCATTAAACAATATAAATGCAAAAAATTGCTGTCATAGGTTCGGGTTTTTCTGGTTTAAGCACCTCAGCCTATTTAGCTTCAGCAGGATATGAGGTTCATGTTTTTGAAAAAAATGAAGTTGCCGGTGGCAGAGCTAGGCAATTTAGAACCGAAACAGGATACGTATTTGATATGGGACCAAGTTGGTATTGGATGCCCGATGTATTTGAAAAATTTTTTAATGATTTTGGGTTTTCAGTTTCCGATTTCTATGAGCTTAAATTATTGAACCCTTCATTTGATGTTGTATTTGACAAAAAAGACACAATGAGTGTTCCTGAAAAATACGATGAATTGTGTAATTTATTTGAATCCATCGAGAAAGGCAGTTCTGCTCAACTGACTAAATTTATGTCTGAGGCTGAATACAAATACAAAACAGGAATTGAGAAAATCGTTTACAAGCCAGGACTTTCAATTACTGAATTTATTGATTTGGACATTATTAAAGGTGCTTTTCGCTTACAGATTTTTTCTTCTTTTAGTAAACATGTACGAAAGTATTTCTCCCATCCTAAACTTATTGCATTGATGGAGTTTCCAGTTTTATTTTTAGGTGCTATGCCAAGCGAAACCCCTGCTTTGTACAGTTTGATGAATTATGCCGGACTAAAATTAGGAACCTACTATCCAATGGGCGGATTTGGGAAAGTGATAGATGCTATGTCAAAGGTAGCGGAAAAAAATGGTGTGGTATTCCATTACAATTCCCCTGTTGAAAAAATTGAGATTGAGAATAATCAGGCTAAAAAAATTGTTATCAATGGCGAACAATTTGCGTTTGATGCCATAGTTGCTTCTGCTGATTATCATCATGTAGAAAGTAAATTATTACCGGTTGAATATAGAAATTACTCTGAAAATTATTGGGATAAAAAAACGTTTGCCCCATCGAGTTTGATTTTTTATTTAGGAGTAAATAAAAGAATCAAATCACTAGAACACCATACATTGTTTTTTGATGAAGATTTGGATTTGCATTCTAGAGAGATTTACAAAAATCCCAAATGGCCTACCAAACCTCTTTTTTATGTTTGTTGCCCTTCAAAAACAGACGATGGAATAGCTCCGGAAGGACATGAAAATTTATTTCTGTTAATGCCTATTGCAGCCGGATTGGGAGATACTAACGAATTAAGGGAAAAGTATTTCGATATGATGATGGAACGGTTAGAAAATCAAACTGGCGAGGAAATATTAAGCCATATTGATTTCAAAAAAAGCTATTGTGTTAATGATTTTATTTTAGACTACAACTCTTATAAAGGCAATGCCTATGGACTTGCCAATACCCTTAGTCAAACCGCGAATTTGAAACCCAAAATACGAAACAAAAAAATTAACAACCTTTTTTATACCGGTCAACTTACTGTTCCAGGACCAGGTGTACCTCCATCAATTATTTCAGGTAAAGTAGCCGCCACACAATTAATTAAACATTTGAATAAAATATGAAATTACTCTTTGACAATGTCTCCGCAAAATGCAGTAAAATTACCACCACAGCTTATAGTACCAGTTTTTCATTGGGTATATATTTCTTAAATAACAGATTACGAAATCCGATTTATGCTATCTATGGTTTTGTAAGATTTGCCGATGAAATAGTTGATAGTTTTGACGGATATGATAAAAAGTATTTATTACAAAAATTCAAAACAGATACTTATGAAGCTATAGAAAATGGTATTTCATTAAACCCTATTTTAAATTCATTTCAACACGTGGTTAATGAATATCAAATAAACCATGAATTAATTGACACTTTTTTATACAGTATGGAAATGGATTTGGAGAAAATTAATTACTCCAAAGATAAATATGAACAATACATTTTGGGTTCAGCTGAGGTTGTTGGTTTAATGTGTTTGCATGTATTTACTGAAGGAAATAAAGGCATGTATGAAGAATTAAAACCCTATTCGATGAAACTGGGTGCAGCGTTTCAAAAAATAAATTTTTTACGTGATTTAAAAGCCGATTACCAGGATTTGGGTCGTTCCTATTTTCCAAATCTTGACCTCTCTAAATTCACCACAGATGCAAAGAAAACAATTGAGATTGAGATTGAAAATGATTTTAAAGAAGCATTGATTGGTATTAAAAAATTACCAAGTTCCTCCCGAGGCGGTGTTTATTTAGCATATGTTTATTATTATTCATTGTTCAAAAAAATAAAAACTGTTCCTGCACATAAGGTTTTAACCGAAAGAATCCGTATCAGCAACAGTCATAAATTTGGATTGATGCTTAATAGTATGGTTCAGCACAAAATGAATTTGTTATGAAAAAATTGATTTTATTTTTACTGCTCACCTACTCAAATCAAATTTTTGCAACTCTGCCCTCAGTAATCGAGGTCAGAAATCTTTATCAAAAAGCGGCGGTCGAATCCAAATCATGTACTAAAATTATTGCATTATTACGCACCTATGATGAAACCAATAATACCTTAATGGGAGGCTACAAAGCTTGTGCTAAAATGATGATGGCTAATTATGTTATAAATCCTTACAGCAAACTTTCGAATTTTAAGGAAGGGAAAACCTTGTTAGAGAAGTGCATTAAAGCGGATTATAAAAATACTGAGCTTCGTTTTCTCCGATTCTCAATTCAAACAAAAGCCCCTTCATTTTTGGGATACAATAATTTCATAAACAGTGATAAAAAGTATTTGATAAATTCACTTTCAAGTATTACTGACACAGCTCTTAAAGAAATTATTATAACTTTTTTAAAACACTCGGAGCATCTTTCTCTGTCAGAAAAACTAAAATTAAATAAATGAGTTTAAAAATATATTTGTATCGTATTTATTTTACAATAAAAAGCATCAATGGCAATAGTTTTAATTAATTTTTTAATTGTTTTGGCAGCCTTTCTTAGCATGGAATGTGTTGCTTGGCTTACTCATAAATTTGTTATGCACGGTTTACTTTGGTCATTGCATCGCGACCATCATAAAAAAGAAGTCTATGGTTTTTTTGAAAAGAACGATTACTTCTTTTTAATCTTTGCTTTTCCAGGTATTGCCGGATTATTTTTTGGTATGCAAAATGATTTCAATTATCTATTTTGGATTGGTTTGGGAATAACTATTTATGGCTTTACCTATTTTTTAGTTCATGATATTTTCATTCACCAACGCTTTAAAATAATAAGAAACATTGATACTAATTATTTTAAGGCTATTCGTCGGGCTCACAAAATACACCATAAACATTTAAGCAAAGAACATGGAGAATGTTTTGGAATGTTGTGGGTTCCTTTCAAATACTTTCGCCAGCCAAATTCCAAATAATGCAGAATGAAAAGCCTTTACCTCCTCATTAATTTTTTTACGGTAATTGTTCCTTTTCTATTTTCGTTTCACCAAAAACTTAATTTTTATAAGCTTTGGAAACCTTTTTTTATTTCCAACAGTTTGGTGGCTTTGGTTTTTATTATTTGGGATATTGCTTTTACCAAGATTGGCGTTTGGGGGTTTAATCCTGATTATGTTACAGGCATTTATTTTTTTAATTTACCCATTGAAGAAGTCCTGTTTTTTATCTGTATTCCTTATGCCTGTGTATTTACCTATAATTGCCTCACGCTCTTTTTTAAACTTAACTGGCTTGCAAAATCGGAATCCTTAATAATTATCTCTCTTGCCGCTTTCTTATATATTTTAGGTATAATTTTTTATAAACATTTATATACTTCGTATACTTTTTTAAGCCTAGCAACTATACTCCTGCTTTTAAAATTTATCTTCAAGGTTAAATGGCTTGTTAAACTTTTGAGTATCTATCCCATTCTGCTCATCCCTTTTTTTATAGTCAACGGCATACTCACCGGAACAGGACTGGAAAATCCGGTAGTTTGGTATAATAATGCAGAGAATTTAAACCTGCGATTGCTCAGCATTCCTGTCGAAGATATCTTTTATGGTTTTGAACTGATTGTGTTGAATATTTTCTTTTTTGAATATTTTAAAAACAAGGAGAATAGAATAGTTTAGACGATTTCTCTATCTAAATTTTTTTTTATATATAACCCACAGTTTTTGCTTTATAAAGGCATATTCCAGTTATCCTCGTTGCAAACGAAGACAAGTTAATGGTCTCTGAACCAGTCCGTGTTTGCCTCATCTGGAGCAAGGTTAAGCGCAGCGGTCCTTGTGACGGATAAATTTCACCTAGGACCGGTGGGTGATTTTAAAGCCATATATATTGAACTTACAGCTAAAAATATTCAACTTACTGACAGTAGCTGAAAATCGGTTTTAGTGCGCAAAGTCAACAAATAGGTTTTTAGTAAACTAAAGAGTGTTTTTACTCATCTCTAAGCCAGTAATATAATTTGATTAATTTATTTATTAGATTTGGACTTAATCTAATGGTTTCCAAGAATAGAAAAATTAATATGGATTTAAAATTAATGTATAAATGGATTGTGTTTAGTTTTATACTTATTAATGTTAATGTGGTTTTTGGTAAAAGTATAGTATTAGAAAACAAAAACTATAACACTACAGTTATTTATACCACTACGGATACGGTAATTTTCAGGAATTGCACTTTTGCCAATATTACGGGAGACGGATTGTGGTGTTTTAATACAAAATATAGGATTCAAAGACTTTGCAGGTCTCGATTTCCATCTTACTGAAACATCCTCTTGTGTAGATTATGTTCCTCCAAAGTACAATCTAATATTAGATGATTGTGATTGCAATGACGCAAATTGCCTAGAAAGGGGGGGGTAGACTTCTCTTTAGAAGTGCAGTATCGGGAGTAATAGGAACAGTTATTTTTCTTTGTAGAAATACTTGGTTTGAGAAGGTCAAGAAAACACATCATTTGGTTATTAGATATAGTGTCGTCTCCTAAAATAGGTTTACCCAAAAAACAACTTCGTGAAATTTTGTGCCTTTGTGTTTTTGTGGCAAAAGGTTTAAAATAAATACCTCACCATCACTCGCCCAATATGTATTATCGGGCTGTTTTCAGACTTGCGACCATCGTAGGATAAATCCATTTGTATATTGCTGGATATGCGCTGCTGGTAAACCACATTCCAAGTATAATTTTTGCCCGGCAATAAGCCCTTCATCAGTTCATAACCCAGCGGACTGGCCGCATCGCCATTAAAATTAATATTAACTAATCTAAAATTTCCTGTAAAACTACCTTTGGCAGCTTTACTTAGTCGAAGTTCAAATCCTGCTTCCAAATTTTTACTAGTTAAGGTATCGGTGGTGGCCAAGTAGTACTTACCAATAAGGGCTGCGCCAAGGTTATTATTTTTGGAAGTAAACTGCAGTTGCGGCTCGGCTGAATAAAATGTGTAATTATAATTTCGAGTTTTAAGAATTTGCGAATAATAAGCTCGCTTGCCATTTATGAGTTGAATTACTGCCCCATAATTTCGGTTAAAATTCATCCGTGTATTTAAAGTAGTTTCATCATTTTTTCGGGTTTCAAAACCATTAACCAATAAATTTTTGGATTGGCCATTAATTCGGTTAATATCCGCCGACCAAGTTGGATTATTTCGATTGATATACAATGTCCCTCTTAAACTTGCATTGCTTGATAACAACAAGATGTCATTCACATTAAAAATAAAAGGATTGAGATACAATGCGGCATCATTAGATGATGTTCGTCGGTCGGTTCGGTATACCACCAATGCCGAAAACCGAGTCAGAAATAATTTTAGCCCGTTCTTTTTTTGCCAAACTTGAGGCGTTGTTAAATTAAGAGTTTGGTTAAACTGAATATTACGGCTTTTGATAAAACCCTGAACCGGCAAATAGGTTCTTATAAAATTGGCTAGTTTTCTATCATATTCACTTGCAATTTCAAATTCGTTAAGGGATTGAACATTATTGCTGTCGTAATCTTTCCAAATATAAACCCCGTTTCCATCGGCCACTTTATAATAAACAAATTCACGTTTTTGTTCTTGCCCGGTTCCTATTTGGTAAAAGGTATTTAGTTTTACAGATTTTTTAAACAAAGGAAAATCAGCTTCGATACGGCCTAAGGCATTTTTTTCTGACTTTCCTTTTATAACCAAAGTATCCAAATATTGCAGGTTACGATAACTGCCGTTAATATTTATCCGGCTTCCTTTTTTACCTAAATAACCACCGTGCCATTTCAGTTCATCGGCTAAGGTGGATAAATTTAAACTGCCCAAATACGGCAATTTATCCTGCCTTCGCTCAGCTATTGCACCATACGAAAACTTGCCGGAATCAGGGCTTTCAAAAAAAACACGGCCTGAATTATAATTGTAAGAACCATTAATTATACTATCCGATACCAAGTTAAAAATACTTTTTTCAGTATGAAAGCCGCCGCCAAGTTTGCCAAATTTTAATGCTTGTATTAATTGACCATCATAATTCCGCAATGAATTTTTTTGAATTTCAGCACCCACAAACAACGAATTATTCATTCTTTCAAAAGATGATTCTATTTGAGTGTTTTTAATTTTTCCACCAATTGAAATACTATTGTTTAATCCGCTCAATTCCTTTGATCTATGATTAAGAGTTGATCGGTAATTCAATTTAAATTTATCTTCTATTTCTAAATTTAAATTATAATTGGCCAGAAATATTTGGGTAGATAAAACTGTAGGCAGAGGAATATTAAGTTGTCTGTTCCAGTTTCTTTCAAATTCTACCGCTCTAAAGCGCTCTAAATATTTAAAATTTTTATTTATTAATTCTGTTCTTAATTGGTTTGTTAAAATAATTTTTTGTTTAGATTTATTAATTTTAGTTGTATTTAAAAATCCACCCGAAATACCAAATCCGTCATCATTATTTTTATCAAGTTTTGATATCGTATTAATATTATTATTAGTATAAACTGCTTCCACAAATGTTTCAGTATTGCCAAATTTTTGCTTCTTTCCAACTGTTAACATCTGATATCTCTTGGGTGCAACCAATAATTCCAATGCATCATAATCCCCCTGAGATATTCCAGCTATTGGTGCCACCCATTCAAAAACTCGCCCATTAGCAGTACTTGTTTTTTGACGATAATTCCCTTTGCCCACCCCTACCAAACTAAAAACCACCTCATAAAAAACAGTATCTGAATTTGGATTTTGTGTAAAAAAATAAACATTATTAGATCCTAATGTATCAATTTTCCGATATAATAATTTGGTATTGTCAAATGGCCGGATGGTTTTAACCCTTGGTATTGTAGCATTTTCACTATTATCACCTGCATTAGCTAATATTTGCTTTGCAGTTAACATTTTTAAAGAATCAAAACCATCCAACGATTGCTGAAAATTTTGATTTTTGTTATCTTGCTCATTAAAATAATTTACCTCAAATGATGAATTTTTCTTTTGAAACCCAGCTCCCACTTTAAAAACCGTGCGTTGATAATTTCGATCCGAATATTGAAACTCCAAAACAATTCTTGAAAACTTTGTAATCATTTGGCTTGGCATAAACGACACTTCGCCAGAGTTATAATTAATTATGTAATCCCGCGATTCGCCTCTGCTAAGTCGGCGGCCATCTAAATAAACCACTTCCGTTCCCGAAATAACAATTATAAAGATTTCGCCATTGATGCCATTTAACCTGTATGGGCCTTGGTTCCCTTCTATCCCTTGTATAGTATTTCGGGCAAACCGTCCCCTAGAAATGGCTGCATCAGCATTTGAATAAAGTTTAGCAAGTTTTCTATTTTCCTGAAAATCAACATGAATCCCTCTTGATTTTTTATAGTAATTCATAAAATAACTATTTGGGCGTTTCATTTCAAAATCGCCAATTATCAAATTATTACTATCCTTGTTTAACATTATAAAAACTTTGTCGAAGTCTTGCAATTGCTGGGTATTTCCTTCAGGTTGTATAGGATTATTATCATCTGAAATGGCTCCGGTAATGTTTATATCATCAGCTATTTTTCCACCAAGCCGCAAGTTCAAATTTGAATTTACTACCAAATCCTGCTTATTTCCTGCACTTATTCCACGCGAAATATTTCCATCGGTTTTCAATCCATTTCTATTTGAGTTAAAAAGTCCATCTTTTGAGGGATCATAGGCAAAAGGGTCTTTTCGCATCACTGGCTCAATAATGCTTACCGACCTTTTATAAAAAGGTTTTGTAAAAACTAAAGGCATAGTTCGGTAGGTTATTATTAAGGTATCCTTTAACAAGGAATCAAATATAATGTGCCCTGATTGCGGGTAAAATTCATATTGCTTTAGTACTATTTCACCATTTGATTTGCTAACTTTTAAACTACCTTTATCAATGGTATAGGCTGAATCAATAAAATAAATTTGTTTGCCCGGAATTAGTTTCAGTCTCACAAGATTGCTTTGTGGCTGAGCATTACAAAAACCCGTATACACAATTTCCACAACCATAAAAATTGAATAGAAAAATAATGATATGGATTTTGATTTTTTTTGCAATGGAGGCTTTACAATATTACAAACGATTTAGTGATGATAAAAATTCTCAATTGTTTTCTAAAATAGGATAAGTTTTTTATAAAACAATTACGCCTTTGCAATAAACAACTTAATTTTGGCACATAATTTGGAACCCTACTATTACCTATTACTAATTAGGCAAACATAGACATCATTTGAAAAAACCATTTAAGTATATTATAATTTTATGCTTGGCGGCTCTGCCCTTGCTATCGGCCAACCCGCTTCCTGATATATTTAAAGAAATTGAAAATGCTATTAGCTTGGGCAATGCCAAAATGATGGAAGGCTATTTGAATTCAAGCATTGAATTAGAGACACCTTCTACTAAAGGAATATACAGCCGTGGCCAGGCCCAAATTATTCTTGATAAATTTTTTCAAAAATACCCCCCTATATCATTTACAATTGCACAAAAAGGAAACAGTTCAGGAGGTTCGCGCTTTGCAGTCGGTAATTATAATAGCTCACGTGAACGTACCTTTAGGGTAACTATTTTTGTTAAAAAAACCGGCTCAGATTATTTGATACAAGAAATAAAATTTGAATAATGGATTTTTCTTCTCCCGTAGTAACTGATTTTATAAAACGAAGCTTGCAAGAAGATGTTGGCTCTGGCGACCATTCCAGTTTAGCCTCCATAGCAGCAGGCAAGCAAGGCAAAGCACGACTTATTTATAAAGAAGATGGAATTGCGGCTGGAATAGAATTAGCCGTTCAAATTTTCAAAACTGTTGACAAAACTTTAAAAATTGAGTTATTCAAAAAAGATGGTGATGTTGTATACTATGGTGAAATAGGTTTGCTTGTTTCGGGAAGTGTCCACTCTATTTTGGTTTCTGAACGATTAGTACTTAATTGTATGCAACGATTGAGCGGAATAGCTACAATTACTAATAAAGTTGTTAAAAAAATTGAGGGCACAAATACCAAAATTTTGGATACCCGAAAAACTACTCCAGGCTTGCGAATGTTTGAAAAATGGGCGGTAACTATTGGTGGAGGATACAATCATAGATTTGGATTGTATGATATGATTATGCTTAAAGATAACCATGTGGATTATGCAGGAGGAATTACAAAAGCGGTAGAAAATACGTTAAAATATTTAGTAGAAAACAATTTAAAATTATCCATAGAAGTAGAAACACGAAATATGGAGGAAGTGAAAGCAGCACTAGCACAACCTTCGGTTGACCGAATAATGTTTGATAATTTCACCCCTGAACTAATGAAAGAAGCCGTTCAACTGGTTAATCATAAAATGGAAACAGAAGCTTCCGGTGGTATTACAATTGAAAATGTTAAAAGTTATGCCGAAACCGGGGTTGATTTTATTTCCATCGGAGCTTTAACTCATTCGGTAAAAAGTTTGGATATTAGCTTGAAGGAGTTTTGATAAAATCTTTAGGCATTTCCCGCCAACAAGAAATCAATATCTTTAGGTTTTAGATTCAACCGTTTGCCCAACGCAAAATTGGTAAGATGACCTTTGTAAATATAAACCCCACGACGGATTCCTTTTTGAGCCCAAAGCAACTCTTTAAAACTACCTTCTTCGCCCCATTCAATAAGCATATGTGTAAATACATTACTTAAAGCATAACTCGAAGTGCGGGCAAAGCGACTTGGAATATTAGGAACACAATAGTGTATAACTCCATGTTTTTCAAAAGTCGGATGTTTATGATTTGTTATTTCACTGGTTTCAAAACAACCTCCTTGGTCTATACTAACATCTATTATTAAAGACTTTGGCCGCATATGAGATACCATTTCTTCGGTAACTATACTTGGGCTTCGGCCTTCAGGACTTCGCATTGCACCAATAGCTACATCACAATTACTTAAAGCTTTAGCTAATATCTGAGGAATAATTGTACTGCTATAAATTCTTAGGCCAATATTGGCTTCCAAACGTCTTAATTTGTAAAGCGAGTGATCAAAGACTTTAACATGAGCGCCTAATCCTAAAGCTGCCCTTGTTGCATATTCTCCAACTGCTCCTGCACCCAACACAACAACATCCGTTGGTTGCAACCCTGGTATACCACCTAATAATTCTCCCTTACCGTAATTACTATTTGATAAATATTCGGCGGCGATTAAAATTGAAGCCCTACCGGCTATTTCACTCATTGCCCTTATAATTGGTAAAGCACCCGAATTATCTCTTAAAAATTCATACCCAATTGCAATGATTTTTTTGTTCATCATCTGTCGGATATACTCTTCTTTAATATTTGTTAGTTGCAATGCCGATACTAAAATTTGATTTGGTTTTAAATAATCAATTTCAACTTCGGTAGGTGGAGCTACTTTCAATATAATCTCAGATTGAAAAACTTCTTCGGCTGAATAAACAATCTTTGCACCAGCTTCTGAATATTCAATATCTGTAAAATTAGCACCCATTCCTGCACCAGATTCAATTATAACTTGGCTGCCATTATGAATAAGCAATTGCACGGCCAATGGAGATAATGGAACCCTATTTTCTTGATAGGTAGTTTCTTTTGGTATACCTATCTGCAAGCCATGATTTTTCTTTTGAAGAGGCATCAGCTTTTCTTGAGTTTGCAACTCAGCTTCCTTGGCTAGTTCACTAAAAGGATTATAAGATGTTTGAGACATTCTTTTAAACTTTACACAATAATAAGTGTTTTTGGGAGTTTTAAAAACTATACACTTTTTCTGCATATGTTTACTACTTTCCTTTCAACCGATGCACTTTAAAACTTTTTTGCCGTTATTTGCGAGTTATATATGTTAAATAAAAAAGCAATATTAATCTTTACTCTTACATTGGGTAGCTTTTTTAGTGCATTTGCTATTAAAGATTCGAGTGATTTAGCCATCGATTTCGAAAGGATAACCCGTATAGAAAATCTCAGTAAAGGTTTATATGAAAAAATTCATCCAACTCATTGCACCAAACAAGGCGACAATGTAAAGACTGAATTTGAAAACAACAAAATGCCATTAAACGGATCGGACTTTATATTTAATGCCCGATTGCTTGAATCAGAAATTCCGATGCAATACAATACGGAGGTACAAAAATTAATAAACTATTTTGGCACTAGTTGGCAAAATAAGCTTAAGGAAATGATTGTAGTATCTAATTACTATTTCCCTATTTATGAAGAAATTTTTGACAAATATAATATGCCACTTGAGATGAAATATCTTTCCGTTATTGAATCTGCCTTAAATCCAAGCGCCACCTCTAAATGTGGAGCTGCTGGCTTATGGCAGTTTATGCATGCTACTGGAAAAATGTTTGATTTAAAGGTAAATAATTATGTGGACGAAAGAAGAAATGTTGAAAAATCTACAGAAGCTGCCTGTAAATATTTAAAAGGAATGTATGGCACTTATGGGGACTGGTTATTAGTAATTGCATCCTATAATTGTGGACCTGGAAACGTAAATAAAGCAATTCGGAAATCTGGAGGGAAAAAAACATTTTGGGAGATATATCCATATTTACCAAAGGAAACTCAAAATTATGTACCTGCCTTGATGGCGATGACCTATTTAATGAATTTCCATGAAAGCTATTGTATTGCCCCCTCTACCGTAAATTCCAACAAGCCACGATTGGTTCAGGTAGAATGCAAATCTGAATACTGTTATGAAGTAATTTGCAGTACATTAAATATCACAGGCGATGAATTACGTTCATTTAATCCTGAATTAAGAAAAACCTCATTACCAAGTGTTACAAAAGCTTTTAGTTTAAATTTACCTTATGACAAAGCATTATTGTTTTGGCAATTAGAAGATACAATTTACCAAAACTCTATTAAAATTAAAACTTGGAAAGCTCCTGTAACAGATGAACCTGATTTTGCTAAAACCAGTTCATCCAAAACAAAAATTTATAAAGTTAAAAAAGGAGAATCACTACCAACTATAGCCAAAAAATTCGATTGTAAGGTTTGGCAATTGCGTTCATGGAATGGTTTAAAATCAAATAAAATTTATCCTGGCCAAAAGCTGAAAGTTAGAAATTCGTGATAAATATTGCCGTTTTTGCATCCGGTAATGGCTCAAATGCTGTTAATCTATGTAATTATTTTAATAACCACCCAAGCATAATTATTAGTAAAATTTATTGTAATAATCCTGAAGCTGGAATTATTGCAAAATCTAAATCTTTAAAAAAAGAGTGTACCATTTTTAATAAAAAAGATTGGGTTTCTGGCGAGGTTGCAAAATCCTTAAAGGAAAACAATATTGATTTCATTGTCCTGGCCGGTTTTTTATGGTTAGTTCCTTTGGATGTTATTCTAGCCTTTTCTAGTAAAATAATTAATATTCATCCGGCACTATTGCCTAATTATGGAGGAAAGGGAATGTATGGAATAAAAGTACATGAAAAAGTAATTGCTGACCATCAGAAAGAATCAGGTATAACCATTCATCTAGTAAATGAAGAGTATGACAAAGGAGAAATACTTTTTCAAGCTAAAGTTAATATAACAGAACAAGAAACAGCTTTAACATTGGCTTACAAAATACATGATTTAGAATATCTATATTTTCCAAAAACAGTCGAAAAATATATAATTCAATTCAATAAAAAAGGCCACTAAAAGTGACCTTTTTTTATAGCAAATAATATTTCTACTTTAATTTCAAACTTCCTTCCCCTATCATCCATTCATCACAATATACTAATGCACGATAGTTTCCAGTTGACATTCCGGGTATCTTATCAAAGTAAATAATAACCAGACTGCCAGTATTACTGTTAAAATTTACAGTTGCCTTAGAAGTATATAAAGTACTTTCTCCTGCCACATCAAAAGTACCAGAACCTGCATTTTGATTAGCTACGGTTGAACCATTGGGCCCTATCAATCTCAGATAAACTACTTTCTGACCTGCATCCACAATTTCATTCTTATCTATTGTAAACTGAATTTTTACTTTATCTATTCTACTCAATCGGCTCTTTTCCTTTTCTTTATTGCCTTTCACCATGATTCCCTCAGCCTTAATATTTGTAGCCTTAAGTCTTGAAGCTACTTTAACTTTATCCCCTAACTTTTTATTTTGATCAGCTAAAGTTGAATTGATATTTCTTTGACTCTCAACTTCTTCTTTCACAGTAGTATTTTCTTCAGTCAGCGTTGTATTGGCTACTTTTAAATCTAAATTTTCTTTAGATAATGAATCAATAATATGAGTGGTTGATGCAATCTTAGCTCTCAATTTATCCATCTCTCCTTTGGCAGCTTCTAGTTGTGCTTTTGTTATATTGCCTTGGGAAAGCATCTTACGAATTTGTGCAACCTTAACTGCTATTTCATCATTTTTAATATCAATAATACTGTCCAACTGTGAATTCTTACCTTTATATTCTAATAAAAGAGTTTCTGTTTCATCCAGCATTTTATCGAGTTGCTGCTTTTCGTTCGTTGTATCTTCTAACTTATTTTCAGTGGTTACAAGTATTTTATCCTTGCTTATTAAATTATAAAGTAAAGCAAAATTTATAATAAATAAAACTCCGATAATAATAATCAGGTAGGTTTTGGTTCGTTTGTCTTTGGCAATTTGTTCTTCGTGTTCCATAACTATTTTTTTTTCAAATTTAGATTAAAATGTAAATTAACTACTTACATTATTAATACATTAACTTACATAATTCCTGTTTTATTGTATATAATTATCTACAATTATTAGAATTGGATTTGAGCTCTAATTATATTTAATGCACCACCTGCTTTAAACCATTCTATTTGTTGTTCATTATAGGTATGATTACAATTTATAGTATCTGTTGTTCCATTTTTATGATTTAAAACTAAACGCAATGGTTTATTTGGCGTGAAGTTGGTTAAACCCAACAAAGTCATAGTATCATCTTCCTGAATTAAATCGTACGCTTCTTTGTTAGCAAAGGTTAAGGCTAACATTCCTTGCTTTTTTAAGTTGGTTTCATGAATACGGGCAAATGATTTGGTCAAAACAATCCTTACCCCTAAAAATCTAGGCTCCATTGCAGCATGTTCGCGGCTACTTCCTTCACCATAGTTTTCATCACCAACTACAATTGTACCAATACCAGCTGCTTTGTAGGCTCTTTGAACTGCAGGCACTTCTCCATATTCACCGGTCAATTGATTTTTTACGAAATTAGTTTTTTCATTAAAATAATTCAAAGCTCCTATTAACATATTGTTGCTAATATTATCCAAGTGTCCACGAAATTTTAACCAAGGCCCAGCCATACTAATATGGTCGGTTGTACATTTTCCTTTAGCTTTTATTAATACTTTTAAACCTTTCAAATCCGTTCCTTCCCAAGCCTTAAAAGGATCAAGAAGTTGTAATCTATTACTATCTAACGCTACTTTGATAACCACTTTACTTCCATCCTCAGCAGGTGCCTGATATCCTGCATCTTCTACAGCGTATCCTTTTATTGGCATTTCTATTCCTAATGGCTCAGAAAATTTTATCTTTTCGCCTTTTTCATTGGTTAAAGAATCAGTCAATGGATTAAAAGTTAAATCACCCGCTATTGCTAAAGCCGTAACAATTTCAGGAGATGCCACAAAAGCATGAGTATTTGGGTTGCCATCATTTCGTTTCGCAAAATTTCTATTAAACGAAGTTATAATCGAATTTTTACGATTTGGGTCGGTTGAATGTCTCGCCCATTGGCCTATGCAAGGACCACAAGCATTTGCGAGTACTACGCCACCCATTTCTTCAAACGTTGCTAAATAACCATCTCTTTCTACCGTATATCTCACTTGCTCTGAGCCAGGGGTAATAGTAAATTCTGATTTAGCTTTTATACCATTATCAGTAGCTTGTTTTGCTATAGATGCTGCTCTCGTTATATCTTCATACGATGAATTGGTGCATGAACCAATTAATCCAACTTCTAATTCAGCCGGCCAATTGTTATCTTTTACTGCCTGGGCAAATTGAGAAATAGGCCATGCCATATCTGGAGTAAAAGGTCCGTTAATATGTGGCTCTAATTCCGATAAATTTATTTCTATTACTTGGTCAAAGTAGAGTTCAGGATTAGTATAAACTTCAGGGTCTCCTGCTAAATGCTCAGCTATGGCATCAGCCGCTGAGGCCAATTCAATTCTTCCTGTTCCTTTTAGATAATCCGACATTTTTTCGTCGTATCCAAAGACAGAAGTTGTGGCACCAATTTCAGCCCCCATGTTACAAATGGTACCCTTTCCTGTGCAGGATAAACTCTTTGCACCTTCACCAAAATATTCAACAATGGCGCCGGTTCCACCTTTTACCGTTAGTATTCCTGCAACTTTTAATATTACATCTTTCGAAGATGTCCAACCACTTAATTTTCCTGAAAGCTTAACTCCTATTAATTTTGGAAATTTTAACTCCCAAGGCAAACCCGCCATTACATCACAGGCATCAGCCCCACCAACTCCTATAGCTACCATTCCCAACCCACCAGCATTCACCGTATGACTGTCAGTTCCTATCATCAATCCACCGGGAAAAGCATAATTTTCTAATACTACTTGATGAATAATTCCTGCTCCAGGTTTCCAAAACCCAATTCCATATTTATCAGAAACAGACGCTAAAAAATCAAAGACTTCTTTATTTACTTCTTTTGAAGTAGCCAAATCTTCCTTTGCTCCATCCTTAGCCAATATTAAATGGTCGCAATGAACAGTAGAAGGAACGGCCACCTTCTGACGTCCAGCTTGCATAAATTGCAACAACGCCATTTGAGCAGTAGCATCTTGCATGGCCACTCTATCCGGGGCAAAATCCACATAACTATTTCCACGTTCATTTACAGAACTTGTGGAACCTTCCCACAAATGGGCATATAAAATTTTCTCAGTAAGTGTTAACGGTTTATTAATTAATTTTTTGGCAGCGGCAACTCGCTCTGGGAAGCGGGAATACACCGCTTTAATCATTTCTAAATCAAACATGAATGGTTTTTGATAATTGTCACAAATTTACTAAAAAGCCTAGGTATAAAATAACAAAGTTGAATGATAATTGGTTTAGTTATTAAAACATTATGTTTCTAATTTTTTAATAAAAAAAGAGGAAGCTAAACGCCTCCTCTCATTTTTATAGAAAATTAATTCTAATTATTTTTTCTTAGCCTCTTCTGTAGCTGCGCTTATACTAGCACGAGTAGCTGATACAGATACAACTGAATTGGCTTTAGTATTTAATAATTCTAAACCTTTAATACTAATATCCCCAACTCTGAAATTTTGACCAATTTCAAGTTTATCTACATTTATTTCAATTGCATCAGGAATATCCTTTATCATTCCTTTTACTGTAAGTTTTTTAATCTTAATTATAAGTCTTCCACCTGCTCTAACACCAGGTGCATTTCCACTAACATTAACAGGTATATCTATCGTTAATGGGACATCTAATGATACTTCCATGAAATCGGCATGAATAATTGCTTCAGATACAGGATGAAACTGAATATCCTGCAATTTGGCTAATTTTTTACCTTCATCAAGATTTAACTGAACCAAATATGTATTTGGAGTATACACTAGATTTTTAAAATCATACTCATAAACTCCAAAATGACTGTTGCCATTTTTTCCATAAACTACGCAAGGAACTTTTCCTTCGATACGCAAAGCTTTAGTTGCTTTTTTGCCAGTATCTAATCTGGCATCTCCTTTAAGAACAATTGTCTTCATTTATTTTTTATACATTTAATTTTTGTTGGAATGCCTTTTCAATACTAAATAGTGAACTAATCGAATTATGATCTATCACATTACGAATTGCATTAGCAAATAATTTTGATGAACTAAGAACTTTTATTTTATTACTTTTATATTGAATTGGTAATGTATCAGTTACTACCAACTCATCTAATTCCGAGTTATCAATATTTTCATAAGCCTTTCCTGATAATACAGGGTGAGTGCATACAGCCCTGACAGATCTGGCTCCTTTTTCTTTTAACAATTGTGCTGCTTTACAGAGAGTATTAGCCGTATCACACAAATCATCTATTAATACCATATCATAGCCACTGACATCTCCAATTACTGTCATGGAAGCCACTTCATTTGCAATTTTTCTTTCTTTATCACAAATCACCATTTCTACATTCATTGCTTGGGCAAAAAATCTCACCCTTTTTGTTGCACCAACATCCGGTGCTGCCAATTTTAGATTTGGTAATTTTAAACTTTGAATATAGGGAATAAAAATAACTGAGGCATCTAAATGATCAACTGGTATGTTAAAAAATCCCTGAATTTGCGGAGCATGAAGATCCATAGTCATTACTCTATCAGCACCTACAGCCGTTAATATATCAGCCACCATTTTAGCAGCTATTGGAACACGGGGTTTATCTTTTCTATCCTGACGTGCCAATCCATAATAAGGAATAACAGCAACTACCTTATGTGCTGATGCTCGTTTAGCAGCATCAATCATAAGACACAATTCCATAAGATTATCCTGTGGTGGGTTGGTTGATTGAATAATAAAAATATCAGTTCCTCTTACTGATTCATTAATACTTGTTTGAAATTCGCCATCGCTGAACATTGCACAAGATGCGTCACCTAATGGTTCACCAAAATCTTCTGCAATTTTTTCTGATAGATACCGAGAGCCTCGGCATGTAAAGAGTTTTACTTTGTTAGATACATTTTCCATTTTGCTTTACTTTCGTCTCCCTGGTGTTCGACTATCATAAACTTACTTCTAAGTTGTCCGACTAGGGCTCGAACCTAGACTCTCCTGGACCAAAACCAGGCGTGTTGCCAGTTACACCATCGGACAATAAGGCTGCGAAATTAATATTTTTAATTTTTATTTGCCATAGTATTTTCTAAATTTTATTTTAAGTAAAAAAGATAACAAAAAAAAAGCGGAACCTATTGAGTTCCGCTCTTTTAAGAAGTATTAATAAAAATCTATTTTACAAATTTTGTAGACTCAACTTTGCCATCTTGCTCAATACTTACATAGTAAGTACCTTTTGGAAGCGTATTTACAATCATATCGATTGATTTATTTTCATTTGGTGTGGCATCATATCTTAAAACTTCAACACCATAAATATCTTTAACTGATATTTTGGCATCTGAAGTAGATAAAGTAACTACCGTCACTTTCGTATCTGCTGGATTTGGATATACACTTAATGCCTCTTTTACATTATCTCCTTCGTTACCTATCATTTTTTGAGTTGTGCCTCCAATTTCTATAGTTTTACAAATAGTTTTTGTGCATTTAGTTTTAGTGTCATAAGCCGTCATACATATATAATATTTTCCTGCAACTTTATAAGTATGATCAACTACTCTGCCTTTATCTCCTAATTTATCTCCCCAACTCCAACCAAATTCAACTCCAGAAAGATTTGTTCCTTCAACATTGATTTTATTTCCAACAACTTTAAAAGAAAAATCAGGTTTAAAATCGGCACATGGGTCTGTTGTTTTTCCTTGTACTTCAATTGTAAAGCAAATTGTTTTTTTACATTTACGTTTGGAATCATACACTGTTACACAAATAGTATATTTACCTGCCTTAGAATAAGTATGGGTAACTGTTCTATCTGTACTTCCCTTCGTATTGTCACCAAAGTTCCACTCCATAGTAGCTCCTTTTCCACCATCCACATCCAATTTAATCTTTAAACCATCGGTTTGAAAACTAACCTTTGGGTTAAAATCTTTACAAGGATCTTGAGTTTCTCTTTCTTTAATAACAATTTCTTTGCAAATCTTTTTGGTGCATTTTGTTTTAGGATCAGTGATGTAAACACATGCAGTATAGGTACCTGGTTTTTTAAAGTCTATTTTAACAATCCTGTCGGTGCTAGTTTGGCTAGAATTACTAAATATCCATTTATACGTGTAATTAGTGCCACTTTGTGCTTCAAAAACCACAACATTACCATCAATTTTATAATAATAAGTTGGATTAAAATCTTTGCAAGGATCAGTGTTAGTTCCTGATATTGTTATTTCCCAACATAATGTTTTCTTACAACCTGTTTTAGAATCATAAATTGTTACACATGGTTTGTAAGTTCCTGGCTTATAAGTATGGTTAGATTGAATACCCGTTCCTGATGTTCCATCTCCATAATTCCAAACATAAGAATATGTGCTGGTAGTTGTACCAGCTCCCCAGAATGTAACGACTCCATTATCACCAATTTTATATTCGTATCTTGGATTAAAATCAGCACATGGATCTTTCTCTTTAACTGTAATTTCTTTACACAATGTTTTGGTACATTTTGTATTTCCACTTGTATATGTAATAGTTACACATGGTTTGTATGTCCCAGGCTTATATTGATGTGTTCCATCTTTAGTAGTTGATACTGCTGATCCATCACCAAAATTCCAAGAATATGTTAACCCAGTCCCACTCATACCATTATATGTGGCCACACCATTTGCATCAACAGTAAAATCAAATGTAGGATTGAAGTTTATACATGGATCATTTTCTTTAACAGTTATTGCTTCAAAACAAATAGTTTTTGTGCATTTAGGGTCTGTGCTTGTAATTGTAACACATGGCTTGTAGGTGCCAGGACTATACGTATGATAACCAACACGGTCAGTACTAGTTGTTTTATCTCCAAAATCCCAACTATAGGTATAGTTAGTACCGGCTGATGCCTCAAAAGTTGCGGTTTTACCATCAGTCCCAAGTTTTATACCACCTGAAAGTGATGCATAAAATTTAGCACATGGATCTTGAACTGTAACAGGATCAAAGCATAAAGTTTTTGTACATTTTGGATTTGAACTTGTAATGGTTACACATGGCTTATAGGTACCGGCTGAATATGCATGCGTTCCTGTGCGGTCGCCACTAGTTGTATTATCGCCAAAACTCCAAGAATAAGTATACGTATTAGACGTGCTATTACTTGCAGCGGCTTCAAAGGTTATTGTTTTTCCGTCCGTTCCTAATTTAATACCTGCTGATGGGGCAAAACTTGCACAAGGATCCTCAATAGTTATTGTTTTGCAAACCTTAGTGGTACATGGATTGTTGGCATCACGAGGATTTTTAATAATTAGATAAACACAGGGTGTATAACTACCAGGTTTACTATAATCATGTGTAGGATTTGCATCTTTCGAATTGGCCGTACCATCATTAAAAACCCATTCTTGAGAAGCTACGGTTCCAGTTGATTTAACACCTAGATAAACTTTTGTTCCAGAAATCTGAACATAAATTTCAGATTTAACACTGTCGCAATACGTTGGCTTTGTTTGACCGAATAATGTTGAAGATAAGGACAACAAAACAATTAATAAAGTAGTAATTTTTTTCATGTTTTTAATTAATAAAGTTTAAATTTATGTTTTTTTTCAATTAGATAGACAACATAAGATTTAGAAATGTGACACCTTTAGCTATTTATTTGTCAGATTAAAGTCATTAGGCAATTTTTTTTACCAGATAATACTTCTTAATGAAACCGGCATATACATTTTATTTTCTTCCTGCACTTTAAATGCCTCATAAAACTCTTGCATGTTACTCATTGGACCAAGTATTCTAAACTTAGCTGGCGAGTGAGGATCAGTGGCTAAACGTGTTTTCAATGCCTCTGGCTTAATATTATTTTTCCAACCCTGTGCCCATGAAATAAACAGACGTTGCTCGCCGGTTAATCCATTAATTACTGGAGATGGTTTACCATTCAATGATTTCTTATAGGCATAATAAGCCATCGTTAAACCCCCAAGGTCGGCAATATTTTCACCTAAAGTAAGTTCACCGTTAACTTTTAAAGTGTCGATAGCAACATAACTGCTGAATTGTTTTACCAATAATCCTGTTCTCGCTTTAAATTGTTTTTTATCTTCTTCTGTCCACCAGTCTTTCATATTTCCATCACCATCAAATTGGCTACCTTGATCATCAAATCCGTGGGTTAGTTCATGACCAATAATAGCACCAATACCTCCATAATTGGCGGCATCATCCGCGGTAGCATCAAAAAACGGTGGTTGCATAATTCCAGCTGGAAATACGATTTCATTTATTGAAGGATTGTAATATGCATTAACCGTAGGAGTGCTCATCCCCCATTCTGTTCTATCCACCGGTTTTCCAATTTTATCAAGCATTTCATTGTATCCAAATGTATTGCTTCGCAATACATTCATGCAATAAGAGTCATCGGCAATTTCCATTTTGCTATGGTCCTTCCACTTGTCGGGATAACCTAATTTTCGAATAATTTTATCCAACTTGGTCAGCGCCTGTTTTTTTGTGGGTTCGCTCATCCAAGAAAGTTTTTGAATTCTTTCTCTGTATGCAGCAGTAAGATTATCAACCAAAGTATTCACTTTTGCTTTGGCATCGGCACTAAAATATTTCTCTACAAAAAGTTTTCCAAGAGGTTCACCCAAGCTGCCATCCGTTTTATCCAAAGCACGTTTCCATCTTGGCTTCATTTCCTTTGTCCCACGTAAAACAGTTTCAAAAAAAGCAAAATCCTGTTTGTCAACATTGCTGCTTAAATAAGCTGCAGTTGCATTTATCAATTGCCAATGCATGTAGGCTTTCCAATCTTCAATACTTACCGATTTAATCATTGTATTAAGTTCAGCAGCAAAATTCAATTGCTCAACAACTACATCTGTAAATGCCTTACCACCCAGTTCACTGAAATATAAATCCCAGTTAATATTTGAATATTTCTTTTTAAAATCAACGTAAGTTGTTGGGTTGTACTGAGCCTGAATATCTCTTCTTTCGACCGAATTCATGGCTTTAGCTGCCAGTTTACTTTCTATAGTGTAAGCAGTTTGAGGATTTACTTTTACTTCAGGATTGGCGGCTGAAACCATTTCCATCATTTTTGCAATGTGAGCCATGTATTCATTACGAATACTTTCATGCTTTGGGTCAAAGTAATAATCTTTATCGGGTAAATTAAATCCGCCCTGACTTATAAATTGGGTATTTTTCTTACTGTCTTTTAAGTCAGAAGTTATATAAAAACCAAAAGCTCCCGGAATTCCCATTTTATGAAATCTAGCCATTAGCTTTATTAAATCATCAGTAGTTTTTACCAGATTAATTTCATCCTGCATTGGATTTATAGGCGCCAATCCATCCTTTTCAGCTTTTACACTATCCATAGCCACTCTGTAAAATGTTCCAACCAATTGGCGGTCAGTTCCTTTTGCAGCGCCTTTATCAGATGAAACTTCGTTAACTATGGAAAGCAACCGATCGAGGTTTCGGTCTTCTATTTCATTAAAACTACCCCATCGGTTTTCCGTAGCCGGAACCGGATTCTTTTTTAACCAAACACCATTGGCATATTCGTTAAAATCATCTCCGGGCAATACAGTTGTATCCATATACTCCTGTTTTATTCCTGCATTTCCACTGGTGTTGCTTTGTTTGCAACTGTCAATTGTTAAACCCAAAACTATTGTTGTTAAAATAATTGTGTAATTTTTTTTCATAATAACTTTTTACAAGGGGCAAATATATTTTTTTTGCACCCTAAATACTTGAAGTTTTTTGCGATTAATGAATAGATATAATTGATTTTGACTTTTTTTGCAGTGGAATTTAAAATAAATGAAAAATATCAAGTCGCATAGCATTTTTTTAGGATTGGCTTTGGTTGGTATTTTTCTGTTATCCATTCTTGTTTTTTTATCCAAATATCAGTTAAAATCTGAAAACAGCCCAAAAACAAATGTAGAATTATTTTATAATCACAATCACAATCTAACCGTAGCTAACAATATTATTTTCATCATTCTTTTGTTTGTAGCCAATCTTATGTTTATTGGTAAAAGGTATTGGGATACTTTCATATGGATAGGAATAATTTTTTTAACATTTACTTTACTTGATTGGTGGTGGCTGAGTGAGATGGTTTTTCATTATAAAAAATCAAACAATTTATGGGAAGGTGAAAGTAATTTAGCGCCCTTTGCTGGTATTTTTATAGCTTTATTAGGTTTGGCCGTAACCACATTTAATTATCTTATCCTTAAAAGAATATTTAAGGAAAAAGAAATTAAACCGATTAAATTAATCACAGAAGAAAAACAAGAACTTAAAAAAAAATAATACAATGAAATACGAACAAATAAACAGTCAGCTATTTATTGAAAACCGTGAACGGTTTAAAAAAATATTAAAACCAAATAGCATTGCTATTTTTACAAGCAATTATGAATATGTGCTAAACGGCGATGCCTCCCATACCTTTAAACAAAACTCTAACTTATTTTGGCTTTGTGGCATCGACCAGGAAGATAGTATTTTAATAATTTACCCCGATTGCGCTATACCCGAATTTCGTGAAGCATTATTTTTAAAACAAACCAACGATAAAATAGCGGTATGGGAAGGGTATAAATATACCAAGGAACATGCCACAGAAGTATCAGGAATTACGCAAATTAATTGGAATGAAGGTTTTTGGGATACAATAAGACCAATCATCAATATGGCTAAATCCATTTATCTTCCTTTGAATGAAAATGACCGGTTTGCATACAAATCGCCTTACAACGAACTTGATTTTGTGAACGAAGTAAAAGCCCGTTTTCCATTGCACCATTTTGAAAGAAGTTCTACCCATCTCCAGCGTTTGAGAAGTGTAAAATCAAACTTGGAACTAGATTTAACCAGAAAAGCAATCGCTATTTCTAAAAAAGGATTTGAAAGACTTTTAAAATTTACAAAACCTGGTGTTTGGGAGCATCAAATCGAAGCAGAACTCATTCATGAATATTTGAGTAATAGGGCAACCGGCCATTCATTTCATCCAATTGTAGCTAGCGGTGCTTCGGCCTGTGTGTTGCATTATGTGGAGAACAACCGCCAGTGCAAAGACGGTGATTTACTATTGGTAGACTGTGGCGTGGACTATGCCAATTATGCTTCGGATATGACCCGCGTAATACCTGTAAACGGCAAATTTACCCAGCGCCAAAAAGATGTTTACAATGCTGTTTTGAGAGTAATGCGGGCAGCTTCAAAATTATTGGTGCCCGGCACGATGTTGATGGATTACCACAAAATAGTGGGCAAAGAATTAATGGAAAAGGAATTGGTGGATTTGGGCTTACTTACTATGGACGACGTTAAAAACGAAGACCCTAACTGGCCAGCTTATAAAAAATACTTTATGCATGGAACCTCTCACTTTTTAGGAATAGATGTACATGATGTAGGAATGCGCTACGAACCAATGCAAGCCGGCAATCTGTTTACTTGCGAGCCAGGTATTTATATCAAAGAAGAAGGCATTGGCATTCGTATTGAAAACAATCTTTTGATAACCGAAACCGGCCAATTGGATTTGATGGATGAAATAGGGATGCTGATAGAGGTTGATGAAATTGAGGCGTTTATGAATTAATAAAGGGAAGTTAAAAGTTTAAAACTAAAAGTTAAAAGTTTTGGTTTATTTTTAATTCCAGAGCATGAGAAATCTTTTTATAAATTAGAAGAAAGAATATGACTATTCACAATAACCGCTTTGCAATCTGTCAAATTACACCTTCGACAACTAAATAAAGGAGGACTGTACCATAAAGAATTAATGACATAGCGGTACATGATACCGTGCTGATAAAATTAAGACCATGGGCACTCTTTAATACCTCTATTTTGGTAATATCTTTGGCATAAAACATTTTATTATCTAATAACTCATTTACGTTTCGACTATTTAACAAAAAATGGACTTGCCTAATTGCCTTCTTATCTATAGCATGTCTCTTCCTTAATTTAAATTGGCCGGTTTCAATATTCTCGTAATAGTTTGTTTGCTTCCCATCAGGCCATCGTGTATATTCTGAAAAAACTATTCTATTAAGTGCAGAATCAATTCTAACATTACTTACTCCATAAATTATACCTTTATAATGCACAAAATAATTGTATTTTTTTGAAAGCTTTCTGGTTTTGTGATTTATACCCAACGAGTCTTTAGATACCTCGTAATTGGCAGTAATTACATCAGAATTACGCTCCAAATAGTCTTGAATTTGCAAAGATCCAGACAAGTCTCGTTTTTTATAAAACCGGCAGTTTTCAAACCCAAGAACTATAATTAAAAGTAAAAGTAAGGAAACTAATTTTGAATTCAGAATTTTCATAATCTAAGATTTATTTAAATATACTAATTTTTTATAACAATTTTTATGATTTTTTGCAAAATCGGGCTAAAAAAAATGTAATTAGTTTAATACCCATACTTCTCTCCCCACCTCAGCTTCAAGTATTTTCTTAATTCATCTTCCTTAGGGTTTTTTCCGGGGTTATAAATAACAGTACCACTTAACATTTCAGGCAAAAATTCCAAATCTACAAAGTTTTGGTCATATTGATGGGCATATTTATAGTCTTTGCCGTAGCCCATGTTTTTCATTAGTTTGGTTGGGGCGTTTCGCAAATGCAAAGGAACAGGTTGATCGCCCGTTTTGTTTACCAAATCCATAGCCGTTTCAATAGCGATATACGATGCATTGCTCTTAGCACTCGTCGCTAAATAAATGGCAGTTTGGCTAAGAATAATTCTGGCCTCAGGCATTCCTATCATTTGAATGGCCTGAAAACATTGGGTAGCCATGAGTAGTGCGTTGGGATTGGCGTTGCCAATATCTTCGCTCGATAAAATAACCATGCGGCGGGCAATAAATTTTATGTCTTCCCCTCCATCTAGCATTCGGGCAAGCCAATAAACGGCCCCGTTGGGGTCGCTGCCTCTGAGGCTTTTAATAAATGCCGAAATGATATCGTAATGTTGCTCGCCCGACTTATCATACAAAGCCATTTTTTGCTGCAACACTAATTCTACAGCTTTGTTTGTAATATTCACTTTCCCATTCTTTAAAGTGGTTTGCACCACCAAATCAAAAAGGTTTAACAATTTTCGTCCATCTCCTCCTGTAAACCGAAACAATGCTTCCTTTTCCTTTAAGTCAATGCTTATAGATTTTAAAAAATGATCTTTTTCAATCGCCCGATTCAGAATTTTATCCAAATCCTCTTCATTAAATGCTTTTAAAACATACATCTGACAACGGCTAAGCAAAGCGCTGATAACTTCAAAACTTGGATTTTCGGTAGTTGCTCCAATAAGTGTAATAATTCCCTTTTCAACGGCTCCGAGTAACGCGTCTTGCTGAGATTTATTAAACCGGTGAATCTCATCAATAAACAATAAGGCACCGCCTTGTTCTTTGGCTTTATCAATTACTTCCCTTAATTCTTTTACCCCTGAACTAATGGCACTCAAACTGTAAAATGGTAATTGCCAAGATTGAGAAAGTAACTGAGCGAGTGTGGTTTTACCAACTCCCGGAGGACCCCATAAAATCAAGCTTCTGGCGGTATGAGTTTCTGCTAATTTTTGAATGGGCTTCCCTTCGCCCAATAAATGTTCCTGTCCGATAAATTCTTCAAGAGTCATTGGTCTGACTCTTTCTGCAAGCGGTATATTTGAGGGAGACAATTCCAAATTTTTAATTTTATGTACGTTGTTTTTTTGCCACTAAGTCACCAAAACACTAAGGGGCAAAAAGTTGTTCTTGGTGAAACTTTCTGTCTTCGTGGCTTGGTGGCATCTTTTAAAATTTAAAAACTTCTATTATGCAAATAAACCAACAATTCGTTTAAGTCCGATTTTTTTGATTCATCTACTTTTAAATCCTTTAAATTTTGTGAGGCCAAATCAAAGTATCTTTCAGATAGAGATTTTAAATAAACATCCGATCCGGTTTTTATAAATAGAGTTTTTACCTCTTCGATTTTATGGGTATCGTCTATTTTTTCATCATTAAATAATCCCTGCATTTTCCCCTTCTCGGTTTCCATGGCTTTTATAACCATGATAGTTTTCTTATTTGCCAATATATCCCCTCCTGGTAGTTTGCCTACCAATTCGGGTGTTCCAAAAGCATCCAGATAATCGTCCATTAACTGAAAACCAATGCCCATGTTTACTCCAAGGTTATATATTTTTTGAGCTTCTTCTATGGATGCGTCGGCTACAATGGCTCCCATCTGCAAACTACACCCCAATAAAACTGAGGTTTTTAGACGTATCATTTCCAGATATTCCTTTTCTGTAACATTGGTTTGAGTTTCAAAATTCATGTCCATTTGCTGACCATCACACACCTCAGCTGCTGTTTTATTAAATACCGAAAATAATTCAGGCAAATGGTTTTGTTCCGACTTTTGTAGCATTTCATAAGCCTTTACCAGCATTAAATCCCCTGAGAGAATTGCTATGTTGGTATCCCACTTTTCATGCACCGTTGGTTTGCCCCTTCTTACCGGAGCCTTGTCCATAATATCATCATGAATGAGAGAAAAGTTATGGAAAACTTCAACAGTTAAAGCTGAAGGAATTGCCTTTTCTAGGTTACCAGAATACAACTCACATCCCATCAATGCTAGCACCGGCCTTATTCGTTTACCGCCCAATCCTAGAATATAATTTAAAGGGTCATATAAATTTTGAGGAGAACCTTGGTATGGGTTCTTATGGATTTCTTGTTCTATTTTTTTTAATAATTCGGAGTATGATTTTAGCATTTGTCAATTATTTTCAGGAAGAAAACATCCCCCAACCCCCTTCGAAGGGGGACTTTGGCTTCGACATTTCTTTGTTCGTAATTTTATACTTTTTTAATTTTCACTCTTAATAAATTCTTCTTTGTGTCCAATAATCTTGCGTCAGCTCTCCCCCTTTGAAGGGGGTTGGGGGATGCGTTTGAAAGCAAAACAAAATTTCCATGCAAAAACCTTATCCTTAACCACCGGTTTAAACCGTTGGCTATATTACAAACTCAAAATCCACCAACCGCTTTGGAATATTTGTCCTTTTAACACGAATTTTTGTTACATCACCCATTTGGTGTTTTATTCCTTTTCGCATTCCTAATACATAACGGCCTTTTTCAAAAAATTCATAGATATCATCCGTCATGTCTTTCAAGCGAATCATTCCTTCGCATTTGTTTTCAATTATCTCAACGTAAACACCCCACTCGGTAATTCCGGTAATTATGCCTTCAAATGCTTCCCCGATAAATTGAGAAATATATTCAGTTTGCTTGTATTTAATTGAAGCCCGCTCTGCTTCAACAGCCTTTTGTTCCCGGTCGCTGCTCCATTTACAGGCCGCCTCGAGATTGCTTTGATCAATAGGAGTAACTTTATCCAACATTTTGAATAAATGGCGGTGAGCTAGCAAATCCGGGTAACGGCGAATGGGAGATGTAAAATGCGCATAATAATCAAAACCCAACCCAAAGTGCCCTGATTTTTTTGTGGTGTAAAATGCCTTTTCCATGCTTCGGATGGCGAGAGGTTGTAGAATTGTAGAGGCTTGTGTCCCTTCAATTTCAGCCGTCATGGCATTGATACTTTGGATATATTCATCTTCCGAATCTGTATTTATTTGAAACCCAAACCTTGATGCAATGGCCGCAAATTCCATCATTTTATTTGGAACCGGTGGCTCGTGTAAACGGTAAGGAATGGAATACGGTTTATATTTGGTATTTACCAAAGTGGCCACCCGTTTATTCGCCAAAAGCATAAACTCTTCTACTAATTTATGGGCATCCTTCCTAACTTTTTTATAGACTTCGATGGGCTTACCAAGTTTGTCCAGCTTAAATTTCACTTCTTCCGTTTCAAATGAAATAGCCCCTTGACGGAAGCGTTCTTCTTTTAAATTTTTAGCTATTTTGTTTAAAGTTGTTAGTTCGGTAGCCAATTCACCTTCCCCTGCTTCCAGTATTTCCTGGGCTTCTTCATAACTGAATCGGCGGTGTGAATGGATAACGGTTTTACCAAACCACTCCTTTAAAATTTTGCCTTTACCATCCAGTTCAAATACTGCGGCAAAACACAATCTATCCTCATCAGGAACCAAAGAGCACAATTCATTGGAAATTTTTTCAGGCAACATCGGAACAACTCTATCCACTAAATACACCGAAGTTGCTCTGGCGTAAGCCTCTTTATCCAATAAGGAACCTTCCGTTACAAAATGCGAAACATCGGCAATATGCACCCCGACTTCATATTTATTATCGCCCAAAACCTTAAAAGAAATGGCATCATCAAAATCTTTGGCATCCGCAGGGTCTATAGTAATAGTAAGAGTTTGTCTGAAATCTTTGCGGGTGGCAATTTCAGCTTCGGGTATTATCACCGGCATTTTATCGGCTTCATCCATAACATCCTTTGGAAATTCAGGATTCAATCCAAATTCCATCAATATGGCATGAATCTCGGTATTGTGTTCTCCCGCTTTGCCTAAAACTTTCACCACTTCGGCATTGGGGTTTTTTGCCATTTTAGGCCAATCTGTGATTTTTACAATAGCCTTATAATTATTTTTAACGCCTCGTAATTTGTCTTTTGGTATAAAAAAATCGGTATGGCTGCGGGTATCATCGGGTACAAAAAAACCAAAACCATCTGAAACCTGAACTACACCTACATATTCCTGTTTGGCTCGTCTCACTACTTTTATCACACGTCCTTCGGGTTTATCTTTTCTTCGTGTAGAAATCATCTCTACCTGAACAATATCCCCGTTCAAAGCTGGCCAGGTCATGCCTGGTGTGATATGAATATCAGCTTCGTCTTCACCGGTCAGTAAATATCCTGCTCCCCGTTTGTTAAATTCTATTTTACCTTCTAAAAATTCAGAAACTTCTTCAATATAAAAACTCCCTTTGGGTTGTTCAACAATTAATTTTTTGTTTACCAAATCCATTAATGCTTCGCCTGCAAGTTCCCTATCAGGCTTAGAATTGAAGCCCAATCGCGATGAAATTTGTTTGTAATTCATGCGTTTGCCGGGTCGTTCGTTCAGCACTTCCAGTATTTGCGCCTCTACCCAGTCATTGTGATTGTTATTGCCATTGGCCATAGCTGCAAAGGTAGCGGATTAAATTAACTGTTGGGCTTTAAGCAAGTTAACTTTAAATCAACATATATTTTCTAAAACTGAAAATAAATAAACGGCTGAACCTCGCTACTGGCTACCTGATAGGCTGCTATGATGATGAAAGCTACAATTCCAACTTTCAGAACCAAAGGCATTACAGAAAAACGTTCTTCCAAATTTAACTTGAAGCGTTTTGGAATAAAATGTAAGAAGTATCCTATCAAAATAAAACTAAACACTTTCCAATAGGATTGCGCTTTTAGCATGGCATCAGGCAATGAAAAATTATAAAAAATACGGCTCAACATCATTTTTACAGATGGCACATCGTCGGCACGGAAGTAAATCCAACAGAAACATACAAAATGAAAAGTGACCACCCCTGCTATGATGTTGTAAAGTTTGCTGTTTTGTTTATTAGCCCATGGCACATATTCCAAGTACATTTTATGTAAGGCCAAAGCTCCGCCATGCAGGGCTCCCCAAATAATAAACTTATTGGCAGCCCCGTGCCACAAGCCTCCAAGCAACATGGTTATTAGTAAATTTATGTATGTACGAATTTTCCCTTTTCGGTTTCCACCTAATGAAATATAAAGGTAATCCTTCAGCCAGGTACTTAATGAAATATGCCATCTGCGCCAAAACTCGGTGATGGAAAGGGACACATACGGTGAATTAAAATTGAGTGGCAACCTAAATCCGAGCAACAATGAAATCCCTATAGCCATATCGCTATATCCTGAAAAATCACAATAGATTTGGATGGCATATCCATACACTGCCATAAGGTTATCAAACCCTGAATATAATTGAGGGTCGTCAAAAACCCTGTCTACAAAATTGATACTGATATAATCCGAAATAACTGTTTTCTTTATAAATCCGCCCATAATTAAAAAAATAGCATGGCCAAATTCCCGCTCGGTAAGACTGAATTTTTTTGCTATTTGAGGAAGAAAGTCGACTGCCCTTACAATTGGACCTGCAATAAGCTGTGGAAAATAGGTCACAAAAAAACCGAAGTCTAATATGTTTTTTGCCGGTTCAATATGCTTCCTGTAAACATCGATGGTATAGCTTAAGGTTTGAAAGGTAAAGAACGATATACCAACAGGAAGAACAATTTTTGAGATGTCAAAACCGGTTCCAAACCAATTATTGGAAGCAATGTAAAAAATATTTTTTGGATGAAAATTGGTTCCAATAAGGTCATTGATAATATTGGCGAAGTAGTTTGTATATTTAAAGAAAACCAAAAGGCCGAGGTTTATACTTAAGCTAATTATTAAAAAAAGTTTCCGTTTAAACTGGCTTTTAGAATAATGAATTGCGTTGGCCAGATAAAAATCATAAATGGTAGAAAGCACCAACAGGGAAAAAAACCACCCACCCGTTCGGTAATAGAAAAACACACCGAAACAGATGAGATAAAAACTCCTTAATTGAAGCCTGTCATGGATAAAAGCATACACACCATACATTACAGTGAATATGAAAATAAACAAATACTGGCTGAACAACAGTGGCGATGTTTCAGAAAAAACAAATATTTCCCGTAGGGTTAGCATAAATTTATAAACTTCTTAAATCTAAAATCGTTAATCTCATTTTTTTTCTTTTACCTGCTTTGTAAGGGTTCAAAATTTTGAACCCTTACATTGAATTATCAATTAAATCGCTTTTCATAAGCATCCATAATTGCCCTATATAATAACTCTCCTTGCACTTCATAGCCTTTCTTGGAATAATGCACATAATCATTTCTTGCCAATCCATACTTTACCCAAGCTTTTATAGAATAATCCCCTCCCATCACTGCATTAAAGTCCCAAACTCCACAATTATATTCTTCTGCTAATTCGTAAAGAATGGCTCGATAACTACCGTTATTATTATTGTGTGTTCCATTTTTTAAATAAAAATCACCTGGAGTAACCAATAATATTGATACACCGGGTTTGGAAGCACGAATGTTATCCAACATAGTTCTTAAATTATCCTTAATACAAAAACGACAATATCTACTTTCGGGTAAAAAATTATCGTTAGTACCTAAGGAAACAATAACCAAATCGGGTTCTAATGCACTAAGTTCTTTGGTAAACAATGTGCTTTTATTATAGGTTTTGGTAAATGCTCCATTAAGCCCAATGGCATGATACAGCAGCCCAGGATTATTATTTTCTAAACTCATTCCATAAAACTGAAAATGATTTTGCGCTGGAAACGATTTTGCCAAACGCATATTTACAGTATCCTGAGGCTTGTTAAAAAAAAACTGGGAATATCCATCTTCAACAGGCTGCTCATCAAAAAAGAAATCGCGGTCTTTTTTATTTTCAAAAATTGGAGAATAACTATCCTCATCGGTATGATAAAATAATTTAAGACTATTAAAACTGTAGTCCATTCTCCCATTCCTTTCGGGATCAATAATCATATAAGAATTACTATCGCGAGTGTTTATTTCCAGCCCGTTCAACCCCAAAGTACACCCTTCACCTGATTGTGTAGCCTTGCAATTGCTCCACTTTCCTCCAAATATTAAACTGTAATTAATAGGATTATTGGTGTTAGCGATGCGAAAAGGGAAAATAAATCCTCGGCCACCATTTCCAAAGGTTTGTTGAAATAAAGTGCGGGTTTCGTTGGTTAAATAATCGGCTTGTATGTGTGAATCACCAATATGAACAATATTAATTTTACCCATCCGGGTTTTTATAAAATGATCTAAATGGTTAAAGAAAGAATAAAGAAATTTATCAGTTCCATTACTAATTGAATTTTTCTCATAATCAATACATGGATAAACATTTTTAAAAATAACTAAATCATTTTTCTGGTTAGAAAACGACGTAAATAGCAAAACTAGAAGGATATTGAAAAATATCATTCTAAAACCGCCTGTCATTTTTTTTCCATTGCTCAATTAATTATATTTTCCGTCGAATTTATCCTTAATATCAGAAACAATAAGCCTCACTTCTTGCTCATGTTCCATGTTACAAATTAATATAGCATCATTGCTTTCGATCACCATTAGATTGTTGACGCCTTGCAACACTATAAGACCTTTTGTAGAATTATAAATAAAACAATTTTGAGTATCTCTATTTATTACATTTTTTCCGATTATCACATTGCCATCATCACTTGAAGGGGCTATCTCTTTTACCGAACGCCAGGTTCCTAAATCACTCCACCCAAATGATGAGGGTATCACAAAAACATTTTTAGCCTTTTCAATTATGCCATAATCAATTGAAATTACAGAACAAAGTGGATAGCTTCGGGCTATATATTCTTCCTCTTGCGGGGTATAATAAAATTTCTTTCCTGCTTTAAATAGTTCATGCAGTTCTGGTAAATATCTTTCAAAAGAATCAATCCATGTTTTGGCACTGCTAACAAATATTCCGGCATTCCATAAAAAATCACCGCTCTGAATAAATGTTTCTGCAATTTCCAAGGTTGGTTTTTCAGTAAACGTTTTAACTTTAAAAATATTTTCGGTAGCCAAATCTGTATAATATTGAATATAGCCGTACCCTGTATCGGGCCGGGTTGGATTAATACCTAAAGTAACTATGGCGTCATTACCTGTTACAAAATCGAGGCCTTTTTTTATTTTTTCTAAAAAAGTTGTTTCGTCAGAAATAAGGTGATCGGAAGGAAGAATGGTAATATTGGCGTTTGGGTATTTCGAATAGATTTTGTAAACCGAATAGGCAATACACGGTGCTGTGTTTTTTAAAGCAGGTTCCAATAGAATATTGCATGCTAATACTTTTGGCAATTGCTTTTTTACCAAATCAGAATAATCTGCATTGGTAACCACATATATTTTATCATTATCAAACAGATGACTTAATCTATCATAAGTCATTTGAATTAGAGTTTTGCCGGTACCAAGTATATCAAGAAATTGTTTTGGATTATCAGTCCGGCTAATTGGCCAAAAACGGCTTCCAATGCCGCCGGCCATTATTACAGCAAAATTTTCACTCATCTATTCTTTCTAACTTATTCCTTCTTTGTTTAAATCGTGAAAATGAACTATTCCTGCATAGTTTTCATTTTCAGTAACCAATATCTGTGTAATTTTAAGATCGGTCATTACTGTGGCGGCTTCGATAGCCATGCAACCTACATCTAAAGTTTTAGGATTAATGCACATTATATCTTTAGCTTTTAATTGCTGTATTGTTATATGCTTCTCAAGCATTCGCCTAATATCTCCATCAGTTATCATTCCGGCTATTTTACCTTCGTCATCAATTACTGCAGTAGCACCGAGCCTTCCTTTTGTAATTTCCATGATTACATTTTTAATGAAATCATCCGGTTTCACTTTAGGCTTGGCGTTGGTAAAAATAAAATCTTTAAGTGTAAGATACAATTGCTTACCCAATGCCCCGCCCGGGTGATAACGGGCAAAATCGGCTGATGAAAATCTTCGCGCCTTAAGCAGACAAACCGCCAAAGCATCTCCCATTGCTAACTGGGCAGTGGTACTGGAGGTAGGAGCCAAATTATTTGGGCATGCTTCTTTTTCTACAGTGGTGTTGATAACAAAATCACTTTGCTTTGCCAAATAGGAATTTACATTTCCAACCATTCCAATTAAAATATTTTCAGATTTTTTTAATAATGGAATCAAATTTTTTATTTCCGGGGTTTCACCACTTTTAGAAATACAAAGAACAATATCATGGCTCTGAATCATTCCCAAATCACCATGAATAGCATCGGCTGCATGCATAAAAAGTGACGGTGTTCCTGTACTGTTAAGCGTTGCCACTATTTTATTAGCAATAATAGCACTCTTGCCAATTCCAGTAATTACAAGCCTCCCTTTAGATACTAAAATACTATTTACAGCTTCAACAAAATCATCGTTAATAAATTTTACAAGATTTAAGACTGATTCTGCTTCAATCTGCAAGGTATTTATACCATTTTGTTTTATTTCGCGGATATTTTCCAATAAGCCATTTAATTTGGGCTGCAAAAATAAATATAATGCTTGCAACTTTAGTAATCAATATATTAATTTAGTGGCATAAATAAGAAATAGAAAAGGAGAAGGAAAAAATGAATGTTGAAGTGTTGGATTTAAAAGATAAATTAAAAGAGTTTTTCGGGTTTGATAGTTATAAAGGCAATCAGGAAAAAGTTATAGAGTCCATAATGAGGGGCGAAGATTGTTTTGTAATAATGCCTACAGGAGCAGGCAAATCGCTATGTTATCAGTTGCCTGCATTAATAAATGATGGAACAGCAATTATAATTTCGCCATTAATAGCCTTGATGAAAAATCAAGTGGATTTAATAAGAGGGTTTGGAGATAATGATGCTGTAGCGCATTTTCTAAATTCATCTTTAACAAAAACAGATTCAACAAAAGTAAAGGCTGATGTAACCTCAGGAAAAACAAAATTACTTTATGTAGCTCCCGAAACATTGAAAAAAGAAGAAACCGTAGAATTTCTTCGCTCTATTAAAGTATCATTTGTAGCTGTAGATGAAGCCCATTGTATTTCTGAGTGGGGACATGACTTTAGGCCTGAATATCGTAGGATAAAACAAATTATTAAATCTATTGATGATGTGCCAATTGTAGCATTAACTGCCACTGCTACCCCAAAAGTACAATCTGATATTCAAAAAAATCTTGGGATGAACGATGCCATAGTATATAAATCATCTTTCAATAGAGGCAATTTGTATTATGAGGTTCGTGAAAAAGGAAAAAAGGATAAAACCCTTAAAGATATTCTTGGAATAATAAATACCCGAAAAGGAAAATCAATAATAATATATTGTTTAAGCCGCAAAAAGGTAGAAGAAATTTCATCCATACTTGTGGCAAACGGTATAAAATCATTGCCATATCATGCAGGGTTAGATGCTAAAACACGAGTAATAAACCAAGATGCCTTTTTAAAAGAAGATGTTGATGTAATTGTTGCAACTATTGCTTTTGGAATGGGTATTGATAAACCAGATATTAGATGTGTTATTCACTATGATGTTCCAAAATCGTTAGAAGGATATTATCAGGAAACTGGACGGGCTGGTAGAGATGGCATGGATGGAGAATGTTTTTTATTTTATAATCCTGCCGATACTGAAAAATTAGAGAAATTCATGAAAGATAAGCCAGTGGCCGAGCGAGAAATCGGTTCACAGCTTATTTTTGAAATGTCGTGCTTTGCAGAATCATCACAATGCCGACGAAAAATACTATTACACTATTTTGGGGAAAATTTTGATGAGGAAAATTGCAACAAAATGTGTGATAATTGCAGACACCCAAAAACTATGCACGAAGTGACACAAGAACTTAGCGATGTTCTGGAAGCTGTAAAAGAAACAGCTGGAAAAGTGAACCAGGAACACATTATTGATTTAATTAGAGGGGAAAACTCTGATGAGGTAAAAGCCTATCGACATGATAAGATAGAATCGTTTGGAGTAGGAAAAGATAAAGACGTCAACTTTTGGAAAAGTGTTGTAAGACTTGCACTTCTTGAAAACTATATTCAAAAAAATATAGAAAATTATGGTTTATTAAGTATTACCGATTTAGGTGAAAAATATTTAAAAAATCCTAAATCACACAAATTAGCGGCTGACCAAGAGTTTGAAAAAGTTTCAGATGAAGATTTTGAGCAGTTTCAAATTGAAAATGTTTACGACGAAGAACTTTTCATGCGCCTTAAAGAATTGCAGAAGCAAGTTGCAAAAGCTGAAAACTTGCCACCATATGTTATTTTTCAGGAAACCTCACTTGAAGAAATGGCGACAAAATATCCAATTACTATTGAAGAAATTGAAAATATTCAAGGGGTTGGAAAAAATAAAGCCAAAAAATTTGGGGCACCTTTTGTTGAAGTAATAGCTGCTTATGTTGAGGAAAATGAAATAGAACGACCTCAGGATATGGTGTTAAAAACTGTAGCCAATCGGTCAGGTAAAAAAATTCAGATTATCCAAAATATTGATAAAAAGGCTGACCTTGAAGACTTATGTATTTCATTAGGTATGAGTTTTGACGAACTTTTAAATGAACTTGAAAATATTGTGTATTCCGGCACCAAAATAAATATCAAATATTTTATTGATGAACTGATGGACGAAAACATTCAAGCTGATATTTACGAACATTTCAGAAAATCACAAATAGATGATGTAGATGCCGCTGTAAAAGCCTTCGATGGTGACTTTACCCATGAAGAACTTGGCCTTATGAGGATTCAATTTATTTCGGATGTAGCTAATTAGTGATTGGCAATTAATTATTGAGTTAATAGAATACACGCAAATAACTTAATAACCCAATAACTTCTAAAATTTAACAATGCCTAAATACAATTTTGTAGAAGAACTTAAATGGCGGCTGATGCTGCATGATATTATGCCTGGAACCGAAGAATTGCTAAATAGGCAAATGGTTGCAGGATATATTGGTTTTGACCCAACAGCAGATTCATTGGGAGTTGGCAATTTGGTGCAAGTAATGTTGCTTTTGCATTTTCAACAGGCAGGGCATAAACCTATAGCTTTAGTTGGCGGAGCTACTGGAATGGTAGGCGACCCAAGTGGTAAAAGTCAGGAACGAAATCTACTGGATGAAGAAACTCTTAACCACAATTTAGCTTGCCAAAAAGCACAACTTGAAAAATTTCTGGATTTTAATTGCGGAATCAATTCGGCCGAAATAATTAATAATTACGATTGGTTTAAAGGATTTAGCTTTCTTGAATTTATTCGTGATGTAGGTAAACACATATCTGTAAACTATATGTTGGCCAAAGACTCTGTAAAAAATCGTTTGGAAAACGGAATGTCGTTTACCGAGTTCAGTTACCAATTGGTGCAGGGTTATGATTTTTACTGGCTCAATCAGCACAAAGATGTAAAACTACAAATGGGTGGAAGCGATCAATGGGGCAATATTGTAACCGGTACTGAACTCATCCGACGTAAAAGTCAGGGGGAAGCCTTTGCACTTACAACTCCGCTTATTAAAAAGGCTGATGGTACCAAATTTGGAAAAACTGAAGGTGGCAATATTTGGTTAGATGCTAAACGAACTTCACCTTACAAATTTTACCAATTTTGGTTAAATGCTGCTGATGAAGATGCTAAAAATTACATCCGAATTTTTACACTTTTCAGTAAACATGAAATTGAAACTTTTGAAGCCGAACATGCTTTGGCTCCGCATTTAAGGCTAATTCAAAAAGCAGTTGCAAAAGACATTACTACTCGAGTTCATTCAGAAAAGGAATATATAAATGCAGTAGAAGCTTCTGAAATATTATTTGGAAAAGCCACCTCTGATTCTATTAAGTTTATTAATGAACAAACCTTGTTGGATGTTTTTGAAGGAGTTCCTCAATCTTCTATTTTTAAATCCGAACTAGAACAAGGCATTAATATTGTTGAACTTTTAGCAGATAAATCAGGTCTTTTTCCTTCTCGTGGCCAAGCTCGTGAATTGATAAAAGCTGGTGGAGTGAGCATAAATAAAGAAAAAGTAACCGATGCTGAAACTCTCATCTCCACAAAATATTTAATTGCCGATAAATATATCATTGCCCAAAAAGGCAAAAAAAACTATCATTTATTGATAGTAGGGTAATTGCCAAAATCTCGAATTTTTGCATCATTATTAATAAGAATTTTTTCTTGTTAAATTTACACCATATTTTATGGTATGAAACAAAAACTACGTTACATCACAATTCTTGGAGTTTGCTTTTTTTTTGCGAACCTTTCTAAAGCCAAATTAATAAACGCCACCCCGGCTAACTATACAGGATTCTTAACCACTCTGACAGCAGGCGACACGCTTAAACTAACCTCAGGCAATTACACAAGCAACTTAACCCTTAATGGTATCAACGGTACAAACACCAAACCAATAGTTATATTAGGAAGTGGTAACTCCACCAATTTTCAGGGACAATCGTGCTGCAATACTATTAGTATTACCCAATGCTCTTATATCGTTATCAAGAAACTTCAATTGGATGGATTAAATTTAGCTATTGATGCCGTAAAAGCTGAAGGAACCACTGGAAACTGGGCGCATCATATTTCGGTAGAATATCTAAACATTATTAATTATGGTTCATCGCAACAAAATGTGGGCATCAGCACAAAATGTCCGGCATGGAACTGGCTAATCCGAAAAAACAGAATTATTGGAGCAGGAACAGGAATGTACCTTGGAAATTCTGACGGAACTAAACCATTTATTAACGGGATTATTGAATATAATTATATAGCGAACACGATTGGATATAATATTGAGATAAAACATCAGATTAACGGACAACGAGAACTTATGCCTCAAACTTCAGTAAACGGCAAAACCATTTTGAGGCACAATGTTTTTACAAAAGATGAAAGTTCATCTACCGGAGGCAATGCAAGACCTAATTTGTTAGTTGGAGGGTTTCCTACTTTGGGTTATGGGGAAGTGGATTATTATGAAATTTATGGAAACTTTTTTTACAATAATCCTGTAGAAGCCTTATTTCAAGGAACCGGAAACATTATGCTTTACAACAATATTTTTGTTAATCATTTTGACCCGTCCGGATTTAGGGCGGTATATATCACTCCTCAAAATGGGGTAAGTCCACAGGATATAAAAGTATTTCATAACACGGTTTGGGCTGCTAATAGTGGAGGTGGAATTCGTTTATACACTCCCAATACCGCTTACAAACAATATTGTTATGGCAATGCTGTTTTTGCAGCTTCTGCCATTAGCAATTTTACGGACTCAATGCACAATGTTACAGGAAGCTATTCCAGTGCAACAAATTTTGTGAATTCTGCCACAACCGATATAAGCACGCTTAATCTTTATCCTAAAACAGGACAACTGACAGGTGCAACAACCCCCAGCACGTTATTTGTTTTTAATACCAGTTGGGATAAAGATTTTAATAAAAACACTTATAATTGGATATATCGCGGATCCTATTCAGAATATGGTATTAATAAAGGTTGGAAATTGCAACTCGACACTATGGCAACTCCTGTTCTAGTTTCTATTCATTCAGTATTTAATTCAAATGATTTTGAAATTTTCCCCAACCCTGTTATTACAAAACTTACTATTTTACAAAACAATTTTACACCTTCATATATTGAAATTATTACCCCTACCGGAGGAAAAATTTATTCATCTTTAGTCAATTCATCCCAATCAGTTATTGATTTTATAGATAAACCCAACGGCGTTTATTTTATAACTATAAAAAATGAAAGCCAATCCGTGGTAAAAAAAATAATTAAAAACTAATCACCGATCAAATTTTAAGTAACATGAAAAATAAATACCTTTTATTACTATTGGTAATTGGCCAACTTGGTTTTGCTAAAACATGGAAAGTAGGCTCATCACGAACTTACACAAAGCCAAGTCAGGTATCTACATTGGTGGCCACTGGCGACACCGTAGAAATAGATGCCGGAACCTACAACTCGGATGTAGCCAAATGGACTGCCAATAATCTTTTTCTAAAAGGGGTTGGGGGCATGGCTCACCTTCAGGCAAATGGAAATGCTTATGGCGGAAAAGCAATTTGGGTAATTGGTGGAAACAATAATAGAGTTGAGTCAATCGAATTTTCACTGTGCAATGTGGTTGATAAAAACGGAGCCGGTATAAGGCTGGAGGGACAAAATCTGGCCGTGAGCCATTGCTATTTTCATAATAATGAAAATGGAATATTGGCTGGAAAAATAAATCCATGTACTATTTTAGTTGAATACACTGAATTTGGATTTAATGGTGCCGGAGATGGCTATTCTCATAACCTTTATATCGGCAATATTGATACTTTAAAGTTTCAATATAATTATTCGCATCATGCCTCCGTTGGTCATGAGCTAAAAAGCAGGGCTAATGTTAACTTTATTTTATATAACAAATTAAGTGATGAAACCACAGGAAATGCCAGTCGCAATATTGATTTGCCAAATGGCGGAACAGCTTACATTATTGGTAATGTAATTGAACAAGGACCACAATCTCAAAATTCGAACATCATCGGTTACGGTTTGGAAGGGCTTACTAATACTGCACCCAATGAAGTTTATGCCATCAATAATACCCTGATTAATAATAAAACGAATGGTAGTTTTTTTGCGTTTCAAACCGGAACGACTTTGTTTAAATGTTATAATAATATTCTTGCTGGAGCCGGAAGTTTTGTAACAGGAAGTTTCCCTTCAGGTATAGATACCTCTAACAATCGGGTTTCTGCAACAATCAGTTCGTTTGCTTTTACTAATGTAGCCAATTATGATTTTCATATTACTGCGGCAAGCACTGCTGTTATTAATAAAGGAAAAAATCCGGGCACTGCCAATTCGTTTTCATTAAGTCCGGTAAAAGAATATATCCATTCCAATAATACCGCGGCACGATGCAGTTCAGGAACTCTGGATATTGGAGCTTATGAATATTGCAAATCTGCGGGTATTGCCAATTCTGAAATTCCTGAAATGATTCTTTTTCCAAATCCAAGTCATGGAAAAATAATCCTACAAAATACGAACAGTCAGCTTCAGGAAATCACTATTTATAACCTTTTAGGTTTATTGATTTATGATTCTGAACTGATAGATAATAAAACGGAGTTGAATCTTAATTTAAATTCAGGCGTTTATATCTATCACATAAAAACAAAGGATGGTTTAGTTGTTAAAGGCAAATTGATGATGGACTAATATAGTTATGAAAAATTAAAATAACCCTAAAACCTAAAATTACACATTTGTCTTTAAATATTTTTGTCCTTAAAATTATAATTAAAAAGATCTAATGGCTCTTATATAGGCAGGGGAAGTTTTTACATAACTACCGGAGTTTCCAGTGTTAAAATCTTGATAACCTGCATATACACCATCTGCACCGATCGAATGCCAGTATAAATCTTTTAAAAAATTACCAAATTTTTGTCTATTTTGATATAGAATTAACATTTCATTTCTACTACCTAAATACCAATCATCATATCCATTTAATTCAAGATTATAACATATTCTAGCAGCATACTGTCCTTCACCTTCGCTATTAATTATAGCCTCTGTATTTTGCTTGCCTGACCCAAAATCAGAGCTTGTGGCTCCAGTAAAAGTATAATAAAATGACCATGGATAATGTCCTTGATCTTCTTCTGCAGCAATTAAACCGTTTGTTTGGGTACCATCAAGATAAAAAATAATACCACCTTGATATTTTTGTCCAATGCTTAGAGTTACTGGCTGAGCTGCATCGACATTCGATTCTGCAATAGGGTTTTCAGTTGGTTGTGCTTCTGCAATTGACGCAAAACTCAGAGCAGTATCATTTGCTGCTTTTTTCATTTGGGGACTGTTTTTAATTTAAATATTGAAAAATAAATACTATAAATATTAAAATAGCCAGTCCTCCTATTATAAACCACTTTCTAGTTTTTAAAGATTTAAAAGCTGAAGTATTATTTTTTGCTACGCTTGACTTTTCATTATAAATCGGTCCAGTGTCTTTTTCAACAGCAGTTTCAATGACTAAGTGTTGGTTTAATACTTCTAACAATTCACTTAACCCATCCTTGTAGGCATCTTTAAAATCTATATGTTGCAAACGCTTTAACCTAAATGGCGTATTAAAATCATTCAGCAATATTGGAATTACTGATTTTGTCTTTTCGAGAGCAAATGAAACCTCATCCATTACATTATTAGAATTTACCGACTCATTAGATAACACTACAATTAGGGTTGAGGCAGATTCAAGTGCTGTTTCAATAGATGCATCCTAGCGACTAGCTGGCTTAATATCTAATTGGTCAAGCCAAACATTTGCACCTCTTTTGCTAATTTAAAACAAAGTTTGAGTCTGTTCTAGCATAACTGAAAAAAATAGTGTTTTTATCCATACTTGGTTGCTAAAAATACTAATTATTTTATAAGTATCTTAAACTATTAGTAATGCAATACACAAACAATTAATTGCCTTATACAATCATTAATTCTTGATATAACTTGCCACGGTTTCCTCTATAGCAATTTTAATTGGTGTAAACTCAAACGCCAATGCATCTTTAATTTTTTGATTAGAATACTGAACTGTTTTAAAACTGCTAACAGCAGATTCTTTAGTAATAAGTCCCTTTGTTCCTGAAACAAACCTTACCAAACAAAAACAACGCCATGCTATTTCAGCCATCATTGGATTAACTTTTATAAAGGGACGTTTTTTTCCGAAGGCATCTGCGATAGTATTCATAAAATCGCGAAGCATTATATTTTCACTTACCAAAAGAAAACGCTCCTGTGATACAGAGCTTTCAGCCAGCAATATCATAGCTTTCGCCACGTCCTTTACATATACAAAGGCATTACTTCCATTAGTATAAAAAGGAAAATTTTTATACCCATTACTAAAAAAACGTCCAGTTGCTTTGCGCCAATCACATGGCCCTATTATCATCGAGGGATTAACAATTACAGCATCTAATCCTTCTTCTATTCCTCGCCATACTTCCAACTCGGCATAATATTTACTTATCGAATAATTGGAAGGATATTCTTTTTCATCCCATTGGTTGGTTTCATTAGTTATTAAATTGTCCTCAGCCTGACCAATGGCGGCTGTGCTGCTTGCATACACCAGTTTTTTACAATCTTTAGCAAGGCAGGCATTTACAATATTTTCAGTTCCCTTTATATTTATTAAAAATAATTTTTCACGTTCGGCTTGATGAAAAGAAACCAAAGCAGCACAATGGTAAACCGTTTGGTCTTTTTGTAACATCTCCTCGATGCTGTCGTATTCAGTGATATCACCATCTACCCATTTTAAATTTTTTACCACCAAACTTTGGTCCTGTCCAAAATAAAGGCCTGATATAAAAGTAAACTCATTCAAAGAAGATTGAGGCCGCTTAAGAGCCTCCACGAGGTAACCCTTTTGCAGTAATGCACATACTAAATGGGCTCCTAAAAAGCCTGTGGCGCCGGTAACAAAAATGGGTTGCAATACTTATAATTTAACTTTGCTAAATTAGTTCATGAAATCCACTCATGCTTAAAGAATTTTTAACCCCATATTTACCAAAAACAGCAAGCTGGAAAGAAACTTCCATTGGCCATCTTACGTGTTTTTATGAAACTGAAATACCAGATTTTGCTGAAACGGATATTGCCATTATTGGAATAAATGATGGCCGAAATTCAACAGGAAACGAAAGTTGCAAGCTGGCACCCGATACTATTCGAGATGAATTTTATAAACTCATTCGTCAAAATACCAGACTTCGACTAAGTGACCTTGGAAATATAAATGCTGGCGACACCTTCGAAGATAGTTTAACAGCTCTTAGAATAGTTATCGAAACTCTACTAAAAGAAAATATTATTCCTATAATATTAGGAGGAAGTATAGAACTGGCATTTGGCCAATATACAGCTAATGAAAAAATTTGCAAAAACCTGGAATATGTATGTGTAAGCGCTGACTTTGATTTAAAAAATGAAACTTACCTGCGAAAAATTTGCACTTATCAGCCCAATTTTCTTTTTAATATTAACGTACTAGGATTTCAAACTTATTTGGTAGAAGATGATAGCCTAAGTGTTATTCAAAAACTTTTTTTTGAAGCCAACCGCTTAGGGCCATTAAAAAAAGATATGACGGATGCTGAACCTATGATTCGCAATGCAGATATGATTACATTTAATATGTCGGCTATAAAACAAGCCGACGCCCCGGGCCATGCCAATGGAAACCCAAATGGATTTTCGGGAGAAGAAGCATGTCAAATTGCATGGTATTCAGGCGTGGCCGATAAGGTGAAAACCTTTGGAATTTATGAACTGAATCCTGATTATGACGAATACCGCCAATCTGCAAAGTTAGCTTCGCAAATGGCTTGGTATTTTGTAGATGGCTATTACAATCGTAAAAATGATAACCCTGTAATGCATCAAGATTTTTTAAAATACCGCTGCACATTGGGTGAAGGGCAACCAGAAGCAGTATTTTTCAAAAGCAAATTAAGCGACCGTTGGTGGATGGAAATTCCATATCCAAATAATTATGGAGACCACAGTGTATTGGTTCCATGTTCGTATAATGATTATCTTATTGCGTCAAAAGGAGAAATGCCTGACCGATTTTGGCGAGGTTTTCAAAAAATAAATATGTAACTTTGAATAATAAATATACCAAAACCATTAAATAACAGTTAACTAATATTATGCAAGGTCTAAAATTTATAAAAATAATCGTTTTAGCGTTAGGAATTCTATTATTCCTCGACTCCTGCTCTGCTACAAAAAGCAAACGAGGATGTGATGGTAATAAAAAATCAAAAGTACCTTTTGGGTATATGTAGAATTACCAAAGATGTTCCGTCGAATTTTCAGTAGTTATTTCAAACCTTCCATTACCTAGGTGTTCCAAAACGTAAAGGCATAAATTGGTATGATAAAATTCTTCCATTTTACTTAATGGTTGATTCAATAAAAGGCATAAAAAACTTCGGATAGCACGGCCGTGCATGCATACCAATATTATATTTTCATTGTCGGCAGCCATTATTTTTTCGAGTGCCAATTTTTGACGATTATACATTTGCATGGGCGTTTCACCCTTCTCAATGGCTTTGTCCAAATATCCGGCTTTCCAATCCTCAATCATTTGATGATAGTGCAATTGGTTAAGGTTATTGGGAATAGCACCTTCCATTATTCCCCAATTTATTTCGTTAAGTCCCCCTAATTTTTCATAAACAAATTTATCTTCAATAAAAGGAGCAACACTTTGATAAGTTCTATTTAACTCTGAAATATAAATTTTATCAAAAGGAATATGCTTGTAAGCCATATAAAATAGCTGTGCTTGATGCTTTCCTTTATCATTTAAATCTGAATTTATCCCACTGCCCTGAATAATTCCTCGTTTATTATATTCAGTTTCTCCATGTCGTATCAAGTAAATTGTTTTTTTTGTAGTTAAATTAGATGGCATGTTTTACAATCACAAAAATATAACACTTGAGGCATTAAATATGCAGCTTCAAAATACTCTTGCATCACATTTAGGCATGGAAGTTACCGAAATTGGAAATCATTATTTAATAATGAAAATGCCGGTAGATTATAGAACAATTCAGCCTTCGGGGCAATTGGATGGTGGGGCTAGTATGGCTCTGGCTGAGGCTGCGGGAAGCTTGGCCGCTAATATTTCAGTAAGTGAGGACAAATTATGTGTAGGATTAGATATTAACGGAAATCATATTAAATCTAGCAATTCTGGATTTGTATATGGCAAAGCCATTCCTTTACATCTTGGAAACCGAACCCATGTTTGGGAAATAAAAATAACGGATGAAAATGAAAAGCTAATTTGCATTTCCCGATTAACAATGGCTGTAATTGATAAAACAAAGTAAGTAATGACAAATACTTTTTTTATCTATTGGAAACTTCCCGGCAAAAAAGAAATTTTTACCATTGAAAATCCTCAAATTAGTAAGATTTCAGAAACGGATTTATCAGAAGAAGGATTTATTTTTCTTCCTTATAATAAAAATCAATTTGGCTATTTAATAAAAGGTGAGATAAATAAAACCACTGACTTCAAATTTCCTCCATTATTAAAAAATGAAACCCAGCTAAATTTTCATGATAATCATAAAAATTATCTTGCAATAGTTACTAAAGCGATTGATCAAATAAAGAACGGGGATTTCAAAAAAGCAGTTTTGGCTCATTCCTTTATTCAAAAATTACCTCCTAATTTCAATCTCAATCTATTTTTTGAAAAGCTTTGCAATCAATATCCCAATGCCTTTGTTTACTGCTTATCTATTGAAAATGAAATCTGGATTGGAGCTACACCTGAAGTATTTCTAAAAAAAGAAAACAATTTATTTTTGACGTATGCCCTTGCCGGAACCAAACAATTAAATGAAGGGATAAAGTTTAGCAACAAGGAACTAGATGAGCAACTGCTAGTAAAAAATTATATAGTTGACAAGCTAATTAATTTTGAAACTGAGAATATCGAAGTTTCCGAGGTTAGAGAACTCAATACCGGAAATCTTAAACATTTGATAAATGAAATACGATTTAATACCACAAAACCAATTGATATAATTAATGAGATTCATCCAACACCTGCAGTTTGTGGCACACCATTAATGCAGGCATCTAATTTTATTAAACAAAATGAAAATCTAGACAGGGAATTTTACTCAGGATTTTTAGGACCTATTTATAAAAATAGAGATTTTTCATTTTGGGTAAATCTGCGTTGCGCCAAAATTAGTAATGATTTAATAAAATTTTATGCAGGAGCAGGAATTACGGCAAATAGCGTGGCTGAAGCCGAATGGCAGGAAACCGAAAAAAAAATAGATACTCTTAGAACTTTACTATAGATACTTTTTAATCATATCAGCGGTTGCCATAAGTTCTTCATTGGTTGGTTTCATTTTTTCTTTCGAAAAATCAATATCAGAAACCGAACTTATTGGAATTAAATGAATATGAGCATGAGGCACCTCAAGACCTATGACCACAACCCCAATTTTTTTACAATCGATGGCAGATTTTATTCCTTTGGCTACTTTTTGTGCAAATAAATTTAGTGAAGTGTAGTCATCAGGCGCCATATCAAAAATATAGTCTATAGGTATCTTTGGTATTACCAATACATGTCCTTGCTTTAATGGGCTGATATCTAAGAAGGCCAAATGATTCGAATCTTCGGCTACTTTATGACAAGGAATTTCACCGCTTATTATTTTACTAAAGATACTGGCCATTATTAAAAGTTAGAGTTATAGAAAACAAAATTTAAACTACAGAAATATCAAGTATTTCAAAATTTATGGTTCCAGCAGGCACCATTACTTCAACATGGTCTCCAATTTTTTTACCCATAAGCCCCATAGCTATTGGTGATTTAACTGAAATTTTTCCCAATTTAAGATCGGCTTCTTTTTCAGAAACAATTGTATAATTAACGCTCGAATTTGTTTTTTTATTTAGTACAGTAACCTTGGTTAATATTCCTACTTTACTTAAATCTACTTTAGTTTCATCCAATATTCTACTATCTCCTAATATATTTTTAAGTTTGGCTATTTTCATTTCAAGCATTCCCTGAGCTTCTTTGGCAGCATCGTATTCTGCATTTTCCGAAAGGTCACCTTTTTCCTTTGCTTCTGCTATCTGCCCACTAATACGACGTCTTTCCACTTTTTCCAATTGTTCTATTTCTTTCACTAAGGCATCGTATCCTTCCTTGGTCATGTAATTTATAGCCATAATATTTAAAATTCTATTTAATGTGATATAAAAATAAAGTTGCACCAACCGTATTCGGTTGATGCAACGCTACAAATATAATTTCTTTGTTTTTAAGTCCTAACTTTAGTACTACTAAAATTATTATTCACTTTGATTTCCTAGTGACATTTTTAAACCAATAGAATGAGTACCTGAAAAAGGACGAGTATCGCGATATGAATAATCTAAGGCAAAGCGATTGCCATCTTTTCCATATGGCAATTCAAAAGTTACCCCTCCCATTAATCCTGTACTGGCCGTGCGACGAGTATCGTAACTCATAATACCTTTTTCGTAAGCATAACCGGCACGAACCATAAACATACTTTTGTATATATATTCAGCACCAAATGTGGTTTGATTTAATGAAAAGGCATTGTAAGTAAAATTAGCTGCAAGTGATAGAGTATGAAAATTAGTTTCTTCATTCTTATCAAGTTTAATATCATGGGCACCCCCAATATTAATTAATGCAGGAATATTATACTTAGCTATCCGTTGATTAACTGTAGCTTCCTGATTATCTTTCGGATTAAGTCTTTTAATAGAAATACCATCTCCTGAATACTTAACATCCGGTCCAATATTTTTTATTGATACGCCAAAATGAGTATCGTCTGCTGTTTTCCAACTTGTTTTATATTGAATACCAGCATCAATGGCAACACCCTGAGCTTTTAAATTGGAAGCATTTTCAGAATATACTCTTAACAAAACACCCCCTGTAATTCGTTCTGTAAATTTCCGGCCATATCCTAAACCAATATTAGTTAAACGTGGCGAAAAATTCCCCAGTCCTCCATTTGGTTGTTGCACGGTAGTGATAGGTATATCGCCAAGATCAATAGAACTTATGGATAATCCTAGAGCATTATCATTCCCTAGATTTTGAGCAAAACCAAAACTGCTTATGTTAACACCTGAACCTGATAACCAACTTGTTCTGGCAAAAGCAATATCAGTTTTGGGAGTATTCACCAATCCTCCAATATTCATATACATGGATTCAATTCCTTTTATACTGCTTTGTGAAGCCCAACCTAAACCTGATGAACGAGCCCAACCGTTTATTACAAGTTGATTTGCACTGGCCTGCCCACCTCTGTCAGGGTTTCCGGCAAAGGAAGTAACACTTATCAATCCAAGGGCTATTATATTTACAATTCTTAATTTACTCATTATTCTATTTTTAAAACTTTTGAATTCGCTAATTTTTGGTTCCATATTTTATGAATATTTTAATCTTTTTAAAAGGAATCCAAATCTAATTCGCGCATCACACCCATCCATTTAATTACCTTTTCACCAAGCCCAGGAGCATTCACATGAATAAGATACACACCACTGGCTATTGGCACTTTGGCATCATTTTTCATATCCCACAATACATCCGTTGATTGATCATCTTTTTTAATCCTTCTAACTAGAGTGCCATCAATAGTATAAATTGAAATATCACATCTCATAGGTAAATTGGTAAACTTCACTGTGTTTTCAATAGAGGTATTTTCATAATCAGAATATGCATAATATGGATTAGGAACTACGTTTATCATATCTAATGCTTTTATTCCATGTTTCGGTGCAACTTCGGTAAATACTTCATTGGTATTAAACTCGTACCGTGGATTATCAAAATTTAAAGTATTAGCTATGGTATTATAAAATCTATACGGTTTTTTAACCCTAATTTTAAATCGCACTTCAGTTTCAGGCACTGGCATTCCATTTACTTCCTTCATTTTATAACCAGTAGCCATATATGTCGGTATAACATACATACACTGATACATCACTTTATTTATAATAGTGGTTCTGGCAGTTTCAGTCATCAAATTATCTGCTGCTTTAAGTATATCATAATAGGCTTGTCCTTGATCATAAATTGGCAATAATGGCTGCTGAGAAGGAACAATTCCTTGATATGAGCCCATTAAATAAATATAATGACGACCACCATTGGCAATTATTCCTGTTCCACCATTTGCATAAAAACCTGCATCTGAAGTTGGATTCCATTTCATATCACGACCATTGTTTGAGTATTGACGAGAATCTTCACCAAAGACAATATTCAATCGTTCTCCGGTTTCTACATTTATAGCATATCCAGGAAACCAACTGCGACCAGTTTCTCCAGGTATTTCTGTTCCATCTATATTTAACGAAGCATGAGCTCTTAAATTAAATTTCTTATTTGCCCCTTCACTTAATATATTGTCATCACTCATTTCAAGCACACAAGAACGGGTCCATTTCTTTTGATCTGGTGTAATAACAAATTCAATACTCGATAATTGGTTTAATCCCCATTGGCTATTAGTAGGGGTGCCATCAAAAGCGACACCTTGTATTTGAGTGGCACCAAATTTGGCACCTGCATTACTTGTAAAACGAGAGGCTAAACGATATGGCCCAACGCGACCTTCCCATAATTTTTCATAACTTTCAAATGGGTCTATTGCATTTCCATTTATAGCATAATCATTTTCTGTAGGATCTTTAAATTGATCTGCTTTGCCATTGGTACCAGAGTGTAACCAATTCCAAAAAGGTACACCATCAATATCTCTCATACCTGAAAGCCACTCTTTTCCTTTATCGGCAAAAATAACTTCACAACCTAATGAACCATTTGTTTCATCAATATCTGGATTTCCAGGGTCTAATACTTGATCAATGGATACTGCCATTCCCCAATCGGCAAGTTTTGCAGGTTCTTTATACCAAGCGGTATCTGTTCTTTTTGATGCAAATTGCCATTTATTACCTTTTGTAATTATTTGCTCGTTATGTATATTTATCTTTTCATCAGAAAAAATTGTATCAGGAATTCCTCCTTCATTTTTCTTAATAAGAATCCATCTGGTAACATGCCCTTTAACTCCTGCTTCACGTTTGCGAATTGCAGAAGCGGTTCCGCTCAAATTTATTGAATCTTTCAATTCAATAAGTACAAGTTCAAAATCTCCTTTTGGAACTTTTAATGGATCAACTATGGAAATCTTTACTGGTCCTTTACCTACTTCATAAACAGGATTAAGAACTTTATAGGGCGGGGCACTAACAATTTCAAATTCCGTTTCAGGAGTTAAATCAATAATATTACCTCCATTTCCACTTCCTTCAATTCTTTTTATGCGTGGGCCACCACCATAGCTTGTATTTAATTTAGCTCCACCTAAGCGAGGTTCAGTATTTCGAGGTGATGCAACTAATATTGCACCCTTTTCTGGCAATTGCCCAAGGAGGTATTGATCCTCCGTACTTAAAGGAGCCGCAGAATAAGGGAAAATCATATAATAATATGTTTTAAAATTCACTAAAGATTTATTAGAACCGGTTGCAAAGGCATCTTCTTTAATCGATAATGAATGTACTAATCCTTTATTTGGTGCATCTATCATTAATTTTGGTAATGCTTGCCCTAAGGTTACATCACAAGGTTTATTTACCAAGCGAATAACGTTGTTCTTTAAATCGCAAATAAAAATTTCACGAACCTTTTCTGCATCTTCTAAATCTCCAGGACCAGCACTTCCATCTTTACATTGGAATATACGATATCCTTCAAATTTATAAACTTGTGGTTTTTGGTTTGCATCAAGTACTGTTTTACTAAATCCTTCAACATTCTTAGTATTACCCAACATTAATATTAATTCATTGTCTAATTCCTGAACTGTTGTAATAACAGCTTCGGGGCCTAGTAATGGAACAAAACAATTATTAAATAATGTTTGTGCTTTATCACTGGCTAATTTTAATAATGCCAAAGAACCTTCGGCACCACCGGTACTTGCCCTTGCCCATACAATACCTACGGTAAGTTTATTAAATGCTCCAGACTTTAGGGTAAATGGTCCGCTGGTTTGCATAAAACGTCTGTCGGCTGCTGGATTTCCAGCGGAACGTTCATTCCAGTTTCCCGTAACTTTAGGGTCTGTATCAAATGGAAATAAGTAATTGGTACAGTTTGTTCCTGTACGACCGCTTTTTCCATCATTGGTCATACATTTACCATTTTTCCATCTACCGGTTAAATAATAATAATAATGAATGGGGCGCTGAGGGTTTCCAAAATCAGTAAAATCATTATCATAGTAAACAAATTTACTCATTCCTAATTCGAAAGTAGTATCTCGTCCATTAATGGTTGTATCCTTTTTAGGTCCTTCAAAAAAATCAACACCAACTGAAGGTGGATTTAAACCATAACCTAATATACCTTCATCGTTATCATCACCGTTATAGGCAAATCCTAAACTTCTTCCAACATCGCATCCTACATAGTCATCTTTATAATTTCCTAAGTCAGCATCTACCCACTCTCCAAAATAAGTATCATAAAGTGTACTTGCTCCACGATTTACAATTCGAGTGGTATAAAATGTCATATTATTTATTTCATCATTTGATGCATATGCAAATGCAGTAGTATGTAATTCCAATCCAATAGGCAATGCTCCTGATTCAGCATGATTATTTCCCTTATCGTTATAAACAAAATAGAGCATTTCTGTAGGTTGCCCATCTATTAAATTTTTCACTTCATCTTCCTTCGTTGATGGAAAATCTGTAACTTTTTTACCTCTGCACTCATTTTGTAATACAGGAAAATCTCCACTAATAGGATCATACGTTCCATTTTTATTAGCATCATAGTAAGGTGCCATTGGTGGCATTGTAATACTAGAATTACCTGGCCAACCTGCAATATTCTCAGATAAGGTTGGGACCCCGCTTAAAATATTACTACGATGTTCTAAAATTTCAGATTTTAATACTTTATAAATATTATCCCATTTCTTACAAGTCACTTCATCGGTGTTGGATTGATTGTCAAGTGGTCCTGGCCAAAAGTCGGAACCTCCTTGTCTGTAGGTCATAGCAGCAAGTTTTAACGCACCAGATCCTCCTTTACCATCATAACCTCCCACCCATATAGCTCCTGAAAACAAAGAATGTTTTCTCACGGTGTTTACATTGGTAGCAATTTTGGGTATCTCATATTTTGGATTGGAGAGATCCCACCACATATCACCACCGTTCAAAATCTTTGTTCGCACATTGTTCACATCCAAGTCGGCACTAGCAGTAGAAGGATCGCAGGATGCTGCAAATTTCATTAGCTTATGGGGCGGAACTACAGGCTTTACAAGTTTTTCTCCGATGTTTTCTTTTGCAATAAGGTTAGTTGCCATTCCTAAAGCAAATAATGAAAACAGTATAAATTTAATTGTTTTATTCATTCTATTATTTTTAAAATTATGGTATTCGAAATATTTAGGTTTCATATGTTTCTAATCAGTTTGTTATTAAAGCGTGAATCTTACTCCTAAACGCATCAATCTTGGTGCAGCATAGTTAAATGGATTATTTACACTGATATTATATAAATCAATAAATGATTGCTGACTTACTTCTTGTGAAATTTTTTGCTGACCTTCAGGTGAGCTTAAATATCCATCATCGTTAGGCAAACCAGAGAAAGCATAAACACCATTAATAATTTTACTATTGAAAAGATTTTGAACGGTAAAAAACACAGTCATTCCTGTTACATTAATTCTATCTTCCTTAATTTGTTTCTTCTTAAATTCATGATAGTGTTGGAAATTCACATCAGCCTTTAACTGCCAAGGCATTCTTGAACCATAAGGATTTCCCTTTATTTGACTACGAGTTACCGTTCCTAAGGCTGATAGGGCGGTGGCGGTAGGGCTTAAATTGGCTGTATATGGTGCACCTGAACGAGCTACAACAATAAAGCTTGCATCTGAATTTGCAAATATCCTTTTGCCAAACCATACTGGCCCATTATATTCTTTACCGCCTTGATATCCATAACTAAATGTGGTATTAAAATTATGACGGAAATCAACATCTAAAGGGTAAAGTGAACGAAGATTGGGTTGATTGGCTTGCAATAATGCGCCTTGTGAATTTATATTAGAACCTGTTCCATCAGCAAATAATAAAGTGTAGTTTGCTGACATTTGGAAATTTTTTAAACCTCTATACTGATATTCAGCTCTGAATGCTTTGTTGGTTGAAAAATCAATGTTGGCATAGCTTGTATAAGATACAGGATATGCTTGACTATAGCGATATTGTCCAAAATCATTTCGTATTTCTGAATAAGACATTATTAAACTAATAGAGGAAACGTCATTCAATTTCTGTTTGTAACCCAACTCATACATAGTTTTAATACGTGGCTTTAAAGCTGCATTTGGCAAAAATCTGCTTTGGTCAGATTCAAGGAAATAATAAGAACTAATTGGTGTAAATGTAGCACCATCAGTAGGCCGCTGGGTTAATACATCATAATTAGCAAAGAAAAGTGCTTCCTTATTAATTGGAAACGAAAACCAAACACGTGGCAAGATATTGACTTGTGGTTGATAATCTTTAAAAGCTTCTTTTACAATATTCTTATTATTTGCATCAACAAGGTAAGGTTGTATAATATTTTTTGAAGTTTGTTGTGCAAGTATTTCAGGATTTGCAACTTCTACACCTTGGGCATCATACCAAGTATTATCTTTTCTATAACCTAATATAATTGGATTATTCTGATTAGTTACATATACTGAGTAATCATCTTTAATATTATCTGGAATAGGGTTGTTTTTATTTATTTGCTCAATATTATCTAGTTCTCCAACTGTTTTAATTGGATAAAGTGAATATGGATCTTTTAAAGTTGATTGATTTGCATCATATCTTTCTACCCTTACCCCAACTCTAAAAATCATATCTTTTATTGCAAATTTATCTTGCAACCAAGCTGCACTGTATATTGGCGCAAATGAACCAATACTGCGATTTTGTTTATCATTAAGGAAGTCATTTATACTGAATTTTTTGCGGGTTCTATTTCCTAAATAATCGTATCCTGAATAACTCACATATTGATTATTTTTATTATTTAAATCATCAGCACTAAACATATTAAGATTTAAATCTTGTGGTGATAAAGAATTTACATCTATAAATGATGTCTCTGTAATTTTATTTCCATATGCATCTACTGCTCCTTTTGCTATTAATTTAGCTCTTAAATTTTTATCAAATGTTGATTGTTGGTCGGCATCTACTCTTACCTTATATTTTACTGTATCCAAAAATCTTCCATCCTTATCATACGATTGAATACTATTTAAAATGTAATCCCCTTGTTTCAGTTGATCTAAACTGACAATATGCCTATTGGCTATTTGTGGCATTAATATCCAAAGACTATTGGCGCTTAAACCATAAGAACTTAATATATTTTGTTCATAGGTCATACCGAACTGGATATCGTGCTTATTTTCTTTATTCTTACCTGTATTAATTGAAGCCTCACCAACAGCATATGCTGAAATTCTTTCTTGTTGGCTTTTACTATAACCAGCCAATAAACTACCCGGATTAGCCCATAATGAATAAGTGGTTGGTAAAGAATATCCATTTAGCAAACCATTAAATGTAGCAATTGCTCCATCGCTTGGTGCACCATTTAATCCATATGTATTCTTAAAATAATCAAAGGCATTTTCTGTATATCTGCTTCTCAATACATTTTTATCACTGGCCTGATAAGTAATCATTGTATCTCTAAATCCCGTAAGTTCTAAATACCCCTGACGAACTACCGTATCCATTTTACCATTATTATCAACAATAAATTTCTGTGCTCCTTCTTTATATTCGTATACAGGAGCTCTAAAATGTGTGAATTTACCAATATATCCATAATCAAAAACATTATCTTGATGCATACTATGCTGGCTTTTACCAATACTAGTTTGATAATCGGCACGAATGGAATAAAATGCATCTGAAACTAAAGGCTTCTTAGCATCTTTTTCTTTCTTATCACCACTTTGATACCCTATTTTTTGAGTATATCTTAAATATCCACGGTAAGTTTGATTGCTGTTTGTAGAGTATTCATCATAATTTAATAATGATGAAGTATAGCTATAGCCTTTTGATTGCTGAACAGCCCCGGTAGCAAAAAGTGTTAAAACAGATGTTTTAGAAGGGGTATATTCAAATTTTGCGTTTAAAACTCCTGCATACAATGGAACATTTTGACGGGCTTTATTAAGTACCAAATCGTTTTGAGTTAAAAAAGATGAAGTGGTAATAAAACCTCCTCCATTTGGATTAGCAGTTAAAGGATTTTCTTTAATATTATTAAGAACATCCTCTTTCACAGTCCATGAACCAAGAACAGTTGGACTTGCATCTTTTTGGTATTCTAAATGGCCTGAAATATTATAACCAAAAAGCACTCTTTCTTTATCTCCACCGCCTTTATTAATAATTTTTAAAGGACCTGAATAAGCTAATTCTAAAGTATTGTAATGCCACTTGTCAAAAAGACTGGAAGTAACATATTCATAATATTGAGACCTTCTTCTGCTAGGGCCTTTAGTTGTAATATTTATTGCTCCTCCTGTAAGGTCACCAAACATGGCAGGTACACCACTTTGTATAAGGTCAATTTGTTCCTGACCAATTGTTGGCATTGCTGAACTACCTATAACCGCTACACCGTCTACAAATAAACGGGTTCCATCTGTTCTGTTACCCAAAAATGAAATCCCACCACCCGAAGAGTTTACACCCGAAGAAGTATTAGCAATAGCACCTAAACCTCTTTGTGGTAATTTTAAAAGATCTTTTGATGTAAGGGTATTCTTATTGGCATCTTCTTCCACCAATTTTTTTCTATATCGGATAACATCTACTGTGCCTAAATCTTTACCATCTTCACTAGCTACCGATAATTCAATATTCCAAAAGGTTATTTTGCTACTATTTACAGTTATTCCCTCAGCCATATATTTGGTATAGCCAACATAACTTACCTCAATATCATATTCACCCGGATCAATTCCTTTAATAAAATAATTTCCATTATCATCGCTTGAGGTTGAAGCTTTTACTATTCCTTCTTTTTTTACCACCACAGTGGCATAGTCAAGAGCTGAACGGGTTTTTTTGTCTGTAACTTTTCCTCTTATCTCACCGTAATTAGATTGAGAGTAGCCCAAACCTGACAAGAGAATTAGTACTAGAATGCTTAAGTAGTGTTTTAAACTCATAATTTTTTTATCTTTTATCTATTATTTAACAAGGGTTTAACGATTTTTTTACCAAACTTCAATAATTGCTTTTTTAAACTAAATAATCAAGGGAATTTTTGCTCTTCTTTAAATCCTTTTTCAAGGTGGGACGAAAGGTTGTAAAATTCTTTAATTTTAGTGGCCAAACTTTCCGAAATCTTTTGATAAGATTGGCGTGTCCAGCCACCGATGTGTGGTGTTAATACTACATTTGATAATGACCTTAATTTTTCAAATTCGGCCGTTTCTAAATTATTAAGTTGGTTAATTCGTTCGTTTTCGAGCACATCGGCTGCAAAGCCAATGATTTTTTTTGTTTCCAAAGCTTCCAGCACATCTGCTGTTTTTACTATCATTCCACGTGAGTGATTTAATAAACGGAACGGCTTTGAAAAATTATTAATAAAATTTTTATCTACTAAATATTTTGTTTCCGATGTTAAAGGTATATGAAGTGAAACTATATCTGCATTCTGAAAAATTTCATTCATATCGGTTTCTTTTATCTGTGCATTTCCAAAACCTGATTTATATTTATCATAAGCCAAAATTTGAACTCCAAAACCGCCTAATACTTTTGCAAACCGGCTTCCGGTATTTCCATATCCAATTATCCCAACGGTTTTCCCTTCCAATTGATCGCCACAGTTTCCTTCTCTATCCCATTTTTGGCTCCTTACTTCTTTGTCAGATTTTGTAATATTAGCCAGCAGGCTTAATAACATTCCCAAGGTATGCTCGGCCACAGCCTGACTGTTAGCTTCGGCTGTATTTATATAAGCTATTTCTTTTTTATCCAACCATTCGGTATCTAAATTATCAACTCCTGAACCTGCTCGGGCCACAAGTTGTAAGTCATTAGCAAATTGGCAAAGTTCACTATTTACAAAAACTTTACTTCTTACAATAAGGATTTGTTTATTGGTTAAAGCCAAAGGAACATCGGCCGGATTAATAGCTGGCAAATAAGTAATATCAAATTTTTGCAACCCGCTCTGCTCAAAAAAGCAAGGATGCAAATCATCAATTACTAAAATATTTATTTTATCACTTGCCATAACTTCGTTCTAAAATCCAATTCGAAAATAATACTCCTTCGATAAACTTCGTTATTTAATTGACTAAAGGTATTGATGCGGTTTATTAACGGGATTAGTGCAAGCATCAAAAACCACCTTTACCTTACCAATACTCACTTTATCTCAATATGGTTTGATTCTACTTTATTTCCAAAAAACAATCCTGCCATTGTATTAAAAGTTTGTGTATCATCTGTGGTATAAAAAGTTCTTGTTGAATTGGTTTCACAGGCTTCCTTTATTTCAGGATGCCTTGATAAATAATCTTTTAAGCTATCTGCAACAATTGCATCTTGCGATATAATTTTAATATTGGATGGTAAAAACTGTTTTATCTTTTTTAACAGCATTGGATAATGAGTGCAACCCAAAACTAAGGTATCTATTTCTGATGATTGCTTAAATAACTCATCCAAATATTTTTTAATAAAATAATCAGCTCCTTCATTATTAAATTGATTGTTTTCTACCAATGGTACCCACATTGGGCAAGCTTGTTGAAACACCTTAATCTGTGGAAAAAACTTTAAAATTTCAATTGGATAGGAATCCGAAGCTACTGTGCCTGAAGTTCCAAGAACTCCCACATGCCCTGTTGTTGTATAATTTCCTACAATTTCTGTGGTTGGCCGTATTACGCCTAACACCCTTTTATCAGGTGCTACTATAGGCAAATGATTTTGCTGGATAGAACGCAACGCCTTTGCAGATGCAGTATTACAGGCTAATACAACAAGGTTGCATCCCATATCAAACAATTCCTGAACGCATTGTTGTGTATAATGTGTTACCGTTTCAAAGGAACGATTGCCATAAGGCGAACGAGCATTATCTCCTAAATATATGTAATCATATTGGGGCAGTTTATTTACCAATTCCTTTAGAATAGTAAGGCCGCCATAGCCCGAATCAAAAACTCCGATTGGGCCAGGCGTTAATATTTTAGATTTTTGATTAATAATTTCAGCTTTAATTTGTGGCTTACGAAAATAGGTAAGGGATTTATTTTTCGAATATTCTTTTATAAAAAAAACTCCGGTATTTAATTACACCGGAGTTTTTCAAAAATAAAATTTTATATAAAATTAGTTTATCAATAATTTCTTTTTCACATCATTCATAAGATCATTTGCACTATTGGTTACCAATACGCCTAATCCTTCCGAACTATCTAAAACATAATCAAAGCCCTTGGCTTTAGCTACATCATTAATTGCAGTTTTAGCCTTTTTATAAATAGGCATATAAAGTTCTTCTTTCTTCTTTTGCATATCCTGCTCAGCGGTTTGGCTAAACTGCTGGATATCGGCCTGCAAAGCTTCTAATTTACTTTTCTTAACCTCCATTACTACAGGTGGAGAAATGGTATCAGCCACATACTCTTGATACTTAGTTTGAAGTTCGGTTTGCATGGTTTCCAATTGATTACGAAGTACTCCTTCATAATCTTTTAGCTTTTTTTCAAAATCTTTCATCTCAGGCATTGCATTCATAAGTTCCGAAGAATTGATATGAGCAATTTTGCTTTGTGCACTAGCTCCAAAACATAAGGCAATGGCTGTAAATACTGTTAAAATTAATCGTTTCATTTATTTGTTATTTATATTTATTTGTTATTTTATCGTCTTGGTGGTAATCCGTCGGAAGATGGAGGTAAATCGGTTTTTTGCTTCTCTTTAACTTTTTCCTTTTCTTCCTTTGATGGCGCTACACCAAGTAAAGTAAGAATGTTGTCGCTTTTATCATATTTGGCATTGCTAAAAAGCATAGTCATATCACTTGATTTGTCAAAAATAAAATCCAAAGCATCCTCCTTCGCTATTTTTTGTATGGTTTCAAAAACCTTGTCTTGAATAGGCTTTACTAATTCCTGACGTTTTTTAAATAATTCACCTTCATATCCAAATTTATCTTGTTGAAATTTTTTGGCTTCTTTTTCCTTATTGATTATTTCATCCTCACGCTGTTTTTGCTGATCTGGCGTCAAAAGAATCTTTTCAGCTTGATATTCTTTATACATTTTATCAATCCCTTCATATTTTTCATCTACCTCCTTTTGCCATGTTTCAGCTATTTCATTCAGTTTCTTTTGAGCCGATTTATAATCGGGCAATAAGGATAAAATGTACTCTGTATCAACATATGCAAACTTTTGCGCATAATTAGCAAAGGGTATCATTACCATAAAGACTAATGTTAATACTAGCTTTTGAAATCCTGCTTTACCCATACTACTTTTCAATTTTGATTGGAATTCGTGAATTTTTAGTTTCATTTTTATTTCTAATTTATAGTTAAACATGCTTACAATTTGTCAGCCTAAAAAACATATAACGTAAAATAAGCGGCAAACATACATATTTTTCAGGGGCTTCAAAAAAAATATTACCTAAATTAAACAACTGCACTTTGACTTTAATTATGGACAGTTAGTGTTTCAATTTAATTTCGTTGCTTTCTACCACATTGCTTCTATGCAGTTTTCTGTCTATCATTTGACTTATAAATTTTATAGTATCCGGAAATACTCCTGGGTATGGTGATGCAGGTATTCTTAGATCTAAATTACCGGAAACCATTTTTTTCTTATCACTTAAGTTCAATCTTTGAAATCGTTGATTAAATTGTAAAGTATCTGAACTACCTGGAACGAGAATACTTTGCCAAACATTATTTTTCTTAATTTTATAGCCAACTAAAAGATTATAAAAGCCATCGCTACCAAAATTAAAAGGAGGAAATGTATCTCCAACTGATAAACCCAAATCTCCATCACCATCTTTATAATTTATTGATAAAACTAACATACTATCCTTTCCCTGTATATTTTTGTAAACTGTTACCGATTCAAAACCTATTTCAGGCATTTCTGATTCAACTGGATCGGTATTGCACCCAAAAGAAAGCAACATTAATAGTACTGATATATTGAATAATAGTTTCAAACAGAGAGTTTTTTTAGCAACCAATACCAATTTTAACGAACTGGCTTTGGAAATATTTTATTACCAGGCCAAATATAATCCCGTTTATTCTAAATTTTTAAAGTTAATTAATAAACGGCTTGAATACATTTTAGATATTGAAGATATTCCTTATTTACCAATTGATTTTTTTAAAAATCATGCTGTAAGTTGCAATCCTATTAACGACAAGACTCCTTTTTTTTCAAGCAGCTCAACCACCGGCCAAGGAGCAAGTCGCCATTATTTACCAGATATTAATCTTTATCATACTGCTTTTACCAAAAGTTTTGAATTTCAATTTGGCAATATCAAAGACTATACATTTCGTTTTTTATTACCTTCATACATGGAAAGAAGCGGTTCTTCATTGGTTTATATGGCTGAGAAACTATTAAAAATATCAGGTTCGGGTGGTTTTTATTTAAATAATTTTGCAAAATTGACGGATGATTTAAATGAGGACAAAAAACTGGGACGAAAAATAATTTTGCTCGGAGTTAGTTTTGCCCTTCTTGATTTTGCAGAACAGTTTTCTTTGGATTTATCAGGTGTTACTATTATGGAAACCGGCGGAATGAAAGGTCGGCGAAAAGAAATAACACGGCCAGAACTTCACAATTTTTTAAAGCAAAAACTAAATGTAAACCAAATTGCTTCCGAATATGGGATGACGGAGCTTTTATCACAAGCGTATTCAATTAAGGATGGGATATTTAACTGTCCACCTTGGATGAAGATAAGTATTGGCCAAACCACGGACCCATTGGGGTTAGAAAAAACTGGCAAGACTGGCACTTTAAAAATTATTGACTTAGCCAATATTGAGAGTTGTTGTTTTATTAGCACCTCCGATTTGGGGAGAGTTTCCCAAGATGGTTCGTTTGAAGTTTTGGGAAGATATGATAACAGCGATGTGAGGGGATGCAATCTCCTCACCCCCGAATAACTTCAAGATTTTTCATTTTCAAATTTCCAAATTATTATCTTTGCACCCTAATCCCCTTAGTGTAACATGAAATTGCATAACAAGGTAAACAAAGACATTTTAAAACAACAAATTCTGCAATCGGCTGAGCCGCGAACTACTATTTCTTTTTACAAATATTGGCCTATTGGCAATCCACAAATATTTCGTGATCATATGTATTTATCCCTTGACCCTATTGGGGTACTTGGAAGAATATATGTAGCCAAAGAAGGTATAAATGCACAGATAAGTGTACCTACATCTAACCTTCAACTTTTTAAGGAAACTCTTTTTCAGATAACTTTTTTAGAAGGTGTGAGGCTAAATATAGCTGTGGAGGACAATGGAAAATCGTTTATAAAATTGGGAATAAAAGTAAGGCCAAAAATTGTAGCTGACGGCCTGAACGACCCCGATTTTAATTCGTGGGATTATGGGCAGCATTTGTCAGCGGAGGATTTCAATAAAAAAATATCAGAACCCGAAACTATTTTGGTAGACATGCGCAACCATTACGAAAGTGAGGTTGGGCATTTTGAAAATGCAATAATTCCGGATGTAGATACATTTAAGGAAGAATTGGATTATGTAGTGGATTTATTGGCCGATAAAAAAGACCAACCGGTGGTGATGTATTGTACCGGAGGAATTCGCTGTGAAAAAGCCAGTGCATGGCTTAAACACAATGGGTTTAAAGATGTGTATCAATTGGAAGGCGGCATTATAAAATATGCCAAGGATGCTAAAGAACAATCACTTCCAAATAAATTTATAGGCAAAAATTTTGTGTTTGACGAGCGGCTTGGTGAACGAATTACCGAGGATATTATCGCCCATTGTCACCAATGCGGAACTTCGTGGGACACTCATGTAAACTGCAAAAATGTTGGCTGTAACTTGCTTTTTTTACAATGCCCTATATGTGCTGAAAAATATGATGGATGCTGTTCGGATGAATGTAATACGATTTATCATTTACCTGAAGAAGAACAAAAGGAATATCGCCGAAACAAAGACAGCGGAATACGAATTTTTTCTAAAGGGAGATTTGGGGGTTAATTTTTGGAAATTCCTAATTCCTAATCAACCTCCTAATTACTACCAAATGTGACAGGAAAACTAAAGGAACCACGCAGCCAGGCAACCACACAAACGGGAAATATAAAACAGCAATATTAGGCTGGTCAAAAGCAAATTGCTGAATTGGAAAAGGGGCTGAAAGAATAGCATTAATAACAATATTCAATAAAAGCCCAAGACAAATAAAATTCCAAATCAGAATTATTTTGGGTGAAAGTTTGTTTTTTACAAACCCGAAATACCAAACAAATGGAGCTGTAATACCTGCTATTATATCAAAATTTCGGCCTTCAAAAGTCATCAACTCCGGAATTTTACCTTCCAAAAAAAGTCCAAACAAAACTAATTCAACAGGAATTCGAATCACATGAAGAAATGTCAATGTTTTAGCATCCAGCTTATCAATAAAAACTTTTCCGTTAGCAGTGATAAATAAAAGTGCAATACCAATAAACATTGGGGTAACAGCTAACGCTAACCTTGGCGGCATATTATTAGTAACCGTATAAAATCCTGATACACTTATTACACCATGCAACAACAGCCATCCCAAAAGAAGAAGTAAAACAATCCGTGAAGAATTGGCTGCTTTATAAAAAAATAAAACAGTGAGTAGAGTTGTTAGTCCAAAAACAATGCTGAGGAATAAAGGTAGATTTTCCATAATTCTGTTTTTTAAAGGTTAAACTATTTAACAAATGGATTAGCTAACCCTGATTAATTTAATTACTCCTCATTCACCACCAGCCTTACCAAATCAATTCGGGCTTCATCAAATTTCAATATTTTAACTTTAAAGCGTTGAATATTTAAGGTTTCTCCTTCCGAAGGAATACTGCCATGCTCAGCAATTATATAGCCTGCAAGGGTTTCATAATCGCCATCAGGAATATTAAAAGCGTATTTCTCATTTAAATAATCCACTTCCAATGAAGCCGATAACTCAAATTCATTTTCAGCAATTTGTTTTTCGGTAATATGGTTATCATCATCGTGCTCATCGTCAATCTCACCCAATATTTCTTCCATAATATCTTCTACAGTAATGATACCTGCCGTTCCGCCAAATTCATCCACAACTAGAGCTATACTTTTACGCTTTTTTACAAACTCATTTAGCATTTGTTGAGCCGAGCGGCTTTCATTGGTAATAAGAATTGGCATTAAAATAGATTTGATAGATTTCGGTTTTTTAAACATATCAATCTGATGGGCATACCCAATAATATTATCAATAGAATCGCGATAAACCAATATTTTGGAATGGTGCGATTCTAGAAATAAATGTTGAAGACTTTCCATGCTTTCACCTACTTCTAATGCTACAAGGTCGGTTCTTGGCACAATACAATCTCTCACTTTTACTGTACTAAAATCCAAAGCATTTTTTAAAATCTCAGCATCTACCTCGCTTTTTCTATTGTCTTGCAATGTTTCTGAAATAAAATGGCCTAAATCAACTTTGGTAAATGCTGGGGCTGTTTCTACAAACACTTGAGATGTAAGCATTCTCAATATTTTTTTTGACATCCATATAGTAAACTGAACAATTGGCCAAAGCAAATAATAGAATAATTGAAAAGGGTAAATAAAAATTGAAAGAATAAAATTTGGGTTTATTCTAAACAATGCCTTTGGCAAAAAATCAGCTGTAAACAAAACTATTATCGTACTAATAATAGTACTTATAAGCAAATTTGCTACTCTAGAATAATGAAAAGGAGTTAAAAAATCGTTTAATTGTTTTCCAATAAAAATACCATAAATAACCAATACCACATTATAAGCCACCAATATGGTGCTTATAAACCTAGAAGGGGATTTATAATAATCAGAAACCAATGCAGCCCATGAACTTCCTTGTTTGCTTTTAAGCTCAATTCTTAATTTATTAGCCGATACAAAAGCAATTTCAAGCCCTGAAAAAAAGGCCGCCATGGCTAATGAAACGATTATTATTACAATTGGTGTAACCATTATCTTCGCTGCAAATATACTCATTCGTTATATTGCCTTGACAATTTCGTTGTAAACACCTTGGTTTGTTGTTAAATTATTTACAATGTCAAATAAAGAAAATTTTCTTACCGAAATAAATACCTCATAAAGTTTCAAGGGTAATTCCATAGTTTTAGGTGCATCCGTTTTAGATGGTATACCTAATGAAAACAGCTTGGTAAAAGCACCTTTGCAAACCTTTAATTGGCATGGATTAATTGCCGGAGCCACAGGAACCGGAAAAACTAAAACACTGCAAATGATAACTGAAAAATTATCATTGAACGGTGTGCCAGCTTTGGTAATGGACATTAAAGGAGATTTGAGCGGAATTTCGCAGCCAGGAACCTTAAATCCAAAAATAGAAGATCGTATAAAATTATTGGTGAAGATTGGAAACCACGCCAATGCCCTGAGGAATTGTTATCAATTTCAGATGAGCCGGGTGTAAAATTAAAAGCTACAATTAGTGAATTTGGACCGGTATTACTAAGTAAAATGCTGGAACTTAACGATACCTAAGGCGGGGTAGTTTCATTAGTTTTTAAATATGCAGATGATAATAAACTTCCGCTTTTAGATATTAAAGACTTTAGAAAAACCCTTCAATTTTTGAGCAATGAGGGAAAAGAAGAAACCGAAAAAGAATACGGATTGATTAGTACCTCCTCAGTTGGAGCTATTCTTAGAAATTTAATAGCTTTGGAGGAACAAGGTGCTGATGCTTTTTTTGTTGAACCTACATTTGATGTGGATGACTTACTAAGACTTGACGATAATGGATATGGTTACATAAACGTTTTAAGACTCACAGATATTCAAGGAAAACCAAGATTATTTAGCACTTTTATGCTGAGTCTTTTAGATGAAATTTATGAAAGCTTACCTAAAAAAGGGGATATTGAACAACCTGAATTGGTTATTTTTATCGATGAAGCCCATCTTATTTTTAATGAAGCCTCCAATGCATTACTTGATTAAATTGAAACTATTATTAAGCTTATACGAATCAAAGGGGTTGGCATTTTTTTATAACCCAAAATCCGGATGATATTCCTGAATCGGTTTTGGCCCAATTGGGCATGAAAATTCAACATGCTTTAAGAGCTTTTACTGCCAAAGACAGAAAAGCTATAAAAATTGCAGCTGAAAATTATCCTCTTTCTGAGTATTATAAAACAGAAGATATCATTACTCAATTAGGAATTGGTGAAGCGTTGATAACGGTTTTAAATGAAAATGGGATTCCTACTAGTTTGGTTCATTGCCTGATGAGTCCGCCAAGCACCCGAATGGATGTGATTGCAGAAAAAGAGCAACAATATTTGATTTCGAAATCAAAAATAATAGACAAGTATAATAAATCCATCGACCGTGAAAGTGCTTATGAATTATTGAACGCCAAGCTTAATGAATTGGATGAAGCTAAAAAAAGACAAGAGGATGTAACACAAGAAGAAAAACAAAGCTCGAATGGGAGGAACGAAAAATCTGTATTTGAAACTGTGGCCAATAGTTCTGTTACAAAAACAATAGTGAGAGAAGTAGCGAGAGGATTATTGGGCATGCTTGGTATTGGAGGAACGCAAAGAAGAACATCCAGAAAAACAGGTTGGTTCTAAAATTAATAATAAAAATTTTACTAATTATTGTATAAAAAAAATCCCGGAAGAATATCTCCCGGGATTTAACATTAGGTATAAGATTACAATTTATTTCTTTACTTCAAATCTTAAAATAGTGGTTTTACCTGTATCTGTGGAAAGTTTAACAAGATAAATACCAGCTGCAAGGTTATGATTATCAATACTAATTGTAGAGCTAAAACGTTTACCTTCCATTACTTGACGACCTAACTGATCATAAATAACCATATTAACCATATCTCCCGTGCTCACATCCAAAGTAAAATTATCTGTGCTTGGATTTGGATATAAGTTGGCCGCAAAAGCATTTTTTGTAAATGGATTTATTCCTGCAGTTGGAGTAAGGGTAACATTATAATTAGCAGGATTTCCATTACAACCATTTACACCTTTTTCTGTTACAGTAACTGTGCCAGTGGCTCCGGTTAAATTCCATTTTACTTGAATCAAACTTGTACCATTATTTTGAACCACACCATTAACCGCCTGCCAGTTATAAGTAGAACCAGGAGTTGAAGCAACGCTGTAAACTTGGGTACTTCCATTATTAGCTGTAGTTGGTCCGGATATAGTAATAGCCGAAGGATTTGGCAATACCCTAACAAAATAATAGGCTGAATCCTTGCAAGAGAATGGCGTTGTAACATTTAGTGTTACTTTATAATTGCCAGCCGCAGCATAAGACCTTGAAGCATTTGGGGTAGATATGGTTGACCCATCTCCCAAATTCCAAAAACTGCTATAGGTTCCTGCTAAAATTGTAGTGTTGGTATAAACATAACTATTACCATTTAAGCATTGTGTTTCATTGTTATGAGTAAATTCGGCTATAGGACTTGGATGAACGGTAACTTGTTTTGATATACTATCAATACACCCATCAGCAGATATTACACTTAATCTAAATGTATACGTTCCCGGAGCTGTAAAGTTTTTCACAACATTTATGCCTCCAATACTTGACCCGTCTCCTAAATTCCACACACGTGTGATTGAACCTTGGCTAATTGATGAAGCATCACTTAACGAAAATAGATGTCCGTTGTAACATTGTGAGTTATTATTAATATTAAAGTTTGCAATAGGTTTTGGACTTACCATTATAGTGCTCATTGCTGAATCTTTGCAACCGTTATTACCTGTCACAATTAATTTCACATTATAGGCTCCTGAGCTAGCATAATTCTTAGTTGGATTTGCTGCTGTTGATGTACTTCCATCACCCAAAGCCCAAGCTCTTGTGAATGTTCCGGATGATATTGTTGAATTATCGGTAAAGACAAAATTATTACCATTTATACATTGACCAATATCATTAACACTAAATGAAGCTTTAGGTGCAGAAAACACATTCACTGCCTTGGTTACTGAGCTTACACAACCATTAATAGATTTTACATTTAATATTACATTGTAAGTTCCAGATGCACTGTAGTTATAAGTTGGATTAAAGCTATTTGAACTACTTCCATCACCAAATTGCCATTGCGCATCATTTACCCCCGTAGAAGTATTAACAAATACTATGGATTGACCGATACAACGATCCGATGCTGTAAAATTAGCAACAGGATTAGCAAAAATTGTAATTGTTCTTGTAATTACTTCTGAGCAGCTATTTGCATTAGTTGCAGTTAATTTTACAGTGTAAGTTCCTGCTGCTGCATATACTTTGGTAGGTGATGCTATTGTTGATGTACTTGCATCTCCAAAATCCCATAAATATGTGCTACCTCCAATTGATGTATTGTTAAATGTAACTAACCCCCCTGCACAAACGTTGGTGGCATTGAAATTTGGAATTGGTTTAGAATAAACCAACACTGAACTTGTTGCTGAATTTACACAACCTTTATCAGTGGTTACTGTAAGATTTACTGTATAATTTCCTCCTGAAGCATAGGTGTTGGTTGGATTGGTATTGCTACTAGTATTACCATCACCAAATTTCCATTGATTAGTCATGTTTCCAGCTGAAAGTGATGAGGTATTAGTAAACGTTGCCGTTAATCCTACACAGAAACTGGATGGATTAGTAAAGGAAACCGCTGCTCTTGGATGCACTGTAACCGAATTAGTAGTGGTATCTTTACAACCATTAGGAGAAGTTACTATCAATTTTACACTATAAGTTGATGGACTCGTATATCCTTTTGAAGGATTAGTAGAAGTTGAAGAATTTCCATCTCCAAAAGTCCATTCATGTCCAACAGCACCTGTTGAGTTACTAGTAAATGAAAGATTATCATTTGTACAGCCATTATTTACAATAAATGAAGCAACCGGTCTTGGCCAAATAGTAACCGACTTAGTCAATGAATCTTTACAACCATTGCTGCTAACTGATACCAATTTTACGGAATAATTACCAGACACATTGTAAATATTTGTAGGATTCATAAGTGTGCTTGTATTTGAATTACCAAATGTCCAATTATAGGTTGCCCCATTTGTGGTTGTATTAGTAAAACTCATTAATCCACCGCGACAAATTGGATCAGGAGCGGCAGTAAACGAAACTGAAGGACGAGGATAAACTGTAATTGTTTTGGTTACAGAATCTTTGCAACTGTTCACAGAAGTTACTACAAGTTTGACGCTATAAGTATTTGCGCTTGCATAAGTATACGTTGGTGAAGTAGCAGCACTTGATTTGCCATCACCAAATTGCCAAACATAAGCATTAGCGCCGGTTGATTGGTTTGTAAAGCTTACTGCGGTGCCTAAACATTGGTTTGCTGCAGTAAATGCAGGCACAGGCTTAGCATAAATAACAATTGTATTTGTAACAGAATCTTTACAGCCAAAAGTATTAGTAACTACAAGTTTTACATTATAATTTCCTGCAGCCGTGTAAGTTTTTGATGGACTACCAACCGTTGAAGTTGTTGCATCACCAAAATTCCAAGTATTTAAAGAAGCTCCTGTACTTGTATTATTAAAGGTTATACTATTTCCTAAACAAGCATTACTACCCGTAAATAAGGCTTTTGGCGAACTATTAACTGTATATGATTTTGCAACTGAATTAACGCAACCGTTGGAAGAAGTTGAAGTTAGTGAAACAGTATAAGTTCCCGCTGTAGGATAGGTATAGGTAGGATTGGTTGCAGTAGAACTATTTCCATTTCCAAAATTCCAAGAATAGGTACTTGCACCTGTTGAAGTATTTGTAAAAGTACTTAAAAATCCATTACAAACATTGGCAGTAGTAAAGTTGGCCACAGGATTCGGATAAATGGTTACAGTATTTGCTACTGAATCTAAACATCCATTACTAGAGGTAACTTTCAATTTAACACTATAAGTATTTGCACTGGCATAGCTATTACTTGGATTAACATTTGAAGAAGTATTACCATCACCAAAATTCCAAGAGTAACTAACGGCTCCGCTCGATGAGTTATTAAAGTTAGTGGTTGTTCCTATACAATTATTGGATACAGAAAAAACTGCTTTTGGTTTACTAAATACATTAATTGATTTAACTAATGAGTCTTTACAACCAAAACTAGATGTGGCTACTAACTTAGCGTTATAAGTAGCGGCAACTGAATAGGTTTTAGTAAATGTTGAACTTGTTGTTGCACTCGTTGTACCATCGCCAAACGACCATGCCAATGAAGCATAATTGGTAGAATTATTTGTGAATGATGTAGCTTCAGGAAAACAATTATTTGTTGCTGTAAAGCTTGGTGTTGATTTAATATTAAATGCAACCGTTTTAGTTATTGAATCTTTAAATCCTCCTGGTAATGAAATTTTAAATTTAACATTATACGTTCCTGGGGAGTTATAGCGTTTACGAGCATTTTGGACATTAGACTTGGTTCCATCACCAAAATCCCAACTATATACAAGACCTGAACCAGCACCGCATGCATATACTGTATTATCAGTAAATATTGCAGAATCTCCTTGGCATTTTAATACAAAAGTGAACGAAGGTAAAGGTGTAGTTGCTACTATAACTGATTTTGTTAAAGAATCCTTACATCCCAAGTTACTAGTACCAACTAAGGTAACGTTATAGGTACCACTTGATGAATATGTTTTATTAGGAACACTTGAGGTACTTGTTCCACCATCGCCAAATTTCCACAAATACGATAAAGTACCCGAAGATATATTTGAAGTATTGGATAAAGGCATTGGATCATTAAAACAATGGTTTGAAGCCGTAAACACAATATTTGGTTTTGCAAGAGTCCTTATTTTTAATGCATTACTTGTTCCATTTGGGCAACCTGTATTGCCAGCTAATCTTTGGAAATAAGTTAATCCTGAAACTGCAGGTGATGAATAATTCGATGATGTAGCTCCACTTATGTTATTCCAATTTATACTATCGGTAGAGGACTGCCATTGGAATGTATAACTTCCTGGACCTCCTGATGGAGCGGAAATTTGTGTAAATCCAGCTGGGGTGTATCCTGCACAAACAGTTTGTCCACTTCCTATTGTTCCTCCTGTAATTGGTGAAAATAATTTTATTTTAATACCATTTGTTCCAGCGGTAGGACATGAGCCTGAAGTAACAAGTGAACGGTAATAAGTTACACTTGTAACATTGGTTGGAGTAAAGGTAGCTCCTGTTTGTCCCGTGATATTACTCCATGTAGATGAATCAGTTGATTGCTGCCATTGATACGTATAGGTTCCAAAAGCTCCTGTTGGTGTTGTAATAAAACTTAATGCAGAGCCTGTTCCATTAAAACAAATGGTTTGGGGGGAACCAATAGTGCCTGCAGATAATACAGCACCACACTTAATTCTAACGATATTACTAAATGATGGCCCACAACCAACAGTTGTTTTTACAGATCTACGATACCATCTATTTGATGTAAGTGTGCCTGGTTGATAATCTATACCAGTTGCTCCACTAATATCAGTATATGTTGTACTATCGGTAGAAGATTGCCACTGATAATTATATGAGCCAATACTTCCTGATGCAGCTGAAGAGTTGGTAATTAATGATGGGGCTGTATTAAAACAAATGGTTTGGTTACTTCCTATTACACCAGCATTGAGATTGGTTAATATTGATACCGCTCGTGATCCGCTATCTATACAACCATTATTGGATGTTGAAATAATTTTGACAGTATAAGTGCTACCTGCAGTAGCATAAGTACGATTTACAGAGTTACCTGTTCCTGTTCCTCCATCACCAAAACGCCATAAGTTAGCTGTTATTGTTCCTCCTGATACCGTAGATGTTGAAACAAACTTTACGGCGTTTCCAGCACATGTATCGCTATATGTAAATGTAGGTTTAGGTAAAGGATTCATATTCATCGTAATTGTTGATGAATCATTCATTCTTACATCCTCATTCGATAAATTGGAAAATGATTTTACGGTATATGTTCCACCTAATGACGAGTTAAATGTTCCAGTAAAAGTATATGAAGCTGTTGCATTAGAAGCAAGAGGACCAGTAAATACTTCTGAAATATTTAATGTAGCTCCACCACTAACTACTAATCTCACAGGAATATTGCTTTGACTTTGTAAGCCAAAATTCTTTAAGGTTACAGTTATAGCAGTTGCCGGTTTTCCACATGTATTATTTACTGAGGTAATGGCACTAACCCCAACATCATTTTGGAAAGCTTCGCTTGAGCCAATTGTAGGAGTGGTGGCATTTCTCAACAAATTTGTAAAGTCAGTTGTAATTCCTGATATTGGAATAGCTTTACCATAAATCATTCCAGCTTCAGTATTAGCTCCTTTCAAGTTAAGATTACCAATAGCAGTATTTTGGAATAAATTAGCTGGATTAATTTCGCCAGTTGAAGTACCAGAAGAAATATTTAAGGAGTTTATATCACAATTTGAATTAAGTTTCCAATCGCTAAAATTATAATCAGAAATATTCCATAGCCCTATTGGATTGCCTGAAGTGTTGCTTAACAAATTAAAATTACTTGCATTTGGCTGCCATCCTGTTTGAAAGGTTGTAATAACATTTTGGTTTCCAAAAGCATAATGCTTTCCTGTTCCACCCTTTCTATCATTCATAAAAATGTTGTTTTTAGAGTTGACAACCGATACGTATGAAGAGGTTACATAATTATTTCCTCTTAAATATCCAAAAGATGAATGAACTCCAGAGGTGGCAGTACCGCCAATATAAATTGAATTAAAATATGAATTAACTTGGAAGTTACCGGATACAGCTTGCCAAATTCCTATATACATCGGACTATTTGTTTGTCCCATTCCTAGTGATATTTGGTTATTTCGCATTGTAACCACATTTTGTGGTGTTGAAACCAAAATACCTGTAGCAAGGGCTGGCGCATTTATATTGGTATTGGCTGATAAATTAATAATATCATAAATTCTGTTATTAGAGATAGTAACATTATTAGCCAAATTTAAAAAAACACCTGTAGCACAAGTAGCTCCATTACCGGTATTATTTGCTCTTAAATTATATACTGTATTATTGGCTATAGTTCCACCCAAAGTAGTTCCATAAATTCCTATTCCGCCTATTGCGGTTGGAGGCACTAATGCTGTGTTTGATGAATTAACAGAACAATTAAATACAGTATTGTTTGTGATAGTAGGAATAGATGTTCCATTGTTTCCATAAACAATTCCTCTCAAGGTAATTCCTGATTCAACACCATAAGAAGTCATATTTGCAACCGTATTACTATCAAACAATACTGTCGGTGCATTTAATGAAGTCATTTGTCCTTGAATTCCTATAATACTGCCGGTTCCCGAATTTTGTAGGCTGTTAGCTACTGTTGTTGAACCAACTAAGTTCTTTCTTACTGTGCATTGGCCATTTACAAGGAATATGCATACAAGGTTTTCAGCAACTCCTAGTACTGGACAATTAATTCCCTGCACTGTATTTCCAATAATATTGCAATTACCACTTGACTGATGGGATAGAATAGAATGTTGAGCTCCCCCTGAAAGTACAATTGAATTGATATCAGTCGGGTGCCCAATAAGGTTATTTAAAATATTTACACTAACCTGATTTTGGGATATTATTCCCAAAAATGTGTTACCGGTACCAATATTAGGTTTTCTGATATTTTGAATAACATTGTTGCTGATTGTAGAAGGATTAACAAATGATCCTGATGTAAATGAAATAGCTCTAAAATCAACATTAGCATTGTTTACCCATGGCGCACCACCACAATTTTTAGCCGAACCGCCGATAAAATTCCCAGAGAGAATATGGCCTCCTGAAAAGATTTGAGTTTCAATATAAATTGCATACTGAAAAGCAAAGGCCGGAAATGATAAGTTTCGGTAAAAACTATTACCTATAACATTCCAATTATTTCCATTTCCAACATTAGATAACCAAACACCATATTGAGAAAAGTTTGTAATTTCATTTCCCGTAATAACATTAGCTGTATTTTCTTTTCCTACATCACCTAAACTATAAATACCGATAGCAGGTACTCCAATTAAAGGTAAAGTGCCTGTTTGATCATGCCCTAAAACACAATTGGATACTGTATCCCTGCTGTTTCCATTTGTTTTTGTTGATGTACTAAATTGAATCATACCTGCAGTGGTAGAAGAATTTGCACTCTCAATTATTAAATTATTTAATCTATTGTCAACAGCCTCATTTATGAATAAAAATACCTGACCTGCTTTACTTGAATTTCTGAACCTGAGTTTTTTGTCAGTTGATGATCCGTTAAAATCTGGAACTCCAGTAAATTTGATCTGGTCAGACCCATCCAATCGTATCATACCTGAACCTACGTTTCCTGAAATAAGTCTTTCAGTGGTTGTTAAAGAATCTGGTCTAATTGTTACACCATAGGTGCCAGAACCATTCTCACCCAATTGTGATAATGCAACAGTACCTGGCTCAACAGTGTTGGATGAAATAACTGCAGTGATATTTCCGGCTAATGAAACTGTATTTAGATATTCAAATAATCCACCTGTGCCGGTAAGAGTTGGATAAGTTTTGCCAGTTCCAACTCTCAACTTAGTTCCTGCAGCTAAAGATGCTGTTATTCTATAATTAAGTGGAGCAATTGGATAACTAGATATTGTATTTACATCAGATGCAACAGCATACAGATTATTCGAAATCAGATTACCTGCATTATCTTGAGCAATTATGAAATAATTGATGGTATCTCCTATAGATACCCCTCCCATTGTTGAATAATTAATTCCAAACGTTCCTGTTGCATTTGTTGATGTTCCACTCAAAGATGTAGCAGCTGATGAATACCATGTACCTAATTTACCTTTAGAAAAATAAATTCTTGGCATAGTTGAACCGGTTAAAGGTATCCCAACATTGTCAGTAATTTTAACATTAGTTAATATACGTGTTCCACTTAAATTACCGTCATTATGAAATGGATTTAATGTTATTACAGGGGCAATAATATCAGAAGAAAGGGTAAAATTACCAGAATGGGCACCTATATCCGATGGGGTTCTACTTGATCGTATGTTTCCATCAAAATCTTCAGTTGTGGTAACATCAGCATCCATGCTTCCATTACCTTCTGCAGGATTTGAACTGTTAAGATGTAAATCTACTGCAAATGCATTACCTGTAGCATTTATAAATTTAGGATCACTGCTCCCGCTCTTCAAATCAAGGCCTGATGCTAATTGCCAACTAGATGCTCCGCTTAAGTTCGTATAATTAATGGATGTGCTTGCTGTTCTTCCACCAGTGCCATTTGCAAACAAGATATTATTATTAGAATATATTAAATTACTACTTCCAATCTGCAGTGCATTATTAATACCCGTTGCACTTCCAGTATTGCTCACAGCATTATAAAATATATTATTTTTTATATAAGCCCTAGTTGTAGTTGTTGAATATGTTTGGGGCATAGTAAATGCTCCTGTTTGTGAACTACCTGACGAAGGGGAGCCACCAACATAAACACTATTATGGTAGTACATACACGGCTGATTAGCAAAATTTTGAAAGATACCATGCACAGTATAGGGTCCTGTGAATACTGCTCCAGATGAATCAATTCCCACTCTTACCATATTGTTTTCGTAGGTTGCATAACCCTGATTATTGTATATACCGTATATACCTGATGCACCTGTTCCACTCACTTTTAAACTATGCACAAAGTTGCGGGAAATAACTGTAGGGGTTGCCACAGTAGTTCCTGAAAAGAAAAGACCGATAACATTCACCGCATTTGCTGTAGTTGTATTATTATGATTTAAAGAATGAATAATATTTCTGGATACATTCATAAATGTAGAACTTGCTGAATAACTCAATCCAATGATGGCAGCACTTGAAGTAGTACCTGTTGATATACTCATTGAATTTATACTTGAAATAGTATTATTTGAAAGAATTGAACCACCTGTACCTGAATTAACTAACAAACCAATAATTTGAACACTCGTTGGTGTAGCGCTAACATATTTTAAATCAGAAATTTTATTGTTTGAACATTCTGAATTACCGGTGCTCGATTGCATTATAATTCCCATAATTCCTGTAGCCGCTTGATTAGAGTTAACGTTAGCAGTACTTGACAGCAACCCTGAAACAACATTACCCCTAATTTTGTCAACTCCACCGCCAATTTTTGCTAGCCCCACCATACAATGTGCCCCAACGTTATCAAGGTTTTTTAAATTTTGAATAGTATTGTTCAAAATATTTTGAAGAGTACCAGCTGAACCTACTCCTATTCCTACAACTGCAGAAGATGTGCTAGAACCAGTCGCTCGTGAGGTAGCCGTCAAATTTCTAACAGTATTACCTATAACATTAAGAGCCATTGAGCCGTTTGATATAGTAATACCTCTTACCGAAGTACTTGTATAAACAGTTCCTCCCAATGCAGTAAGATTGGCTACTGTGTTATTACTAACCTCCAATTCCTGAGCTATTGTAGCGTTGATTCCTATTAATCCACAATTACCATTGGTTTGAATACTATTGGCGGTAGTTAAATCCCCAATCGTATTTCCTCGCACGTAAGTATTTCCTCCTTGAGGATTTATTCCAGTAAATAAGGCAGCAAGTGTACCTGTGCTGGTAAATAAAATATTTCTAATTGTATTGTTTTGAATTACCGTTCCTGCCTCAGTTCCTGCTGAAATTATCATTCCATTGAATGCAGACAAAGCAGAAAATTGATAAGCCGAACCACCTGCATTAGGAGTGCTTCCTCCTATAAAGTTTCCGCTAATAGTATCATTATTAGATATTGTTCCTGGTGTAAAATTGATTACAGTTTGAGCGGCTGCGGCTGCTGTTGAGGCACTTCTATAAAAATGATTCTTAAGTATTCTCCAATTATTTCCAGCACCATTTGCTACTGCCGAAATAGCATTTGTTGTAAAATTATAAATCCTACAATCACGTATTGTTATATTATCATTTACTATTAATGGCAATGCAAATGTTGGTGATTGACCTACCGATTCAATTCCATTAGTCATTCCCGTACCATTAATAGCTCGGATATAACATCCTGCGATGGTATTATTATCATTACCAGTTACCACTCCAGTAGCGCTTAATAAAATTGCTGATGGATTGCCCGAACTAATAGGAGATGCTTCAACTATGCAGTTTTCTATGGTATTATTAATTGCGTCTTTTAAGAGAGTTATTGCAGGATCAGTAGTACTTGTGGTTTTTATAAATAAGAAAGTATCTGAGGCACTTCCACCAGATGGTATTCCCGTTATTCTTACACGATCTGCACCATTTAGTCTAATCATACCAACTAAACCACTTCCAGTTCCTGAAACTGTTCTTCGCGAGGCTGCTGATGGACGAATAGTTAAGGTATAATTAGAACCTCCTATTTCATTCCATTGATTTAATGCAATTGCCCCAGTTTCGGTTAAGTCACTTGTTATTTCTACCACTGTATTTCCTTGCAATCCAGATGTATTTATAGCGTTAAATAAGCCAGCTGCGCCTGAAGTTGTAAGTGCTGTGTATGTTTGACCGGCACCTACTTGAATGGTTGTTGGTAATCCACCAACAATAGTGTAGGTATTGGGTGTTGTTGGGTCGGTAGTTATAGTATTAACATTGGTTGAGATAGCATACATAGGATTTGATATAATATTAGCTGCACTATCTTGTGCTATTATATAATAACTTATAACATCATTAACCGTTAAACCACCTAAAGTAGTTGCATTAATTGTAAAACTCCAATTTCCGTTTTGGCGAGTGCCTGACGATAAAGTACCTGAACCTGAATAATAAGTGCCTGCACCTTTTTTATAATATACACGTGGTGCATTGGCTGACGAGGAAATAGGTAATCCTACATTATCATAAATATTTACTGTAAATGTCCTGTCACTTGTAGATACAGTATTTACTAAAGGAACATAATTAATTAATGGTTCTATCAAATCAGCCGATAATGTAAAATTTCCAGCATCAGCTCCTACATCATTTGGTGATAATCCGGAGCGAATTTGCCCATCAAAATCATCATTTACTACTGTAACCGTTGGGTCGCCTTGTCCTTCAGCTGGATTTGATGAGGTGAGATGTAAATCAACTGTCGCACTTGTTCCATTTGGAGCAACAAAACTAGGATTTATTTGAGCACTTTGACCATCAATTAAAGACAAAGCATTCCAACTACCAGAACCAGTTAAGTTAGCATAACCAGTTGTATTGATGATACCTGTAACACCTCCTGTTAATGGGGTAAAGAATATATTGTAATTTGAAAAAATTCTTGAGTTACTAATAATTCTGATACCTGCATTTAAACCTGAACTAGTGTTAGATATGTTATTAAAAAAAATATTATTCCTAACATTTACAAATTCAGGTGCAGTGATTGAAGAAGTTATCTCGAAGCAAGCAGTATTAGTAGTTCCTGCTGAAGCCCCACTTAAATAAATATTATTGTTATAGTAATTGCTGGATGAAGAAGACGCGTGAACAATACCTTTAACATTATATGGTCCATTAAAAGCACTTCCTGTAGAGTCAATACCCAAACGAATCATGTTATTTTGGTAGGTAACATTACCTGTTCCTGCATAAATCCCTGTCATAACGCCTATTCCTGAAGTAATCATTTTGAAGCTATGAATATTATTATTATTTACTATTGAGCTATTGCCAAACGTTGTAGTATTCGTCATATAAATACCGTTTATGGTAGATGCAGTTGAGGTATTATAATTATACAACCCATAAATTTTATTACCTGTAATATTTTTGTTTGCTGTAGATGGGGTAATTGCAATACCTACAATGGAAGCTAGAGTAGCATTGGTACTTGTACTTTTAGAGGCTAAATTACGAATAATGTTATTTTGAATATAAGTTAAGGTTGATGCAGTAGTAATACCAATAATTTCAGTAGTTGCTGTTTTTGTAGCATTAAAATTTTCAATCGTATTATTTTTAATGGTAGTTGGTAATGCCGTTTGAAAACTTATACCGGTTATTACCGAACTTGAACCCGTTCCGGTATTATTACCCGCGCAAAAAATACCACTAACTATATTGTTGGTTATATCAGTGGCGGCGGTGCAATATATTCCGTTAACTTGTGTTGCCACTGTTGAATCAGGTGCACTTAAATTTCTTATTTCATTGTTATCAATTACGCCACCTACTACACCTGTATGATAAAGGCCAATAATGGCGGCAAGGGTGCCAGTACCATTAGCTGGTGCATTATTTATAATGCCATTTATTTTGTTTCCCTTGATACGGGTTATACCGCTGGTATTTCCAATACCAATCATATCTGGATAGCTAGCAGTGGTATAATTTGTTAATGCTTCAGATAAACCGTTTCCTATAATATTATCTAAGATAAATTGATTATTGGATGATGATGATGTTATTATTCCAATAACGGAACACGATGTTGTTGTTCCACCATTTCGAGAATTTGTACTTAAACTTTTTACAATATTGTTGGTAATATACAAATATCCTGTAGTGGCTGATTGACCTGAATTAACAATCCCCCTTACAGCACCTGTGGTACCTATATTATTCTGAAAAATATTGGCAACAGTATTATAACTAATTATCATATCATTGGGCGATGTGGTAGCAATTCCAATCATAGGATTATTACTAAGTGATGAAATACTATTTGCAGTAGTGGCATGCCCAATAGTATTTCCCTTACCTGCTGCTCCACCAACTATCGCTGATCCTCCTGTAATATTTATACCTTGAAAGGTTGCGGTTTGAGTTGTATTTGTAAAACTAATATTTTGTATCACATTACCCTGAACCAGAGTAGGAGTACCAAGGCTACAGGTAATTCTTATACCAGCCATAGTAGCTGATGTAGAGCTATTAACGAATGAAGACCCTCCACAATTTACGTCAGTACCTCCTATATAATTATTGCTAATAATATTGGCAGTAGAATTAGAGGTAGTTCCCGGCAAAAAATTAATGGCGACCCAGTTAGTACTTGTCATACCAGCGGCCGTTGCACTATCATAAAAACTATTGTTAGTTATGGTCCATTTTTCACCATTACCCAAAGAATTTACAACGTTTATTCCAAAATTAAATATTGAACGAAATTCATTATCTGTTATCGAAATATTATCATTTTGTATAAGGAGGTTAGATGTAGGAGAAGAGGTAATCGCAGAATATAAAAATGTAGTTGGGGATGATTTAGTAAACAAATTATTCGTTATCATATTACTGTCATTTCCCCAAAACAATGTAGATGCTCCTATAAAAATAGCACCACTTGCTGAGTTGGTATTTGCTGATCGAACTACGCAATTCCGAATTGTATTTCCAATAGCATCGTTTTGCATAGTGATTACTGTTCCTGTAGTACTTGCATTATTAAAATACAATTCTCTTGAGGTACCAGAACCACCCGGACGTCCGTCAAAAGTTACTTTATAGGCATTATCCATAATAAATAATGCAGTAGCATTATTACCCGCTATTACAAGATTTGTAGCTCCTGAAGCTGGTCTAATTGTTAATCTCGGATTATTATTGAGTGAGCCACATATATTGCTGGTAAATTTTGTTATAGTAATTGGAAACGATTCACCAGCACTTGAATAGCTATTCTGTAATTCTAAATTAACATTTCCATTCAATCCCTTTATTTTAAGAGAATCTATGGCCATTTTTATAGATGAAAAATTTCCGGTAGAACCAATAGTATATGTTCCGCTCATTGGCGTTTGCGCTCCATACAAAATCATCGAAGTTAAATTGGTATCATTCGTTTGATTGGCATCTGATGAGTACTTGGTCCATGACTTAATGGTTAAAGCGCCTTTCATAGCGGCGGTATTTAAAGTTGTAAGATGTATGGTATCCGTAGCACACGAAGCCAAAGTTCTTGTAAAAGTTTTTGTGTAGGTTCCTGAGGCGGCACCTGACAATGTCATCGATACTGGGATTGACGCTGATATGGAATTTGACCCCTGATTTTTAATTTGTACAATAAATGGATCAGAAGCTGCACCGCAAAAATTGCTTGGATTTATTAAACTTGTAATTCCAACGTCATCAGTTCCACTGCTCAATGTAATGGTATAGTCTTCTGCTTCACCATAGTTATAAACAGTGCAACCATTGTCATTACCTGTGCAAGAACTGTAGGTAGTACGGATACGCATACGGGTCGTTCCTGAGAAACAACTGGACGGGATAGCCCCACTAAAATAGGTCAGCGAGGTTACACCTGGATTAAGATTACCTGAACCACTGCACCAGCCTGTTGAAATATATTCACCGGCATCGGCAAAGTCATTATCGGCATTTAAGTCAATCCAAACACCCACACCAACGGCATAAGAAATTCCGGTTGTAAACCCAAAAGAGTAGGTTTTACCTGTTTTAAGAGTAAACATTGGTGCACTGCTTAAAAGAGTGTACTGGCCAGCAGATGCCTCACAACCATAATTGGGCGCTCCAGCATGGGCCTTGGTATAAACAACGGTGGAACCATCCAAAATTTCAACAGCATTAATCGACATAAAGTAGGTTGTGCAATTACCGCTCTGGCTGTTGTAATCAGGATTACAATATGGAGATTGTGCCTTGACATAAATTCCTGATATCAAGAATAAAATTAGTATTAAGGATTTTGAAAAAACATAAATTAAATTTTTTGTAACTTGAGTAAATTTTTTTTTCATACGTTTCTATTTAGATTTTTTTAGGTTTCTTACTTTTTAAAAGTTTTGTAAAAGAATGTAAAGTGAACCGAATAACAAAATTTTAATTAACAAAATATCACTTAAACATTAATTAAAATATTAAGTCATTGATTTACAGTATATAATTTTTTATACCTGTATAATAAACGACAATCTACTTTTTAATTTTGCTACTCTAATTTTATCTATCAATAGTTCTCCCGTTATTATTGTAAAAACTTATTTTTGCGGCTTGTCTTTTAAAGATAAAACAGAAAGCAAATTATGAAATGCCCATGGAAAAGAGGTAACTCAAAAAAAGGCATTCCATATGACAAATGATTAAAAATAAAAATCAATTACATATGATAGAATATAAAGTAATAGGAGTAATGTCGGGAACATCAATGGACGGGGTTGACCTGGTTCATTGCACCCTGAATCAAACGAACGGAAAATGGAATTATAAAATCAATGCGGCCAAAACTTTAGACTATGATGAAAAATGGAGATTACGATTATCTAAACTTCGTTCACAATCGGCTTATAATTTTGTTAGAACCGATCGCTATTATGGCGAGTACATTGGTTTGTTAATTAATGATTTTTTGCATGAAACTAATCTTACAGCCGATTTAATTTCGTCTCACGGTCACACTATTTTTCACCAACCTGAAAATAATTTAACGACACAAATCGGAGATGGAAATGCAATATCAGCTGTAACCGGTATTCCATCGGTTACCAATTTTAGAGCAATGGATGTAATCCTTGGTGGACAAGGGGCTCCATTAGTTGGCATAGGTGATAAACTGCTATTTAGTGAATATGACATGTGTTTAAATATTGGAGGTTTCGCCAACATTTCTGCTAATGTGAATGGAAATTATGTGGCGTATGACATTTGCCCTGCCAATATTTTATTAAATCGCATTGCTCGCGAGTTTGATATGGAATTTGATGAAGATGGCAAAATAGCTGAAACCGGTAAAATAGATTATGACCTTTTGGCTAACCTAAATAATATAGGTTACTATAATGAGGCTTACCCTAAATCATTAGGCCGCGAGTGGATAAACCAAAATTTTTGGGGTATCGTGCGTGAATGCAAAATAGAAAAGCAAGATAAAATGAAAACTTTGGTAGATCATATTGCCGGTCAGATAGGTCAAAACATAGATGATTTGGCCGATGGTGATTCATCAAAAATAAAAGTATTAGCAACAGGTGGCGGAGTTCTAAATCCTGTGCTTATTGATTATATTAAATCGAACACTGATGCCGAGATTGTAGTGCCCGATAATCAACTTATAAATTATAAAGAAGCCTTAGTTTTTGCACTTATGGGTGTATTAAGAATTCAAAACCAACCCAATGTTTTAGCAAGTTTCACCGGTGCTGATTCAGATTCAGTGAGTGGTTCATTGCACGGTGATTTTTCTAAGTTGGTTTAAATAGATTTTGAGATATGAGTACAGAGATATGAGAAATGTGACTTTGATAAATATATTATTTACCAAAGTTTTTATTTCTAACTAATAAATACTCAATAATCTCATTTTTCAAAGTCTCATATCTCTGTACTTAAAATCTCTATACTAAATATCTAAAAAAATGACTTCTTTATTAAAAAAATTTGAACATAAACAACCTGAAATTGTATTTGAGTGGAAAGACTCGGAAACAGAAGCGGAAGGTTGGGTAGTTATCAATTCATTGCGTGGCGGCTCAGCCGGCGGTGGAACCCGAATGAGGAAAGGACTTAATAAACATGAAGTAGTTTCATTGGCCAAAACCATGGAAGTAAAATTTACAATTGCTGGGCCTCCAATTGGTGGTGCCAAATCCGGCATAAATTTTGACCCAAGTGACCCTCGTAAAAAAGGAGTTTTGCAACGCTGGTATAAGGCGGTTTACCCTCTATTGAAACATTATTATGGAACCGGAGGCGATTTGAATGTAGATGAAATTCATGAGGTGATTCCAATTACTGCTGAATTAGGTTTACTTCACCCACAAGAAGGAACTGTTAATGGGCATTTAAAAAATTATTCGCCTGATGAAAAACTCAAATCTATCAGCCGTTTGCAAGCTGGAGTAAGTTTAAAAATAACCGATGAACGTTTTTCACCCGATGTAAATCGTGGCTATAATATTTCGGATATGATTACCGGATGGGGAGTAGCCGAAGCGGTTCGCCACTATTATGAAATTTGGGGCGGCTTAATGAAAGGTAAAATGGCCATCATTCAAGGCTGGGGAAATGTGGCCGCGACTGCCGCTTGGTATTTGAGTAAAAACGGAGTACTTATAGTTGGTATTCTTGATCGAACTCATGGTTTAATAAATAAACAAGGAATGACTTTTGAAGAAGTGAATGCATTGTTTTTAAACAAAAAAGGGCACACTTTGGTTTCGGATAATCTAATATCCTTTGAGGAAGCAAACGAACAGATTTGGAGCCTTGGAGCCGAAATTTTTATACCCGCTGCAGCTTCCCGATTGGTAACCGAACAGAATGTAATACAAATGATAGAAGGTGGCATGGAAGTGATAAGTTGCGGAGCAAATGTTCCATTTGCAGATGAAGAAATTTTTATGGGAAAAATAAGCCGATTGGCAGATGAAAACATGGCTGTTATTCCTGATTTTATTGCCAACTGCGGAATGGCTCGTGTATTTGCTTACCTAATGAAACAAGAAGCTGAAGTTAATGATGTTGCTATATTAAAAGACTCTTCTACAATCATAAAAAGTGCTTTGATGCGGGTTCACCAATTTAACCCTAAACACACGGGTTTATCAAATAAAGCTTTAGAATTAAGTTTAACTGACTTGGTTTAATTTTAATTAGGAATTTGGAATTGATTGGCAATTCTATTTTCTCTTAATCTTCACGGGACTTTTTAGAGGCGGCTTGTAATAGGGATTATCTTCTGGAAATTCAAGTTTCAATTCATCCACTATATACCAGTTATTATTAAGCTGAAGGGCTACAAATTTTATAGTAAACTCCCGTTTTGATTTATGGCAAAATAAGGTGATGTAGGCAAAAGCATTCTCTTTTTCGTCCTTTCCCTCTTCTATTTTTACTTTATCTTTTTCACAGGTTTTAAACTTTAATTTATTGGCTTTAGCCTTAGCATTCAAAACTTTAAGCTGCTTGGTAACTCTAAAATTAATTGTGTTATACTTAATCCGTATTACTTGTGGATTGTTCTTTATTTCAAGACTATCAAAGGTTTCTTTTAAAATTGCCAAAGTTGGAATTAAGCTTATAAAATCATCTTTTGTTTTTTGTTGCAAAGCCCACCAAGCTGTCTCAGCCAATTCTTCTGTAGTTTTAAATTCCCAAACTTTTTGAACCGAGGTATCTGCAATCTCTCCTTCGGTTTGGGCAAATGAATTACAGGCTATTAAAATTAGAAAAGCAAATCCTACTAGTTTTTTTGATAGGTATTGGAAGGAATTATTTAGAACAAAAAACCAATTCATAATTTATAACTCATAGTTCATATTTCTAATAAGCTCCATTCCTCTTCCTTATAAACCACTCAGCAGTTATCAAAAACAGAATTAAGAAAAATACCCACTTTTGGTTAATCAGATCGCGGTAATCTTTTTGTTCATACATTACCGGCTTCACTGTTCCTTGTTTTTTTATTAATTCTGCCAATTTATCCAAATCTTCAAAAGACACAAATTTTCCGCCTGTGGATGTAGCCAGTTGTTTTAATAGATCATGATTGGCTTTGGTTTCAATATATTCCAATTGCATTGGTTTTACAATTACCAAGCCTTTGGCTATTTCATTATTTCCACCACTAATTACAAGGGCTAAATAGGTATAAGTACCTGGAGCTAATATACCTGCATCCAATTTATAAGCATTGGTAGTACGGCTAAAATTGTAGTTATAATTTTTACCCTTTTCGTTGGTTAAGGTTAGTTTCACTTCAGCCTTATTTACCAATTCATAACTTTGGTTATAATATTCAGCATTGAATTGAACTGGTTCATTTTCATAAAACGTATTTTCTACAGTGTATACTCTAAATTTTCGTTTATCATTCCTAGCCACTAAATATTGAATGGATTTACAAATTAAATCATTGCTTACATCGTGGTTATTATTTCGGTCAAAATCAATCAATCGCCACCGCCAAAAACCTTCTCCTGTAAAAAAACCATAACGGTTATTATCATCGTCATTAAAATAAATTAAAGGTTGGTCGGTTTTTACACTTCCAATTTGCTGGTAAACCATAATCTGTGATTTATCTTTAAAACTAAAATTGCCAAATGCTACTGAAAACGGAGGGAAATAAGGCAGATTGGATTTTAAAGCATCACTGGTTTCAAACAAGTAAAAATCCTGATTAATTATACCAGTAGTTTGATTATACCCGCCTCCTGTTTGGTTAAACATCAATCCAACTTTCAGACTGTTGAATAATGACAGATTTATTTGCCTACCCAAAACAAAAAGTAAAGGAATTTTATTAACTTTTAATCCTTCAATTAATGGCAAGTTATTATTACCGGCCGGTAATTGATGCAATATTACCAAGTCAAAATCTTTCGCTTTATCTAGCGAAGGATTCCCCGTCATATCCACCTCCACTTGGTAATTTTTATTCGATTCAATAGCTTGCCTAATAGCCGAAATATCAGGATGAGGACTTCTTGCCGCAATCAATACTTTTTGCCGAGCATCTATTACTTTAATAAAAAAATCACGGCGATTATTTAGCCATGTTATTTCATCATTTAAATTAGTAAGGATAGCTGTATAGTGCATCACACCTGGTTTTGATGCTTCTAAATCTACAGTTACCGATTTAAAATCACTCACGCTAGAAGCGGTTATACGAGATTCAAAAACTTTGTTCTCGCCGTTCAAAATTGAAAGCATATAAGTTTGTCCGGCACATTTATCAGCCTGAACATCAATAATTGCTGGAAATGTATTGTTCAAATACGCAATTGAATTGGTTCTGATATTCGAAATTTTTAAATCTTTTTTTGTAATTGTATCACCCAAGCCGACTGTAAATACTGGAAATCTTGTGTTTTTTGAAGCATATACAGGATTGGTTCCTTTATTATAAATCCCATCACTTATAAGCACCATTCCACCCACATTACTGCCCGAATACACATTGCTCACCTCTTCAAACAAGGCTGAAATATCGGTCTGCTTACCTTTAAAATCAGGCTTATCTTTCACTTCCGGTTTATTACCAAAAAGGTAAGGTTGTACTTTTATTTCATTACCTATTTGGTTTTGAAAGGTTGTAAAAAAGTTAGTTAATTTTTTGCGATAAAGCGCTGAATCGGCCTGATTAATGATAGATTCAGAATTATCAATAGCCAATATCATTATTGGTTTTTCTACCTCACTGCTAATATATTTAAGCAAAGGATTGAGCAGCAAAAATGCAATTATACTTACAGATAAAAATCGGATTACTGCTATTACCCAGGTCCAAAGCTTTTGATTATTATCAAATAAAATGCTATGACCGCGGCCATAAAGCACAAATGCATACCCACCTCCGGCAGCTATACAAAATAAAATGAACCAAAGTGGATACTCGGTAAAAAACTGGACCGACATGAATGGCAAAAATAGCGCTAACCGATGGGATTTTTTTGGCAGATTAAGGTAATTTTTTGTCTCAAATTTCACAATAACTGAATAACTTAATAACTCCGTAACTCTATTTCTTGTTTTTTATCTATTTTGCTCCAACTTTGTAACTATGAAAAAAATTCTATTTATCTTGATTGTTTTTGTAAGCTTTTTTTCAAACGCTCAAAAGATAACCGTACTTGACGATGAAAATGGATTTAGAGATATTCATTTTGGTGATAGTCTTTCGCTTTATCCTACCATGAAAGCATTCGAAAAATCCAAGGACAGCAACTTTACTTATTATAGAAAAACAGATGATAGCCTAGTATTTGTAGAAGCAAAAGTTGATATTGTTTATACGTTTTACAAAGGTCAATTATCAACCGTTTTTGTCCATGCATTAGATTCATTGGGCAGCAGAAAAATTTTAAACTCTTTACAAAAATCATATGGTCCGGGATATCAACAGGATAAATACATGGAAACTTATCTTTGGTATGGCAGATTGGTCAATCTTTCCTATTATGAAAATGTAAATACATTTTTGGCCAATGTATATATTAGCTCAATAAAAATGCAGCTAAAATCAGAAGGCCGAGACAAATATTAAACCATCCATCACTTTTTATATTTAAAAAACTTCTTGTTTTTTTTGTAATTAATGTCTTTACTTTGTCAAAGTAATGACTTTAAAGTATGAAAAAAAATCTACTTCTTCCATCCATTTTTGTTCTTCTATGTGTTCACTTTAGTAATTTTTCACTCGGGCAAGGAACCCCTGAAGTATTATACTACAAGTTTAACAATTCAGGTTCATCTGTTCCTAATTTAGCCAGCTCGCCTCCATCGGGCACCTCTACCGGAACAGTAAATGGAGCTCTCAGCATTGGCGGCTCAGTTGCATGCGGAAGTACAGCATTGATTGGCTCAGGTGGAACAAGCAATACCGATTATTTCGATACTAAATGGGCGACAGCTACTTCAGGATCATGGACAATATCCTTTGTTACCGATAGTATTTTAAATACTACTACCCTATATTATTTATTTAGTGATATTACGGCTGGCTCATTAAGATGTTTTACAGGTGGTGTAGCAGGTGCTGGAAATTGGATTCTTCGGGGAGGTTTTAATGATGTATTAATAACCGGAGGAGCTTCAACAAGTGCTGCGGTAAACACATTTGTATATGATGCGGCTGCAAATAATATTTATGCCTATTTAAATGGAAAATTGGTTAATACTGTGGCCCAAACTAGTTTCACGCAAAGTAGCACTGGTACATTAATTTTATCTGGTTATAATTCTTTGGCCGGATTAACCCCTCGGGGTAAATTGGACGAGTTCAGATTTTATAGCCATGCATTAACAGCTAAAGAAGTTGCCAGATTAATGTATACAGGAAAATCTAGTGGAACGGTAAACCTTGTGGCTTGTGGTACAACCTTTAAAAGCCCAAGTGGAAGATTTACCTGGACAAAAAACGGAACCTATTATGATACTATTCCAAATGCTGTGAGTTGCGATAGTTTTATGACTATAAACCTGAGTTTCAAAAGTCATTCTTATGCCACCATCAACCCTACTGCGTGTGATTATCTTGTTAGCCCAAGCAAAAGTTTTTTATGGACAAAAACCGGAACATATACCGATAAATTAAGAAATAAGGCTGGATGCGATAGTATTATTACCGTGAATTTAACTATTAAAAACAGTACAAACTCCTTACTTAAATTAAACAAATGCACTAGTTACACAAGCCCAAGCGGAAAATACACTTGGACCACTTCAGGAAAATATTACGATACCATTCCCAACAAAAAAGGATGTGATAGTTTAATGACTATAACACTTACAATGGGCAAAACCACTACCAATTCGATATCGGTAAAAGCTTGTGATAAATATACAAGTCCGAGTGGAAAAAGAACCTGGACTAATACAGGAACTTATAAAGATACAATAATTAATAGCACCGGCTGCGATAGTATTTTAACCATTAGTTTAACTCTAGGTAAAAACACAGCAAGCACAATTATATCAAAGGCTTGTGATAAATATAAAAGTGTGAGTGGAAAATACACTTGGCTTACCTCGGGAACATATATGGACACTATTCCAAATAAAAAAGGATGCGACAGCATAATAACGATAAAACTAACAGTTAACAAAAGTACTTACGTACAAATTAGTCCTGTTACCTGCGGTAAATATACAAGCCCAAGCGGAAAATATACTTACACATTTTCAAACTCATTTTTTGACACTATACCTAATGCCAAAGGATGCGACAGTATTATTTTAATTGATGTAAAGGTTAATCCCAAAACTTCGGCTACAATATCCCGAACCGTGTGCAAACAATTTGTGAGTCCAAGCAAAAAACATGTTTGGACCATTTCGGGTAAATACTATGATACCATTCCCAATCGCAGAGGATGCGATAGTGTAATTACAATTAATCTTACAATTAATAATGCAACTGTAGCTGTTACACAAAAAGGCCCGAGGTTAAAGGCATTGGCCGATGGATTGTTTTATCAATGGTTAAATTGTAGTGCTAATTATCAAAAGATATCAGGAGCTACTAATCAAGAATATTTAGCTACAGCTTTGGGTAAATATGCCGTTGAAGTAACCGAAGGAACTTGCGTTGATACCTCAGTTTGCCTTGATGTAACAAATTTGCAAATTGATAAAAACAGCTATAATAATTCTCTTTTTGTTTTCCCAAATCCTGCTAACGGCCAGTTTACTATTTCATCAGTCAAACCCTTAAATAATGCTTCAATAAAAGTGATAAACGCTTTGGGTGAAACCATACTACAAAAAAACAACGTATTTGGGAACTCAGTATTTATTGATATTTCAAGCCATAGCAATGGAATATATTTTATTGAAATTGGCGAAAAAGAAAATTCAGGAAGAGTTAAATTGATTAAATACTAAATATTTTAAAAAAAAAATAAAAGCGAACATTTGACTAAACTCTTTTGATCGCTTTTTTATTTACCTTTTGCTTAAATTGCTTGAAACCCACAAGGATTAATCCTACTTTTACCATCTGATTTCTATGGAAAAAAAATTATTTTTATTGGATGGTATGGCCCTTATTTACAGGGCATACTTTGCATTTAACCAAAATCCTAGGCTTACAAGCAATGGGGTAAATACTTCAGCAGCATTTGGATTTACCAATACCTTACTTGATATTTTACGTAAAGAAAAACCTACCCATATAGGGATAAGTTTTGATACTGCCGCACCAACGGAACGACATATAGAATTTGAAGCTTACAAAGCCCACCGCGAGGCTATGCCAGAGGATTTACGCTCTAATATTCCATTTATTTTTAAAATTATTGATGCTTTTAATATCCCCATGTTTAATATGGATGGATATGAAGCCGATGATGTAATAGGCACTTTGGCAAAAAAAGCAGGGCAAAAAGGATTTAAAACCTATATGATGACCCCTGATAAAGACTTTGGCCAATTGGTGGATGAAAATATTTTTATGTATAAACCCCCTCGCATGGGCAATACGTTTGAAGTATTGGGAGTAAAAGAAATATTATATAAATGGGAAATAGAACGGGTGGAACAAGTTATTGATATTCTTGGATTGTGGGGTGATGCTGCTGATAATATTCCGGGTGTACCGGGGGTTGGTGAAAAAACGGCTAAAAAACTGATTCAGGATTATGATTCCATTGAAAACCTTTTACAAAACACCCATATGTTTAAGGGCAAGTTGCAGGAAAACCTTATAAATTTTAGTGAACAGGCCTTGCTATCTAAGCGACTGGCAACCATTAATACCAATGTTCCCCTTGAGTTTGACGAAGTAGCCTTGCGTAAAGAAGACCCTGATGCGGAAAAAATAAAGGCTATTTTTACTGAACTGGAATTTAAAACACTGGCCCAACGCGTTTTAGGAACGCCGGTAACTCAAACTGTGGCTGCTGCTGCATCCTCAACCAAAGTAGACAAAGCTACTGCCAACGGTCAAGTGGATATGTTTGCCATACCATCCCATACCGCTGAAATATTGGCCAATGAAATTGAAGCTTCCAATGAAATTTTTAAAACAATTAACGATACAAAACATACCTATCATTTAGCTACTTCAGAATCTGAGATTAAAGAATTGTTAGCCGAATTTGATAAACACAAACAGTTTTGTTTTGATACCGAAACTACCGGTTTAGATGTTTTGGTAGCCGAAATTGTTGGTCTTTCCGTTTCTTTTAAAAAACAGGAAGCCTGGTATGTTCCTTTTTCAGCAAATCGCAAAGAAGCACAGGAATTATTGAACCGCTTTAAACCTTACTTTGAAAATGAAAGCATTGAAAAAACGGGACAAAACATAAAATACGACCTTTCCATACTTGCCAATTATGGAATTGAACTGAAAGGGAAATTATTTGATACCATGCTGGCCCATTATCTATTGGAGCCCGACCAAAAACATGGAATGGATATTTTATCCGAAAAATATTTGGGTTACAAACCCGTTTCCATTACCGAACTAATTGGTAAAAAAGGAAAAGAACAACTTAACTTTCGTGAAGTAGACATTGAAAAAGCAAAGGAATATGCTGCCGAAGATGCGGATATTACCTGGCAATTGGGCGAAGTTTTTAAGCCCATGCTTAAAGCCGAGCATACCGAAAAAGTTTTAACCGATATAGAAATGCCACTTGTTCCGGTTCTTGCAAGCATGGAACACGAAGGAGTAAAAATTGACAACTCGGCTTTAAAAGAGCTTTCCACCCAATTACTAAACGATTCGCTTGAAATAGAAAAGGAAATTTATGAACTGGCCGGGGTTAAATTTAACATTGCCAGCCCCAAGCAATTAGGCGAAATTCTTTTTGATAATTTAAAACTTGACCCAAAAGCTAAAAAAACCAAAACAGGTCAATACCAAACCGGTGAAGAGGTTTTGAGTACCATGGTTCATTTGCATCCTTTACCGCAAAAAGTTTTAGATTTTCGTCAATTGCAAAAACTTAAATCTACCTATGTGGATGCATTGCCATTATTGATTCACCCTTTAACAGGGCGGGTTCACACATCCTACAATCAGGCGGTGGCAGCCACCGGACGATTGAGCAGCAACAATCCAAACCTTCAAAATATCCCGATACGAACCGAAAAAGGAAAAGAAATTCGTAAAGCATTTATACCGCGGGATGAAAACCATATTTTGCTAAGTGCCGATTATTCGCAAATTGAATTACGGATTATTGCTTCTATAAGCAAAGACCCCGGAATGATTGAGGCTTTTAATCAGGGCATCGATATTCACACGGCCACAGCTTCCAAAGTTTGGAATGTGCCAATAGACCAAGTGGACAACGACATGCGACGAAAAGCAAAGACCGTAAATTTTGGAATTATTTATGGTATTTCAGCTTTTGGGCTTTCACAGCGGGTAGGAATAAGCCGTGGCGAAGCCAAAGAAATAATTGATAATTACTTTGAAAAATTTATTGGCATAAAGCAATACATGAGCGATACCATTAATTTTTGCCGCGAGCATGGGTATGTGCAAACCCTTGCCGGCCGCCGCCGTTACATTCGCGATATTACCAGCAACAACCGCACGGTAGTTGGCTTTGCCGAGCGAAATGCCATTAATGCCCCCATACAGGGAAGCGCTGCCGATATGATAAAACTGGCCATGATTGAAGTTGACAAAAAATTGAGAGAACATAAATTTGAAACCAAAATGATACTTCAGGTGCATGACGAATTGGTATTTGACGTGCCAAAAAATGAATTGGCCGAAGTAACTCCGGTAATTATTAAAGCCATGGAAAATGCTATGAAACTGGAAGTGCCGGTAGTCGTAGAATCAGGAAACGGGATGAATTGGTTGGAGGCGCATTAGGAATGCCAAAGACATTTAAGGATAATTATCTACCCTTTCACCTTCAAATTATTAAAAACCCCATTGGTTATATTTACTGAATCCATGCGAATGGCATTGTTAGGGTCAGTATAATCCAACAAAAGAGCTTTGGCCGAAAAAGTGCCCGACATTGTATTGGCAGTATTTTTTGTCACATTAATAGTTCCACCTTCCAAGTACCATTTTTTGTCATCGGCATCTATATAAAATCCTATGCCGGTGTATTGGTCGTTTTCAATACTGAACACTTTACCTGAAGCAACTACTCCTTTGGGCATTGGGATAGCTATATCCAAATTAAATTTACCAGATTTGGCAAATCCTGTAAAGTAAGTTTTGCCACCATAATCTGCCTGAACTTTTGAAAATTCGATTTTTTGGCCATTAAAATAAAGGCTAAAATCAGGATTGGTATTTAAGCCGGTTACATTATTTCCTCCACCACCACCGTTGTTGGTAGTGTCTTTTGGTGTAACGATTGGATTTACAGGGTCATCGCCACCTTGGCTGCAAGATGCAAATGAAAAAGCCATTAAAAAGGCTGCGAATAGGTTGTTTATTTTTCTTATCATAAAAAGTGAACGGCGAAAATAAAACTATTTTGGTACTCTCAAAAATGAATTAAGTTTGCAATTGTGGGTAACCTTTATTTTGCATCCGATTTTCATTTGGGTATTCCTAATGCACAGGAAAGTTTAATTCGTGAACGAAAATTAGTGGCGTGGCTTGAATCCATTGCCCCCAATGCCGATGAACTATTTTTGGTTGGTGATGTTTTTGACTTTTGGTTTGAATACAAATATGTGGTACCCAAAGGCTACACCCGTCTGTTTGGTTGCCTAGCCAAATTAGCGGATAGCGGAATAAAACTCCATTTTTTTAAAGGCAATCACGATATGTGGATGTTTGGGTACTTTGAACAGGAATTTGGTGCTATCATTCATAGTGATGAATATATTTTTGAACGAGATGGTAAGAAATTTTTTATACATCATGGCGACGGACTTGGCAAAGGCGATGAAAATTATAAAATGTTGAAAAAAATATTCAGAAGTGATCTGTGCCAACGCACGTTTGCTTTTCTTCATCCTTCGATAGGTATTGGAATAGCCAATTATTTTTCCTCCAAAAGCCGCTTGGCGCAAATGCAATTTGAAAATGAGGAGATTGATATAGAGAAAGAATGGTTGGTGCAATATTGCAAAGAGGTGTTGCAAACTAATCATTACGATTATATGATTTTTGGACATCGCCATTTAGCTTTGGATGTACCGATGGGTAATACTTCACGTTATATAAATCTGGGGGATTGGTTTAAGTTTTATACCTATGCCGAGTTTAATGGAACGGATGTTGCTTTGTTAAAATACAATCCATGATAACCTTAGCCACCAAAACACAGGAACACAAAAGAATCACGAAGTACATTGTGAAACTTAGTGACTTTATGCTTTCGTGGCAAAAACTTTTAATCCTTTTAATTCTTTTTTGCTCATTCAATCTCAAACCTGAATTTAGTTTAGAAGCGGAAATAAAAGGTCAGTTTAAATTCTTTACCACCGATAAATTGGGAAACGTATTTGTGTTAACCCTAAAAAATGATATTCAAAAATTTGATAAAAAAGGAAAGAAATTAACCGAAGCAAATTTTAAGGTAATGGGCGATGCCACAATGATAGATGCAGGAAATCCTTTAGAAATTTATGTTTTTTATAAAGACCAAAACAAGCTGGTGTATTTTGATAATATACTAAACTACCGTGGCGAAACCGACCTTTATAAAACTCTTGGCGTAAATAATATCCAAGCCGTTTGCCGCAGTTACGACAATGGCTTTTGGTTTTTTGACCCCGATAATTTTAAACTTAAAAAAGCTGACAAGCAAGGTGACTTACAATCCGAATCCATTAACTTAGCCAATATTGCCGACACCATTTTATCCCCTCAAATGCTTTTGGACGACGGAAAATTTGTTTACCTCAAAACCAATAACGACCGCTTATTGGTATTTGATATTTTAGGAAATTATATCAAAACCATTCCTTTAGAAAAATTCACATCGTTTCAAACTAAAGAAGAAAAACTTATTTATTCTACCTTCTCTGATTTGTTCATTTACAATCCTTCTACTTTTGAAAAAGATTCCTATAAACTGAATCAAAATACCCTTTTCAACAACGCGTCTTTTTTAAACATTCGATTAGAAAATGACCGCTTGTATCTTCAGGATTCAGCCAAGATTGGGGTATATTCAGCCCCCTAACCCCCAAAGGGGAAATCAAAAAACACTATTTTCCACATTTTTTTTCAATAAAACAAAACTGCTCTTTATCCCATCTCTTTTTAGATGTTGCCTTTTTATGCCTGTTTAAATAATACAAACTCTTAGGGCAGTTATTCAAAAAATTATAATCTAAAGATAACATCCAAAGTGCTACTGAATATTTCGGTTTATGATTAATAGCTTTTTCTAAAGTTTGAATGCTTTTTCTTAAACGGTTGGTATCATTGGTAAACGCATACTGAATATAATAGGCATAACCCAAGTCATAATAATACTGCTGAATATTTTTCTTTAATAAATTGGTATCAAAAGCTTCAAGTTTTATCACAGTTCGATTAACCAATTCTTTATCCTGCTTCCCACAGGTTAATGAAGTCAAACTATCTCGTATTTCATTATAATCAATATTTTGAGCGCTAGACTTCTTGTGAAGTAGAATAAAAATAAGTGCTAAAAATACTACTTTTAATAGATTCATTCAGCTACGAAAATAAGACTTTCAAGATTCATATAAGTTTGTTTAGTTCACCCTTTGGGGGTTAGAGGGCTTTTAATATATCTTTGCAGCCTTATGCTGGATAAGCTGGAAGCCATACACGCCCGATTTAAAGAAGTAGAACTGCTGCTAAGTAGTGCCGATACGATGTCGGACATGCAAAAATTTAAACAACTGAATAAAGAATACGTTGACCTAAAAGAGGTGGACGAAGTATATCAGGAATACCGCGTTTTAGTAAAAAATCTTGCCGAAGCCAAACACATTCTCAATACCGAAAAGGATGATGAATTAAAGGATATGGCCAAAATGGAAATTGAGGAATTAACAGCCCGACAGGAAGTATTAGAAAAAAATACCCGAGCCATGTTACTTCCCAAAGATCCTGAAGATGCAAAAAATGCCATCTTAGAAATAAGAGGCGGAACAGGCGGCGATGAAGCCAGTATTTTTGCTGGTGACCTTTTAAGAATGTATCTTAAATATTTTGAAAAGAAAGGCTGGCAAAGTGCCATACTGGATGAAAATGAAGGTTCTGCCGGTGGATATAAAGAAGTTGTGGTGGAAGTAAATGGAAGAGATGTTTATGGAACCATGAAATTTGAAAGTGGGGTGCATCGTGTGCAACGTGTTCCCGAAACCGAAGCCAGTGGACGGGTTCACACATCTGCTGCAACAGTTGCCGTTTTACCAGAAGCAGAGGAAGTTGACTTTTTCTTAAACCCTGCAGATGTAAAAATGGAAACCTCGCGAAGTGGAGGAGCAGGTGGACAAAATGTAAATAAAGTTGAAACCAAAGTTCAACTTACACATGGGCCTACCGGTGTTGTGGTAATTTGCCAAACAGAACGAACGCAGTTAAAAAACCGGGAAAAAGCGATGAACATGTTGCGGTCAAAATTATATGAAGAGGAAGTAAGAAAGCACGAAGCGGCCATTGCAGGAAAACGAAAAACCATGGTGAGTACCGGCGACAGAAGTGCTAAAATAAGAACCTACAATTACCCTCAAGGCCGGGTAACAGACCACAGAATTGGGTTGACGCTTTATAATTTGCCCGAAGTAATGAATGGCGACATTCAGGAAATTATAGAACAACTTCAATTGGCTGAAAATGCTGAAAGAATGAAAGAAGGAGGAATGGCTTAATTTATAAGTTAAAAACTAAAAGTTTGAAAAATATTGTACCTATATTAATTCTACTTCTCATCAGCTGTCAAACTATTAATAAAAAAAATATGACAAAATCTATCATCACTACACCAAATGCTCCTGTTCCTATTGGACCATATAACCAAGCCGTATTGAGCGGAAACACTTTATATATTTCCGGAGCTATTGCCATTGAAGTATCAAGCGGCCAAATGATTCAAACCAATATTGAAGCTGAAACTCATCAGGTGATGAAAAATCTTGGCGAAATATTGAATGCCGCCAATATGGATTACTCAAACATTGTAAAATCTAGCATTTTTGTAACCGACCTTGGAAATTTTGCAAAAATAAATGCGGTATATGGCAGTTACTTTAAAACCGATTTCCCGGCTCGTGAAACCGTTCAGGTTTCAGCATTGCCCAAAGCTGCAAATGTTGAAATATCTGTGATTGCTGTAAAATAAAAAACGGGGTTTCCCCCGTTTCAAATTATATTAAATATTTAAGGATTACTTACTTAAAATTTTGAAGTAAAGGTAATAACCATTGTGTTTCCTGAAAATTTATTCTCAGCTATAGCTTGGGGACGGCTATTATCATTAAGTACATAAGGTTGAAAAACATCTTTACCAAGAGTATGAACCAAGCCAAAATCCAATGCCCAAGTTTTGTCTTTTATTCCCAATCCTCCTGTTACATAATCCGAACGTTGATTAGTGTTAGTGCTTTCCAAAAATGGTGAACCATAACTTGCAAATCCACCTCTTAACCTAAATTCATCCAAAACTAATTCGCCACCAACTCTATAATTAATAGCGGTAGTATATTTTTTACGGATATCATCATTCGCTATTTCCATAGCATTGTTTCCATCAGTGCTTCTCAATCGCATGGCTGAATAATCCACTCCTTCCATATCAGCACTTATAAAACCCATTTTACCAATAATACCAGTTGCACTTAAAGTATAACGGCCTGGGGTTTGCAAACTATATTCGTAATTTCCCTTTTTGCTATCAAAATTAAAATTTGTACCATTTCGGATGGTTGAATTTATTGAAAAATCGTAGGTATCAGTTAAATTAATAATTTGCGGAGTTTGCAAACTTGCTCCAAATCTTAAATAATCATGAGGCTTAACAATTATCCCCAATCGTCCTGAAAAGCCACCGCCACGGGTATGCAAATTTTCGGAATATGTAAAATTATCCATTGAATAAGGGCTCACATTAGCAGGGTCATTTGTTTCTGCATGAGTTCTGGTTTCTTTAAAATTAACTGAAGTATAACTTATGGTTGCTCCCAAATAAACCACATCGCTATAATTGCCAGCCAATGAAAAATTATATTCATTCATCCCACCACTTTGTTGCATTACTCCTTTTTGATTAATATTATGAAATATGGGGCTAGCATTGGCTGCATATTTTCTATCGCCTATTGAATCAAACAGGTAAGATTCCCAAGCCATTGTGGTTTTTGAAGAAAATCCATTATCAAAATCGTCGTCAGAAGCACGAATTTGTTTAACAGTTGAGCCATTGGCACGTTCTGCAAAATAATCCATTAAGCTGGTTTGAGTATTAATTCCTTCAAAATTAATAACCCGATTAAAATCAGCTACTCTGGCCATATTCATAGCAAATGTGTAATTTTTCCAACCCCGTTCATCTTTTTTAGTAGCAGTTTGATTGGCAAACACCAACCCAAAATTGGGTATGTTCATTTTAAAAACATTATCTGCTACAGAATTACCCATATAAGTGCTAACATTTTTATTATTAATAAATCCTGCCGAAAAACTGAACTCGCCCTTTTTATACTGCGCCAATCCAGCTGGGTTTACTGATGCTGAAGAAACATCGGCTCCTAATGAACCAACCGCCCCAGCAATTGACATAGACTTGGCAGTACTTCCAAATTTTTTGTTGGTATAACGAATGGCATCCATGTCATTTTGTGCCATGGCTTGGAAACAAAACAATCCCATAAAGCCTGAAATTATAAACTTTTTCATAATTATAAATTAATTAATATTTAAAATCGTAATCGAACTTATCTGCCTCTGCCTTTTGAAGATGGGGATGAAGAACCACCTGAATTGCTTCCTGAAGGAGTCGTCCCGCCTCTATTTCCGCCACCATCATATGAACGGGGTGAAGGTGTATTTTTAGGTTCTTCCCTCCTTTGGTAATTATTATTAGAAGGTTGATCATTTCCTCTGCTCCTGTTTTCAGGTGTTTCAGAACTTCGGCTCCTAGTTTTTCTTTCCTCCTTAGGTTGGTCATAAGTCGTATTTGGAGTATTATCTGGCTGATATGATCTGGTTCTATTTTCGCGTGTTTCTGTATTTTTTCCTCGTGTACCTGGAGTTGCTCCACTATTAGAGGGAGTTTCATTACCACGAGAAGGAGTTTCATAGCTTCGTTCTTCCACAGTTGTTCTCCTATCTATTTCTCTCTTTCTACCAGAATTGTCACCATCGGTTCCTGTTGTGGTTCCATTATTATTGTTACCAGTTCTTTCTGAATTACTATTATCAGAGGATCTTGTGGTTCCCTTATTTCCATCACCAGAGGTCGCTTCTTTACTATTATCATTTATTCTACCACGAGTATCCTTTGGATTATTACTACCATCATTTCCAACCATTTCTCCTCTTTTATCTTTTTTGGGATCATAAGTTGTGCCACCATCTTCAGGGTCTTGCTGCACCATTCCTCCTCTACTACGAGGTGAAATTTGGTCTTTACGTGAGTTAGAAGATGTATTACTTCCTATGGTTTCACGAGGTCCTGTCATTTTACCTTTATCTGGCCTATATCCTCCACCATTGTTTCCTCCATTATTGGTTGAATAAACATGCACCGGGCGATACCATGGACTATTATAATTATTGTAACCGCCATAATATCCACCATAACCGTTATTAAATCCCCCGTAGCCATAACCGCCATAACCGTAAGGATTGTAGTACCCATAAGGAGTTCCACCATAATATGCATTAGAATAATAACCCCAACCTCCAGAGTAACCATACCAAGGATCATAAAAATTATTGTAGCAAGGATAATAGCTGGTCCTCCAACCCCAAGCAGGATAACCATAGTTATAGCCTACATTCCAGCCGTTCCAAGTATTATATCCCACCCAAAAACGATTTCGTGCGGGTCTATTCCATCCCCAAGTTGGGTTGTTGTAATAAGAGTTGTAATAACCACCGCCTTGTCTGTAATTATTATATAATGCATCACTATAGCCATCACTATAGCCATCACCATATCTCAATCGTTGAAACGAACGCCCATAAGAAAAATCATCGTCATCATCATAGTTATAATCATTATTGTCAGAATAATTGTAATTATCATTTCTTGAAGAACTGTTAGGTTCTCTAACTATTTCTTCAGCCTCCCCTTCTTTATATTTTTTATAAACAGGTTCTTCTACCGGGGTAGTTTGGGTATCGTATTTACTATTATCTACCTGAGTTGGTTCACTTTGTTTTGGGGTAACTTCTTTTACATCCTTAGAGGTTGAGTAAACATCATCATACTGACCCAAATTATTACTTCCATTTTGTTTTAAGGTATTACAGGATCCAAGAACCAATAAAATAACGCTTAATTGTAATAGTGTTTTCATGATAAAAATATTTAATTATGCATTTAGTTTTAACTTTGCATTTTAATAAAAACAATTCCTATACCAAAGATACAATATAAATTTAATAGATGGCATTTCAAAAAATAAAACGGGAGGACGATTACTCAAAATGGTACAACAATTTAGTTGTAAATGCAGATTTGGCCGAGCATTCGGCTGTTAGAGGCTGCATGGTTATTAAACCTTACGGTTATGCTATTTGGGAAAAAATGCAGCAGCAATTAGACAAAAGGTTTAAAGAAACTGGACACAGCAATGCCTATTTCCCTTTGTTTGTTCCCAAAAGTTTATTTGAAGCCGAAGAAAAAAATGCCGAAGGCTTTGCTAAAGAATGTGCCGTAGTTACGCATTACCGCTTAAAGTCGGACCCAAATAATCCGGGAAAACTTATCGTAGACCCTGACGCAAAATTGGAAGAAGAACTGATAGTTAGACCTACCTCAGAAGCCATTATTTGGAGTACTTACAAAAACTGGATTCAAAGTTACCGCGACTTGCCTTTGCTCATTAATCAATGGGCCAACGTGGTGAGATGGGAAATGCGAACCCGTCTATTTTTAAGAACTGCTGAATTCTTATGGCAAGAAGGACATACTGCTCACTCTACTAGACAGGAGGCGATTGAAGAAGCAGAACGTATGTTAGATGTGTATGCCGAGTTTGCCGAAACTTTTTTAGCAATTCCGGTTATCCGAGGGGTAAAAACTCCGAATGAACGATTTGCCGGAGCCGAAGAAACTTATACAATTGAAGGGATGATGCAGGATGGCAAAGCCCTACAAATGGGAACTTCACATTTTTTAGGGCAAAATTTTGCCAAAGCATTTGATGTAAAATTTGCTACCAAGGAAGGCACTCAGGAATATGTGTGGGCCACCAGCTGGGGAGTAAGTACCCGATTAATGGGGGCTTTAATCATGGCTCACTCCGATGATGAAGGATTGATTTTACCGCCAAGCATAGCACCTATTCAGGTAGTTATAATACCTATTTATAAAGGCGAAGAAGAATTGGGAACCATTTCTCAAAAAGTTAAACCTTTGCAGGAAGCTTTAAAAAAAGCAGGTATTTCGGTAAAATATGATGACCGCGATACGCAACGTAGCGGCTGGAAATTTGCCGAATATGAATTGAAAGGTGTTCCGGTTAGGATTGCTATTGGCCCTAGAGATTTACAAAATAACACGGTTGAAATAGCCCGTCGCGACACCAAAGAAAAAATGAGTTTGAGTATGGATGGACTAACCGAAACAATTCAAAATCTTTTGGAGGAAATTCAAACAAATATTTATACCAAAGCCAAAAAATACCAACAAAGCAATATTAATGAGGTAAATACCTGGGCTGAATTTGAAGCCGCTTTAGAAAAAGGTGGATTTGTCAGTGCCCATTGGGATGGAACCCCTGAAACTGAAGAAAAAATAAAAGATGAAACTAAGGCTACAATTCGTTGCATTCCTTTAGATAATAATTTAGAAGAAGGAGTTTGTATACTAAGCGGAAAGCCAAGTAAGAAAAGGGTTTTGTTTGCAAGGGCGTATTAAGTTAAAAACTAAAAGTATAAAATGATTTTCAACTTTTAGTTTTTAACTTTTAACTATTCACTCCCCAGTCCCCTCTCCCAACTTCACCTCTAACCCATCCAATTCAGGGGTTAGCTTAAGCTGGCAACTAAGGCGACTGTATGGAATATCCAATAAAAAGGCATCATCCAACATCGCTTCTTCATCTTCCGACATGGGTGGCAAAGCCCTACTGTTGCAAACCACCACATGGCATGAGGCACACATAGCCATTCCTCCACAGGTTGCTTTTATTTGCATATCGTTGGCACGGATAGCCTCCATTAAATTTAGGCCCATATCCGTAGGTACCTTTATTTGATGTTTATTTCCTAAAAGGTCGGTAATATTAATATTTATCACTGCTTCCATTTTCTATTAAAAAGCTTTAACACCACTTACTGTGGTATATTTTAGCACAAGGTTTTTATCGGGATAAATATACTTATGGGCCGATTGCACCATAAGTGCAGCTTCGTGAAATCCACACAAAATCAACCTTAACTTTCCGGGATAATCATTAATATCACCAATGGCATATATGCCGGGAATATTGGTACTGTAATCCTGCGGATTTACTTTTATTGATTCCTTATGTAGATTTAAATTCCAATGTTTTAGTGGTCCAAGCTTGGGTGAAAGTCCAAATAATGGTATAAAATAATCGGCAGAAACCTTTGTAATTTCATCGTTGTCAAAATTTGTAATTTCCAAATTTTCAAGCTTTCCGACTCCGTTAATACCGGTTACTTCTGAATTAAGAACTAATTTAATTTTGCCATTAGCTGCCAAATCGTTTACTTTTTTTACCGAATCCAAATGCCCGCGAAAACTAGTTCTACGATGAATCAAGGTTACGCTTTTAGCCACATCTGCCAAAAAAATTGTCCAATCCAATGCTGAATCTCCTCCACCCGATATTACAACGTTTTTATCTCTGTACTTTTCAGGGTCTTTTACAATATAATCCACGCCCTTATCTTCAAAATCAATAAGGTTTGGAATTTCAGGCTTTCGCGGTTCAAAACAACCCAAACCTGCGGCTATTGCTATAACCGGTGCCAAATGCTCTGTACCTTTATTAGTAGTAAGTTTCCAGCGTCCATCTTCCATTTTTTCGATATGCTCGGCCCGTTCGCCCAAAGTATATCCTGGCTTAAAAGGCTCAGCTTGTTTTGTAAGATTTTTAACCAAATCTCCAGCCATTACTATTGGGAAACCTGGAATATCGTAGATTGGTTTTTTAGGGTAAATTTCGGTAAGCTGTCCTCCTGCTGTAGGTAATGAATCTATAAGATGGCAATGAAGTTGGACAAGGCCAGCCTGAAACACAGTGAACAAACCACATGGTCCGGCTCCTATTATTAATATATCGGTTTCAATCACTCGTTTTTGTTATAAAAATAATTGGCTGCAAAGTTACATTTGAAAAACAGATTAAAGTAGAATAAAGTTTTTATTATTGATCAACCTATTCTTAGTTTAACTTTAGTTTTTATAATAAATCAGGTTTTAATGCCTTGATTTTACTCAATGAAATTATATTTGTAAAGCAAAAATAATTTGCCATCTTATGATGAACTATATTTATCAAGATAATCTTGAAACCCCTCGCCTTATTACCTGAAAACTTACTTTGGATAACATTTTACCTTGGACTGTTCTTTTTAAAGATAAAGAGGTAGTTGAATATTTCCCTGCATTTAAAGGTTCGGATGAAGAACGATCTACCCAATGGATTAAACGGCAACAAAGCCGATATGAGGAAAATAAATTTGGACTTCAAGCTCTTATTGATAAAAAAACAAATCAGTTTATTGGTCAATGTGGCTTGCTAATGCAGGAAGTGGATAGGGAAACTGAAATTCAAGTAGGGTATCATATTTTTAAAAGATTTTGGGGTCAAGGTTTTGCGCCCGAAGCTGCCAAACTTTTTATTGATTATGCCTTTAAAAACAACTTAAGCAATTCTATTATTTCAATCATCAATATTAATAATATCAGATCGCAACAGGTGGCCGAAAAAAACGGTTTGGTAAGAGAAAAACAAACGAATTGGCTTGACCTTAATGTTTATATTTATAGAATAAAGAAAGAGGATTGGAGGTGAAATATTAATTTCTTTCTTTTTGCGAATAAAAAATTCTAAACTTTGAAGTTGTTATCTATCCAATTGATTTGTATAAATAACTTTGCACCTTGAAATAGATAATGGAAAACTTTGACCGAAAAAAACACTGGGAAACGATTTACCAAACGACAGAACTTAAAGATGTAAGTTGGTTTCAGCCTAGTCCTGAAACTTCATTGAATTTTTTCAACGAAAATAATGTACCGTTGACTGCCAAAATAATAGATATTGGTGGTGGTGATAGTTTTTTGGTTGACTATTTACTCGATTTGGGTTATCAGGATATCACGGTACTTGATATTTCTAAAAATGCTCTGGAACGGGCCAAACTTCGCTTGGGTATTAGAGCAAATAGAGTGAAATGGATAGTAGCGGATGCAGCTAATTTTAACCCCTCAGAATTATATGACTTTTGGCACGATAGGGCAGCATTTCATTTTTTGACAAACGAACAGGAAATAACTACCTATCTCGAAACAGTTCAAAAAAGCATAAAACCAAATGGTATTTTGGTAGTAGGAACTTTTTCGGAACAAGGCCCAAATAAATGCAGTGGTATTGATATCAAGCAATATTCAGAGGTATCAATGACTGAAAGATTAAAGGCTTACTTTGAAAAAATAAAGTGTATTACCGTTGACCATAAAACCCCCTTTGATACCATTCAAAACTTTGTTTTTTGCAGTTTCAGAAAAACACAATCGACTTAGATTAACTAGTGCCACATTTTCTTTTTTAAGAACAATTATTATTAAATCATCGTTTAAAATTTATTTTTAATGGCGTTATTTGCAGCTTGATGGATACCAGACTTGCTAACAGGGTTTATTATTTTGAAGAATCGCAAACCTTGGAGATGGCCAAAAAAGCCCGCGAGCTATCGGCTAAAGGTATAAAAGTAATTAATCTTAGCCTTGGCGAACCGGATTTTGCCACCCCAAAACATATTATTGATGCTGCAAAAAAAGCCATGGATGATGGTTTTACAAAATACACACCAGTAGCAGGATTTGCAGATTTAAGGCAAGCTATTTCAGATAAATTTTTACACGATAATGGACTCAATTATTCTTTAAACCAAATTGTAGTTTCTTCAGGAGCAAAACATTCAATAATGAATGTGATATTGGCCTTGATAAACCCAGGTGACGAGGTTATAATTCCTAATCCTTACTGGGTAAGTTACAGTGAAATGGTAAAGTTAGCTTCAGGCAAACCTGTATTTGTTCCTTCTAATATTTTAAATAATTATAAATCACCTGCCAGTGCTATTGAAGCAGCTATAACAACAAAAACAAAAATGTTCCTTTTTTCCTCACCCTGCAATCCCAGTGGTTCGGTTTATAGTAAAGCAGAGTTAAAGGAAATTGCAGATGTTTTTGCAAAATATCCAAACATTTATATTGTATCGGATGAAATATATGAGCATATAAATTTTGTTTCAAAACACGAAAGTATTGGGCAGTTTGAATCGATATCGGATAGAGTAATTACTATAAATGGTGTAGCAAAAGCGTTTGCCATGACAGGATGGAGAATAGGTTATATTGGTGCTCCTGAGTATATAGCCAAAGCCTGTGAAAAACTGCAAGGTCAGTTTACAAGCGGTGCCAATAGTATTGCTCAAAAAGCCACTTTAGCAGCTTTGCAAGGCTCATTAGAACCTACAAAAGCTATGGTAGCTGAATATTTAAGTCGAAGAAATCTAGTATTAAAGAGATTGGAAGAAATACCGGGTATTACATCCAATATGCCAGATGGAGCCTTTTATGTTTTTCCTGATTTTAGCTATTTTATTGGCAAAACTTTAAAAGGTAGAACCATTAGTTCAACCCGTGATCTTTGCTATTATTTACTTGAAGAAGCCCATGTTTCTGTAGTATCAGGTGAGGCATTTGGCAATCCTGAATGTATCCGTATTTCATATTCATTAAATCAAAATGATTTAAATTTTGCCTTTGACAAACTTAAAGTAGCCTTAACAATATAAAAATTATTTAAATGTCCATTTCTTCTCAGATAGAATCCTTTTCAAAATTGAAAATTGTAGTAATTGGTGATGTAATGGTTGATGCCTATTATTTTGGGTCGGTTGATAGAATTTCGCCAGAGGCCCCTGTACCTGTTATTTCAGTTTCTAAAAAAGATCACAGACCGGGAGGAGCGGCAAATGTTGCCTTAAATTTAATAAGTTTTGGAGCAAAAGTTTTATTGTGTTCAGTTATTGGTTCGGATGAGGAAGGCCGAGAATTGATGTCACTTTTAAATAATGAAAAAATTGACACAAGCGGAATTTTTACGGACAACTTGCGACCCACTACAATGAAGACTCGCGTAATTTCAAGCAATCACCATTTATTGCGAATTGACCATGAAACTACCGAATATATTTCCTCTGAAACCGAAAATTTTTTAATAGATTTTGTTAATAAATCAATCCATACAATTGATGCTATTATTTTAGAAGATTACAATAAAGGGTTGTTGACTGAACGGTTAATTTCGGAGGTGATTTCAATTGCTAATCATAATAATATCTCTACCATCGTTGATCCAAAAAAAGAAAATTTCTTTGCTTATAAAAATTGTACTCTTTTTAAACCCAACCGAAAAGAAATAAAAGAAGGGTTAAAAACAGATTTAGATTTAACACTAACTGCCAATGTTGAGAAAGCTGCTGATGAACTAATGAATATTTTGGGCTGTAAAAATATTATGGTGACTCTTTCCGAAGATGGCGTATTTGTAAAATCTGCAAAAAAATCTGCACACATCAAAGCGCATAAGCGAAAAATTACCGATGTTAGTGGTGCTGGAGATACGGTGGTTAGTTTAGCTGCTCTTTGTTTAGCTTCAGGTATGGAACTATCCCAAACGGCAGAAATAGCTAATATTGCCGGAGGCTTGGTTTGTCAAAAAGTAGGTGTTGTGCCTATTAATAGCAATGAACTTATAGAAGAAATTAAGAGGTTGAAAATTTGAGAATCAGATATACACATCTTAACCACGTTCAATTCTTGTCATTTTCTAATTACTACCTTTGCAACCAATGAAAAAAATTTCATCTGCATTAATTTCTGTTTACGACAAAGAAGGTCTTGAGCCAATCTTAAATATGCTCCAAAAGTTGGGGGTAAAAATTTATTCAACCGGCGGCACACAAACTTTTATTGAAAATTTAAATATGGAAGTAACCCCTGTTGAAGAACTAACCGGGTTCCCTTCCATACTTGGCGGAAGAGTGAAAACTTTGCATCCAGCAATATTTGGAGGAATTTTATATAGAAGAGAAAACCAACAAGATATTGAAGAAATAGAAAAATTCGGAATTCCGCCAATTGATTTGGTAATTGTAGATTTATACCCTTTTGAAGAAACCTTAGAAAACAAAGGTTTGGAAGATGAAGTTATTGAAAAAATAGATATTGGAGGAGTTTCATTAATACGTGCAACAGCTAAAAACTTTAGCAATACAGTTATAGTAGCCAATAAAAATTTGTATCCTCAATTATTAAAACATCTGACGGAACAGGAAGGGAATACTTCACTCGAAACACGAAAGTATTATGCTGAACAAGCTTTTGCTACTACATCGCATTACGATACAGCTATTCATAATTTTTTTGCAGGCAAAAAAAATTACGAATTGAGGTATGGTGAAAACCCACATCAAACAGCAACATTTACTGGAAATTTAGAAACTCTTTTCAAAAAACATCAAGGCAAAGAATTGTCTTATAACAATCTTTTAGATATTGATGCCGCACTTGCATTGGTAATTGATTTCCCTAAAACTGAACCGGTTTTTGCTATTATTAAACATAATAATGCATGCGGATTGGCAATTAGGCCTACACTTCATGAAGCCTATTTAGCAGCCCTTGCCGGCGATCCTGTTTCGGCATTTGGTGGAATATTATGTTGTAATGCCGAAGTAGATGCTGCTACAGCTTTGGAAATGGACAAGTTGTTTTTTGAAATAATTATGGCTCCAGGCTATTCTGCAGAAGCTATTCAAATTCTTCAAAGCAAGAAGAACAGAAATATTCTTGAAATGATAGATACCAAATTACCAAATCAACTTTCGAGAACGATATTGAACGGAACACTTACTCAGGATCGTGATTCAATAACAGAAACTATTTCAAATTTTAATACGGTGACGAATACACAACCAACAGATGCCGAAAAAAGAGACATGGTAGTAGCCAATATTTTAGTGAAACACACAAAATCAAATGCTATAATTTTGGTAAAAGATAATCAGTTACTAGCATCAGGTACTGGTCAAACAAGCCGAGTAGATGCACTAAATCAAGCTATTCATAAATCAAATCATTTTGGATTTTCTTTGAAAGGCGCTGTAATGTCGAGTGATGCTTTTTTCCCTTTCCCTGATTGTGTAGAAATAGCTCATAATGCAGGAATCAGCGCTGTAATTCAGCCAGGCGGTTCAATAAAGGATAATCTTTCTATCGATTATTGCAACGCAAATAATATGGCAATGGTGATTACAGGAAACCGCCATTTCAAGCATTAATAGAATAATAAACTTGAGTAAAAATATTTTTTTTCAATTAGTAACAAAACACCTCAATTCACAATAAATTTGTAAGATTTTTAAACAGAATTCGCTTTAATGGGCATTTTTAACTTTTTAACACAAGAATTAGCTATAGACTTAGGCACGGCAAACACCTTAATAGTTTATAAAGACAAAGTAGTAGTGGACGAACCATCCATTATTGCTAAAAACAGAACTACTGGTGAAATAATTGCAATAGGCAAAGAGGCTCAAAAAATGCATGGCAAAGCCCATGAAAACATTAAGACTATAAGGCCATTAAAAGATGGTGTAATAGCAGATTTTGAAGCCGCCGAGCAAATGATTAGGGGAATGATTAAGCTTATCAATCCTAATAAAACCTTTTTTAAACCTCAACTTAAAATGGTTATTTGCATCCCTTCAGGCATTACCGAGGTAGAAAAACGAGCCGTAAAAGAATCAGCAGAAAGGGCCGGTGCCAAAGAAGTATATCTCATACATGAGCCTATGGCAGCTGCAATAGGAATTGGTATTGATGTGGCCGAGCCAATGGGCAATATGATAATTGATATTGGAGGCGGAACTACAGAAATTGCAGTTATAGCTTTGTCAGGTATTGTTTGTGACCAAAGTATTCGTGTTGCCGGTGATGATTTTACCGAAGATATTATTGAATACATGCGTCGTCAGCATAATCTATTAATTGGTGAAAGGACGGGAGAAATGATAAAAATTGAAGTTGGTTCTGCCCTTCCTGAATTGGATAACCCACCAGAAGATTACCCGGTTAATGGACGTGACCTTATGACTGGAATTCCAAAACAAATTTTTATTTCTTATTCTGAAATTGCCCTGTCACTGGATAAATCTATTTCTAAAATAGAAGAAGCGGTATTAAAAGCATTGGAACTTACCCCACCTGAACTAAGTGCTGATATTTACAAAACCGGATTATACCTTACCGGTGGTGGAGCTTTGTTGAGAGGTTTAGATAAACGGATTTCTATAAAATCAAAACTACCTGTATATGTAGCTGAAGACCCACTTCGTGCTGTAGTTAGAGGAACCGCTTATGCGTTAAAAAATCTTGAATCTTTTAAATCAATAATGCAATAATTAACAAACCCATCGGGGAAACTAAATGCGTAATTTTTTCCTCTTCATACAACGTTATTCTCACTTCTTTTTGTTCCTGATTCTTGAATCTGTGGCATTTTATGCTATTTATTCTTTTAATAATTATCATCACGCCGTATTGTTAAATACTTCCAATAATGTGAATGGTTATATTCTTACACAGCGTTCAAATATTACGAAATACTTTACACTTGGAGAAGAAAATGAAAGGCTTCAATTAGAAAACAATGCTCTACGCAAGCAAGTTTTAGAATCTTATTATATTGATAAAGGAGATACCATCCGAAATACCGATACTGCTTTCCGTCAAAAATTTACATACATACCGGGTAATGTTATTCAAAATTCAACCGATTTAGTTAATAATTATATTACGATTGATAAAGGCACACGGCACGGTGTAAAAATAAACAAAGGAGTAATTGGTCCGCAGGGATTAGTTGGAAGAGTTGTGGCTGTTTCTGAAAATTTTTGTATTGTAATGTCTGTACTTAACAGTAAGTTTAGTATAATACCAAAGTCAACAAATAATGCCTACCTCGGAAAACTTGCGTGGAAAGGCGGCTCTCCATATTATGTAACAATAGAAAGGATTAATAAATTTAATTTAATAAAAAAAGGAGATATTATAAAAACTTCAAGTTCCAAAATTTTTCCTGAAAACTTAACTATTGGAAAAGTTGTAGAAGTAAAAACGGATCCTGGTAATTCATATTTTAATGTAAAAATAAAATTAGCTACAAACTTTACAAATTTGCGAAGTGTATACATAATTAACAATTTGCAAATTGAGGAAATAGAAACATTAGAACAACGCATACAAGGTGGCAATTAGTATACTCAGACATATATTCGCTTTTATTATACTTGCAGGGTTGCAGGTGTTAATATTGAACGGTTTAGATATAAGTAGTTATATTAATCCGCAGGTATTTATTCTATTTTTATTGTTACTACCAGTTAATACAGAAATTTGGTTTTGTCTAATTGCCGGTTTTATTAGTGGTTCCATTGTAGATGGATTATCAAACACAAATGGAATTCATGCTTTTGCCGGAACAGCTTTAGGCTACTTTCGTTTTTTTTATATAAAATTTTCTTTAGACAAAGAAGAAATAGAAAGGGGAATGTCGCCCAACTTAAAAAATATGCCAATAAGTTGGCACTTTTTCTACCTACTTATTTGCTCTTTAATCTATCATTGGATCGTTTTTTTCATGGAAGCCTTTACGTTTACAGGGCTAGGGGCATTAACACTAAAATCAGTAACAAGTGCAATAATTGCAACTTTTATTATGTTACTAATAGGTTTTTTATTTAGCCGCAAAACTACCAATGTCTGAAGGAAGTAGCCGCAATCAATCATTAATGATATCTGTAATAGCTATCGGATTTGTATTTGCAATAAGGCTATTTTATTTGCAAGTAATAGATACTTCATATGTCGATTTTGCAAATGCTAATTCAAAGAAAATTTTAACAATTCATCCAAACAGGGGCTTGGTTTATGATAGAAATAATAAGTTAATTGCCTTTAACGACAATTTTTATGACTTGATGATTTCATATCCTTTTGCTCTTAAAAACTTTGATACAATTGGTTTTTGCGAAATTTTAGAAATTACAAAAACTGACTTTATAAAACGGTTAAAAAAAGCGGATAAGACTGTTTACAAAGGAAGTGCCGTATTTTATAAAAATTTGGAACAATATAAATATGCCGCCTTACAGGAAAGGATATATGATTTTGAACGCTTTTATATTGATATTAAAACCGACCGCAAATACAAAACTAATGCAGGAGCTCACGTTTTGGGCTATATAGGAGAAATATCTAAAAAACAATTAGAAGCACAAGATGAAGAAAACTATTATTCGAAAGCTGATTTTGTAGGCCTTACCGGTATCGAAAAATATTATGAAAAGGAATTAAGAGGTGTAAAAGGTGAAGAAGTAATATTAGTAGACAGCCGTGGAAGGCAACAAGGAAATTACTCAAAGGGCAAGTATGATAAACAGCCCATTGCAGGCTTGAAAGTATCAACAACATTAGACCTAACCCTTCAGGAATATGCTGAAAAGTTAATGCAAAATAAAATGGGTAGTGTTGTAGCCATAGAACCATCTACCGGTGAAATTCTTACCCTCGTTTCTAGCCCTGGTTACAATCCTGATGATTTATCCATACGTAACAAAAGAAAAAATTACGGAAAACTATTAACCGATCCCACCAAACCTCTATTTAATAGGGCAGTAACCGCAGCTTATCCGCCAGGGTCTGTTTTTAAACTATTAAATGGATTAATCGGGTTACAGGAAGGGGTTATCTATCCCGAAACCTCTTTCCCGTGTTATCGAGGTTTTAGTATTGGCCATCTGCATGTAGCTTGCCATCCTCATCCACCCAACTTGGATTTGAGGGGAGCTGTAGCAAATAGCTGTAACGCCTATTTCTGCAACGATTTCAGGGAAATACTTGAAAACCCAAAATATAAATCGACCCGGGAGGCTTATATCAATTGGAAAGATTATATGCTGCAATTTGGTTTAGCTGGAAAATTGGGTTCTGATATAAATTTTGAATCGAAAGGTAATATACCAAGTCCTGAGTTTTATGACAAAATGCACAATGGTAAATGGGGGTTTTCCCGATTAATTTCGCTATCTATTGGTCAAGGAGAAATACTTATCACCCCACTTCAAATGGCCAATGTAATAAGCACAATAGCTAACCGTGGCTATTATTATACTCCACATTGTATCCGAAGGGTTGATGATAAGCCAGCTATACCAAAAAAATTCAAGGAAAAACATAGAATAAAAATTGATCGTCAACATTTTGAAACTATTGTGGAAGGTATGGCAGGAACCTTATTAAACGGAACTGCTACTGGCGTAAGAATTGACGGTATTGAAATATGTGGAAAAACAGGAACGGTGCAAAATCCTCATGGCAAAAACCATGCAGTATTTATGTGCTTTGCTCCAAAGGATAATCCCAAAATAGCCATTGCATGTATAGTAGAAAATGCAGGATTTGGTGGAACCTGGGCAGCTCCAGTAGCCACATTAATGATCGAAAGATATTTAAAAAAAGTAGATACCACTTCTCGACCCGATTTAGAGAAAAGACTATTAAATGCTTATTTTCTATCAAAACTAAAACCATCGGATACACTCAGAATTAAATTTATAAAAGATTCAACACGAAAAGCTAAAAATGATTCGACGGAACGTAAAAGAAAAAATAATAATAACAAGGCCGAAAATTTGCCTCTAAACCGTGATTTAGTTTTAAACAAGGATGAGAGAGAAGAAAATAATTGATACAAATACTTTTGACTGGCCAATAATACTAATTTATACAGTAATGGTATTGTTTGGTTGGTTCAATATTTATTCAGCCTCATGGAATGAATCAACGGGCAGTATTTTTGACCTTACTAAAAATTACGGGAAACAATTTTTATTTATTTGCATATCAGCCTTCATAGCTATATTTTGGTTATTTCTTGATCATAAAATTTTTAATCTTTTTTCATATGGAGTATACGGAATTCTTGTTGCTCTTGTGATCAGCGTTTTTGTTTTGGGTAAAGAAGTGGCAGGTAATAAAAACTGGATACCAATTGGGAGTTTTAATCTCCAACCTGCTGAATTTGCTAAATACGGGGTTTCATTAGCGCTGGCAAAATTTTTAGGAACACCGGATGCAAGACTAAAAGATAAGAATACTTTAAGAATGGCTTTGGCTATCTTTTTAATACCTATGGCACTAATTTTAATTCAAAAAGATACCGGTTCCGCTTTGGTTTTTTTATCATTTAGTTTGGTTCTGTATCGCGAGGGCCTATCTGGTATTTGGTTTATCATGGCTTTGTGTGCTATTATAATATTTATACTAACACTCTATTTTGGATCTATTTGGGTATCTGGAATTTTTGCAGCCATAGCTTTGTTATTTTACATATTTAGTTCACGCCGAAAATATCTAACATGGCCAGTTTTATTGGTAACCATAGCAGTTATAGGCTTTAGTTCTAGTATTAATTTAATAATGGACAATGTACTTAAAGACCATCAGAAAAAACGTATTCTCGTTACTTTCGGATTATTAGAAGATTTAAAAAAAGAAGGGTATAATGTTCATCAATCTAAAATAGCTATAGGTTCGGGAGGAATCATTGGCAAAGGATATTTACAAGGCACTCAAACCAAGTTGAGATATGTGCCAGAACAACATACCGATTTTATTTTTTGTACTATAGGGGAAGAATGGGGCTGGATTGGGACCATGATACTTCTTATACTTTTTGTAACCCTAATTGCCAGAGTATATTATTTAGCAGAGCGACAAAAAAACCGATACAATAGAATTTATGCCAATTGCGTTGGTTCCATTCTATTATTCCATTTCACAATTAATATAGGAATGACCATTGGTTTGGTACCGGTAATAGGGATTCCGCTACCTTTCTTTAGTTATGGAGGCTCATCACTTATCGGATTTACTGTATTATTATTTACACTTATCCGATTGGATGCTACAAGGTCTACAGAGATGAGTACATTAAAAGATATGTACTAAAACTTTTAATTGACCTTTACTCCAATATCCATAAGTTCCAATTCTTTTTGCATGGTTTGGTTCCAGTCCACCTTTATCTGCCTGCTAAAAAGCTCTGTTTGATGATTGGTTTCCGTATCCTTTACAGAAATTTTAAGTGTTGCTGGACCTTTATTTTCTTTAGTAAGTTTAATAATCTGATTTAAAATTTCCTTATTAATTTGAGTAGATTTTAATTGAAGCTGAATACTTTTTAAATTGGTTGAACGCAAATCAGCCAAGTAAGTCATTTTATTAAACTTTAATTCCAATTCATCAGGATTGCGGAAACTTGGTGTTGTTGACAAAAAACCATATAGCATTGCGTTCAATTGAAGAAACGGACGGTAGGTGGCAAAATCTTTCCCGAAAAGTGCAAAATCCTTGGCACCACTATAATCCTCAAGAACAAACTTAGCCCATGGTTTTCCTGTTTTGGTAACTCTTTCTTCAAAAAAAGTTACGATTCCCCCAATTTTCATATCCTTTCCTTTGATGGAATTTATATCTTCCAATTCAGAAATTTTTGTATTGGTAAATAAATCCATATCCATTTTAAAATTATCCAAAGGATGACCTGAAATAAACATTCCGGCTACTTCCTTTTCTTTGTTTAATTTTTCAATAGGATTCCACTCTTCTATATATTGCAGTTTTGGTTCCTGAATATTTCCACCACTGGATTCGCCAAACAAACTGTTTTGGTTGCTAAATTTATTGTCTTGCATTTGGCCACCATATTTAATAGCCATTTCAATACCGTTAATTAAAGAACCAGACGATTTTTCCATATATTGGGCACGATTATAAGTTCCCCAGCTATCAAAAGCACCTGCCAATGCCAAAGCTTCCATAGATTTTTTATTTACTGTACGTAAACTTGCCCGTGACGTCAGGTCAAAAATACTTAAATAGTTTCCTCCAATTTGGCGTTGATTAATAATCTCAATCGTTGCAGCATCTCCAATTCCCTTAATTGCTCCCAATCCAAACCGAATTTCACCTTTTTTATTAACTGAAAAATTAACAATACTTTCATTGATATCTGGCCCTTTTACAACTAAACCCATCCGTTTACACTCATCCATAAAGAAGGTTATCTGGTCAATGTTTCCACTATTATGGGTAAGGATAGAAGCCATAAACTCAGGCGCATAATGAGTTTTTAAATAGGCCGTTTGATTGGCTAAATAAGCATAACAAGTTGCATGAGATTTATTAAAAGCATATTGAGCAAACGCTTCCCAATCGGTCCAAACTTTTTCACAAACTTTAAGGTCGTGGCCATTGGCTGTGCAACCTTCCATAAAGGCAGCTTTCATTTTGTCCAAGGTGCCTTTATCTTTTTTACCCATGGCTTTTCGCAGGGTATCGGCATCGGCTTTACTAAAATTAGCAAGCTTTTGCGACAGCAACATCACCTGTTCTTGATAAACCGTAATTCCATAGGTACTTTCCAAAAATTCCGACATGCCTTCTATGTCGTAGGTTATTTTTTCACGGCCATGTTTACGGTTCACAAAGTTGGGGATGTATTCCATAGGCCCTGGACGATACAATGCGTTCACTGCAATCAAATCCTCCAATCGTGTAGGTTTTAAATCGCGAAGCACCTTTTTCATTCCGTCACTTTCAAACTGGAATACCCCATTAGTATCTCCCCTTTGAAACAATTCCAAAGTCTTTTCATCATCGAGCGGAATTTCATCAGGAATAATTTGAACGTTGTGATTATTTTTTATTAACTCAATGGCATCTTTAATAATGGTAAGGGTTTTCAATCCCAAAAAATCCATTTTTAATAACCCTGCATCTTCCACCACTTTGCCATCAAATTGTGTAACCCACATGGCAGAATCTTTGAGGGTGCAAACAGGCAAAATTTCAGTTAAATCACTCGGCGCAATAATTACCGCCGATGCGTGAACACCAGCATTTCTTACCGAACCTTCTAACAACCGGGCTTCTTTTAAAACCCGTCCTTGTAAACTATTTGTACCAATAATTTCACGAAGCTTTAAAATCCCTGTGATATCATCTGGATTATAAATATCTTTTAACTTAGCCTCCGGCAAATCAAAAACCTGCTCATAAGTAACTCCCGGTGATTCAGGCACTAATTTTGACAACATGTTTGATTCATCCAAGGGCAATTCTAAAGCACGGGCTACATCTTTTATGGCCGATTTAGCTTTCATGGAACCATAAGTAATGATTTGTGCTACCTGGTTTTGACCGTATTTATCGATGACATAATCAATCACTTTTTGCCGTCCGGCATCATCAAAATCTGTATCAATATCGGGCATGCTCCCTCTTTCCGGATTTAGGAACCTTTCAAAGAGCAACTGATATTTCACTGGATCAATATTAGTAATACCAATGCAATAAGCCACTGCTGAACCAGCCGCCGAACCGCGGCCCGGACCCACGGCCACACTCATTTTTATAGCTGCTTCGCAAAAATCAGATACAATCAAAAAATAACCGGCAAAGCCCATTTTTTTGATAACAGATAATTCAAAATCCAAACGTTCCTGAACTTCAGAACTTATTTCACCATAGCGTTTTCTTGCTCCTTCAAAAGTTAAGTGATGCAAGAAATCATCTGAATCAGTAAAAGGAGGTGGCAAAGGAAAGGCCGGCAACATCACTTGCTTTTTTAAATCCAGCTTTTCTATTTTATCAACGATTTCAATAGTATTTTCTACAGCATGAGGAACATCACTAAACAAAGTAGACATTTCCTCTTTAGTTTTAAAATAGAACTCATCGTTAGGAAAACCAAATCTTTGACCTTTAAAATCTCCTTTAGGCGTACTTTGCACATCGCCTGTATTTATGCATAACAATATATCATGAGCGTTGGCGTTCTCCTTATCCAAATAATGCGAATCGTTGGATACAATCATCTTCACATTATACTTTTTAGAAAAACGCATCAGCACTTCGTTCACTTTATCCTGCTCTTCCATCTTGTGGCGTTGCAGTTCGATGTAATAATCCTCGCCAAATAAATCCAACCACCATTTAAACTTTTCTTCGGCAACATCCTCTCCTTCTTTCAAAATAGCCTGAGGGATTTCAGCCCCAATGCAACAGGTAGTTGCAATCAGACCTTCGTGATATTTTAAAATAAGTTCCTTATCAATTCTAGGATACTTACCATACAAGCCTTCTATATATCCGAGCGAACATAATTTGGAAAGGTTTTTATACCCTTCGTCATTTTTGGCTAACAGCAATTGATGGCGGCGCACATCTCCAGCTTCCCTTGAAAACTTATTTTTAAACCGGTCTTCTACCACGTAAAATTCGCAACCCACGATAGGTTTTATCCCTTTCTTGTTGCACTCCGATACAAACTTAAATGCCCCAAACATATTGCCATGATCAGTAATGGCAATGGCTTTCATTTCATCGGCCACCGCTTTTTTTACCATACCTTCTATACTGCTTGCTCCATCGAGCAAACTAAACTGGGTATGGCAATGAAGGTGGGCAAAATCGAGCATGGGTTTTTAAAAATATGGGTGAACCACAAAGTTAAATGACAGAGAGGGATTTTTTGTTGGGGGTGGATAAGATGGGGAAGGAATATTTAAAGCTTTTTCTAATCAAAAGAAATAAATTTGAGGTTATATTCTAAAATAAAAAAAATGGAAAACCTTAAATACCCCATCGGAAGACTTGTTCTTACTGAACACTATGCCGCCGAACAAATAGCTGAAAAAATAAATGACTTGAAAATTTTCCCGAAAGCTTTAAAAAAAGTGGTAAGTAACCTATCGGAAACTGACCTAACCAAAACCTACCGCGAAGGCAGTTGGACAGTAAAACAACTCGTTCATCATATTGGTGAAAGCCATACCAATTGCTATATCCGGCTTAAACTGGCATTGACGGAAGAACACCCAATCATCAAACCGTATGATGAAAACCTTTGGGTAAAAACAAAAGAAAATGAACTGTTACCTATTTCTGTTTCTCTTCAAATTATTGAGGCTATGCATACCAAATTGGTAACACTTTTGGAATCCCTGACTGAAACAGAATTATCCAGAACATTTTTTCATCCACAATACCAACGCACTTCACGGATTACTGATTTAATATCGCTGTATAGCTGGCACGGGAAACACCATTTGGCGCATATCGGGCTAGCGTTGGGGAATTGAACCTATTTGCGATGTAAAAATATCGCACAGAGCCATGGAGTTTTGGAGTTTTATTTCTCCTCCGTGTCTCCGTGCGAACTATTACCATCCCAACACCTTGGCAAAAACCAATGGTGCTACAATGGTAGCATCTGATTCAATAATAAATTTAGGAGTATTTATATCTAATTTTCCCCAGGTAATTTTTTCATTTGGCACAGCTCCTGAATATGAACCATAGCTGGTTGTGCTGTCACTTATCTGGCAGAAATAACTCCAAAAAGGCACATCATGCCATTCCAAATCCTGATACATCATAGGAACCACACAAATTGGGAAATCGCCGGCGATACCGCCACCAACCTGAAAAAATCCAACGCCTCTTCCTGAAGAATTTTTACGGTACCAATCACTTAACCAAATCATATATTCAATTCCGGACTTCATGGTGGTAGGTTTTAAATCCCCTTTTATACAATAGGAAGCAAAAATATTTCCCATGGTGCTGTCTTCCCATCCCGGACAAATGATTGGTAAATTCTTTTCAGCGGCAGCAATCATCCAACTGTCTTTTGGGTCTATTTGATAAAATTCTTTTAAAGAACCATTCAGTATCATTTTATACATAAACTCATGGGGTAAAAGTCTGTCACCATTGGTGTCGGCTTCTTTCCAAAGTTTATAAATTTGACCTTGTAACCTACGGAAAGCTTCCTCCTCAGGAATACATGTATCCGTAACACGGTTCAATCCTCTTTCTAATAATCCCCATTCTTCCTGTGGAGTTAAATCGCGGTAATTTGGTATTCTTTCGTAGTGGTCATGAGCTACCAAATTCATCAAATCCTCTTCCAAGTTGGCTCCTGTGCAAGAGATAATTTGCACCTTATCCTGTCGAATCATTTCTGCTAATATTTTACCTAACTCTGCCGTACTCATTGCACCGGCAAGTGTTATCATCATTTTTCCTCCTTCATCCAAATGGGTGATGTAGCCATTGGCAGCATCTATTAAACTGGCAGCATTAAAATGCAAAAAGTATTTTTCAATAAACTCGGTAATTGGTTTTTGACTCATGCGGCAAAGATAATTAGGAATTGGGAATTAGGAATCAGGAAATTATATAACAACTCATCATTTATTAATAACTTTTAGTTTTTAACTATTAACTTTCACTTTAATTTGCCCCCGCTTTGAAAAAAATAATTGGATTCCTTAAAGACTATTTAAGAAACGAATTGAAACCGTGGTTTCTTTTTAGCATCCTGATTTTTATGGCGGGGTATGTTTTTATTGAATACCATTATAATTGCACCAATTGGCTGGAACTGCAATATCATGATACCATCACAGATATAGTAATTCAATACCTGATTTTTTTGTTTCCATTTACAGTAGGCTATTTACTTTACAGCTCATTTTATAACGACTGGGGCTTGTGGCACAAACCATTATTTTGGTTTCTGCTTTTATTTGCACCTTTGGTTTTTAGCCTTCGCTCGTTTATTAATTATTTCAGTAATGAAATTTATTCCCAATTGCCCACCGGCCGAACGGCTTTTTTTTACTACCGCTGCACTGCCGTTGTAATTCGTGATTTGGTAATTGTGCTTCCTGTTTTGGTTTATTGGTGGGTAATGGACAAAAACAAAATGCCTTTTTATGGTTTTACTCTTAAAAATTATGACACCAAACCCTACCTAGTGATGCTTGGTATAATGATTCCTTTGGTAGTTTTAGCCTCATATCAAAGTGATTTTTTACATCAATATCCCAAAGGGTTTCATCTTGACCCATTAAGTATGGACAACAAAGGCGATCAAAAATATTTCTTTATTTATGAACTGTTTTATGGCTTTGATTTTATCTTTATAGAATACTTTTTCAGGGGATTTTTATTGTTGGCTTTCTACCGGCATTTTGGCTGGGGATGCATACTGCCAATGGCTTGTTTTTATGTAGCCATTCACTTTGGAAAACCTTTGGGCGAAACCATCAGTTCCTTTTTTGGAGGAACTATTTTAGGAATATTAGCCATTCGAACAGGCTCAGTCGCCGGTGGAATTATTGTACATTTGGGTGTGGCTTGGTTGATGGAGTTTACAGCATTGTTGCATAAAATTTTATAGTTCGTGCAAAACCAATTTCTCCTTACCCCCATCGAATATCTCAAAGGCGTTGGCCCTTTAAAGGGAGAAGTATTGAAAATGGAATTGGGTATTTTTACATTTGGAGATTTATTAAATCATTTCCCATTCCGGTATCTGGACCGTTCCAAATTTTTTACTATAAAAGAGTTAAACGAAGACATGCCTTTTGTGCAATTAAAAGGTATAATTACAGAAATACACGAAATTGGGGAAGGCCGTGGCAAAAGACTTTCAGGCACATTTAAAGACCAAACGGGCGAATTAGAATTGGTGTGGTTTCAACATATAAAATGGATAAAAGACACCATTTCAGTAAATAAAACCTGTATTATCTTTGGTAAACCCTCTTTGTTTAACCATACTTTTAACATGGTTCATCCGGAAGTAGAATGGATAGAAAACGACAAACCATCTAAAGGAATGCAACCGGTGTATGCCACCACAGAAAAACTAAAAAGTCATAAAATAGATTCCAAGGCTATTTATAGAATGTTGCAAGTTCTTTTTGAAAACAAAGCGTTGAGTATCGAGGAAGTTTTACCGAATTATTTATTGGCTAAATATCAACTGGAACCTAGGGAAAAAGCATACAGAATGGTGCATTTACCAGCTACCACTGCTGAATTTGCCGCAGGCCAAATGCGATTCAAATTTGAAGAACTATTTTTTTTAAACGTAAAAATAGCCGGACTGAAAAACAAGCGAAAACGCGATGTAAAAGGATTTGTGTTTAGCAAGATTGATTATAATTTTAATACCTTCTATAAATTTCATTTACCCTTTGAACTTACCGAAGCCCAAAAAAAAGTACTGAAGGAAATACGGGCCGATATGGCTACTGGCAAGCAAATGAACCGCTTGTTGCAAGGCGATGTGGGCAGCGGAAAAACAATAGTGGCTTTACTTTCTATGCTTATTGCCATTGATAACAGAACTCAGGCAGCCATTATGGCTCCTACGGAAATATTAGCTAATCAGCATTTTGAGATCATCAGTCAAATGGTTTCGGGTTTAGGTTTACGAATAGGAATGCTTACCAGCAATACCAAAAAATCAGCCAAAGCCAAAATTTTAGAAGCGTTAATTGAAGGGCAAATTGATATCATGGTAGGAACCCATGCTTTGATAGAAAACGATGTGATTTTTCAAAATCCAGGATTGGTAATTATTGATGAGCAACACCGGTTTGGCGTAGCCCAAAGAGCCAAACTTTGGAACAAACAACAAACGCCACCACATGTTTTAGTAATGACCGCTACTCCTATTCCCCGAACTTTGGCAATGACGGTTTACGGTGATTTAGATGTTTCAAAAATTGACCAAATGCCACAAGGACGAAAAGCTATAAAAACCGTTCATCGCTATGAAACCAAGCGGCACGAAATTTTTGATTTTTTAAAATCGGAAATAGCTAACGGCCGCCAAGCGTATTATGTTTACCCTCTCATTGAAGAATCTGAAACCTTGGATTATCAAAATCTAATAGATGGTTTTCATAATCTCAAACAAGTTTTTCCAGAAACTAATTATAAAATTGGGATGGTACATGGCAAGATGAAAGCCAAGGAAAAAGAAATTGTGATGAATGCATTTAAACGCGGCGAACTAAATATGCTGGTAAGTACAACAGTTATTGAAGTGGGGGTAAATGTGCCCAATGCTAGCGTTATGGTTATTGAAAATTCAGAACGGTTTGGGTTGTCGCAATTGCATCAGCTTAGGGGAAGAGTAGGCCGTGGTGGAGAGCAATCGTATTGTATATTATTATCCTCCGTAAAATTAGGACAGGTGGCCAGAGAACGAATTAAGGCAATGCTTGACACAACAGATGGTTTTGAAATTGCCAATTTGGATTTAAAACTTCGCGGCCCTGGCGATTTACTAGGAACCCGTCAAAGTGGATTATTAGACTTAAAAATTGCTGACCTGGTGAAAGATGAAGATTTACTTATTAAGACCCGTTTAGCAGCTGATGAACTTTTAAAAGATGACCCTTTATTAATGAAACCTGAAAATATACGATTGCGGAATTGGTTTGAACAATTGAAAAAAGTAAAGGGCGATTGGAGCAGAGTGAGTTAAATTTATTTATGCTTTCGGTCATACTTTTTTTTCTGCCATTTAGGAAAAAAGTAATCCAATTCCTTACGATAATAAAAACCCACTCCTGAAGTATTTATCGGTTTATTATTAACATTTATAGGGTCGTTTGCCCGATTATTAAAACCTCTAATCAATAACCTTCCATCCTTTTTTACTTTATAACTAACATTCACATCATAAGATGTATTGCCCGATTGACCGTACGTACCGCCTATTTCAATGCGGTCGTTATATAACTTTCGTTTTAAAGATAAAATAATTTGTTTATTGGCATCACTACTTGTAGCTGACTGATAATTTACTGCAGCCTCCCAGTTGGGATCTATTTGCCTTAGCCAACTATTTACCTGATTGGTAACAAAAGCCCCAATACTGTTTTCAAAAGAACTTAATGCATTATTGCCGCTAGAAGCTGTACCAGCCGAATTTATGGGAGCAAAAGAATTAAAAACCAAAAGATTAATAAATTGTTTGTTGGTTTCTTCTTGGTCGGCTCGTATTTGGTTTATTGCATTATTTAAATCCAAATTGGCAAAAAGAGTAGATTGGTTATCTTTAGAAAGATTAATACCTAATCTAATATCCGGCTTAAACAGATTATCTTTCATATAAATTTCACAGTCTACTGCTACATTATTTGTGGTTTGAGAAGTGGACGTGCTTGGCAATATTACTGATGGATCGGCTTTAACTGTGGTAATTGCAACAATGTCAACCATCGCATTCAAAGGGTCTCCTTCCCAGGTAATTTTGCTACCACTTTTTACCTTTAATTTTGTATTTACAAGATTATTTAGAGCTGTAAAATTATAACGCCCTTTATCAATAACATAACTTCCAAACATATAAAAATCTCCAAAAGTATTAAGCTCCATTTTGATATTACCATTTCCAGCCACACTCATCACATCATCAAATTTTGCATCAAATATCATATTGACTTCCGCATCGGTGGTTACATCAAAATTAAAATCCATGGTAATACCACTTAGTTTTTTTGTTTCAGTCGAAATCATATCAGCTCTCAAATCAACAATCTTTATATAGTCGGGACCTGTGTTTTCGGTTGTGCTGGAAAGTGGAAGTGAGATAACTGTCTTAGGTCTTGTTTTAGCATAAATACTTAAATAAATCTGATCAATTGTACCAGTAACTTTCAATTTACCATCCACAAATGCAGTTCCAAAAAACATATCATTTTTATCTTCGGTAAGGTCCATACAGTTAAAATTTTTAAGGTCATTCATAAAAATATCAAACCGGAAATCATTGAAATTTTTATGATAAATTTTACCGCCTGCCAACGCTACGGATCCATACTTATCTTTTACCTTAAATGTTCCTAAATCGATTTTCTTTTCATCAATTAATACATTTGCAAAATCAACTTTTAATGGCAAACCTAAATAGTCCATAAAAAAGCTTGCATCTTTAAGTACTATTTTTCCATCAATATCAGGTTTGCTTAAAGCTCCTTTTACATTAATAACTCCATTTGCCAAACCAGTAATATTTGAAAACAACCCTTCGGTAAACATTTCAAAGGGCTTTATATTAGTTTCATTTAGGGTGCAAACCAAATCAATTTTATCATTATTTGGGGTTAAATCAACATTTCCAAGTATTGATAAATCATTTATTAATCCATTTTTAATAGTTCCGTCAATATCCATTTTATAAGGACTACCATGGGAGTGAGAATTTAATACCACATCTCCTACTGAATCCTTGTTATAAGCTAAATTATCAATCGTAAGGCTTGACTCTACAATTGGACGATTGTTGGAACCATTTAGTGTTAAATTTCCATTAATGATTCCCTGAATTTCGGAGTTCCACGTTTGTAATATTGGATTAATTTCAGCTAAATTAAAGTTAGAAATATTTAATTTAAGATTTTCAAACTTTTTTTCGCCAGCCAAACCATTTATTGACAAGGATTGATTACCTTTAGAAATGATAAAGCTATCAACGGAAAGATTAGATTGAGCATAGTGTAAATGGTTTTGATTATTTATTATCCAAGGTTTTTTATAAAGATAAATTACAGAATTGGCAAGTTTTAAATCTATGGCCCCTTTCGAAAAAATAATATTTCCACCTGAAATAATACTAACATCTTGCAATGTATCAGATGTATTTAATCTAAAATTAATATCATTGCCTCCCATATCTGCAGCTAAATTTATGTTATCCGTCAAAAAGCTATCGGTAACATATAAAGCACTTGATTTTGTAGTAAATGTAAGCCTTTGCCCGGGTTGTTTTGAACTTTCGATGGCTACTTCTTTAAATGAATAGTCAGTATATTTTACGTACTCAGCTCTGGCTAAAATATCCATGCTTTGCGAGGTGGAATTATAAACTCCTGTTGTTGTCAATTTGGAAAATGTAAGCTCAGGCATTACTAATGCTGATAAAAACCGTGAATCACTTATATCCACATCAAAACGAATATTAACAGGGTTGGCTTTAGTTTTTAATTTGGCATAATAGTCAGGAAACAAATCATAAAGCAAATTATCAATTGTTGATTCAAATTGACTAATCTTAAATTGACCTGTAATATTAATGTTTCCTAAAATACTGTTTAGCACCACCGAACGCTGTTGATATGGCCCAAAAGCATTAAGATCAATTGTTCCTAATTGATATATACTGTCTTTTCTTTCCAATACTACATGGTTCAAAATAGCACTAATTTTCATATCATCAATGTCGTTGCCTTCAAACGATATGTCAACATTATCAATTTGGTTTATATTAATATCACCATAGCCAAGTTTTGCTAAATTTACAACTCCAAGCTTTGCTTTAAAATCCCCACCAGGGCTTTCCTTATTCAAATCAAACATCCCGTTGAAACTTAGATTTACATTCGGATCCTTTATATCAAACGTCCCGTTGAATACTTTTTTTTCAAGCACTCCATCAAAAGTTGCGTTGGAATAATCATAGCCATCGTAGATGAACGATACAACATCACCTTGCAATTTTGTGTTCAAATCTTTCATTGTAAATCCTTTTCCATCGGCTACGGTAAAAAATGTAGTGGTACCAAATAACCCATCATTGAGAAGTTTGCCCATATTAAAATTAAATGCCTCTACTTCGCCCTTATATTCCTCGGGTTTCCCATCTGGAAATTTCAGATTAAGATCCGTCCGGATATTACCAATCGTAGTTTCTATTAATCCTTTTGTGGTAAAATCTTTAATTACACCTGTAAATGTTCCGGTATAGCACAATGAACCAATTCTTAAAAGTTCTTCAGGGAATTTGGTATTGATTAAATCCTGAATGGATGAAGGATTAGCCGTCAAGTCAAAAATAGATAAATCAAATGCAAGTTTATCCATATTGGTTAGGTCTTTTAATAAAATATCACCTCGCAAATGGTTTAATTTTCCTACAGTAATATCCATTTTTTGGCCTTTCAAATTAGCCAAAGTACCAGTTACACTGCCCATTATTATAACCGGAAATTTATATTTTAGCAACTCATCTGAAAAGTAGCTAACATCTTTCATACTAACGACAGATTTTGACAAATTAACATCCCATTTTACACTATCAATAAAGTTGGAAAGCTGTTCATAGTCCTTATATTTAAATTTTAAATAATTCCCAATTTTTGAATAGCGGGTTTTAAAAATTAAATCTTCAAACTCCATCATAGTGCTAGAAATGGTAGTATTGGCCGAAAATTCTTTTACTTCAAAACCAGATTTTTCTTTAAAAGTTAATGTTTTAATTCCCAAATTTAATGAATCACCAATAAGATTGAAAGGTTTAATTTGAGCATTTATATGCTGATAAACCATATTGGATTCGTCAAATTTTCGACCTTTTGTTTGGGTATCATTTTCGTTTTTAAAACAATAATCTACATTTTTGAGCTCAAGATTTTTTATAAAGAGTTTGAAAGGAACAAATGGTTTATTTGATTTAGGGCGGGGTGGGGAAAAATAATCAATTATAAATTGATAGTTAAAATCCCTCAGACCTTTATGAACAATCATGTTCACTTTTGTATCTTCAAGTACTGCATGACGAATTCTTGCCAGTTGAAGTTTATTATCAAAAATAATTTTGTAATTAAAACTAGTCTTCAATTTACCGAAGTACGCTAAGGTGTCTCCTTGCCTGTCTTCAATATACAACCCCTCTAAAACCAAATTATTTACTAATTCAAAATCAATAGATTTTAAGGCAACTCTAGTCTTTAATTCCTTAGATAAATAGTTAACAGTTTTTTGTGCAGCCCAATTTTGAAAAGGCCGACTTCGCAATAAAATATATCCAATTGTGACAAAAAAAACCACAAAGCATACGCTGAGAAGAAATCCTCTTGATATTTTTTTAAGTATTTTCAACTGCTAACCTGCGAATTTAACTAAAATTGCACCTTTAAAAGGATTGCAATATGCATACCAACGCCCAACCTGTCCAAAATATTACCCTTTTAGCCATTGAATCATCATGTGATGACACTGCAGTGGCTGTCATTTGTGATGGAAAAATACTTTCAAATATTATTACCAGTCAGGATGTTCATCAAAAATATGGTGGTGTGGTACCTGAACTTGCATCAAGGTCGCATCAAAAAAACATTGTTCCTGTGATAGATTTAGCCTTAAAAAAAGCCAAAATTTCGCTAAAAGATTTGGATGGAATAGCTTTTACACAAGGCCCGGGATTATTAGGTTCTTTGTTAGTTGGAAGTAGTTTTGCAAAGGGTTTGGCTCTTTCATTAGATAAACCTTTGGTTGCCGTAAACCATATTGATGCTCATGTTTTGGCACATTTAATTGAAAATCCAAATATTCCTTTCCCTTTTTTATGCCTTTTAGTTTCGGGTGGTCACACCCAAATTGTAAAGGTAAATTCGGTCACAAATATGCAAATATTAGGAAAAACTATTGATGATGCAGCTGGTGAAGCCTTTGATAAAGCTGCAAAAATATTAGGACTTCCTTATCCCGGTGGGCCTCTTATTGATAAATATGCAACTACTGGAAACCCTTTGGCTTATAAATTTTCATCAGGAAATGTACCCAATCTTGATTTTAGTTTTAGTGGATTTAAAACTGCCGTTCTTTATTTTGTGAGAGATAAAATGGCGAAGGATGCAACTTTTATCGATACTAATCTGTCTGATATTTGTGCCTCCATTCAACATACAATTGTGACATATTTATTATCTAAATTAAAAACAGCTGCCTTGCAAACCAAAATTAAACATATTGCAATAGCTGGCGGGGTGGCTGCCAATTCAGGATTAAGAAATAATTTGAAGTTTATGGCTGCTAAGCAAAATTGGTCTACATACATTCCAGCTTTTGAGTATTGTACTGATAATGCGGGAATGATAGCCATGGCAGGATACTATAAATTTTTGGCTGGCGATACTGTAGGAATAGATGTTGCGTCATTTGCTTCGTTAAAAAAATAAATTTTGGAACAATAGTTGATAAAACACAACAAAATGTCAAGATTACTTAAAACTCTAATAATTATATTAACTACCTTGTGGTTTAATACTAATATTCAGGCTCAGGACGGTATAGACACCGCTCTATTTAAACAGTATAAAGTTAAAAAAATGTGGGTCTGGGTAAAGCTACCAATTTTGCCAAGTAGAACCATGGATGACAGTTGTAAAGCTGAAATTTATGAAATTGACACATTCACAAGAATCACGTATCAAAATAAAGCTATGAATTGCTATGGATGGGGCGGCTCATCTGAAAGTTACAATACTTATGATACATTGGATAGAATTATATTATCTAAAACCATTTTGGAAGAAGAAGTTATTTATAGCAAATATTTCTATAACGCTAAAAATGACATTTTAAAAATTGTGCAAACCAGCCTTCAAAAACCTGACAGCTTTGTTATTAAAAATTTTTATATTTATAATAGCAAAGGAAAAGTTAGTGAAATGAAAAATTTAGAAATAATTGGAAGTGATACCACAAAGTATATTACAAAATACAATTATGATAAGGCAGACAATATAAAAACAATATGGACCTACACAGGGGATTTGCAGCTCATCCAAAAACAAAATTTCGAGATTACACCAATTAGCAAAAAAATCCTCGAATTTTCAACGGAAACCAAATTACCAAAAGAGTCATTTACACGAGGTTGGAATTATTATAATTTTGATGCCCAACTTAGCCGAACCCAATACAGTAATAATACCTGGACAGAATTTGTATATAAAGACAATGGCCTTTTAGACCAAACTCTTAGTTATAACATGCAAGGAAAACTTAATTCATGGAAACGTTATTACTACGAATTTTATGAAAGTGGTGAGTAATTTTTTACTAATTTTTATTGGCGGAGGAGTTGGTGCTTTATTGCGTTATGGGTTTTCGTTGTTTATTAAAATTTCACCTTCAGGTTTTCCTCTTGCCACATTTTGGGTAAATGTAATCGGGTGTTTTTTTATCGGGCTTTTGTATTCCTTTTTAAATATTGAAAACCAAGCATTACGATTATTGCTAATTGTTGGTTTATTAGGAGGGTTCACAACCTTTTCATCATTTGGAAATGAAACCATCCAACTTATAGAAAAAGGCCGCCACCAAACTGCCTTTTTTTATGTAATTTTGAGCAATATATGTGGGTTAGCAGCCGTTTATTTAGGTACCAAAATTTCTTCAATAATATAGTGCGACGCAAAATAATAATCTTCTTTTTATTTTTCTTAATCGAGGTTTCAACCTTTGCTTCAAAAATTTTGATACCTATGGATAATTCCCAAAAAGACCATCTAAAGGCATATGGAATTGCGTATTGGATTTTAACATTTGACAAAGAAGTGGAGTGGCTATTGAACTATCGAGGAGGTAGTTTTATGGTTGATAATATTGATAAATTTGAAAAGGAGTGTTTGCTTAGAGGGGTTAGTTATCAAAAGATAACCGATGGAGCTGCTCAAGATATTTATTCAGAAATAGCCAATCCTGCTGTAAATATGGAGGTTGTAAAATTATTGAAAGCCCCAAAAGTGGCCGTGTATAGTCCTAAAACTAAGCAACCATGGGATGATGCTGTAACTTTGGTATTAACCTATGCCGAAATACCCTACGAAACCATTTTTGATGATGACGTAATGGAAGGGAAATTGCCTCTTTATGATTGGCTTCATCTACATCACGAAGATTTTACGGGACAATACGGTAAATTTTGGGCAAGTTATCATCAGGCAGATTGGTACAAAGAACAAGTGGCAGAAGCAGAAGCTATTGCAGCCAAACACGGATTTAACAAAGTATCGGACTTAAAATTGGCAGTAGTAAAAAAAATCAGAGACTTTACTTTAGGCGGCGGATTTTTGTTTGCTATGTGCAGCGCAACTGATAGTTATGATATAGCATTGGCCGCCGATGGAGTAGATATTTGCGAATCAATGTATGATGGCGATGGGGTAGATCCAGATGCTCAATCCAAGTTACAATTTGACAACACATTTGCTTTCAAAAATTTTCAGTTAGAGATGAATCCTTATGTATATGAATATTCAAATATTGATATGCAGGTTTCGGAACGACCTGTGAGTGAGGAAAATGATCTATTTGTTTTATTTGATTTTTCAGCCAAATATGATATTGTTCCAACTATACTTTGCCAAAACCATGAAAAGGTTATTAAAGGATTTATGGGTCAAACAACTGCTTTTCGTAAAAGTTTAATAAAGAGTGATGTATTAATAATGGGGCAAAATCAATCATTGGGTGAAGCCAAATACATGCACGGAACTTTGGGCAAAGGCACCTGGACTTTTTACGGAGGCCATGACCCAGAGGATTACCAGCACATGGTAGGTGAACCACCAACTGAACTTTCATTACATCCAAACTCACCCGGATACAGGCTTATTCTTAACAATATTTTGTTTCCTTCAGCTAAAAAGAAAAAGCAAAAAACATAAACATCATTTCGGCTAATTGTCAGGCATCTACGTTCATATCCCCTATTGCACCAAGTCTTGCTTTTATTGCGATTTTCATTTTTCGGTTAATAAAAAAAGTATGCCCGAAATGACCGAGGCTATTCTTAAAGAAGTCGTTTATTTTGGTAAAAAAGGAATGCAGGATTTTTTTTATTCCAAACCCATTGATACCATTTATTTTGGTGGTGGAACCCCATCCACATTACCGATTGAGGATATTACCAAAATTTTAGAAACTATTTACGCAAACTATACTGTAGCCAATAATCCTGAAATTACCTTAGAAGCCAATCCGGATGATTTAACGGAGGACTATTGCCGACGACTTAAGGTTACGGGAATAAATAGGCTGAGTATTGGAATACAATCCTTCTATGATGAACACCTTAAATGGATGAACCGTTCGCATAATGCCGAACAAGCGGAAAATTGCGTTAAGAATGCTATTGACGCAGGAATTACCAATATCAGCATTGATTTAATTTATGGCTTTCCGGGATTGATGGATACCCAATGGGAAGCCAATTTGCAAAAAGCCCAAAATCTTCCTATTAATCATTTATCCTGCTATTGCCTTACTGTGGAGGAAAAAACTCCATTAAAAAAATTGATAGAAACCGGACGATACAAAGCCCCTGATGAGGATATCGCCACCGGTCATTTTAATACGCTTGTAAATTGGGCTAAAACCAATCATTGGGAGCATTACGAAATTTCAAACTTTTGCCGAAATGGATTTTATTCCAAACACAATACCGGCTACTGGCAACAAAAACATTATTTGGGAATTGGACCGTCGGCTCATTCCTATAATAGTGCAGAACGCCGATGGAATGTGAAAGATAATAATTTATACATTCAAGGCTGGGAGCAAAATCAAACTTCCTTTGAAGTTGAAATTTTAACCCCAACCGAAAAATTGAATGATTTTATTTTAACATCCCTGCGAACTCAATGGGGTTTGGATATTGCTGTGGCAAGTGAAATATCAGGAACTGATTTTTTTAAAGAAAATAAGGAATTGATAGACATGTACGTTTCTATGGGTTTAATGGAAACTGATAAATCTATTTTGAAACTCACGAATGAAGGAAAACTTTATGCAGAAGGAATTGCGGCTGAGTTTTTTGGAGAGTGATTATTTATTACCGTCGGTTCAAACCGACGGCAATGGTAGCCTCCTTTATCAAATCTAACTCAAATCCTCTGCTCATTAGCCAGGTTATAATTTTTTGCTGGTCTTTCCAATCTGATTTAGTTGGCAATTTTTTTTCTATTAATTGCACCAAACATTCCCAATAATCTTTGTCATCAATTTCTTTCATCGCTGCTTTTATACAATAGTCAGAAATTTTTCGGGCGGTTAATTCTCGTTTAATTTTTAATCTTCCCCATTTTTTGGTTCTAAATTTTCCTCCGGCAAAAGCTTTGGCAAAACGTTCTTCGTTTAAAAAATTAGTTTCGATAAGCCTTACCATCACCTCATTTACAGTATCGGTATTGCAGCCCAGTTCATATAATTTATTTTTAACCTCCTGATGGCAACGCTCCTGATAAGCGCAATAATGCTGAGCTTTGGCAAGTATTTCGGGCTGAATGAACGACATTGGTTAATGCGAAATTACTAAAATTTGATTCCTAAAAATTGGGGACAATTTTATAAAAAAATACTTTGTAATTTTTAGGAACAACGAAAGTACTTTTATTAATTTGCAGCCCCCAAACAAAAATGATTTTAAGTGATTTAAGAATTCTTGAGGAGATAGAAAAAGGATCTATTTTAATTGAGCCGTTTCGCAAGGAATGTCTTGGTACAAACAGCTATGATGTACATTTGGGAAAACACCTTGGTTGTTACAAAGACAGGGTTTTGGATGCAAAAGCGCATAACAAAATTGATTTATTCGAAATCCCTTTGGATGGTTTTGTTTTGCAACCCGACACCCTTTATTTGGGAGTAACAGAGGAATACACTGAAACACACAAACACATTCCTTTTTTGGAAGGAAAATCAAGCACAGGCCGTTTGGGAATTGACATACACGCTACCGCAGGAAAAGGCGATGTGGGATTTTGCAATACCTGGACTTTAGAAATTTCGTGCACACAACCGGTTAGAATTTACAGGGGAATGCCCATTGGACAATTAATTTATTTTATGGTAGAGGGTGAAATTGAAACCCTTTACAACAAAAAAGCAAACGCCAAATACAGCAAACGCACCATCAAGCCTGTAGAAAGCATGATGTGGAAGAACAAATTTTGATAATGATGCCATTTTAAATATACGAACCTCGGCCTGCTTCCTGGTCGGGGTTTGTTTTTTTATTTTGCCACTAAAACAGATAGACACAAAAAATCAAACAAATGAAAATTCCTTGGTATAAATATATTCTCTCTTATTTTTATTTGGTAACAATCAAAAAAATCCCTTCCGAGTATAATCCAGGATTGTGCATTCAAATGGAAGCTGGAAGATTATTACTAAACACCACGAATGCCAACTACAGCTACGGCAATCTTCACAAAGTTTTTGAAGAGGTTTTTGAACTGATAGAAATAGATAACAATCCTCCTGAAAAACTACTTTTATTAGGTTTAGGAACCGGAAGCATTATTGATATTTTACAACGTCAATATGGTTTGCACCCTCAAATTACAGCTGTGGAAATTGACCCTGCTATTATTGATTCTTTAAAATTTTGGAATAAAACAGACCTTGAAAAAACAGAAATTATTCAAGGAGATGCGTTTGAGGTTATTAAAAATCTAAAATCTGGGTATAATTTAGTAATTGTTGATTTGTTCATCGATTTGGATGTGCATCCACAAATTCATAGCAAGGAATTTATCGAACAAATTAAATTTTTATTAGCACCTGAAGGCGAAATATTGATTAACTACGTGGTAAATACCAAACTGCAAAAACAAGAATTTACCGAATTTCAGCTTCTTTTATTAAACTATTTTAAAGAAATTAAAGGACATGAGGTAATGAACATGAATAGAGTTTTAGAGTTAAAAACTTAAATCACAAATCATTCTATCTTTGCTGCAATGGAACCAATAAGTAGTTTACAAAACCCTTTAATCAAACTTATACAAAAGCTTGATAAAAACCGAGAACGGAGAAAACAAAATCTGATTCCGGTTGAAGGATTAAGGGAATGCAGATTGGCAGCGGATGGTGGTTTTAACATTGAAAAAGTTTTGTATTGCAGCGAATATATTTCTGAACTTTCTTTAAGAACCGAGTTGAATTTATCTTCAAAATCACTTTGTATTAATATTTCTCCCAATGTATTTGACACCTTGGTTTACCGCAAGGGAATAGCCAATTGTTTGGCATTAATAAACCCCAAAGACTATCGTTTTTCAGATATTGATACCTCCAAAAATCTTTTAATTTTAATTATTGATTCGGTAGAAAAGCCCGGAAATTTAGGAGCAATGTTAAGAACCTGTGATGCCGCCGGAGTGGATGCCATCATCGTTTGTGACCCGCAAACAGATGTTTATAATCCCAATTGCATACGGGCAAGTCTTGGTGCTACATTTACAAAAAAGGTTATTGTAACTACTGCGGAAGATTGCATTAATTGGCTTAAAAAGAATTCTATAAACACCTTCGTTACTTATCTTGAATCTGCCCAAAACTATACCTTGGAAGATTTTACCAAACTAACGGCTATTGTTGTTGGCTCTGAAGCTTATGGTATAAAAGACATTTGGTTAAACAGCGGTTTTAAAAACATTATCATCCCCCAATTTGGCAAAGTAGATTCAATGAATGTGGCTAATTCAGCAGGGATTGTGATTTATGAGGTGATAAGGCAACGAAACCTTTCGAGAGATTAAAAACCCTCGAAAGGTTAAAATTAAATTAATGCACCAGCACAAATTTCCCTGATTTAAATTTTCCATCCACGCAATACCTTAAGAAATAAACCCCTGCCGGATAATTGGTCAAATCAATTTCTTTATAATGTTCATCGCTTGCTACAGGTATTTTCATAAGTAATTTTCCGTTGATATCGGCTATATAAAGTTCAGAAATACTCGCATTTATTTCAACCTTCAAAATTCCGCGGCAAGGATTTGGATAGTATTTCAAAAACCAATCATCGGGTTTGTTATACACTGTTCCGGTTGAATCCTTTGCAGGATTTGGGTTTTGAACAAACGATGAATCTTTATTGGTACTCTCAGGCTGGTTGTGTTGCAACGAATCAATTCTTGCAGTATTCACTGTTTGATTGCATTCCGGCATAAAAATATACTGTTGCGATAAACGGATTAATAAAATATTTAAGGTTTCTACGTCAAATTTATCAGTGCTTGGTGCAATATGCTTATCTCCTATTCCGCTGTGGTCGGTAAGAAAAATATAATTACCATTGGTAGCCAAAGCCATGCTTCGCATCAAATATTCACTGGCTTTATCAATCCCGCTGCAAACGATTGGAACAATTCGAATTCCTTTTTCGGCAGCCATAATGGTATATTTATTAAGCTTTTCCATGGTTTCTTTATCATGGTGAGGTGAGGCATCCAATACCAAAAACATAACTCTGGCTCTTGAATCTTCCCGCCACTTAAATTTACCAATGGCTACTTCCATAGCAGCATCCACTCCTTCGGGTTCATCCCCTCCACCATCTGCACTTTGGGCTTTCATAAAATCCATTACTTTACTAATATCAGAAGTCAAATCTTGCTGAACGGTTAAATAAGCATCTTCCTTGTCTCGGTAAAAAACGCTACCCATATTTAAGTTTAAGCCAGGATTTCCTTGTTTTACTTTTTCTATTACATCATACAATTCTGCCTGTAGATAACGAATTTCATCCCCCATGGAACCAGTGGCATCCACTGCAAAAACGATATCCATATTTAATGGCTGCTTGCAAGCCGCCGGAATTACAAGCTTATTTATTCCCTGATTAAATGCAGAAGCATCTTTAATTGTAAAAATTTTCCCGTTATAAATAGCTTCTAAGGTGTACTTGCCTTTTATCAAATCGGTTGAATCATATAAATTGGCCCATAACTCTGCTTTTCCTGTATTGTCGGTATGGCTTTGCCAAATTGCTTTTCCAAATGGGTCTTTAAGAATTACTTTAATATCGGTTAACGGCGACTTGCTTTCATTGGTAATCTGAACACTGAACCGATGTTTTGGCAAAATTCCCCAATAAGTAATAAATGAATTCAATTCGCCTTTGCTCAAATCTTCCCATAGACTCCATTTGCTAAAATCATTAATCTCTCCTGCCGTTAATGTCCCGGCTTTCACATCACTGTTTATACCTCCTGAAGCATAAGTTACTCTGTCTCCTGAAACTCCTTCACTTGAAATATCTTCAAATGACATGGCTGCACTAGTTGCCGAACCACTGCTTGTGTAAGATAGCGATGGTGCCGGTGAAGCATAGTAATCCTTTGCTCCGCCCCTGCTTGGCGTAAATTTCATAACCTCTACAGCAATTGTTCCTTCTAATTTCTTCTCATCTATTTTTACAATTGTTGAGTCTTCTATAATTCTCTTCTTTTTAGCTAAAAATATTTTCTTGTTAATTACAGTATCCTTTTTAGGATTTACATTATAAGATTCGGAAAAAGTGTTATACCCGATATAGTTATAGTTAACTTTAAACTTTCCCGGTGTTAGGGTCAATTCAAAATTGCCTTTTGTATCTGTCAACGTTTTAAAAGTTGCTCCAGATGTTAAATTTTTGACCGAGACTTCACAGGCAATTAATGCCTCCTTTGTGGCTTTGTCTTTCACACTTCCTTTAAAAAGGATTTTTGTCTCAGGCGATTTGTTAAACAAACCCCAAATGGAGAAAAAGAATATTATCAGGTATTTCATGTTTTATATTTAAAAGGTGGATGCATAAGGAATAAAATTTCCATAAAAATATTTTTAAACTTTAAATTTTTATAAAAACGGCTCACTTTTACCCAAAGACAATACCAAGTAATATCTAAAGGTAAACGCAGATTTTGGAATTCATCTCTTTTATTTATTAGCAATTTTAATTTCGTCTGCCATTTCTATGACATTTTGACTTTTTAAAACTATCAAACCTTTAAAATTTCCGTTGGCATGGCTTATGCAAAGCAGTATTCAGTAAATAAAACTTAAAAATTATATGAACATACAACCATTAGCCGACAGAGTATTAGTTGAAGCCGCACCGGCCGAACAAAAAACTGCAGGTGGTATCTACATTCCTGATACTGCCAAAGAAAAGCCACAAAAAGGAACTGTAGTAGCTGCAGGACCGGGCAAAAAAGATGAGCCTGTAACTGTAAAACCAGGTGACACGGTATTATTTGGCAAATATGCCGGAACCGAAATTCAAGTGGAAGGTAAAGATTACCTTATCATGCGTGAGTCTGATATTTTGGCAATCGTTTAATTTTAAACCTTATAATTTTTATAACATTTAACAACAATGGCAAAACAAATATTATTTAATGTACAAGCCCGCGAAGGTTTAAAACGCGGTGTAGATGCTTTAGCAAATGCAGTTAAAGTAACCTTAGGTCCAAAAGGACGCAATGTGGTAATTGGCAAAAAATTCGGTTCACCTGCGATAACTAAAGATGGTGTAACTGTAGCCAAAGAAATAGATTTAAAAGATCCTGTAGAAAACATGGGTGCTCAAATGGTGAAAGAAGTAGCAAGCAAAACCGCTGATTTAGCAGGTGATGGAACTACAACTGCAACCGTTTTGGCGCAAGCTATCGTAACTGCTGGTTTAAAAAACGTAACCGCCGGTGCCAATCCAATGGATTTGAAACGCGGTATTGATTTAGCAGTTGGTAAGGTTATTGAACACCTTAAAAATAACAGCGAAGTTATTGGAACTGAATATACCAAAATCAAACAAGTGGCTTCTATTTCTGCTAACAACGATGAAAAAATTGGTGAGTTGATAGCTAACGCAATGCAAAAAGTGGGTAAAGACGGTGTAATCACCGTGGAGGAAGCTAAAGGAACTGAAACCGAAGTTAAGACTGTAGAAGGAATGCAGTTTGACCGTGGATATTTGTCTCCATACTTTGTTACCAATACTGAAAAAATGCAAGCTGAATTGAGCAATCCTTTCATTCTTATTTATGATAAAAAAATAAGCAACATGAAAGAAATACTTCCAATTTTGGAAGCTACTGTTCAAACAGGAAAACCTTTACTAATTATTTCTGAAGACATCGAAGGTGAAGCTTTGGCTACTCTGGTGGTTAACAGATTGCGTGGTTCATTAAAAGTAGCGGCTGTTAAAGCTCCTGGTTTTGGTGACCGTCGTAAAGAAATGTTGCAAGATATTGCTGTATTAACCGGAGGAACTGTAATAAGCGAAGAGCAAGGTTACAAACTGGAAGATACCACTTTGGAAATGCTTGGAACTGCAGAAAAAGTAACCATTGACAAAGACAATACAACATTGGTGAACGGTGCAGGAGAAAAAGAAGCGATTGCAGGCCGTATCAATCAAATAAAAGCACAGATAGAAACTACAACCAGCGATTATGACCGTGAAAAATTACAGGAACGCCTTGCGAAATTGAGTGGTGGTGTGGCTGTATTATACATTGGTGCTGCTAGTGAAGTGGAAATGAAAGAGAAAAAAGACCGTGTAGACGATGCTTTGCATGCTACTCGTGCTGCTGTTGAAGAAGGAATTGTTGCCGGTGGTGGAGTTGCTTATGTTCGTGCCCTAGAAGCCTTAGAAGGATTAAAAGGTATGAATGATGATGAAACAACAGGTATTGCTATTATTCGCAAAGCACTTGAAGAGCCATTGCGTCAGATAGTAGCCAATGCAGGTGGTGAGCCTTCTGTAGTTATTCAAAAAGTAAAAGAAGGAAAAGGCGATTTCGGGTACAATGCCCGAACTGAAGTTTACGAAAACCTAATTGCAGCCGGTGTTATCGACCCTACGAAAGTTGGTCGTGTAGCCCTTGAAAATGCAGCTTCAGTTGCTTCAATGCTTTTAACTACTGATTGTATATTAGCCGATGAGCCCGAAGACGACAAACCACACATGCACGGCGGAATGCCGGGCGGTATGGACGGAATGATGTAAAAAGTCCCCCTTGTGTGCCAGCTTTTTGAGCGATGGCGAAGGGGGTAGGGGGATGTTTTTAAACTCCCTCCCCATAAAACAAAAAAAATCCCTAGCTGAGAGGTTCGGGATTTTTTTTGTTTTATAGCCCACGGTTTAAACTATCAACTATATAATTAAATTGTAAACTAATAAATTTTTATAAATTCGTCCCATGCAAATAGGAGTGATAGGTGGAGGAAGCTGGGCCACAGCTTTGGTTAAAATACTAACCGACAACGAGCAAAATAAATCCATCCAGTGGTGGCTTAGAAGTCAGGATACGGTGGACCATATCCTTCAACACAAACACAATCCCAACTACATTTCTTCGGTTGAAGTGCACACCGAAATTGTAAAACCAACTACCAATATTAATGAGGTTATACAATCTTCGGATATTATTCTTTTTGTTATTCCTGCTGCCTTTTTGGAGGATGCTTTAAAAAATACCAATACAGATAGTTTTAATAACAAAATAGTGGTTTCAGCTATTAAAGGATTGGTTCCGCAAACCGGACAAATTGTAGGTGAATATTTTGAAACAAAATATAATTTAAGCCGAAGCAATATTGGTGTAATCACCGGACCATGCCATGCCGAGGAAGTAGCTTTTGAAAAACTTTCATACTTAACCGTTGCTTCCGAATCTGAAACTACAGCTTCCAAAATACAATTGCTTTTAAATAACCGTTATATAAAAACCAATATTTCGGATGATATTTACGGAACGGAATATAGTGCCGTGCTAAAAAATGTGTATGCCATGGCATGCGGTATCTGCCACGGAATGGGATGCGGCGATAATTTTCAGGCAGTGCTTATTTCCAATGCCATTCGTGAAATAAAAAGGTTTATCAATGTGGTTCATCCTATAAAGCGCGACATCAATGATTCCGCTTATTTAGGCGATTTATTGGTAACCGCTTATTCTCAATTCAGCCGCAACCGTACCTTTGGAAGTATGCTAGGAAAAGGCTATTCAACAAAAGCAGCCCAGTTTGAAATGAACATGATTGCCGAAGGGTATTATGCGGCCAAAACTATTTTTGAACTCAATAAAAAGTACAATGTAAATATGCCGATTCTGGAATTTGCACATAGTATAGTGTATGAAAATGCAAACTTGAGAGAAGCTTTAGAAAAATTAGAGAATAATATAGACTAAATAATTTCGCACGGGGTCACAGAGAGCACAGAGACAAAAATAAAACCCTCAAACCTGTGTCTCCGAGCGAAAAACACTCTTATTTCTTGCAACAAGCATCCCCAAACGGGAAATATTTTACACCTCCATTCACTACAAATCCATCCAAAGGGGCATAAATATCCCTAAAATTAGGATTGCTTAATGTTCCTGTGTATATAGTATCAAACCTAGTTTGACGGGCATCCAGGAAGTTTTCAAAATTGATAAATACCGAAAATTTCTCCCAAAGCTTTTCTACCATAAATCCGCAAATCCAATAGTCTTTCCCAATTTTTCCATCACTCAGGGTTTGCTTCCCAAAATAATACCCCTCCAAACCCACTTTCCATTTACCTTCTATTTCATACATCAAAACGGTATTTAGCCTGTGCTTGGGAGTTAACGGCATTCTTTTTAAGCCCGAATCGGTATGCAAATCGGTATGGGTAAAGGTGTAACCTAAAAATAATTTAAAGTCTCCAAACCCAACTTTGATATTGGTTTCACCGCCTTTGGTATCAATGTGTCCGTTGAAATTCTCTAATCGGTTATAATCCAAATCTGCTGGGGTTATATAAAATTTTAGCATAAGCGGCGATAAAATTCGAGTATAAAAAAATAACTGGTTAATATTAAACGACAATTTATTATGTGCCAAATAAAAGCGGTAATTAATGTCACCATTAAGACCATAACTTTTTTCCATACTATTTACATTTTTTGAAATTGGTTGCAATTTTTGGTAAAGAATACTTTCAGTAGCTTCAGTAAAAATGGTAGGGGCCTTATAACCCATTCCTCCTCCCAAACGATAGGTTAACGCAGGATTTTGTTTGTATAAAAGTGATAATCGAGGAAGAAAAGCTGTCCCATAATCTATAACATGATCTACTCTTAAGCCACTTTCAATTGTTAGTTTCTTTGCAGCTTTCCATGTATTTTGGGCAAATGCACCTATGGTATTTTGGATATAATCCAAATCAAATAGGTATGAATTGTCATGCTTAAAATTCTCAGTCCAAACATTTAACCCACCAATCCATTCCAATTTTTTTGAAGCTTTTAAATAACTTAATTCGGTAAATGAATTGGTTTGCTTTCCATTAAATGTATAAGTGTATGTTGTTAATTTTCTATCAAAATAAGCAACACTATTTTTAAAATTGAAAACGCCATCATTTTTGGTTTTATGTTCAATATGAAATTGGCTCGAAATCCTTTTTGTGGCATTATTCTCAAAGTATCTTCCGGTAATCCCGGTATCTCCGTTTATCAATGAAACATTCCCTCCTTTTCTTTCTTCTGTCACACCGGTTACTCCAAACATAATTTTTGTTGTTTTATTCGGGTAAAAATATACTCTGGGATTAAATGTGTAGCGTTCAAATTTGGGGATAGCCGTTAGCCCAGTTCCTGAAGGATCAAACGCTCCATTACTATTTCGGGCGGCATAAAGCGTAAACCCAAACTTACCCTTTCGTTTGCCATAAAAGGCATTAATATCCAAACCTTTAGCACTCGTGCCATTCAAAAACACTTTCATATCTCCATCCTCCGTTGGGGTTTTTGAAATTAAATTAACCATACCTGCAATGGCTCCGCCACCGTATAATGTAGAACTGGAACCTTTAATAACTTCGGCTTGTTTCAAATCCAAAGGAGGAGTTTGCAATAATCCCAAACCACCCGAAAAGCCTGAATACAAAGGAAACCCATCCTTTAAAATTTGGGTATAGCGCCCATCCAAGCCTTGTATTCTTATACTTGCATTGGCACTGGTGGCTGATGTTTGTTGGGTTTGAATACCGGTACTTTCTGCCAAGAGCATCCTAATATCACCGGGTTTCATATTTCCTTTTTCTTCCAACTCCTCCCCTGCTATGTATTCCACACGGGTTGGAATATCTTTAATACTTCGGCTGCTGCGGGTAGATGATATTTCTATTTCTTCCATTTCTTCTTCCAAAGATTGAAGTTGAATTTTTAAAGTATCGGTATTTGTAAGTGGAAAATTCAAAGTATCATAGCGGGTTTCATAACCTACAATTCGCCAAGTCAGTAATTGCTTTCCATTTGGAATATTAAGCAAGTTTATTACTCCTTCCTCATCAGCTACTCCACCAATTTTTGAAGGTTTTAAATAAACAGTTGCCCCCTCTAATGTTTCATTGGTAGCGGCATCTGTAACTTTTGCTTTTAATATATTTTGTGCATTTAAGGTATTTATTCCCAAAAGAAATAATACCAATAATTTTAGTTTTGTCATGTTTGAAATTTAAAATTGAATTTTGTTTTGCTTATTCTTTCACACAAATGACAAATATTAAAATTTGACATGCTGAAGAACGTAGCATCTCTGACCGTAAAAAGATTCCTCCTTCGTCGGAATGACAAAAGGAATCAGGTTTTCTACCCTAATTTGGGTGGTTGCCAAATAGATGGCAAAAACTTTGAAGATGACTCAATAACAAAATGAAATAGATTATTTTCACTTATATAAGGAACAATTAAATCTATTGAAACCAACTGCTCAATAAATACGGAACTGCAACAGGCGCAATTACAAAAAGGTTGACATTCTTTATGTCCTTCTGTTTCATCCTTGCAATTATCCTGTTTTTCACAATTTATTTCTCCCCCAATACTATCCTGACAAGGCAATGAAACAATGCTTGCAAAATAGATACATAAAAGAGTTATCAGGGTTTTCAAAATCAGGCGTAAAAATACAAAATTCCTTTAAAACTAAAAGCGACCCGAAAGCCGCTTTTAGTATGGATAATATCTTAATTTTAAATTATTTCACCTCTTCAAAATCAACATCTTGGGCAGTATCATTTCCTGCATTTGCATTGGCTGTCTCAGGCTCACCACCTTCAGTTGGATTAGCCTGCCCTTGCTGCTGTTGAGCATTATACAAATCCTGAGAAGCTGCTTCCCAAGCTTTATTTAAAGTTTCGGTTGCTGAATCTAATTCGGCTATGTTTCTATCCTGATGTGCTTTTTTCAAAGCGTCTTTGGCTTCAACAATGGCTGTTTTTTTATCCTCAGGTATTTTATCACCGAACTCGGTCAATTGTTTCTCAGTTTGAAAAACCAATGAATCAGCAGCATTCAATTTTTCTATTTCTTCTTTAGCTGCTTTGTCAGAATCTGCATTCATTTCGGCTTCCCGTTTCATTCTTTCTATTTCATCCTTGCTCAATCCTGAAGAGGCTTCAATACGAATTTTTTGTTCTTTACCCGTTCCCTGATCCTTAGCACTCACATTTAATATTCCATTTGCATCAATATCGAATGTTACTTCAATTTTTGGCAAACCGCGTGGTGCCGGTGGAATCCCATCCAAATGAAATTTCCCAATAGTTTTATTATCACGTGCCATTGAGCGTTCTCCCTGTATTACATGTATTTCTACAGATGGTTGACTATCACTTGCTGTGCTAAAAACCTCGCTCTTTTTGGTTGGAATGGTAGTATTAGAATCAATTAATCGGGTCATTACACCACCCATAGTTTCAATTCCTAATGATAATGGGGTAACATCCAAAAGCAATACATCTTTTACTTCCCCGGTTAAAACTGCACCTTGAATAGCAGCCCCAATTGCTACTACTTCATCAGGATTCACACCTTTAGAAGGCTCTTTCCCAAAAAAATCTTTAACCAATTTTTGAATGGCGGGGATACGGGTACTTCCTCCTACTAATATTACTTCATCTATTTCTGAAATAGTGTAACCTGAATCTTTTAAAGCCTTTTTGCATGGTTCCAAAGATCTTTGAATTAATTTATCAGCCAATTGCTCAAATTTTGCTCTGGATAATGTGCGAACCAAATGTTTAGGCATTCCGTTTACCGGCATTATATAAGGCAAATTGATTTCTGTTTGCTGTGCACTTGATAATTCAATCTTGGCTTTTTCAGCTGCTTCTTTTAAGCGTTGCAATGCCATTGGATCCATACGTAAATCCAAACCTTCATCTTTTTTAAATTCATCTGCTAACCAATCAATGATTACGTGGTCGAAATCATCACCGCCTAAGTGAGTATCACCGTTAGTTGATTTTACTTCAAAAACTCCATCACCTAATTCAAGGATTGAAATATCAAACGTTCCACCACCTAAATCATAAACAGCAATTTTCATGTCTTTGGTACGCTTATCCATTCCATAAGCCAAAGCTGCTGCTGTTGGTTCGTTAACAATGCGTTCCACTTTCAATCCTGCAATTTCGCCAGCTTCTTTAGTTGCCTGACGTTGTGCATCATTAAAATATGCAGGAACTGTAATTACAGCTCTCGTTACTTCCATACCTAAATAATCTTCAGCAGTTTTTTTCATTTTTTGCAAAACAATGGCTGAAATTTCTTGAGGCGTATATTTTCTATCACCTATTTGAACACGAGGGGTATCGTTATCACCTTTTACTATTTTGTAGGTAATGCTTTTCATTTCCTCAGTAACTTCACTAAATTTACGACCCATATATCGCTTGATGGAGCTTACTGTGTTTTGAGGATTTGTGATAGCCTGACGTTTGGCAGGATCTCCTACTTTACGTTCTCCATTGCCATTATCCAAAAAAGCTACAATGGATGGTGTAGTTCTGTGGCCTTCACTGTTTGGAATAACCACTGGTTCATTTCCTTCTAAAACTGATACACACGAATTGGTTGTACCTAAGTCTATTCCTATTACTTTGCTCATTTTATTTTACTTGTTTAATGTTTTGTAAACAATAAAAATGCCAAAGGAATTTTGATATTAAATTCTGCCAATACGACAGAAACGAGAATCAATACACAAAAAAAAGCATCCGCTTTTGACGGATGCTTTACGATTTTTAAAAAAGAAATATTAATTATCCTACTTTTACGTTAACCGCATTAATACCTTTTTGACCTTGCTCAACTTCAAAGCTAACTTTATCATTCTCACGAATGGTATCGATTAAACCTGATGAATGAACGAAGATGTCTGCTCCACCATTGCTTGGTGAAATAAATCCGAAACCTTTAGTTTCGTTAAAAAATTTTACTGTTCCTTGTTGTGACATTGTTTTGTTATTTAATATTTTAAAAGGTCAAAGGTAGACCTTTATTCTGTTAAACCTTAATTTATTTTATTACTTCCTGATATTTTAAAATAATAATCAAACTCATTAAGAAAATTATCACACAAAGCATAACCCTAGACATCAATTTAAAACCTCCTTTTATCGACAGTAATATTGCTACTTTGGTAACAATTATCCTTAATTTGCGTTATTAGTCTTGATGATACGATTCATTACCCTCGTCACATTTTTTTTTAATATTTATACACTAGCTATCGCTCAGCGCTATTTTATATTAAGTGGCAATGTTAAAGATTCAACTGGCCAAATAATACCGGGAGCAACCATAAGGCTGCGTAATGACAATTTAGGAACAGCAACTGATGACAATGGTAATTTTAAATTTAAACTTGAAGAAGGTTATTATGAAATAGCTATTTCTGCTGTTGGTTATCAGGTTTATTCTTTAAATACACCTATTAATCGCAATGTATCTGTTAAAATTGTATTAATTGAAAAGCAAACTAATTTAAAAGAAATACAAGTTACCAATAAAAAACACGACCCTTCATGGGATATTATTCAACAAGTAATTGCCAATAGAAATAAAATAAACTCTGGCCTTATAAATTATAAGTGTTCAGGATATATTAAGGCTTCCGATATATTAATTATAGATTCTGCGGCACTTAAAAAAAAGGAAAAAGCCAGAAAGAAACAACCATTAAATATTGATTCCATTGAAGCTGATTTAAAAAAATTGACACCCAATATACCTGATATGAATTTTGCAGAGGTTAATTTAGTGAAATATTGGGGTCGCCCAGCTAATATTAAAGAAGAACGATCGGGTGTAAGAATTATTGGTGATAAATATTCTCTTTATTTTTTGAGTGTTACGGATGGCGAATTTGATTTTTATAAAAACCAGGTGGAACTTGGAAAACTAAGCGAAGTTAAATATGTTTCCCCGTTTAGTCCAGGAGCAAATGTTTCGTATCGATTTAAATTTCTTGGCTCTTATTATGAAGAAACAAGAAAAGTATATCGTATAAAAATTATTCCTCGAAAAATTGGAAACGCTCTATTTGAAGGTGAAGTAGAAATTTATGACAGTTTGTGGCTCATCAAAAGTATCGACTTTTCTTTAAATCCTAATCATATTCCACTTTTCAAATCCTTCGACATAAAGCAGGAATATGAACTAACTTCCAATGGATTTGTGTTTGTAAAAAATCAAACCTTTACCTACACCAAATCCTCTAAAAACATTAAAAGAGAGGGTAAAACAACTGTTTATTACTCTAATTACGAAACAAATCTTAAATTACCTCCTAAGTTTTTTGGAAATGAAATTAGTGCAGCCTTCGATTCTGCTTATGAACGAAATGCCAATTGGTGGACCCAACAGCGAAAAGATACTTTAAGCAAAAACGAAATGATATTTACCCGCTATAGGGATAGTATTTATTCGGTTCACACGAGTAAGGCATTCCTTGATTCCATTGATAAGGTATATAATAAAATTACTTTGTTAAAAGTTGTATGGTTTGGTCAAGGGTATATTAATAGAGATAAAAAACTCAAGATAGATTTTGCTCCTTTATTTAGTATGATTCAGCCTGCAAGTATTGGAGGTTTGAGGGCTAGTTATTTTACAAGTGTTTATAAAAGGCTTAAAAATAGGCAAGCTATATATAATTGGACTAATTTAAGTTATGGTTTTAATAATGAAGATATAAAAGGTTCCTTCAATTTTATACATCTTTATAATCCTATTAGAAGATCAAGCTATAATATTTCCGTTTCACGCGATTTTATGATGATAAATCCTTTCGAAGCCTACATAAATATGTTTCGCCGAAGCAATTTTTTTGATCAAAAACGATTGCAGTTAGGTCATGAATTTGAAGTAATTAACGGTTTGTATTTTACTTCTAATATTAGTTTTAGCGACAGACAAGATATAACTGGTTACAAATTTTGGAAATTGGGGGATGAAATTTTTAAAACCAATAATCAACCGGTTGAATTTAAACCTCATAAATCTACCGAAATAAAATTGGCGCTGAGTTATACACCCAAGCAGCAATATATAAGAGAGCCTAAAGAAAAAATCATTTTAGGTAGTAAATTTCCTAAGTTTTCACTTGTATATAATCAAGGGGTTAAAGGACTATTAAATAGTGATGTCAACTTTAATTACATTCAGTCCTCAATTAGCCAAACAATTAATTATGGACGAATAGGTGTTGCAAATTACAATGTTAGTACCGGCAAATTTTTTAATAAAAAAATGCTACCAATTGTTGACTATAAATATCAGCGTCGTGGCGATCCTTTTTTGCTTACCAGTCCGTTAGGCACTTTTCAACTTTTACCAAAAACATTTCCTACTTTTAGTTGGTATCTTGAAGCTCATTATTGGCAAAGTTTCAATGGATTTTTGACCAGCAGTTTTCCTCCTTTTAAACGCTTTAACATAAATGCATCTGCAGGTTCTTCAATGTTATGGGCATTTGAAAACAACATGCGACATATCGAAATTTGTTATGGGGTTAATAAAGTAGTTAAATTTATTCGGCAAACTTTAAAGGTTGGAATATATTACAGCAACGGATACAATAACAGTGGAGGTTATTATCAGGGCTTTAAATTTTCTTTAGAAAGCTATAATATTAGAGACAATTCTTGGTCGTTTTAAACATTAGTAGTTGAAAAATAGGAACATATTGCAACTGCCAAACACAAAGGGCTAATCATAAACGTATCTAATTTAGCAAATTCACTTCCTCTGAAAGTTTTTGTAAAACCAACATATTTAAAACTACCTAAAGCTCTAGCCATAAAAATTATTCCTGTAATTCTGTTTCCCCAAATAATGGTTTCCTTATTAAAAATTCCACTAAGTATATCTGTTTGAGCGATGCAAAATAGTGACATGGTTATAAATAAAAGTATATAAAGTAGAAGTACTACCTTAGCCGGTCCATGTCTTTTCTTTTTATGCTTTGAGTTATTTGGAAACGCATATTTCAAACCAGTTTTACCACCCAAAAACCAAAATGAATGCATGATTGAAAGGGCAACAAAAGCACTTAAATTAAAAAGTATTGGAAAAATTGTACTCATATTGTGTTGCAATAATAATTTAAAATCCTTACTCGTACCAATACACCCGTTTTACACGCGGTGAAATAGAAGTAAGGGCTTCATAAGGAATTGTTCCAATTTTTTCAGCCATGTTTTCTATTGAAAGTCCTTTCCCAAAAAGCAATACATCATCCCCTTCCTTGCAATCAATATCGGAAACATCTGCCATAAACATGTCCATGCATATTTTACCAACTGTGGGTGCTTTTTTATTATTTATTAAAACTTCCCAGTTTCCATTACTTAGTTTTCTATTAAAACCATCCGCATAACCAATGGCAATAATGGCAATAGTTCTGTCTTTATCACTTATCGAATGTAAGCCATAACTTATTCCTTCTCCGGCCTTTACTTTTTTTAGTTGTGAAATATAGGATTTTAAACTTCCGGCCTCGATTAAGGCAGTTCGGTTAAAATCGGATGGATCAATTCCATGCAATCCAATTCCCAAGCGAATCATATCAAAAACACCTTCAGGATAATGCAACACACCGGCACTATTGAGAATATGTAGAAGCGGTTGATTTGGCAATGCTTTAACCAAATTATCAGCGGTATTTTTAAACAATTGGATTTGACTTTTTGTAAAATCACTCAACCGGCTTTCATCACTTCCGGCCAAATGACTAAAAATACTCTTTACTTCAATAAATGGATTTTTAACAAGTTCTGCTTTCAAAAGTTCCACCTCGTCAGGCGAAAACCCCAACCTATGCATTCCTGTATCAAATTCAATATGAATTCCGTGACCTGATTTTCCTGAATTTTCACATGCTTTTATAAACGAATACAATAATCGAAAGCTATAAATTTCGGGTTCCAAATTGTATTCCAGCATGGTGTCAAAAGCCCGTTCATCAGGATTCATCACCATTATGGGTTTGGTTATTCCCTTTTGCCGCAAGGCCACTCCCTCATCCGTGTAGGCAACTGCCAAATAATCTACTCCGGCATCCTGCAATAATTTAGCTACTTCAAAACTTCCTGATCCATAGGAATACGCTTTTACCATTCCCATGGTTTTGGTTTGCTTGGGAACCAAAGATTTAAAATATCTGAAATTGGATTCGATGGCTGAAAGGTTAATTTCAAAAACCGTTTGATGGGTTTGTTTCTCAAGCAATTTCACTACTTGTTCCAATCCAAAATTACGAGCTCCTTTTAAAAGAATGCTTTCATTTTTGAAAGATTTTAAATCAAATTTTGAAAGGAAATTTTCGGTGGAATGGTAAAATACTTTGTTTGGTATTTCTATTAAATGAGCATTGGCTTCCAACTCCGGGCCTATTCCAATAAAGCGGTCTATTTCTTTTGCTTTTAAAATTGAATTAACTACGGAATACAGTTCAGCCGATGATTTTTCAGTTTGCAAAATGTCTGTTAAAATAACTGTTCGGCTTCGTGAGTTATCCTGACGGGTAACAAAATCAACCGAAATTTCAAGAGAGTTTATATCCGAATTATAGGTATCGTTGATTAAAATGGTATTGTTAATTCCTTCAATTTTTTGCAACCGCATTTCTACAGGCTGCAATTCACTTAGTTTTTTAAAAATAAAATCTAATTCAAAACCCAGATATAACCCTGTTAAAAGACATGTAGCCGAATTTTCGACCGAAGCCAAATCATCAAAAGGTATGCTATAAACATAGGTTAAACCTTTATATTTTGCCCTTACTTGTTTATCAGCTAATGGGGTTATAAATAAATCAGCCGTGGTTTTTGTTGAACTCCAGGTAAGCAATTTTCTTCCGGGTTTACTTACTTCCCAATTCCTTAAAAATTCATCTACCACAAAATTCCCTTCTTGTGCTAAAAGCACTTGGCAATTTTCAAATAAAGCAAATTTCTGAAAAGTTTTTTGGGCTGAATCTTCAAAATTTTCGGAATGAGCATCGCCCAAATTGGTAAAAATACCAATGGTAGGTTTTAGTATTTCTTCCAAAATTTCCATTTCACCGGGCATTGAAATCCCTGCTTCAAAAATTCCTAAGTCATACAAATTATCCATTTGCCAAACCGACAAAGGAACCCCAACTTGTGAATTATAACTCTTTGGATTGCGAACTACCCTAAGTTTTGAATGAATAATTTGATACAACCACTCTTTTACAATAGTTTTTCCATTACTGCCTGTAATCCCAATTACAGGGTATTGAAAGGTTTGGCGATGATGAGCACATAATTTTTGAAGTGCTTTTACCGTATCATCAACCACAATAAAATTAATTCCTTCACTCGAAATAGTTGAAGGAATATGATTTACAACAAAGCATTTTATGCCTTCATTTATTAGCTCAGCAATATGATTATGGCCATCGTTTCGTGGCCCTGTGATAGCAAAAAACAACGTAGCTTCAGTCTCTATAATCCTGCGACTATCAATACTTAAATGCTTAATCCTAAAATCGGGAAATGGTAATTGAGTCTTTCCATTAATAATTTGGGCTATATTGGAAATGCTGTAAGACATGGTTGCAAATTTAGTTATTCATTAATAGCTTTTGCGCTACATTATTAGCTATGGCTTTCCTGCCTGTATAATTGTAATGTTCGGTAGTCCAGTTTTGGTCGGTATAATCTTTGCCTTGCACCACCTCCAAATTATCAACTACTATAACTCCTTTAGCCGTATATCTTTTCACCAAATAATCACGGTTATAGCGAATCAATTGCGCTAATGATTTACCGGCCAAACTATCTGCATAGTCTGTGTTTTCAGCTAAAAGATTGAAAACAACATTAATGTATTTGTAACCACAAACTCTTACAATTTCATCTAAGTCTTTAACCCTTGGATTATCTTCATCAATTACAAAAGCATAAGCTTTTACATAATGATCGGCCAAGGTTCGTTTGGGCATATCTTCACTTCCATCCGGCAAGGGAAATTTCACTGCTTCACACCATGTTTTAATGGTTGGGTAAGGAAATTCTATACCGTTTACTTCCAGCTTGTCATCCGTCCATTGTTTCCACATTTTGTGGTCTCGTTCGTGTTCCGAGACATTATCATAATCGTTCAATGCTGCCCTAAGATGAATCCAAACTGGGGGTTGATTGGCGTAATATAAAGCTTGCTTTTGCAATGCAGTTTCCAACCCTGAATGAATACATGCCTGATCCAAAGTTCTTAAATTAAGAGTAACAATGACAGTTTTAACTTTCCCATTGGGAGGAATCCTTTTTATTAATGGTAAATAAATTCCAGCGTGATAGGCTTGATGCGTAATATCTCCCAACTTTTTATTTGGTAATTGTTCGGCTATCAGTCCGCTAATACTTGTGGTAATTGAATCCTTAACCGGGTCGTAACTTATATTGCTCGATTCACCAAAATACAGCACATCACAGGAGTTGCTAAGCCTTAAAAGTTTTTGTAATTCGGGACCTTCCTTTGCTAACTCTTCGGGCCAAATGAATTTTGTAAAAAGAGCATTAAACCCTATTGCAATGGCTGCAAGGACTAAAATTCTTATTGCTATTTTTATATCTCCCATATTAAAATTGAAAATACACAAACGGATGTTTTACAGTTCCTGCAAACATTAAAATACAACCTAACAAAATAGCATAAACCAACCACCGTATTCCCCAAGGTTTACTTTCCAAAAATGAGTCGATTCGCTTATTGTAAAGCATCACATCAAATACCACAAAAACTGACATTACTAGCCAAACAAAATTAGTTACCTCCAAAGTTTGCGTTCCTAAAGGTTTTAACACCGATTTAAAAATATGCTTGGCATGTTCAAAATTATTGGCTCTAAAAAATACCCAGGCAATGGTAACTATTACAAAGGTTTTTATTCCTCCGATTAAGCGCAAAATCTTAAACTTTGATTCTGACAAATTAAGGATGGGTTTGGTAAAATGTTCAGCCAAATAAGCTAAGCCATGAATGGCTCCCCAAGCAATAAAGGTATAATTAGCTCCATGCCAAAATCCACTTACCAAAAAAACAATCAAAATATTTATAACCCAACGTGGAACTCCAACCTTATTACCGCCCATTGGGATATAAAGATAATCCTTAAACCAAGTAGTGAGTGAAATATGCCAGCGTTTCCAAAATTGAGTAACAGAACTTGATAAATAAGGTGTTCTAAAATTATCAACCAATTGAATCCCCAACCAAATGGAAGCCCCTTGAGCAATCAATGAATAGCCTGAAAAATCAGCATAAATCTGAATCCCGAACATTACCATTCCTAATAAAACAGAACTGCTTGCATAATCTTCAGGCTTATTGAAAACTAAATCGGTATAATTTCCGGCATTATCGGCAATGCACATTTTAAGAAAAAATCCCAATAGCATTAACCTAAATCCATTGGCAAAATTTTTATAAAGTGGTTTGTGATTGGCAAAAATTTGGGTAGAAAGGTGATGAAACCGTTCTATTGGCCCGGCCACAAGTGGCGGAAAATAAGCCACAAAAGCGGCATACCGCGGCAAACTGGTTTCTGCCTTTTGCCTTCCGTAATACACATCAAAAGTGTAACTCAACGATTGAAAAGTATAAAACGAAATTCCAACTGGGATAGAAAAATAAATAGCATTCATCACCATCCCTTTTATTGGATGTTCAGCTCTGTAAATATTGGCCATCATAGGGTCAATATCCTTTAAAAACAAGGAAAGGTATTTAAAAACAAAGAGTAGTCCAATATTAAAACACAGACTTAACGCCAAATATGCTTTCTTATAGCTTTTATTTTTAGACTCTGAAATTTTTAGAGCAAAATAGAAATCGACACATGTAGAAAGAAGTAACAACACTAAAAATTGAGGTTGCAAAAACCCATAAAAAATATAACCGGCCGCCAATAAAAAAATCCATCTTACCCTAAAAGGAAGTAAGTAGTAAATTAAAACTACCAGAGGAAGAAAAATAAAAAAAGGAAGTGAATTAAAAAGCAAGGATTTATTTTAGGTGCAAATAAAGAAAAAAGCCTTTGTAAATAATACAAAGACTTTTGACAAATAAACCTATAAAAACTAACTTACATGAGCCTGAAGGAGATGGGAACATTAAATAGCACTCTAGCGGGATGACCATTGTTTCTACCTGGCTTCCATTTAGGCATTTCCCTTATCACTCGCATGGCTTCTATTTCAAAACCATAACCTGTTTCACTACAAGATAAAATTTTTACATTAGATATAGAACCATCTTTTTCAATAATAAAACCTACTACCACCCGTGCATCTTTTCCATCTTCAATGGCACCCACTGGAAAAACTATTTTACTTCCTAAATAAGGTGGAATATTATCATTACCACCTATAAATTCAGGCATTTCAGATACAAATATTACAGCATCTTCTATTTTATCAACTACTATTTTATCCCCTGAATCTAAATCTCCGAGATATGGAAAAAGCTCAATACCAGTGCTGTCCTCATCTGGATTATTAATAACGCCGGTTACAAGTTTATTAATGTCATCAACAGTAAGAGTATCAATATTTGAAATTCCATCGGTTATCTCTTTCCAAATATTAAGCATTCGGGTATCGCTTTTTTTCTCCACTAATTTTTTCTCTTCCTGCACTTTGGCAACTTCTTCTTTTTTAGTAGGTTCAGGAGGTGTCATATCCCAAGGCACATCCTTCCATTCATCCTTTATTGTTTCCTTAGCAAAAAGCATAGTAATTTTGGGAATCATAAAAAGACTAAGAATACTGAAAACCGAAAACACTAACGCTCTGATAAGCGTCTTGTTGTAATTTTTTCGAATAGCGTAAGCCCCATAGGCTTTGTTTCTTTTCTCAAATACCAACTCGTTTCGTTCTTCGTCGGTTGGGTCAGTCCACTGGCTAAAATCTATCTTGCTCATAACTTCGTAATTTCTCTTAACAAAGTTACAAAGGGTTGAAGCCTTTAAATTCAGCTGCTTAAGCCGCTTGTAAAGCAGAGATTATTACTCGTAAAGCCGAATGGAACAAATAATTTTTGAAGCCTAAAACTCCTTCACATCCAGTATTTCTTCCTTATCCATGTTGGGTTTGTATTCACCTTCCCATTTGGCTACTACGATAGTGGCGAGACAATTTCCTATAACATTTACTGCAGTTCTTCCCATATCCATCAACACATCCACAGCCATTATTAAATACACCGGCCACATAGGCATATTAAACTGACTTACTGTAGCTGCTAAAATAACCATACTGGCTCGTGCCACTCCTGCCACCCCTTTGCTGGTAAGCATTAAGGTAAGGCAAATCCCTACTTGCTCCCAAATGGTTAGGTCTATTCCTGCTACTTGCGCAACAAAAATACTGGCCAAAGAAAGGTAGAGTGTCGTTCCATCCAAATTAAAACTATACCCTGTGGGCAATACAAAACCTACAATTTTTGGAGGAACACCAATGCGTTCCATTTCTTCCATAGCCCTCGGCAAGGCCGATTCAGAACTAGCCGTAGCAAATGCAATACTCACAGGCTCAGAAATGGCCTTGGCAAATTTCACAATCGGAACTTTTACAAGTAATGCTATGGGCAACAACACCCCAAACACAAAAAGCAACAGCCCAAAATACAATGAACCTACCAATTTGGCCAAAGGCAGAAACATATCCATGCCCATGGTGCTAACGGTATAAGCAATAGCGCCACCAACAGCAAACGGAGCAAACAGCATCACAATATTAGTAAACTTAAACATCACCTCGCTCAGGCTTTCGCAAAATAAAATCATAGGTTTGCGTTTGGATTCCTTAACCATAGCCAGTCCTATTCCAAACAAAATACTAAAAATAACTACCTGCAAAATGGCTCCATCCGCTACCGATTTGGCCACATTCTCAGGAAAAATTTCAATAATATGGTCTTGCCAGGTTTTAGGACTTACCGGTATTACCTCCTCATGAATCATCTCAGGCTTTATAAACCCAACACCGGGTTTGGTAATATTCACCACAGCTAAACCGATAAAAAGAGCCACAGTAGTTACCAATTCAAAATAAATCAAGGCTTTTAAACCCATTCTTCCCACTTGTTTCAAATCAGAATGGCCGGCTATACCAACTACCAATGTTCCAAATAATAAAGGAGCAATAATGGTTTTTATACTTCGCAAAAATATTTTACCCAACATTTTTCCATTTTCAGCTATTTCTGGATAATATAGTCCAATTTCAGCACCTATAAACATGCTGGTAAAAATCCAGATGGTAAGATTGCTTCGTTTAATAGCGTAGGTTACCAAACAAATTTCACCTGCCCAACGGATTATATCCAAATAACTTCCCAGGCTTATCCAGCCTTTAATAGTTGACATATACCACAAAATAAAATATACCGAAAGTATGCCAACAGATACCGGAAGTAGGTAGCGAAAAAGTTTTTTCATAATAAAATATAAAGGGGCAAATTAAGAGAAAAATTGCGATAGCATTTAGAATTTAAATGCGTGTGGTAGTTCTTTATTTGAACCACATAGGACATAGTTTCACATAGAACAACACGTAAAAAAAAGCTAGATGGAATCCTATGTCCCTATCCTTCTATATGGTTCATTATAGCTAAAAACTTAAAGGAACTATTTATCTACTTTATCAACGCGGATTAATTTTAAAGCATTCTTAAACTTTAATTTTTTGCTGCAAAATTTATCAAGCTTTTCTTCATTCATTTCATACAAGTTGTCAAAACCTGCAATAGGAGTGAAATATTTTTTAATCGATTTTTTGTAATACTCGGCATCCAAGGCATACAAATAAAGTTTCTTACCTGTAATTTTTATTGGATACACATCCCAAACATATCTATTTTTTAAACTATCAGCCTGACACAAATAATAATATTTTGGGCCTTTAGCTAATTTTATACTATCCGACAAACTGCCTCCCCGTAAAATATGATTGTCGGAAAAAATAATGGTTTGAGGAGTAATTGTAATATAAGTACTATCGCTTTCCTGGCGGTTGGTAAACAAGTATTTTCCACATATTTCCTTTGGAAATTCGGATAATGTGTTTTTTGGAACCCTTTCGAAACGGATGGTGCAGGAAGTTAGAGATAAGGCAAAAAAAGTAATTAGATATAGTTTTTTCATTAGTCCTATGATTAATATTTAAAGAGGGCTTACCACCGTTATTTCAGACACAGCTTTAGCAATCCGTTTATTCACCTCCTCTTTTCCCAATAACTCAAGCATTTCAAAAATAGGAGGACCGCCGGCTTCACCACTCACAGCTACACGCAAAGGTTGCATTAACTGTCCAGGGTTTTGAGCTAATTCGGTTGCTAAATTTTTAAAGGTTGTTTCTAATTCAACAGCTTGATAAGTAGGAAGTGAATTTATTTTTTCCAAATAAGCGGTTAAAAATTCAGGCACCCCTTGCTTCCATTTTTTTGAAGTAACTCCTTCATCATATTTGGTTGGGGCTTCAAATAAGTAGGTTCCTTTTTCCAATATATCTTTGGCAAAATTCACTTTCTCCTTCATCAATCCCACCACTTTTTCTATATAAGTCAAATTGGTTTTATAGCCGTTGGCTAAAGCCAACGGTAATAGTTCAGCCGCTATCTCAGCATTATTTTGAAGTTGTAGATATTCATGATTAAACCATAAGGCTTTGTTTAAATCAAACTTTGCTCCGTTTTTACTCACCCTTTCCAAGGTAAATTCATTAAACAAATCCTCTACACTAAACATTTCACGGTTGTCACTTGGATGCCAGCCCAAAAACGAAAGCATATTAATAACTGCTGCCGGCAGGTAGCCACTTTCGCGGTAACCGCTTGATATTTCGCCGGTGGCAGGGTCTTTCCATTCCAATGGAAATACAGGAAATCCTAATTTATCGCCATCGCGTTTGCTTAGTTTTCCATTGCCTTCGGGTTTTAACAATAAGGGTAAATGGGCAAATTGTGGCATCACATCTTCCCAGCCCAAATAGCGATAAAGCATAACGTGCAATGGAGCCGATGGCAACCATTCTTCACCCCGGATAACATGAGTAATTTTCATTAAGTAATCATCCACCACATTGGCCAAATGGTAAGTTGGCATTCCATCGCTTTTATACAACACCTTGTCATCCATTTGGGCAGTTTGTACCACTACCCAACCGCGAATGATATCATGAAAACGCACTTCCTCTTTTCGCGGAAGTTTTAAGCGAATTACATACGGTTCATTATTGGCGAGGCGTTCTTTTACTTCGTCTTCGCTAAGTGTCAAACTGTTTTTCATGGTCATGCGGCTGGCAGCATCATACTTCGAAGGCATTTTACTGGCTTCCAGTTTGGTTCGCATTTCATCCAGTTCTTCGGTGGTATCAAAGGCGTAATAGGCAAAGTCATTTGCGATTAACTGATCGGCATATTGCTTATAAATGGGTTGCCGTTCGCTTTGGCGGTATGGGGCATGTGGGCCACCTATTCCTACTCCCTCATCGTAGGTTATTCCAAGCCAATTAAAGGTTTCAACGATATAATCTTCGGCACCCGGCACAAAACGGTTTTGGTCGGTATCTTCAATTCGCAAAAGAAAATCACCGCCGTTTTTTTTGGCAAATAAATAATTGTAAAGGGCGGTTCTTACACCGCCAATATGCAAAGGCCCAGTTGGGCTTGGCGCAAATCTCACTCTAACACGACGTTCCATAAATAGTTCGCAAAAATACGGCTTAAATTGCTTGGAGTAAATGCAGTTAAAACTAAAAGTTAACAAATTCATTTGATTTACGATTTGAAACTCTTTTGGGTTCAAATTGTTAACTTTGTAATGAAAGTTTAAAATCCATACCACGCTTCCCTATGCTAAATAAGTCCCTAATATATTCGCTACTATTAATCTCTCCTTTTTGGGCAAATTCTCAAACTATAGAGGATGATTTTGAGGGAAATGGAAATATTGGCAATTGGCAAGGTGACAATTGTTTAATTAAAATTGGTTTTCAGAACCCTTTTAAGACAAGCACAAACAGCTCAGATAAAGTTTTAGAATACAAGGATAATGGCGGATTATATGCCAATGTCAGATTTGATTTAGCTAAGAATCTTGATTTATCAAAAGAGAGTATATTTTCTTTAAAAATATATATTCCATCTAGCACTATCTCCGGTAATCAGCTTAATCAAGTTTCCTTAAAATTACAAGATGGCAAAATTGCTGAACCCTGGTCTACACAATCAGAAATTATTAAACCATTGCTCTTAGATCAATGGCAAACCATTTCATTCGACTTTGCTAAAGATAAATTTATTAATATAAACGGTGGTTCTTTACTACCGGTGCAGAGAAAGGATTTTAACAGAGTCGTTATTCAGATTAATGGTGAAAACAATAGAGACAGTGTTGTGGCTTATCTGGATGATTTTGAGCACAAAAGGACTTTGGTTGCCGGTTCTATTTATACAAAATTAGTGTGGGCTGATGAGTTTGATACTAACGGTCCCATTAATTCTTCCAATTGGTTTCATCAAACCCAATTACCAACTTCCGGTAGTTGGTATAATGGAGAAATTCAACATTATACCAATAGGGTTGAAAATTCGGTTGTAGAGAACGGTAATCTAAAGATTATTGCAAAAAAGGAATCCTACACCGACCAAAGTTATACTAAACAGCACACCTCTGCTAGACTGAATTCTAAGTTTGCATTCAAATATGGCAGGATTGAATTTAGGGCAAAACTTCCTTCAGGAGTCGGAACCTGGCCTGCAGTCTGGATGCTGGGTAAAAATATTGATGAAAATGGAGCTTATTGGGATAATTTAGGGTTTGGAAAAACATCCTGGCCAGTTTGTGGCGAAATAGATATTATGGAGCATTGGGGTAACAATCAAAATTTTGTTCAAAGTGCAATTCATACACCTTCCAGTTTTGGAAATACTATAAACTTAGGTGGACAAACCATATCAACTGCGTCAACCGCTTTTCATGTTTACACGTTAGAATGGACACCAACCAAATTAGTTTTTAGTGTTGATTCAAATATTCATTATACTTACGATCCCTTACAAAAGGATCCTAATACCTGGCCTTTTGATGCCGAACAATATCTTCTAATCAATATTGCCATTCAATCCAATATTAGCACATCATTTACACAAAGTGCATTAGAAATGGACTATATAAGGGTTTATCAAGAAAGTAATACCAGTAATATTTCCACAACCATCGACAAAAATCAATTACTATATCCCAATCCGGTTAGCAACCATTTAACAATAAATATTGAATACACGTCCGAAAGCAGTTTGCCTGTTCAGATTTATGCTATAGATGGTAAATTGGTATTTTCAAATTCTTACTCTGTAAAGAATAATGCTATTTACATGAATGATTTAGAGACTTTAAACAAAGGAATTTATTTTTTAACCTATTCAATAGGAAATAAAAATTATAGATCAAGATTCATAAAAAACTAATTGTATGCCTCATAACATAGGCTGCATTTTTGCACTGCAGTGCCATACTCTTTCACAATTCGACATGAATAGTAAAATAAAATTAATATTAATTTAAGATTGATGTAGTAGAGATGTAGTATGTTTTTTGGTTATTACTATATCATTCCTCTAATTTCGTTTAATGGTTTAAACCAATTAAATAAAATTTAAAATGAAAAAAAATTACACAACAACCAAATCACACTTAAGTGTGTTAAGAAAAATGGCTCTCTCTATTTTTATGATGGGGGCAATGAGTGCTTTTGCGCAAAACTCTCCGATTAACTTTGAGTCAGGAGGACAAGGTGCCAATTGGACCTGGACTAGTTTTGAAAATGTTGGAAATGCCCCAATGCAAATAATCGCCAACCCTTTCAAAAGTGGAATTAACACGTCAAACACTGTAGCCAAATTGACACCTTTAAAAGGTGGTCAGCCTTGGGCTGGTGTTGAATGCAAGCATGCTACAGACATAGGAAAATTTTCACTTACTGCTGCTAATTCAACCGTAAAAATAATGGTTTACAAATCTGTAAAAAGTGATGTTGGTATTAAATTTATTGTAGCTAATGGTGGCTCAACCGGTGAAATAAAAGTAGCTAATACCAAAGTGAATGAATGGGAAGAACTTACATTTAACTTTGCAGGTAAAATAGGTGAAGCCACTTCAACCGATATCGATCAAGTTGCTATTTTCCCTGATTTCCAAACGAGAACGGATTCTAATATTTGTTATTTCGACAATATTACCTTTAGTGCAGGAACAGTTTCAGCCCCAACCACTGCGGCTCCTACCCCGACAAGACCATCCGCAGACGTAATTTCTATGTTTAGTAATGCTTACACTAACAAAACGGTTGATACTTGGAGAACTAGTTGGTCTGCTGGCTCATTAACCGATTTGCAAATTGCAGGTAATGATACCAAAAAATATTCTTCACTTGATTTTGTTGGTGTTGAAACTGTAGGTGCAAACGTTATAGACATTGCTTCTATGTTATATTTCCATGTGGATGTTTGGACTGCTGATCTAACAGAATTTAAAGTTAAGATCGTTGATTTTGGTGCAGATGGTGCTTATCTTGGAGGAGATGATAAAGAACATCAGATAACCTTAACTCCAAAACAAAATGAGTGGAACAGTTTTGATATTCCATTATCAGATTTCACCGGTTTAACTACTAAAAGTCATATAGCTCAGTTAATCTTTAACGGAACACCTCCAGGTTCAGGCACAGTATATGTTGATAATGTTTATTACCATAAAACACCTATTGTAGATCCTAATACTCCTCAAACTGCGGCTCCTACTCCAACCTTTGCTTCAACAGATGTAATGTCATTATTTAGTAATGCTTATACGAACAAAACTGTAGATACTTGGCGTACAAGCTGGTCTGCAGCCACATTAACAGATGTTCAAATTGCAGGAAACGATACCAAAAAATACTCAGCTCTTGATTTTGTAGGTGTTGAAACTCTTGGTGCCAACAAAATTGATGCATCAACCATGACTTATTTTTATCTAAATGCATGGACTCCAAATCTTACAGCTTTTAAAGTTAAGTTAGTGGATATGGGTGCCGACGGAGTTTTAGGTGGTGGCAATGACAAAGAACATGAATTAACATTAACTGCACCAACTTTGAATAGCTGGAATACCTATGATATTAAATTAAGCAGCTTTACTGGCTTAACTACAAAATCTAACATAGGGCAAATAATTTTTGTTGGAAACCCAACAGGTACAGGTACTGTATTTATAGACAATGTATTGTTTAGAAAATCTACAGTTTCAGTACAAGGTCTAAACAAAACCAAAATCAATCTTTATCCTAATCCAGCTTCTGATAATGTAACTATTACTTCTGATAAGCAGATCCAAATGGTAACTGTTTTAAACAATCTTGGTCAGAATGTAATAACCTTGAATTCTGATTCTAAGTCAGTGTTATTAGATATATCCAAATTTAACAATGGGGTTTACTTCATTAGAACAACCTTTGAAGAAGGACAAACAACCTCAAAATTAATCGTAGATTAATTTCTCATTTTTTTAGCCGGGCAATCTATACTAAGATTGCCCGGCTTTTTTTTGTTAATAGATTTGCACATAATCTTCGAAATCTTGTTTGGTTCGAGGTACTAAAAGGCCAACAAAAAAAATCCCTCTAAAAAAAGAATGACTCATATTAGGTGCTTCAGCGGTCATGCTTTTTGAGTGGAACAAGCAAAAAAAGAAGAGTGAAAGTGCCTACCAAAAGGGGCACCCCCATATCAATAATAAAAAATGTTCTTGGCCTTATTTTATTGCGATAAAAGCATACTGAAATCTTGAGTATGTAGGAATTGATCTAACTGATTTGGTGGCCCTAATTTTAGAAAGTACGACAGGAAACAAAGGATTGGCAGAAATATTAACCATTTAAGTCGTATCGTTTGCGTGTTCTAACTTATCACTGATAGTAGATTTCGTATTAAATAAAAATTCAAACAAATCTTCTTGCGGATGAAGTTTTAATTTTTTACGCAAGCGATAGCGACTAATTTCAACCCCTCTTACCGAAATACTTAATAGTTGGGCTATTTCTTTACTCGATAAATTCATGCGCAAGTATGCACAAAGTTTCATTTCATGGGCATTAAGATCAGGGTAAACCTCTTTTAAAGTGATTAAAAAATTACTATGTACATTATTAAAATGTATTGAAAATTGTTTCCATTCTTCATCCAATTTTTCTTCAGAACTCAAGCGGCGAAGTATTTTTTTAATTTCTGAAGTATCTACATGATCCTTCATTGGCGCGTAAACCTTGTTAAGCTCTTCAGCTATTTTTCCTAAATATGCTTTTTTTTGCAACAAGTTCATGGCCGTGCTTGCTAGCTCGGCATTTTTGTGTTGCAACTCAGCCTCTAAATTCTCATTCTTTAGTTGAATGATTGCTTTTTCTTTTTTTTCCAGCTTTATTCGGTACTTGTAATTTGTTTGACGTTGTTCTTCTTCAAATTTAATTTTCTCAGCAAGCATGCGACTTTGTTCTTTCTTTTTAAACTTTTTTTTCTGAAGTTTAAGCAGAAGAAAAATAATTAAAGAAAGTATTTCAAAATATAATATGTAAGCCCAAATTGTTCGATACCAAGGAGCTTCTATTTTAAAAGAATAGGTAACACTTTTAAATTCATAGGATGGACCATATCTGGATTTTACATGAAAAATATAATTCCCTTCTGGAAGGTTGGTGTATTCTTTTTCATGTTGAAGTGCCCAATGACTCCAATTATTATCATAACCTTCTAAATAATAACTAAATTCTGTTTCGGGTTTATACCTAAAAAATGAGGAGGCAAAGGAAAAATGAATGGAATTATATTTATAGGGAATAGATACTTTAGTAATCTTGCTGCTAACTTTCCTATTAAAACCACCATAAATTGTAGAATCACCATTACCAATAATCTTAACGGATGTTATGTAGGTCAAGTAAGGAAGTTTTTTCTCTCTATATTTCTTGAAGTTGATGTTGTAAAAACCTATTTCAGAACCAATAAGTACATTTTCAGAATCGTATGGAAATATATTTTCAAAACCACTTAACACACGGTTATTTAATTCAGGTATAAATTTTACTTCCGGTTTGGATTCTTGAAAATCAACCACTCCTAACATTTTTTCTTGCACAAACCATATGTTACCCGTGCGATCTTCCCTCAGGTAGCGTAAAGGTCTTTTACCAAATAATTTTTGATAGGTTAGTGATGGGATTATTCTTATACCCGCTTTATCTAATTCATATATACCTTGTGTTGTTGCAAATACAATTTTACCTTTCAATTTAAAAACATGGTTATCCAAATCCGTTGGTAATCCATTTTGCTTTGTAAATTTCTTAATGTTGTTATCCTTCAAATTAATTCTGAATAAGCCATGGTAAGGGTGAGATACCCATATAGATTGACCTTCTACTTCTAGATAACGGCTTGATTCTACAAAATTTTTAATTATTCCATTGTCTTTTAGCTTACCATTTTCGTCCTCAAATATTTGAATCCCCAAGTAATTGCCACAAGCAATTTTCGTTGGTGAAGTTCCTAATATTGGCTTAAACGTCCAAAAACCGGATGATTTTGAAACATTGGTAGCCTGATGTTCTGAAATTGTCCATAAACCATCATCACGTCCGGCTAAAAGTTGGTTGCGCCAAATAGAAAGGTTCCATGTGAGGCCGCTCAAAATTGTTTTAGGTTCGAACGGCGTTTTACTCAAATCAGAGTTTCTTGCTATAGGTAGCCATTGTATACCCGTTGATAGAGCAAAATATAAATCACCATTTAAAACCGTTGCTCCATGTCCACTACCATTATTAAAGGACGCTGGATTGATATGCATTATAGGATTATTCCAATCCAAAAGAGAAATACTATTGTCTAACCCAATCCATGTACATCCATCAAATCCGTTATGAATACACCGGATTGTGTTGCTAATTAAACCATTATTTGTTGAAATTTTATCAATTACGTTTCCATTTCGGCTAATTTTATATAAGCCAGTGTTATAAGATCCAACTAAAAAACTTGTTTTATCCAAAACAGCTAAGGATGTAAAATGCTGCTCCGAGTTCATGTTTTTGAGTAAAAATGGGTGTATTGAATTATGTGTTAAAAGAAATAATCCATTGCCAGAAGCACTTATTAAACTGGTATCTTTACCAAAGGGTTTAATGTCACTGATCAAAAAACCGGAGGGTAACACACTTTGGTTGATTAGTGTTTTCCATCGCCCATTATTAAATTCAAGTATTCCGCTTTTACCATCTTGCGCAATTATTTTATTGTTATGTTTTTTGAGTGACAACCATGTTGAATTCGGTTTAAAGTAGGTTATTTTATTCTCAGCATATCTGAAAATTATGTCAGAAGCCATAAAGAACACTTCGTTTTCATTTACTTCAATATTCCAGATATCAGCAAATGAATTAACAGACTGTGGGAGTTGGTTCTTTAAAGTTGTGTAAACAAGTCTTCCATTTTTATCCGGAGCGTAATAACCGAACTCGTCCTGAGCACCTGCGAATAACTTTCCATCCGATCCAAATGCAATGGATCTTAAAATAGTTTTATTGGGAACGGGATACAATTGCCAATTAATTCCATTGTAAACCAAAAGTCCTTCATTATTGGCTATAAATACCCTACCGAAATTATCACGCTCAATATCCCAATTTTGAGTACCTGCGGCATACTCTGCTTTAGTGAATACAGATACTTTAACTTTTTCAATGAAAGGTTGACCGAAGGCTGAATTTAGGCAATGTAAGATTATGTAGGAAATACACAAAGCTTTTCCGACCAAACGTCTTGATATAATATTTTTAAATATATAGTGTACTATTGTTGTGGTATATTTTGTAAAATTAATAATAATTGATGGTTGATGTAGTAGAGATGTAGTATTTTTTTGGTGAGTGTTCTATCATTCCTATACTTTCGTTTAAGGTTTTAAACCATTTTATTAAAAAATTGTTTTGCATCGCATCAGTTGCAACAAGAATTATAAACCAGTAAAACTAATTTAAACGTATTAAAAAATTAAATATGATAAAAAATCTACTTCTGTTAAGCCTTATGATTTTAGCTTCCTTCATTACATTTGCTCAAAATGGCAAAGTTGAAGTAGTTAAATCAGGCAATGGATTTAAACTCTCAGTTGATGGTAAAGAAATGTTCATCAATGGAATGAACTGGGATTACTTTCCCATTGGCACCAACTACAATTACAGTTTATGGACTCAATCGGATGATGTAATAATAGCTGCCTTGGATGGTGAAATGCCCTTGCTTAAAAATATGGGTGTAAACGTTATCCGCCAGTATACCGGTGTTCCGCCAAAATGGGTAAAATATATTTACGAGAATTATGGCATATACACCATGCTCAATCACTCGTTTGGCCGTTATGGTTTAACCATTAAAGGCAAGTGGGAACCTAATACCGACTATTCAAATCCGGATGTGAGAGAAATTTTGCTTAAGGAAACAAAGGAAATGGTTTCACAATACAAAGAAACCCCGGGAGTTTTAGTCTTTTTATTGGGTAATGAAAATAACTATGGTCTATTTTGGAGAGGTGCTGAAACCGAGAACATACCAATGGCCGATAGAAAATCTACGCAAGGGGCCAACTTTTTATATAAGTTGTTTAATGAAGCAGTAAAAGAATTAAAGGCTATAGATGCAAATCACCCCATGGCTATTTGCAATGGCGACCTTCTTTTTTCTGATATTATTGCCAAAGAGTGTACCGATATAGATATTTTAGGAATTAATAGTTACCGCGGACTTACGTTTACCGATTTATATGATCGTGTAAAAAAAGAGTTAAATATGCCGGTAATCCTCACTGAATTTGGTTCAGATGCATTTAACACAATAGCCAATAAGGAAGATCAAGAGTATCAAGCCAAGGTATTGCTGAGCAACTGGAAGGAAATTTATGAGAATACTAATGGAATGGGTAAAAATGATAACAGTTTAGGTGGTTTCACATTTCAGTTTAGTGATGGCTGGTGGAAGACCGGTCAAACAATCAATTTGGATGAACATGATGCAACCGCATCCTGGTCCAATGGAGGTTACTCCAACGATTTTGTGAAAGGTGAAAATAATATGAATGAAGAATGGTTTGGAATTTGTGCTAAAGGCCAAACAAATGAACGTGGCACTTACGAACTTTATCCGCGTGCAGCATATTATGCGCTGCAAAATGTACACAGATATGATCCTTATACCGGAACCGCTGCCACAATTAATGCATTGTTTAGTGGAATTTCGACAGCAGATGCTGCATTAAAAGCAAGAGGAGATAAGGCTGTGCTTGAATCGAAAGATAAAGGTAAATTGTACTTAAGTAATTTGCAAGCCAATTTCAATACTTATCAAACCGGAGGAAGCCTCACAACCACTCCAGCAACTGCCAACCCTTCAAATACAACCACATATCCAAGTGGGCAGGGATTTGACCACATGCAATCTTTTAATGTAGGGGTAACAGCCAGACCAACGCCTAATATGAAAGCAAATGTTCAGTTTAATGTGCTTGGGAATGTTGCCACCAATCCAATAGATGAGGTGTTTTATGAAAATAGAGGAAGGCCGGTTACTATTCAAACACCAAGCGGACCTCAACAAATTACTGACAATAACAGAATACAGCTTTACAGAGCCGATTATTCATGGGATGCTAAAGAATTTAAGTTAACCGGATTTTATAGAACCGGCCACTATCATTGGGGATATGAAGGCGATTTCTTTGGTCTTTACCGGGAGGCCAACTATGGTCCAAACATTGATTTATACAATGGCAATGCCCCCTTTGGATTTGAATTGGAGGGAAAAAAACGTATGAAAGGATTTAAACTGGCATTTGGTCCTGAATTATGGTGGGGTGCCAACCCGGCTGTGCTTTTAAAGTACAGCAAAAATGTGGCTGGTTTAGATGTAACAGGAATTTTTCATGAGGATATAACACAGAGAAGTAATATACAAAGTTCTTTTGCCGTTCCGGTGCCAAAAACCAGAAGATTAACCTTAGCCATTGGTAAAAAAATGGAAAAACTTACCTTTGATTTAGGTGGAATGTGGGGAGGTCAGCCTCTTAATGGAAGAACCTTTCAACTTATTGAAGACAATACTGTGTATGAAGATAAAATCCAAAGTTCTGATAATTTTGGAGGAAAGGCAAAGTTAACATACTCCACAGGAGCCATACGTTGGTATGGTCTTGCTTCATACATGGGGCTGGTTGCCAATGGAGGTGTAGATCAAACAAGAACCTTTACAGGATGGGCACTTAAGGACATAGGAAGTGGAAATATGTACAATGTTTTAACAGGATTTACTTACAATGTAGGGAAAATACAAATTGCTCCTAATTTCCTGTATCAAAAACCTTTAGCAGGCCCTATAGGACCTGAATTTGTGGCTCCGGCTCGACCAAGAAATATCTTGGATGATCCTTTTTCTGTTAGAGGAAATAGAGAAACTGTTGGGGGAGAGCTTTTACTTACCTATGATCCTACGCCAGCTACATGGATGTATGAATGGGACAATGACAGAATGGAGGATGCTAAATTTGCAATGAGTGCAGGTTTTGTTTACCGACACCTTCCAACGGTTCAGGATGCTGCTATCGGTATTCTCGGAAACGGTCGTACCACCTTCGTTTTCCCGGGTTCAGCGCCGGCACAGGACCTTTGGGAAGTAAATGCAAGAGTTGTTTCTAAATTAAGTCAATCCTTTGGTATTATTGGAAACCTTTATTTTGGAAATGGACAGGCTAATGGAAGTAATACCAGAACCATACGTCGTTATGGTGCTGACATTCGCACTATCTATAAAAAAATGAAACTAAACGCCATTGTAAAAATTGATGATTGGGGACCCTTTGACTATCACAGAGATTTCAACTTAACATTTCCGCTTCAGTTAATCGGTGATTGGTCGGTAGAAATAGGTAAACCCGATTGGTTTTTGCTACCAGGCACCAGACTTGGTGTACGAGGAACTTACCGTACACTTGATAGATACTCGAATAGATATTCACCAATTGAAACATTAAATTACTTAGGACAGTTTGTTCCTGATCCAAATGCAATCGGTTTTCCTAATGGAAACGAATGGGAATTTAGAACCTACATTCAAATAAATATCAATAATTAATGAAGTTTTAAAACGTATTAAAAACGAGAAAAATGAAAATTATAATTATACATACTATAAAAATAAGTCTTTTGGCCGCAATTTTAATTGCCCAAACAGGTTGTGAAAGAAAACTATCGGATGACGCAGTATTGCCATCCTTTGGGACAACCGGTGAAATTTTTACGGATAACTTTATTGGCTTAGGGTCCAATTTTTATTTCCCATTTGCCGATGCAAAGCCGGATGTTTTTTCGGTGGATATGAATGAGGGGTACAAAAGCAGTTCATCCATAAGGATAGACGTTCCTAATGCTACGGATCCTACCGGCGGTTATGCAGGGGCCATCTTTAGAGTGGAAGGCGCAGGTAGAAATCTTACCGGTTATGATGCACTCACGTTTTATGTAAAAGCTTCAACCGGCATAAAACTTGGCGAAGTGGGATTTGGAATAGATTACCTTGGGGACAAGACTCGAGTTTCGACCCAAAATGTTAATGTAGGAACTAATTGGACAAAAGTAATTGTCCCCATTCCTGATCCTTCTAAGCTTGTAAATGAAAGAGGTGTCTTTTGGTTTGCTGCCGGAACACAAGGAACAGCCGGTTCAGGATACGCACTTTGGTTTGATGAAATAAAATTTGAAAAGTTGGGGACCGTAGGAAAACCAACTTCAACTATTGTAAATGGCGTAACAACTACTGTTAAAACATTTATAGGTTCTTCTATCAATCTAACAGGGTTAAACCATGTTTATAACCTTGTAAACGGAACAGATATCGTTGTGAATTCTACTGCTGTTTATTATGAGTTCAAAAGCTCGAACCCTGCTGTGGCTGCTGTAAATGATTCCGGAGTAGTGAAAGTTTTTGCAAGCGGAACTGCAGAAATAACGGCTACTGTTAAGGGAGTACCTGCCAAGGGTAAATTAATTATTGAATCGAAAGGAGATTTTCCGGGAGCACCGGGTCCTACAAGGCCTCAGAGCGATGTGAAATCTATTTTCAGTGATGCATATACCAATGAAACGGAGAGCAATTTTACACCCGGATTTGGAGGGTCTACAACCTTGACCGACATCCTGGTTACCAGCAAGGGCAAAGTGCTTCAATACACCAATAATAATTATACCGGAATAATGTTTGCAAACCCGGTAGATGCTTCAAGCCTTGGGTTTTTGCACATAGATGCCTATGTTGAGAATGCTGCAACTAGTATCGGAATTCAAATTAGAGATATCGGTGGAAATAAACTCATTGAAACAGATGTAAATACCGGTAATCCTATAGGGGACGATAAAGATAATAGATCCAGTTTGTCCGGTTTTCAAGCGGGTGTTTGGAAATCGTTTGACATTCCTTTGAATGGTGGTATTTTGAACCAAAAAAGCAACCTGGGAGCCATTATTATTACAGGAGGAACTCTCTTTTACATAGACAACATTTATTTCTACAAATAAGATCTTAAAAAGTACAAATTTTTTAAAGGAAAATTCCATGAACAAAACATTTAAAACAATACTTTTTGCAACGCTGGTTGCTATAATGGCAGGTTGTGACATAGAACCTAAACAAACCTTGCCGGATAGAAGCTACGAATTAGTTTGGAGTGATGAGTTTGACGGTGATTCGGGTACAGCGCTTAATGCTGCAAAATGGGCATATGACCTGGGTACCGGTCAAAACGGCTGGGGAAATAACGAGCTTCAAACCTACACCAATAAACCTGAAAATATATCCTTGGATGGGAAAGGCCATTTAAAAATTACCGCATTAAAGGATGGTTCCGGGCAATATACCTCCGCTCGCATCAATACGGATGGTATATACTCACAACAATATGGCAGATTTGAAGCTCGAATTAAAACCCCGACAGGAACCGGAATGTGGCCTGCCTTTTGGATGTTAGGGAGTAATAGAAAAACTGTAGGATGGCCTCAATGTGGAGAAATTGATATCATGGAACAAAGAGGAAAGTTTTCGAATATTACACTAAGCACCGTTCACGGACCGGGTTATGCCGGTGGACTAGCACTATCAAAATCCTACGGACTTCAGAATGATAGATTTGATAACGATTTTAACCTTTATGCAGCAGAGTGGGGTGAAAACTATGTGGATTTTTTTGTAAATGATTATCTTTTTGCAAGAATTACACCTCAAGATACACCTAATGAGTGGGTTTTCGATCAGCCCTTTTATTTACTGTTGAATGTGGCCGTTGGAGGAAATTTTGGCGGTCCGCCTAATAACAATACGCCTTTTCCAGGTACTATGACAATCGATTATGTGAGAGCTTACAAGGATAAGTAGTTTATCTAAGTTGTTAGAATTATAAACTCTTTGAAATTAGCCAAGGTTTTAATTTGCCTTTTTTGTATGCAATTAAATTTTAACCCCGGCTACGCTGAATCAAAACCCACAAAGCAGTACTCCGAAATAACTAAACTGTCAATTTAAAAAGCGATCGTAAAGTAATGTAATCAATGAGAGTTCCGGTGATAAAACTAGTTTTCATCGGTATTTATAAGCGCAACCAATATAATTATAGAGAAATAGACAAAAATGTCAGGCCAAAAACAAGTAAATGAAGAAACTCCTGTAGAAATTACACGATTAAAAATAGAAGGAGAAAATTTTTATTGTATTTCTAATTTTGATGAAATGCGTCCGTTTTTAATGAGCATAGTAAGTGATAATAATCATTGGATGTTTATCTCAAGCAATGGAGCACTTACAGCCGGCCGAAAGAATGCTGAATATGCATTATTTCCATACTATACAGTCGATAAAATTACAGAGTCCTTTGACACAACAGGTGGAAAGTCTATTTTTCAGATTATCCGTAACAGTGAAACCCATATATGGGAACCTTTTTCTGAACGGAATGCTGGTTTGTATAAAACAAGTAGAAATTTGTACAAAAACGCCCTAGGTAATAAAATTATTTTTGAAGAAATTAATCACGACTTTGAACTTACCTTCCGATATGAGTGGAACACAAGCGGTATCTATGGATTTATTCGTAAATCATCCTTAGAAAATAAAAGCGACAAAGATTTAACCATCCATATCCTCGATGGCATTCAAAACATAATGCCTGACGGTGTAAGCAGTGATTTGCAGAACGCCTCAAGTAATCTGGTAGATGCCTATAAACGCAATGAACTAAACATTGAATCAGGTATGGGTATTTTTGCTCTTAGTGCTATCATCGTAGACAAGGCTGAGCCGAGTGAAGCTCTAAAAGCCAATGTGGCTTATTCCATTGGCTTGGATAATCCAACATATCTTCTTTCTTCCTTACAATTGAATAATTTTAGAAAGGGTCTTCCTGTTGCGCAGGAAGAAGATATAAAAGCAGAAAGGGCTGCTTATTTTATAAACAAAGAAATAACCTTAGCTCCCCATAGCAAAAAAAACTGGCTTATTGTTGCCGATGTAAATCAAAGTCAATCTGATGCGGTAGCACTAATTAAAGCGATAGAAACCAATAAAGCGTTAAAAAAACAGATTGAGGAGGATATCGAACTTGGATCCAAACAATTGATTGAACTCAATGCATCCTCAGATAGCTTGCAATTATCAGCAGATGTTTTTAGAGATACGCGTCATTTTTCCAATACCCTGTTCAATATTATGCGTGGTGGCGTTTTTGATTTCAATTACCAAATCGAAAAATGGGATTTGTCCAATTACCTTGCTGCGGCCAATAAAGAGGTTTATAAAAATAACAAAAAGTTATTAAATAGCTTAGATGATTCCTTCAGTGTTTTTTCCTTAGAAAAATTAACGAAACAATGTGAAGATAAAAATTTCAGGCGACTGTGCACAGAGTACATGCCCCTCAAATTTAGCCGAAGACACGGAGATCCAAGTAGACCATGGAATAAATTTTCTATTAACACTCGCAGTGAAATAGACCATTCAAAAATTCTGGATTTCGAGGGTAATTGGAGAGATATTTTTCAAAATTGGGAGGCTTTAGCTATTTCATACCCTGCTTTTACAAAAAGTATGATTCACAGGTTTTTGAATGCGAGCACGTTTGAAGGGTACAATCCTTACAGGATAACCAAAGGTGGTTTTGATTGGGAAACAGTAGAACATAACAACCCCTGGTCTTACATCGGCTATTGGGGAGATCATCAGATAATTTACTTGCTCAAATTATTAGAGATCAATGAGAAATATTACCCGGGCCAATTAAGTGAATACCTCAATAAAGACCTGTTTGTATATGCCAACTTACCCTACAGGATAAAAAACTACAAAGAAATTTTAAAAAACTCCAAGGACACTATTGAATTTGACGAAAAACTTGATGCTAAAATCAGGAAAAATCGTGAAACTATGGGATCAGATGCTGCGCTTTTGGTCGCACAAAACGACAAAATTTATTCGGTTAATTTTATAGAAAAAATATTAGCAACCGTTCTTTCCAAGCTTTCCAATTTTATACCGGAGGGCGGAATTTGGATGAATACTCAACGTCCGGAATGGAACGATGCCAATAATGCACTGGTAGGTAATGGGGTTTCCATGGTTACGCTAAACTACCTGCACAGATTTCTCGAATTTTTTGGAAAACTAATAGAACAAACCACTCATGACCGTGTAGAATTATCCAATGAGTTAATCATATTCTTTAAAAAAATACAAGCAACCTTTGATAAATATGAGTATCTGCTAAAAGATGATATAGGCGATGTACATCGAAAAGAAATACTGGATAGTCTTGGGCTAGCTGCAAGCAATTATAGAGAACATATATATAATAAGGGGTTTTGGGGTGAGAAAAGGACTATTTCTTACCGCAGACTCAGAAGTTTTGTTAAAGTTAGTCTCAGATTTATTGAACATACCATCAAAGCCAATAAGCGGGATGACCATATGTATCACTCCTATAATTTGATGACCGTTAAAAGCGATAAGGAGATTTCTATTTCTTCCCTCCCTGAAATGCTTGAAGGTCAAGTTGCCGTGTTAAGCTCAGGTTTTTTATCGCCTGAAAATGCTATAAAACTATTGGACAGTATGAAGAACAGTGCGCTCTTTCGTCCGGATCAATACAGTTATTTACTTTATCCTAACAAGCAGCTCCCTAAATTTTTAGAGAAAAATAGAATTCCCAAGGAGGCGGTAAGTAGCTCAAAACTTCTTACAGAAATGGTAAAAGTTGGTGATAAATCACTGATAGAACAGGATATAAAAGGGGAGTATCATTTTAACGGTAAGTTTAAAAATGCTTTTGATTTGAACAAAGCCTTAGAAATATTAGAGGAAACCCATTTTGCTCCCTTGGGCAAACAGGAAATAAAACACATTCTAAATACCTTTGAATTGGTGTTCAACCATAAGGCATTTACCGGGCGTTCAGGAACATTCTATGGTTACGAGGGACTCGGTTCGATCTATTGGCATATGGTTTCTAAACTACAACTGTCAGTGCAAGAAGTTTGTCTTAGAGCGGTGGAAAACGAAGAAAGCCCTGCAGTAATAGGCAGACTTTTGGAGCATTATTATGAAATAAATGCAGGAGTAGGTGTGCACAAATCGCCCATGCTTTACGGAGCATTTCCCACCGATCCGTATTCACATACACCAACCGGCAAAGGAGCGCAGCAACCCGGAATGACCGGTCAAGTAAAAGAAGACATTTTAAGTAGATTTGGCGAATTGGGCGTTTTTGTAAATAAAGGATGTATAAATTTTAATCCTTGTTTATTGCGAAAAGATGAGTTTACTCAGCAAGATCGCATGTTTCATTATGTAACCATAAACAAGGAGCATAAAACATTTGCTCCTGAACCCGGTTCACTTTGCTTTACCTTTTGCCAGGTACCCGTTATTTACCGTTTGTCTCAAGACAACCATCTGGAAATTGAAAAAGAAGGAGGATTATTGATCACCGACAACTCGCTTCACCTGGATGAAGAAACAAGTGCCCACATCTTTAATCGAACCGGTGAAATAACAAAAATTACCGTGCATGTTAAAGAATCTATTTTAAAATAATGGGATGCTGAAATTGAGTTCAATATATCGTTTTTTAGCACTGCTATTTATAATTATTATTGTCTCATGTGGCACCCCAAACTCTAAAAATAATTACCTAAAAAAAACAAGGACTACCAAAACCGCAGCTCAAATACTAGGCGATTCAAATTACTTGGCTATTTGTTACGGCGGATACCGTCATGATGCAAGAGACTCGCAGTCTACCATAGCTCAAATCAAAGAGGATATGAAATTGCTGAATGCAATGGGCATTAAAGTGCTAAGGACTTATAATACCAAGTTAAAAGAAATAGAAAATATACTGGAATCAATAACTGATTTACAAAAAGAAGATTCTACGTTTGAATTGTATGTGATGTTAGGGGCTTGGATAGATTGCGAAAATGCCTGGACAGACAAAGTGCCAAATCATGAAAAGGAGAATGAAGTAGCAAATGCTGCGGAGATTCAAAGAGCTGTTGAATTAGCAAATAAATACCCTCATATTATAAAAATAATTTCTGTTGGTAATGAAGCCAGGGTTAAATGGGCAACAGCGTATTTTGTTCAACCAAAAATAATATTGAAATGGGTAAACTATTTACAAAATCTTAAGAAGGAAAGTAAATTAGATAAAAATCTTTGGATAACAAGTTCCGATAACTTCGCATCCTGGGGTGGAGGTGATACAATATATCATTCTAAGAATTTGGAGAAATTGATTCAGGCAGTCGATTTTGTATCAATACATACATATCCGGTGCTTGACACGCATTATGATCCCGATTTTTGGGGTAGTAAAAAATCAGAACTACAACTTCCAAAAAGTGAAGCGACGGAATTGCTTATGCAAAGAGCGGTAGGGTTTGCTCAGAAGCAATACGCCAGTGTAGTGAAATATATCAGTCGTGTTGATAGTACAAAACAAATACATATTGGTGAAACAGGCTGGGCAAGTGCTTCAGACGGATACTTTGGCAGTGATGGTTCTAAAGCTTGTGATGAGTTTAAGGCAGGTATTTACTACAAATTAATGCGTAAATGGACTAACGAGGCCAAAATCTCATGCTTTTATTTTGAAGCCTTTGACGAGAAATGGAAAGCTGCCGGCAACATTAAAGATGCAGAGAATCATTTTGGGTTATTTACGATTAATGGCCAGGCCAAATATGGTTTATGGCATTTGGTAGATAAAGGTGTTTTTAAAGAATTGAAGCGAGATGGAAATCCCATTGTAAAAACTTACAATGGCAAACAAGAAGACTTAATGAAAATGGTTGAACTACCTGAAAATTTAAAAAAATAGACTGCAATGAAAACTCAACATCATTTCTGTTCCTTAAAAACCATTTTTATTGGGATGATTTGCGCTGTTTTTATTCAATGTAATACCAATGAAAAAATGACTGTGGATGTATACGAAACTTCGGAAAAAGGAAATGCCTTAACGTTAATTAGAGATTTTAAACCGGCTAAAAAATCATTAACCATAAATCTTAATCCAGAGAAGCAATTTCAGAAAATTACAGGATTTGGTGGGTCGTTTACAGAAGCTTCTGCATTTCTATTAAATAAAATGAGTCCTGAAAATAGAAAGAAAATATTAGAGGCCTATTTTGGCAATGCAGGCGCAAACTATTCTTTAACCAGAACACATATTGCTTCTTGTGATTTCTCTTTAACCAATTATACCTATGCTAAAGTCGTAAATGACTTGGAAATGAAGCATTTTAGCATTCAAGATGATAAAAATGATTTAATTCCGATGATTTTAGAAGCTCAAAAAATTTCAAAAGATGGATTTAAAATTATAGCTTCCCCTTGGACAGCTCCACCCTGGATGAAGGACAATAAAAGTTATGTAGGTGGAAAACTATTGCCTGAGTTTAATGATGCTTTTGCTTTGTACTTTTCAAAATATTTATCGGCTTATAAAAAAGAAGGGATTGATATTTGGGGTATTACAGTGATGAATGAGCCTCATGGTAATGGAAATAATTGGGAAAGCACCTTGTTTTCACCTAAAGAAATGACTGATTTTGTTCAAAATCATTTAGGGCCAAAATTAGAAAAAGATGGTTGGGGTAAAGTCAATATTTTCGGCTATGATCAAAACCGGGCCGGATTAAAAGAATGGGTAGATGAAATGTACAGAGATAAAAAATCATCCAAATATTTTGCAGGTACAGCCATGCATTGGTATGAAAGTACTTACGATTATTTTCCGGATGCCCTTCAATATGCTCACAAAAAAGCACCTGAAAAATATTTAATTGAAACCGAAGGTTGTGTAGATTCTGAAGTTCCAAAATGGCGAGATGATGCCTGGTATTGGAAAAAAGAAGCCACCGATTGGGGTTGGGATTGGGCAAGTGAAAAAGACCGTCATTTACATCCAAAGTATGCACCCGTCAATAGATACGCAACCGATATAATAGGATGCTTAAACAATTATGTAGATGGTTGGATAGATTGGAATATGGTTTTAGATAGGCAAGGCGGTCCCAATTGGTTCAAAAATTGGTGTGTAGCCCCAGTAATTGTCGATCCGGATATGGATGAGGTGTATTTTACGCCTTTATATTATGTCATGGCTCATTTTAGTAAATTTATGCGTCCGGGAGCTGTGAAAATTGGTTGTGAGATTAATCATAAAGAAGTGATGACCACTGCCGTAAAGAATCCGGATGGAAGTATTGTAATTGCTTTATTTAATCCCACTAAAGTGAAATACACTATTTTAATCCACATAAATAAAGAGATAAAAAATATCACAATCGATGCCAAGGCATTACAAACAATAGTCATAAAAAATAATAAATAACTCATGTCACATCAAATTTCAACACAAAAAGTTCCCTTAGGGCAAAAAATTGCATTTGGTTTAGGAATGCTGGCCAACCAAATGTTTCCTGCGGCTTTAGGAATTTTTATGGTTGTTTTGGTAGAGAATTTAGGAATGCCATCATGGATGTGGGGTGTTTTATTCTTCGTGCCAAGAATAGTGGATGCTTTTTTTGATCCAATTATGGGATTCATTTCTGATAATACAAAATCAGTTTGGGGAAGACGAAGACAATATGTCTTTATAGGTTCTATAATAATGGGAATCGCATTTATGATTATGTGGCAATTGTACAGAGAAGATAGTGTGATGTACAATTTTACCTTTTTTCTAACTTTCTCACTGATATTCCATATAGGGCTTTCCATTTTTAGTGTTCCATATGTTGCGATGGGTTATGAAATGAGTGATGATTTTCATGAACGCACAAGTATTATGGCAATTTCTCAATGGATTGGACAATTTGCCTGGGTTATTGCACCTTGGTTTTGGGTGGTAATGTATGATCCTTCGTGGTTTCCAAATGCTGATACAGCTACCAGAACATTAGCTATTTGGGTTGGTACAGTTTTTATGTTATTAGCCATGGTTCCTGCCATATTTATTAAAAGCAAATCAACCAAGTTTGATGATACCTTAGCACCACTCACCTATAAAACCATTGGAGGAAGTTTAAAAGAAATTTTAATTAGCTTTAAAGAAGCATTTTCTAATAAACCTTTTAGAAAACTTTGTATTGCTACGTTTTTTATTTTTAATGCCTTTAATACCGTTGCAGGTTTTACTTTTTTCATCGTTGTTTATTATTTATTTAATGGTGATACTAAAGCAGCAGGTATTTGGCCTACACTTTTTGGGTGTGGAGGTGCTTTAGCAACTACTTTTATTGTTATTCCCATTGTAGCTTGGATAGCAAAAAAAATGGAGAAAAAGAGAGCTTTTTTGATTTGCCAAGGCATCTCTATTTTTGGTTACATTTTGTTATGGTTTCTTTTCGTTCCGGGTAAACCATATATGTTTTTGTTTGCTTTGCCTTTCTTTTCTTTTGGTATTGGAAGTTTGTTTACGTTGATGATGTCCATGACGGCCGATGTTTGTGATATGGATGAATTAGAGTCGGGTAAAAGAAGAGAAGGTGTTTTTGGTGCTATATATTGGTGGATGGTAAAGTTTGGTTTTGCGATAGCAGGATTATTGACAGGAGTTATTATGTCGGTAGTTGCCTTTAAAGCAGGTGCTCCAACACAACCGGAAGGTGCCGTTACCGGATTAAGATTGTTCTTTTCCGGGGTGCCAATTTTTGGAACTTTAGTTGCCATGTGGGTCATGTGGAATTATGATCTTACAGAGAAAAAAGCCAGGGAAATAAAAAAAGAATTGGATGCCAGAAAAGAAAAAATAGGATCCTCAGCTTATCTGTCAGGGAAATTAAAATCATTACTTCAAAATAGTAAATTAAATAAAATCATTGGAACCGATTACAGTCAAAAAACGGAAACAGAAATAGAAACGGTATTTTCTGAAACATTTAATACGGGCATAAATGGATTATGCTTTGGCCCTTATGTTGAAGGTCAAAAAATTGGTGATACTTTATCACAAGATCAAATTAAAAGAAGAATTGATATCATAGCACCCCATACCAAATGGATAAGAACTTTTTCATGCACGGAAGGGAATGAATTAATTCCCGAAATTGCACACCAAAAAGGCATCAAAACCGTGGTTGGAGCATGGATAAGCAATGATAAGCAAAGAAATGAAATGGAAATAAATGCGTTGATAAAACTGGCAAATGCCGGTTTAGTTGATATTGCAGCAGTAGGTAATGAGGTATTGCACCGAGGCGAACTATCGGAAGCCGAAGTGATTGATTACATAAAAAGAGTGAAGAAAGCCATTCCAAGTCCTATTGAGGTGGGTTATGTGGATGCCTATTATCAATTTATAGAAAGACCTAAGTTGATTGATGCTTGTGACTTACTTTTGTGTAATTTCTATCCTTTCTGGGAAGGTGCTGCCATTGATTATTCGACGTCCTATCTTTCAAATATGCTTGAGGTGACAAAAGAAATCAGTCAAGGTAAAAGGATTATCATAACAGAAACAGGATGGCCAAGTTTTGGAGAAATAGTTGAGAGTGCTGTGCCATCCAGAATAAATGCGATGAAATATTTTATAATTTCACAAGAATGGGCAAAAAACAATAACCTGGAAATATTCCATTTCTCATCCTTTGATGAATCCTGGAAAGTGATTCAAGAAGGAAAATTGGGAACATCATGGGGATTGTGGGATAAAAACGAAAAATTCAAGTATTAACAATAAGACTAAAAATATGTCATTTAGAGAAGGTCATTTATTTACAAAACAGAATCAGGAACAGTATTCTAATTTTCAACAAGAAGATAATTCTGATTTTCAACACCATTATATTCATATTGATTATCCTGAACTTTCAGAAGATGATTTAAGAAGTTTGTGGTACAAAACACTTCAAAATGGGATACATGGCATTTGCTTTAGTATTTATGAAGATGGACAAAAACCGGGATCAATTATTACTGAAGCTCAGGTAGAACGTCGTATTAAAATTTTAGAACCTTATGCAAAATGGGTTCGTTCGTTTTCTTGTATCGAAGGCAATGAACATGTACCAAAAGTAGCCAAAAAACACGGCATGAAGACGCTTGTAGGTGCCTGGCTTGGAGATGATTTAGAATTGAATGAAAGAGAAATTGAAGGCTTGATTTCCATGGCAAAGGAGGGTTTGGTTGATGTTGCAGCGGTAGGAAATGAAGTGATGTATAGAAAAGATTTGACCGAAGAGCAATTGTTAGCCTATATTCAAAGAGTAAAAGATGCTATTCCTCATATCCCGGTGGGTTATGTAGATGCCTATTATGAATTTTCTCACAGACCACGGATTACAGAAATTTGTGATGTGATTTTAACCAATTGTTACCCATATTGGGAAGGATGCCCTATAGAATATTCTTTTGCTCACATGCAAAGTATGTTTGAATCTGCTAGAAATGCGGGTGAAGGCAAGCGCGTAATCATAACAGAAACAGGTTGGCCTAGTCAGGGAGGTTCTTTTAAAGCGTCTCTGGCCAGTTATGAAAATGCAATGCGATACTTTATAGATTGCCAAAACTGGTGTAATCTAAACGGAATTGAAAGTTTCTATTTTTCTTCATTTGATGAGTCATGGAAAGTAGGTCCAGAAGGCGAAGTAGGTGCCTATTGGGGACTTTGGGATAAAAATGAACAGCTAAAATTTTAATGACAAATTTTTTTAAAACTTTCAATATGCCTTATGCAAAGGCTATTTGTTACTCTGGATTTAGGAATGGACAGCAACCGGGAGGTATTAATCCATCATATGAAGAAATAAAAGAAGATTTATTGCTTTTAAAATCTCACTGGAAATATCTCCGATTGTATGATTGTGATGAACATGCATTAACAGTAATTAAGGTAATAAAAGATGAAAAATTAGACTTTAAATTAATGTTGGGTGCATATATTGTAGCAGAAATGAATAATTATGGTTGCCCATGGAATGGCGGTATTTATGAGGAAAAGCAACTAAAAGAAAACAAAAAAAATAATGACTTAAAAATTCAGCGTCTGATAGATTGGGCTAACCAATTTCCTGAAATTATTTTTTCCGTATCCTTAGGAAATGAAGCGTGTGTTGATTGGACAGACCATTTTGTGCCTGTTGATCGCGTTATAGAATTTGCAAAAAAAGTTAAGCTAAGTATTAAGCAACCTGTTACTTTTTGTGAAAATTATGTTCCATGGTTAAATTATCTTACACCACTGGCGGAGTATATAGATTTTATTTCGATACACACCTACCCTGTTTGGGAATATAAACATATTCATGAAGCGGTTGAGTATACCATAGCCAACTATGAATCAGTTGCTAAACTATATCCTAAAATTCCCATAGTAATAACTGAAGCGGGATGGGCCACCAATTCACATGGGATAGGAATTGATACTGAACATGTTAATGAGGTCAATCAGAAAATTTATTTTGAAGATTTAATGAATTGGACAACTAAAAACAATATCCTAAATTTCTTTTTTGAAGCCTTTGATGAACAATGGAAAGGTTCATCAGATCCAATGGAACCAGAAAAACATTGGGGAATATTTAAAACAGATCGCACCCCTAAGCTGGTTTTAAAAAAATAACGTTTACTTTTATTTACTGAATTTTTGCTACCAAGTGAGCTAAGCTTGGAGATTTAACATTTAAAATCAAAAAGGCAACTCCTCCAAAAACTTAATCTCTCTGGTTTCAAAATTTACCTGACTAATCAAATGCTCCAACCCATTGCTTACCATTAAAAATTCGGCTTTTAAGTGAAGATTATAAACTGCCAGTTGTTGCAAAGTGGTTTGGGTAAGCTTGATGGACGGAGCTTTGCATTCAATCGCCATGTGAGGATTTCCTGAAGAATTATAAACCACAATATCAAAGCGTTTAAGCATTCCGTTTATTTTTAAAGCCCGTTCTACAGCAATTAATCCAACAGGAATATTCTTTTCATTTAATAAATATAAAACCAACTTTTGCCTCACTTCCTCCTCGGGGGTCAGCAAAATATTTTTTTTGCGAAGCGGGTCATACACAAAGGTTTTGCCTTCCTTTTCGGTGATTTTTAATGGGGTGTTATGGAATTGAAAATTTTTGATAGCTTATAATTTGTTGGCAAAATAACAGTAAAAAATCAGCATAAAGTTGCAATTTCGCAGCGCATGGCAAAACAATCTTCCGGCATGTCGTTTAAAGGTTTGATGACCGAACTGGATTTGAAACATTACAGTCCGGTGTACACCCTTTGCGGGGATGAGCCTTACTTTAATGATAAAATTTGTGATAGGCTGGAATCGGAAATTTTGAACGATGCCGAAAAAGGATTTAATCAATCGGTTTTTTATGGAAAGGATATTGACACCCTTTCGATAGTTAGTGCCGCCAAGCGCTACCCCATGATGGCCGAAAGGCAAGTGGTTATTATTAAAGAAGCACAATACCTTAAAAATTTAGAGGTATTAAATCAGTACCTAGAAAATCCTTTAAAAAGCACTGTTTTGGTATTTTTGTTCAGAGGTAACGGGCAATTAAAAAAGACCAATACATTTAAACTTTTATCCAAATACACGGTTTTTGAAAGTATAAAAATTCCGGATTATAATTTAGCAGAATGGATTGATGGGTATTTAAAAGACAAAGGGTTTAAAACCGATACTGCCGGATTGCAGCTGATTGCCGAATCGTGTGGAAATGATTTAAGTACCGTTGAAAATGAACTCAAAAAAATATTCCTAAACCTTGGCGACCGCAAATCCATTTCACTGGTCGATATTGAAAAATATATAGGAATTAGTAAGGAATACAGTGTATTTGAACTTCAAAATGCCATATCCCGAAATGATGTGCGAAAGGTTTCTAAAATTATCAACTTCTTTGCTTCTGATACCAAGAATAATTCCATCATCATGGTTATTTCAGCACTTAATACATTTTTCACAAAAGTATATATGGCTGCACCCAACAGTTCAAAATCAGATGCGGAATTGGCTTCTATTATTGGAGTGAGCCCTTTTTTTGTAAAGGATTTTAAAAATACATTAAAGTATTATTCCTCCACCAAAGTGGAGGCTATTCTTCATTCATTAAATACTCTTGATTTGCGAAGCAAAGGCATAATGACCAATACAGGAGATGAAAATTTGTATAAGGAATTATTGATTTGTTTGGTTTAGAAAAACTAACATCGCTTCCAAGGCTCTTTTTCTGTGGCTAATACTGTTTTTGATTTCTGCAGGCATATCGGCAAAGGTTCTATCATACCCTTCCGGAATAAATAAAGGGTCATACCCAAAACCTTTGTCACCACTTAGTTCTTCTGCAATTACACCATCCACTCGTCCTTCAAAATAATGAATTTTCCCATCCATCAATAAAGCAATCACGGTTTTAAAACACGCTTTGCGATTCGATTTACCTTCCAGTTCTTTTAATAATTTTTGATTATTGGCTTCGTGGTTTCCATGTTCGCCTGAATATCTGGCTGAAAAAACGCCGGGTTGATTATTTAAAGCTTCTACTTCCAATCCGCTGTCATCGGCAAAACAATCGATTCCTTTTGCCTTGTAAATGGCATTCACTTTTATTGCAGCATTTTCATGAAACGTTAAGCCGGTTTCTTCTATATCTTCATAAAACCCAATATCGTTCAGACTTTTTACCTCCACATGCGAAGGAGCCAGAATGGCTTTTACTTCGTATAATTTATGGGCATTGTTACTGGCGAAAACTAAGTTCATACTTTTAAAACAAAGCCTTTCCTGTCATTTCCATTGGTTGCTCAATTCCCATCATTTTTAAAAGCGTTGGGGCAATATCCGCCAAAATCCCATCATGCATTTTTGCCTCATTATTACCTACCAAAAAACACGGAACGGGATTCATACTGTGCGCTGTATTTGGCGTTCCGTCATTATTAATCGCAAAATCTGCATTGCCGTGGTCGGCTATTATTATAAACTGATACCCTTTTTTCAAACCGGCTTCTACCAATTCCCTTACACATCCATCCACCGTTTCCACAGCTTTAACAATAGCCGAATATACACCGGTATGCCCCACCATATCGGCATTGGCAAAGTTGATGCACATAAATTCGGTTTCCGCCATTTCTATTTCTTTAAGGATTGAATCCTTTAAAGGAACGGCACTCATCTCCGGTTGTAAATCATAGGTTGCTACTTTGGGTGAAGGAATCATGATACGCTTTTCGTTCACAAATTCACTTTCTCTTCCTCCCGAAAAAAAGAAAGTAACGTGCGGATATTTCTCAGTTTCAGCAGCACGTATCTGACGCAAGCTTCTTTGGGCAATTACTTCACCTAATGTATTTATCAAGTCGTCATTCCCAAAAAGGATGTTGACTTTTTCATAGGTTTTATCATACTCCGTAAAGGTGGTGTAATCTAAATTCAACCTTTTCATCTCCTGCTCCGGAAAATCTTTTTGGGTAAGGGCTAATGTAATCTCTCTTCCCCTGTCGGTTCTGAAATTAAAATTAATAACAATATCGTCTTCCTCAATAATAGCAAGAGGTTCTCCTATGCTATTCCTTACTGAAATAGGTTTTAAAAACTCATCGGTCACCTCATTTTTATAAGACTTTTCAATTGTTTCCAATAAATCGGTGGTCTCCTCCCCTATTCCTTTCGTCAGTAAATCATAAGCTAATTTTATGCGTTCCCAGCGTTTGTCTCTGTCCATCGCATAATAACGGCCAATGCAACTGGCAATTTTTGTTTGACCAATTTTAGCATTTGCCATTAAATTTTTAAGGTAATCTATTCCGCCTTTGGGGTCGGTATCTCTTCCATCAGTAAAGGCATGGATAAAGGTTTGATTATCCAATCCATTCTTCTTAAAAATTTCACAAAGGTTTATCAAATGGTCAATGGATGAATGCACCCCGCCATCGGAAACCAAACCGATTAGATGAATCTTTTTATTTTCCCGTTTGGCTTTTTCAATGATGAGTTTTAAAACCTCTATTTTTTCTACTTCACCTTCGGCAAACGCTTTATCAATCCGTGTCAGCATTTGATAAACAATTCGTCCGGCCCCAATATTTAAATGCCCCACTTCGCTGTTGCCCATTTGTCCTTCAGGCAAGCCCACATTTAAACCATGAGTGAGCAAGGTAGAATGAGGAACTGACTGAAACAACCCATCAATAAATGGAGTATTGGCATTATAAATAGCATCCGATTTATCGTGCCTTCCTATTCCCCAACCATCCATAATGATGAGGATGGCTTTTTGAATTTTATACATAGTGCAAAGGTAAATAAGATAGTTAGATATTAGATTGTTAGATATTAGATTTGCATGCTGAATATTTTGCCATTAATCAACAAACACAAACATCCCCTTGGAATTATTGCTCTTTGGCACATAACCGAAACGCCGGAGCAATTGCAAGCCATGCTTACCATTGATGAGTTTGTGCCGTTTAAAACCGACCGACGAAACACCCATTGGCTGGCAGCTCGAATTGCACTGCAGGAAGCTGTAGGAAATTCCTCTTCAAAAATTATTAAAAACAATCAAGGGAAACCGTTTTTGTCCGATGAAGACGGACATATTTCGATTACCCACTCCGGCAATATGTCGGCAGCCATTTTTAATACCACCAATTCATGCGGCATTGATTTGGAATTGTTTGATGAACGGATACGCGGTATTGCTCATAAATTTATGGCAGAGGATGAGGCTGAAATCTTGCCATCAGAATACTACAATGCCTGTATTTGTTTGCTTTGGAGTGCTAAAGAATCGGTGTTTAAATTTGGCTCCATACACGAAGTTGAATTTAAAACCCAGATTAAACTTACCGCTATTGATCTTGAAAATCAAACCATGAGTTTTTGTTTTAAACGGTTAACTCCTGAATTAAATTTAAAGGTTTTCTTCAGGGTTTATGAAGCTGTAAATAATGAAATGATGGAAACGCCCTTGTTGCGTGATGAAGAAATGAAAACGAATGAACGCTATATACTAACATGGATTTAAACACTAAAACAATTTGGATAACAGGTGCCAGCAGTGGAATTGGCGAGGCTGTGGCTATGCACTATGCTGCACTTGGTCATACTATAATTTTATCAGCCCGCCGCCAAACTGAACTGGAACGAGTAGCTGATGCTTGCCAGGCTCTGGGCGGTAAATGTTATATCCTGCCATTGGATTTAGCCAACCTTAAACATCCTGAAACTCTTGTTCAGGAAGCCTTAGCCTTTACCGGTAAAATAGATATTTTGGTAAACAACGGAGGAATAACCCAACGCAGTTTGGCTGCAGAAACCAGCACCGAAGTGGTAAGAAAAATAATGGAAGTTAATTTTTTTGGTCAGGTAGCTTTAAGTAGTGCATTGGTTCCGCATTTTATAAAAGCCGGCGGAGGACAATTTGCAGTATTAAGTAGCCTTACCGGAATTTTCGGGTATGGATTGCGAAGCACTTATGCAGCATCCAAACATGCACTTCACGGTTATTTTGAATCTTTGGCTATCGAAAATTTTAAGCATAATATTCATGTCACTATGGTTTGCCCGGGCCGAATATTAACCAACATTTCCATAAATGCAGTTAACGGGGATGGAACCAACTACGGCAAACTGGATGACGGCCAAAAAAACGGTTTAGATGCTGTTACTTGTGCTAAAAAAATAGTTAGAGCCATTGACCGTAAAAAACGTGAAGTTCTTATTGGAAAAATGGATTTACTCATGGTTTACTTTAAACGTTATGTCCCGTCATTGTTCTTCAAAATTGTTGTGAGACTAGACCCTACCAAATAATTAGAAATTGTTTATTTAAACTTACTGGTAAACAAATAACTCAGTAACATAATAACCCAAAAACCTATTTTTGCCTTATGACAAAACGCATCGCAGGAATTCAACAAATTGGTGTTGGGATTCCGAATGTACATGAAGCTTGGGCTTGGTATCGCAAGCATTTTGCCCTTGATATTCCCATATTTGAAGAAGCGGCTGAAGCCAATTTAATGTTGCCTTACACTGCAGGTGTGCCACATCAACGCCATGCCATATTAGCCATAAGTATGCAAGGCGGTGGTGGTTTCGAAATTTGGCAATATACCAGCCGAACCCCGCAACCCTCAGAGTTTAAATACCAAATGGGCGACCTGGGTATTCAGTTCCCAAAAATAAAATGTCGGGATGTAAAAGCGTTGCATCAAAAAATGCTAACAGGCGGAGTTGAACTCATCAGCGAAGTAGTGACCGACCCTGCCGGAAAATTTTGCTTTGGAGTAAAAGACCCTTTCGGAAATATTTTTCAAATAGTGGAATTTGACAGTTGGTTTAGCAATACAGGAGCCCTAAACGGCGGTGTTTGCGGAGCAGTACTGGGTGTTTCGGATATGGAAAAATCGTTGAAATTATACCGCGATATTTTAGGATATGATGAAGTAGTATATGATGAAAGTGGTCATTTTGCCGACCTTACAGGATTGCCAGGTGGCGATGATAAATTCAGACGGATACTTTTAAAACATAGCGAACCTCGGGTAGGAGCTTTTAGCAAATTATTAGGACCAACCCAAATAGAACTTATCCAAACCCTGAGCCGAACCCCTCGAAAAATATTTGAAAACCGCCTATGGGGCGATTTAGGTTTTATACACCTTTGCTTTGATATTACCGGAATGGCTGAATTAAAAGCAGAGTGTGAAGCCAATGGATTTCCATTCACAGTAGACAGCAGCCAAAGTTTTGATATGGGAGAAGCTGCCGGTCATTTTACCTATATTGAAGACCCCGATGGAACCCTTATTGAGTTTGTAGAAACCCACAAAATACCAATCCTTAAAAAAATAGGTTGGTACCTGAACCTGAGAAAACGAAACCCCGAAACACCGCTTCCGAATTGGATTCTGAAGGCTTTGGGGCTGAACAGGAAAAAAGGATAGAGCAACTATTCTGATGCTATATCGTTAAAAAATGACCACAAAAAAAACCATATCCACCCGAATCAAACGCTTTTGGAAACTCCTTGGCCCGGGATTGGTAACCGGTGCCAGTGATGATGACCCATCGGGAATTGCGACTTACTCTCAAGCTGGGGCGGCTTATGGACTTTCTACTTTATGGACCTCCATTGTAGCTTTTCCACTGATGGCTTCTATCCAGCAAATGTGTGCTAGAATTGGTTTAGTGACCTCCCAAGGATTAACAGGAACCCTAAAAAAGCATTACCCTCGACCTATTTTGTATCTGATGTTGTTGTTTAGTTTTCCTGCAATTGTTATGAATATCGGTGCCGATATTGCCGGAATGGGTGCTGTTGGAAATTTACTCTTTCCATCCATTGATGCCACCTACTTTAGTGTTCTTTTTACAGTAATTCTTTTAGGGTTAATAATTTATTTACCTTATCAAAAGATGGCTTCTGTGCTAAAATACATGTGCATTGTAATGCTGGTATATTTTATTGTTCCTTTTTTATACAAACAAGACTTTACCGAAATTTTCAAGTCCACATTTATTCCAACTATCAAATTTGACAAAGATTTCATTGCTATTTTAGTTGGAATTTTAGGAACTACCATTTCACCTTATCTTTTCTTTTGGCAGGCTTCAGTGGAAGTAGAAGAAATGAAAACCAAAAAAAAACACCTTATAGTTAATAAAAAAATCATAAACGACATGACTCATGATGTGGATTTTGGGATGACCTTTTCAGGTTTTGTTATGTACTTTATTATTCTTACCACAGGCACAGTGTTATACAACAGTGGTGTTCATCAGATTGATACCGTAGAGCAAGCAGCCATGGCCTTGAAACCCTTAGCCGGAAACTTGGCGTATTTGCTTTTTGCAATAGGTGTAATTGGTACCGGACTTATTGCCATCCCAGTTTTGAGCGGTTTGCTTTCCTATATTTTTACCGAAACCTTTGGCTGGGAACAAGGCCTTGATAAAAAATTTCATGAAGCAAAAGGATTTTATGTCATTATTGCCATCTCATTAATTGTTGGCTTATCATTAAACTATATTGGTATTTCGCCAATCAAAGCTTTGATTTACACAGCCATTCTTTATGGAATAACCGCACCTGTTTTAATTGCAATTATCCTTCATATATCTAACAATAAAAAAATAATGGGAAATTATACAAATAGTAGAACTACCAATATTCTTGGTTTTACCGCCTTGCTCATAATGACCACAGCTGCAGTCACATTAATTTACCTCCAATTAAGTTAAGATTAATTGTTCAATTTTTTAAAGCAAATCACTAATTACAGCTACCTTCGCTTTTTACTTTAAATGAAACCAAAAACCAACGAAGAAAAAGCTGTCAAGGCTACCTATTTCAGTATTGTTGGCAATACCTGTTTGGCTATTATAAAAGGGATAGCCGGTTATTTTGGAAATTCGTATGCTCTTATTGCAGATGCCATTGAATCCACCACCGATATTTTTTCATCTTTTTTGGTATTATTCGGTATTAAATATTCCAATCGGCCGGCCGATAAAAATCATCCTTATGGCCATGGAAGAGCTGAACCATTAATCACTTTTTTGGTAGTAGGATTTTTAATAGCCTCCGCAGTATTGATTGCTCACGATAGTATTATAAATATTCGTACTCCGCATAGTTTACCAAAGTCATGGACACTTTTCGTATTAGGAGCCATCATTATTTGGAAAGAAATTTCATTTCGGTTGGTTTTTAAAAGAGGAAAAGAAACCAATAGTTCTTCATTAAAAGCTGATGCTTGGCACCATCGCAGTGATGCCATTACATCGGTGGCTGCATTTATAGGCATTTCCATTGCATTGTTTTTGGGCAAGGGCTACGAATCGGCTGATGACTGGGCGGCTCTTTTTGCATCGGGATTTATTATTTACAACAGTTATTTAATTCTTCGTCCTGCCTTGGGCGAAATAATGGATGAACACGTTTATGATGATTTGATTGAAACCATTCGGCAAGTTTCGCTAAAAGTAGAAGGAGTAATTGATACTGAAAAATGTTTCATTCGCAAATCGGGAATGATATATCATGTAGACTTGCACGCCACAGTAGACGCTAATATTAGCGTGAAAGAAGGCCATGAAATAGCCCATATCTTAAAAGATACGTTACGGTTGGAAATCCCTGAATTAGGACATGTACTGATTCATATTGAACCTCACGAATAAAAAAAAGACTTTAATTTTAACCAGTTATTATTCGGGTTAAGGAGCGGTGGGATGCCAAAAATACGAGCGTGTGATAGATTGTGCGGTAGGAGTATATTTTTGGCTTGATTTTTTTGGTTACTTTTTTCATCTAAGGAAAAAAGTGACTTAAGGTCATAGGGCAGAATGCACTAATACAAGTTATGACAAAATTTAAAAGAGAATTTTTCAAGTTTAACAATTTTGCAGAGCCTATATTTAATATAATATAAAGTTTGTTAGTAAATTTGGGATTATTAAATCTCTCCACCAATCAATAATCTTCAAAAATTAAATTAGGTTTGCAACATACCCCATGGAGCAGTTTTTAGTTTCAGCACGCAAGTACAGGCCCTCATCGTTCGATACGGTGGTGGGGCAGGAACATATAACCGAAACCCTGCTCAATGAAATAAAACAAAACCGATTGGCTCAGGCATTTTTGTTTACAGGGCCTCGTGGAGTGGGGAAAACAACTTGTGCAAGGATTTTAGCCAAAATTGTAAATACCGAGGCTGACCCAAGTATAGACCCCAATTACGATTTTGCCTTTAATATTTTTGAAATGGATGCGGCCTCTAATAATTCAGTGGACGACATGCGGCAATTAACAGAAGCAGTTAGGATTCCGCCCCAAATTGGTAAGTACAAGGTTTATATTATTGATGAGGTTCATATGTTGAGTAGCAATGCCTTCAACGCATTTCTTAAAACATTGGAAGAACCGCCGGCATATGCTATTTTTATATTAGCCACTACCGAACGGCATAAAATTTTACCAACCATTCTTTCGCGGTGCCAAATATTCAACTTTAAACGAATAGAGCCTGCAGCCATCGTTGCTCAGCTCAAAACTATTTGTGAAAAAGAAGGCATCGAAGCAGAAGACCACGCTTTGCATATCATTGCCCAAAAGGCAGATGGTGGCTTGCGCGATGCCCTTTCTATGTTTGACCAAATGGTGAGTTTTAGTAAGGATAAAAAACTGACTTATGGCAGTGTAATTGAAAATCTGAATGTCCTTGACCATAATTATTATTTTAACGTAACGGAAAATCTAAACTTGGCTGATTATGGCCAGGTTTTAATAAAATTTGATGAAGTATTGGCCAATGGGTTCGATGGGCAATATTTTTTAAATGGATTGGGTTCACATTTCAGGGATTTATTGGTGGTAAAAAATACCGCTACGGCTTATTTGATAAGCGGTTCGGAGCAAATGCTGCCTTTATATAAAAATCAGGCCAATAAAATGAGTCCGGGTTTTTTATTAAATGCCATAAACATAGCCGACCAGTTTGACCAAACCTACAAAGCCAGCCGCAACCAGCGATTGCACGTGGAACTGGCCTTAATAAAAATGGCCAATATCAATGCTGCCATTAACCTGGCCGAAGAACTTAAAAAAAAAAGCCTTGAGTTAAGTTTTGACAGTAACAAAACTAATTCTCAACAAGCCAATAAAGATTCAGACCCAAAACCTTCTTCCGATTCAGGCTCCAAGCCGCCCGGCACTTTGCGTATGGGCAATTTGGGAAATATGGTAAACAATCCTACGGCTTTTACCGCCAAAAAACAGGAAGAACCGGAGGTAAAACCCGAACCACAAGCCACCGAAGAACCTTTAAAAATTGCTTCTGAACCGCTGCCACAAAGCAGCCTTAAAGAAATAACTCTAGCGTTTGCCGAACTAAAAAAAGCCGAAGGAAAATCGTTTGCATTTTCCATGTTAAAAGAACTTGGAATTGAGGAAGTGGAGGATAAACTCATCATAACCCTTACCAACAGCCGCGACCAAAACGAGTTTGACGAAATTAAAACTGATTTCTTACGGTTTGTAAATGACAAAACCGGCAAAAGCTACCAAATAGAACTTAAGATTGAAAAAGTAGCTCAGAAAATATTAAAGGTGTATACCAACAAAGACAAATTCAATTACCTCGCCGAACAAAATCCGTTTTTGATTGAGTTTAGTAAGGAGTTAGGTTTAGAGTTGGAGTAGGAGATTTGGCGCACAGCTTGCCCCTAAGTAGTGCAAGCATTAGTGCAACGGTGCAAAAACCAATCAATCCTGCAACTAATTTCTAAAGTTGTGTAACAGAGTTGCATCGCAAGGTTCTCATCTTTGAGCCATGGTAAACACAGAAGCAGAATATGTAATTTGGGGAATAAAATATATGTGGTGGGCTCTTATGGCAGTGGCTGTTATTGCTGTTTTTGTGTTTGTAAGGATTCGAAGAAAAGTTAAGGAATAAATAAAACATGCTTATTCAAAACCCCTCTAATATCTATTTTAGATGTTAAAAATCTTTATTTCTTAAGAATCCAAATAGGAATTAAAGTAAATTTTTGAGGATACCGTCTTATTATCTATTAGTATTTATACCAAAAGACTAATTCTAACTTTCACCTTTTTCAAGCGGCTGTTGTTCAATAAAAAAATAAGTTTTTTTGATTTGGAACGGGGTACGGATACATAGGTACATTCTTGTTTTAATTCAATCATACCCAGTTCATCCATAGTTAAATTCCCTTGTTTTAAAAACAAACCTGCTATATCACCTTTTGATATTTTATCCTTTCTTCCGCCTGATATATAAAGGGTATCCCACTCGTTGGTTAAATCCTCCTTGGTAGCTTTTAATTTAAGTACATCTGCCCCTTTAATAAATACTGGCAACTCTTCATTTTCCCACTTAAGAATATAGGCTGTTCCTTTGCTATTCATTCTGGCGGTTCGGCCGTTGCGGTGAATAAATTCATCGGGCCGTGCCGGCAATTCAAAATGAATAATAAAATCCATTTCGGGAACGTCAATGCCTCTTGCGGCCAAATCGGTGGCAATCAATAACCGGCTGGTTCCGTTTCTGAATTTTATGAGGGCCCTTTCTCTGTCTACTTGTTCCAGCCCGCCATAAAAACTTACCGAATCAATCGTATTTTCGGTTAAGTAATCACTCACCTTTTGTATGCTGTCTTTTAAATTGCAAAATACAATGCCGCTTTTTTTACCAATGTGTTTCAGCAATTGCACCAGGGTTTCCAATTTATCTTCGTTGGGTGAAACCACAATTTTCAGTTGCAAGGGTATATCAATATCCTTTATAAAGTTGAGGTGCTTGGCATTGCTAAGTCCCACAAACGGGGGGATTTTCACTTTTTGAGTGGCAGAGGTAAGTACCTTTTTTTTGATATTGGGTAAGGCGGTCACTATTTCTTCCATCTCGGCAGCAAAACCCATTTCCAGCGATTTATCATACTCATCAATTACCAGGGTTTTAATATTACTCACATCAATGGTTTCTCTTCGGATATGATCAGCCACCCGGCCGGGGGTACCAATTAATATGGCCGGTGGGTGTTTTAATTCTATGCGGTCTTTTGAGCCGGCTTTGCCACCATATACGGCGTTGGCTTTATACCCGCTGCCCATTTCCCATACCACTTGTTCTATTTGGATAGCAAGCTCACGGGAAGGAACGAGTATCAAAACCTGAATTCCTTTTTCATCAGGATTCAGTTGCGCAATAATGGGGAGTAAAAAAGCGAGTGTTTTACCGGTGCCGGTTGGCGAAAGCAATACCACCTCTGCATAAGAAGTAATGGCTTTATGGGAACCTTTCTGCATGGGGTTTAATGCGATAATGCCTAACTTATTTAAAATTGCTGCTTCATCTTTGTTTTTGCCAACCATGTGGCAAAGGTAGATAATAGCAGGGAGGGGATTGAAATTAAATGGGGTGGATATTTGTTTAATAAAAAGTTTAAAGAATTAACTAAACCTTGGTTATACCGAGTTTCCATCAGAGTCTCAACCGAATGGGTTTGAGAATGGAAGTTGGACTCGGCGGATCCTCATACTATCGCCATGTCCCTGCAACGTTGCTACCTAGGCTCGCGAGGCTCGGCTGGGAAGAAAACTTATAATTTGTAACTCTTAACTTATAACAACTCTCTCCACCCAATTCTCCGCAAAACTATAAGGCAAATAATTTAAGGATTCAACCGGTTTGGTGATGATTAAATTTGCTTTTTTACCAATTTCAATACTTCCGTAATCGGCTTGCAGTTCAAGGGCTGCCGCACCGTTAAGGGTGGCAGCATTAAAGGCTTCTTCGGGTAACAAGTTCATATTAATGCACGCCAATGAAACCACAAACGGCATACTCAAACACGGGCTGCTGCCGGGGTTGTAATCGGTGGCAAGTGTTACAGGTAATCCCAGGTCTATCATTTTGCGAACCGGGGCATAAGGTATTTTTATAAAAAACGAACAAGCCGGAACCGCTACAGGCAGTGTTTCTGAATTTTTCAACGCTTTAAAATCGTCATCCGTCATCACTTCCAAATGGTCTACCGAAATGGCCATTTTATCAATGGCAGCCTGAACCGCCCCAATGCTGTTAAACTGGTTGACATGCACTTTGGGTTTTAAGTTAACCTTCCACCCGGCATCCAACAGGCGTTCCATTTGGGCTACCGAAAAATAATTGGTTTCACAAAACACGTCCATATAATCCGCCAAGTTTTCAGCAGCAATGGCCGGAAGCATTTCGTTTACAATTAAATCAATGTATTTTTCAGGTTCGCTTTTAAGGTCAGCAGGCAAGGCATGGGCTCCCAAAAAGGTAATTTTAACCGGAATGGGTGAAACCGATTTCAACCGATTGGCCACCCGCAGCATTTTCAATTCATTTTCAAGCGATAATCCATAGCCGCTTTTTACCTCTATGGCTCCGGTTCCCAAGGCTATGGCTTGATTGAGGCGATCAAAAGCCGATTCAAACAATTCATTTTCCGTAGCCAAATTTAGTTTAGCAGCGGAGTTTAAAATCCCGCCACCACGTTGGGCTATTTGTTCATAGGTTAAGCCTTTAATGCGGTCAACAAATTCATTTTCGCGGCTGCCGGCATGTATTAAATGAGTGTGGCTATCCACAAAACAGGGAAGCATTAATTTTCCCAAGCAATTGGTTACTGGCCCTGAAAATTCAGGGACGGTTTGAATTTCCCCAAAATTTTCGATGGTTCCGTTTTCCGACACCAAAAGCCATGCATTCTCAATATTTTTAAAATCAGCCATGTCTTTACCCGCCTTAAACTTGGGGCGGTTGGTGGTAATTCCGTAAAGGGATTTTATATGGGTATAGAGATGCTTTTGTGGCATAGGTTAATATTGTTCTTAGTGGCTTGGTGCTTTTGTGGCAAGTATAGGTTTTCTTTTAAAAATAAAATAATGCTCATCGCAAAACCAATTATTGTTAAACGAATCCATCAATTGATAATTGGTTTTTAAAACTGCCAGAGAAGCTGAATCTACTCTATATTGCTTATTGTAAGAATAGCAGTAAATGGTATCGCGGGTAAAATTTTTGCCCAACACCAAATAGGTTGTTTTACCCCTGCCACTAAAACTATCGGCTATGTGATGCAAGGTTTTTAAACTCATTACCTCGGCATTGGCTTTGGTAAAATGAGTAAAAGTATTAAACACTTTTTCACGGGGCAAATAAAACGGCTGATAATGATAATAGACAGCCGACTCCATCATATAATCGGGTTCTGAAATCACCACATCCTCCGGCTTAATATTTGAGGCAAACCATTTTCCGGCATCTTTACTATCGCTTCTTAATCCGTTTAAATCGTAATTATACGAATCTTTTCCCTTGATAAATGCGGTATATAAAATGAAGGAAAACACCAATGCTCCGAAATAACTTAAATATTTAAACCAATTTTTTGAAACCCAAAACTCACGAATATCTTTATAATTTATCCAAAGCAAAACGATGTAGGTATAAATCCACATGCCCTGATGTTGCAAAAAATTCATACGGAAATACAACGAAAAAAAGCTCATCACTTCCAATGAAATTATTAATAAAACGAATACTTTAGGTTTTGGAATAAAAGCCAATAGACTTAGCCATAAAATGACGGATATAAAGTTATAATTGCCCGGAAACCACCCATAAATAAGGTCAGAAAAACCATAACCAACATCCAATAAATTAAATAAATTTTTAAAGTTTTGATGGTCATTTGTTACAACCAAACTATCACTGCCAGGCAAGGTAACATATACCACAAACAAAAATGAGATAATCACTATGGCAAAGCCTAGTAATGATTTTTTAAGGTTTTCGCCTTTAGTATAAGTTTCAAAAACCAACCACGAAGCCAGCAGAATAGACATCATAGCAGCATATACATTGGCTTGGGCAGCTAAGGCAAGCAATACAAAATGTAAAATAGTTTTATCCGGTTTTCGTGTATAAAAATCAGCAAACAGCAACAGGAAAAAAGCCGCTATTCCATAGTTGCGGCAGTTAATTCCATATTCGTATAACCCCCAGTTTCCAAAAATAATCAAGGCTGAAAAAATCAATGGAAAAGGGGAACGAAACAACAATAACCAAGCAATGCCTGCGGCAAAAAGGATACTTAATACAGGCAAAACATAGGTGCTGTGAAAAATAAAATACCCAACCTTTAATAAAAAGTACCAGATAATTGGGTGGCCTTCATTTATTAAATAGTTTGGTAATTGAAAAAAACTTGGCGTCTGAATAACAATGGACATAGCTCGCATTTCATCACGCCATATTTCGTGATGCAGCATGGCATGCATAGCCATTAAGCACCAACTACAAAAAATTACAAATGCAAGGATTCTTTTCATTAGTTTATTGCCGTTGCTTTAAAGCAATGGCAATGGAAGATTAGTTTTTCTTTTTAAAATCACCCCGTTTCCAAGCCTTTATAAATTCACTCCAGGCTATTGGACTCAAAAGATTCATCGGTTGCATTTGCCCTGCATAATAAAATTTTTGAACCTGTTTTTGCATGTAATAGTTTTGATTTTCATGTCCATCCATACTTAGCAGTTCATCTCGTAAGGCTTGTCGTTCCATATTATCACGGGCTCGCTCAAGGTCGGTATCCGGAATATCAGTTTTCACAAAGTATTGATCAAACAATTGTCGATCAGGTAATGGACTAATAACTATTTCAGGAAGAAACATAGTATCAGGAGCTAATAATTTAACCATTGAATACTTATAACCGGTAATACTATCTGGAATTAAATATTCAGATTTCATATAACCCAACAGTTCAAAAACCAATTTTTCACCCCGTTTGGCTACGATAGTAAAATACCCATTATAGTCCGTCACCGTTCCACGGCGTGTGCCGGGAATCACAATCACTGTATAGGAAAGTGGTTGCAAACTATCAGCGCTTAATACCAAACCGGTAAACTGAATATAACCTTCATCTTTTTTAGGCTTTTGAGCAAAAGCAGATGTAAATGGGAATAACAAAATTCCTAAAATTGATATTCGAAATATTTTTTTTATGTTCATCGTAAAATTATTCCTAAAATTATAGCCATAACAACCCAATAGGGTGATGGAATTTTGGTTTTATATAATAACACACAAAGGACAGCAATAGTTACCACATTTATCCAATTAATAGGATTTTGCTGTACAAGGTTTGTGTAAAAAAAATTATTCTCTTCTTTCCATCTAAATCCAATGGGTAAAAAAATAAGGTAGGCCGATGCCGCCACAAGACCTGCAGCAGTAGCAATTATACCCGGAAATGAACGTTGAAAAAATTTAAATTTTTTGAGATTTTTCCACACTGGAAACAACCAAAAAGCCAATAAACTTCCCGGTAAAAAAATAGCGGCAGTTCCAATTATACATCCCATCAGTTGCCCCGAGACTCCTTCATTTTGCAAAGCAAGCCCAGTGGTAAAGGTAGCTATAGAAAAAACAGGCCCGGGGGTAGCTTGCACTAATCCTACACCGGTAATAAATTCATTGGCTGTTAGAAAGCTCTTAAACTGCACAAACTGTTCAAACATCATGGGGATTAAAACATTGCCACCTCCAAAAACCAAGCTGCCGAATCTGAAATTATTTTCGAAAAGAGTTACAAAAGGATTTTGCGTTAGCCGGGCAATAATGGCTGAAGTGATAAACACAACTCCAAAAATTATTAAGTAATTCCAGTTAAATTTCAATCGCTTTTCAGGAAAAAACACAGCATCTTTATTCACAAAAAAAGAAATTAAAGCACCGGTAATTAATACAAATGGAAACATGAGCGGAGTTCGTATATAACTTTCGAGTGGATGTCGGAGCAATGCACATACAAAAAATGCATAAAATACCAGCCATAGCGAAAGTTTATTATTAACCAAAGGCCTAATCATGCGGATGGCCGCTACTATTATAAATGATACTGCCATGGGTCTTATAAACCTTAGTGTATGCAAAGCCTCAGAAGGTAAACCGGTATATAAAAAAGATAAGGCCGTCATGATAATAAATGAGGGTAAAATCCATACTAATAAGGTGAGAAAACCAAGGAATGAGCCACCGTATTTATAACCTAAAGTTGTGATTGTTTGTGTGGAAGAAGGCCCTGGAAGCATTTGGCATATTGAGAAGGTTTCAAGCAATTCATTTTGGGTAAAAAACTTTTTTTCATGTACCAGTCGTTTACTGAAAAGAGCCAAATGCATTTCGGGCCCACCAAATGCTGTAATTGCAATTTTAAATATTTCACTAAGGAATAGCCAATGCCTGAATTTCTTTATTTTTGAACCCATCAAATTACCCAAGCAATATTAACATTTTATGCGAATTCTGAAAACACCGGTACTTATATTTATTTTTTTTACTGCTATGATTTTCATCATGCAAAGTTGCCAGAAAAAACATGCGGTAGAAGCTTCTGCAATTGATTCATTGATTGCAAAGAACAAAAAAACAATGGACTATATCCAAATTGATTTAATTACGATTAATGAACGACGAAATGAGATGAAGGGACAAATAGCCGTATTGCAAAAAATAAAACCTGACACTTCAGGACTTGAGTTTTCTATAAACTTTGAAAAATATAAAGGCATCTATAAAGTTTATAACCTTTTTATTGAAAACTATGATGTGATTTTTAACAAGGTTAGAGATAATGAAAAGCAATTATCAAGCCTCAAAAATTCATTAATGGATGACAAGATTAGCGGATTTGATTTTAAACTGGCTATGAATAAGGAAAAAGGAAATGTAGATACTAATTTAAAAAATGCAGAAACCTTTGGCGGAAGAATTACTCAACTTGAACCCGACTATCAGCGCCTAAGCAGTTATTTTGACGAACAGGTGGAAGGATTAATAAAACAATTTCCTGAATTGAAGGCTGTGTTAGAAGCATCTTCATCCACTGAATTAGAAAAGAATTAACCATTCTAAGGTTTATATTTTGATTTGTTCAAAATATCATCCGAATCTGTTTCTTCTAACAATTGTTGCAAAGTTACATCCGGATTTTTTGCCATATATTTTTTAATTATTTGCCAACCTGTAAATGCCCCAATTCTTGGCGCGGTGCCAGCTCCAAAACCTTTGGCTGTGGTAAAAGGACCATCGTTAATAAAATGACGAATTTCATCCGGTTCGGTTACATACAGAACTTTTGAATCAACCAATGCAGCCCAAATATCACTCTCATTTTGCAATACCCATTTTATTTGCGCAGGAGTATAACCCATTTTTATACTGTCGCTTGTATAAGGAATCAACGAATTTACCATATACAAAATTTTGCCTTCATAAATCATTTCATCTAACAGTCGGCTACCGTTCCCTAAAGGTTTTAATTTTTCTTGGCACATCGCTGTTATCAAGTCACGAAGCAAATAGTCTTTACGCATTTTGCGAATTCTGTAGCCTGGAAACTGGTCAGCCAGATTGAAACTGTGATATGGTTTGTAGTCACTTCCCAAATAAAGATCTAACCCTATCCCCATAATATGTTTGCCTTCAATAACCGGAAAATTAATTCGCAATGGCGAAATAAAAGTTACAAAATCAGGAATGGTATCTTTAGGAAAATAATACTTATAGCGTTTCATAGCTTCGGTAAGTTCGACTTTAAACGGTTCAAAATTGGGATAAACCGAATCGACTCTTTGTTTTAATCCCAATCCAAAATCAGGAATAGTGGTAAAATTTCGCATCAAATTGGCGGCAGCTTCTAGGGCTGATTGATTGGTTTGAGTAATATCACCCATTATTTGATACATATACACAGGATAAAAATCAGGATATTTTTTTTCGAGTGCAGCTATTTCAATGGCATTTTTTGCTCTAAAAATATCATCATCAAAGCGTTGAAAATTGATAGTTACGTTAATCTTATCGGTATTTATTTCTTGCGATTGGGTATCCGTTTCGCTTGTGCATTGCGAAAACAAAAGCGGCATAAGGAATAAATAAAGAATAGCGACTGCTTTGTTAAAATTTTTTATCATTTTTGTAGTATCAAACGCAAAATTAACTTCAATTATATTACCTCAATTATAAACTTTTAAAACTATGACAAAAAAAAATCTCCTAGCCTTGGTATTAGTAATGGTAACTGCAAGTATTTCTTTTTCGCAAGAAAAAAAAGATTCGGACAAACGTAAGTACATTTTTGGTTTAAAAACCGGAGCTAACTTTTCGTGGTATAAGGCTGATAGCGGCAATTTATCTGAAGGTGGCTTAAAAATGGGATATAGTTATGGGCTAATGGCCGACTATGTTTTTCAACAGAATTATTCTATTTCAGCTGAGTTTTTGGTGAGTGGTATTAACGGAAAGATGAAATTTAAAGATTCATTAACATATACTAAAAATAGTGTTTCTAAAAAAGTTCCAAATGTGGAATACGAATACACCGTTAAGTATGTTCAAATTCCCTTATCATTTAAATTTAGAACAAAAGAAATTGGGTCTATTAAATATTTTGCTCAGTTTGGTATTGCTCCTGGTATAAGGATTTCATCAAAAGTTCAAATAAATGGAAATGGTATGCCTTGGGGCGAAGATGAACGTGCCAATATTAAAACCAATAAAAACTCTGACGAATCATTTGAACCAACTGAATTTGATGACGATATGAGTTTTATAAATTTACCACTTCTTATTGGTGCAGGTGTTGAATACAATATAAGTGGCAATACTTCGCTTTATACTAATATTCGTTTTGAAAACGGATTTAATAATATTCTTAGATCAAAAACCGGAAATGAAACTATTGTGTATAGTAAAAATATAGCTTTATCCGTTGGGGTATTTTTTAAAACAATCGGATGAAAATTGCCATTTGCCAGCTAAATTATACAGTTGGTGATATTGAAGGAAATACCTTAAAAATTTTAGATGCTTATAACAAGTCAGTAGCCGATGGCGCTGATTTAGCCATCTTTTCAGAATTGTCTATTTGCGGCTATCCACCTCAGGATTTATTAGATTATCCTCACTTTATTGAAAAATGCGGTCAAGCACTTTCACAGTTGGCCGAAATAACTGAAGATACTGCCATGATAGTTGGCTGCCCAGTTTATAGCCAACTTGAGATGGGAAAAAAACTCTACAATTCAGCAATTGTTTTAAGACACGGTAAAATTCACGAAGTATTTTCAAAAACACTTTTACCTACCTACAATATTTTTGATGAATACCGCTATTTTGAGCCCAACCATGAATTTAAACTTTTAGAATTTAATGGTATAAAGATAGCCATAACAGTTTGCGAAGACCTTTGGGATTTGGATGAACCTAAACTTTATAAAGTTAGTCCAATGGAGCAGTTAAAACCCTTAGGACCGGATTTACTTATTAATATTTCAGGCTCACCTTTTAGCTACAAACACATTGAAAACCGTGGTGAACTGATGCGGCAAAATGCTTTAAAATTTGATATTCCATTATTTTATGTAAATCAGGTGGGGGCCAATACCGATATACTTTTTGATGGCGGTTCAATGTTTATTAACCGCGACGGAGTAATTGCCGAAGAGCTGGAATATTTTAAAGAAGATTATAAACTGGTGAACTGGCAGCCCGATATGAGTTATCAAAGCCATAGCCACAATTATAAAAATGATGACATTGCTCTAATTTACAATGCTCTTAAAATGGGTATTGCTGATTATTTTGGTAAATCAGGTTTTAAAAAAGCCATTCTTGGTTTATCGGGCGGATTAGATTCAGCGGTGGTTACCGCCATTACTGCCGATGCCATTGGGGTTAAAAATGTGTTACCGGTTTTATTACCTTCCAAATTTTCGTCCGACCATTCCATCAATGATTCGGTAGCTTTGTGCCAAAACCTTGGGATGCATTATGAAACCATAGCTATTAAAGACACCGTTCATTCCTTTGAATCGCTGTTGGAACCATTGTTTAAAAATACCCAACGTGGAGTAGCCGAAGAAAATATACAGGCCCGAACCCGTGGCAATATTCTGATGGCTTTAAGCAATAAATTTGGGCATATACTACTTAATACCACCAACAAGAGTGAAGCCGCAGTAGGTTATGGAACCCTTTATGGCGATATGTGTGGTGGAATCTCGGTATTGGGTGATGTTTACAAAACTCAAGTGTATAAACTAGCCCAATACATTAACCGAAATGGTGAAATTATCCCACAAAATATTTTAACAAAACCCCCAAGTGCCGAACTTAGTCCAGGGCAAAAAGACAGTGACAGCTTGCCCGATTATGATTTACTAGATAAAATTTTATACCTCTACATCGAAAACCTGTTAGGGCCTGAAGCTATTATTGCCAAAGGATTTGATGCCGCTATTGTAAATAAAATAATAAAAATGGTAGACCGCAATGAATATAAGCGATTTCAGGTTCCTCCAATTCTTCGTGTTTCCGACAAGGCTTTTGGGATAGGCCGACAAATGCCGGTGGTTGGAAGAATAAATTAATGGTTAATGATGAATGGTTAGTGGTTAATTAATGTAACCGGATTTTTATTGGATGATGCTTAAGCAAAAAGGATTTTTTTTCTTTCTATCCGTTGGCTAAAACCAACGGCAATGGATAATTGCTGCAAAGCATCTATTGCAGTTCACTTTAGTGAACTGTAAACAGATGAAAGGCAATTGGCTTTAGCCAAAATATTATGTCACTAAAACAAATTTGAAAAGATTCTTTTTCCCGTTGGCTGAAGCCAACGGCAACGGATAATTACTGACAAGTATTTAGTGCAGGTCTATTTACTAAACTGATATAAAAAAATACTACTTTTGTCACGATGTCTAATCGTGTAGCAGTTTTTCCGGGAACCTTTGATCCCTTTACCAACGGGCATTTGGATATTGTTATAAAAGCCTTGAAACTATTTGATGTTGTGATAGTGGCAATTGGACATAATGCTAATAAAAAACATCTTTTCCCTCTGGAAAAACGTTTGGAATGGATTAAAAAAATATTTGCAGATGAACCAAAGGTTAAGGTGCATTCTTATTCAGGATTAACCAGTGAATTTTGCAAAAAAAACAATGCTGATTTTATTGTTCGCGGCCTTCGAACTATTTATGATTTTGAATATGAAAAGCAAATAGCCCGAGTTAATGAACACCTGAATGAAGGCTTGCTCAACGTTTTTTTGATAAGTGACGAAAGTGTGAGTTCGGTTAGCAGCACCATCGTTCGCGATTTGATTATTTACAATGGCGATTACAAAAGCTTTATTCCAAAAGAGATTGTGATAGATGTAGCACCTTTGCAATAGCCGGATAGGTTTCTAATTTATCAAGGTCCAAAGCTTTAAAATTAACCCAAACAGCTTCCGTAATATTTTCTTCCAACTGAGGAATTAATTTTTCATCCCCTTCATAGTTCATGCTATACCAATAGGAGGTTTTCAATGCCCAGGCATTTTCAAAAGGATAAACATGGTACGATGATTTTAACTTTTTTAGGATACTTACTCCGTGTATTCCACATTCTTCTTCCACCTCGCGGATAGCACCAATTGGCTTGGTTTCGCCAAGTTCAAGCTTGCCTTTTGGCAAATCCCATTTGCCCAACCGTTTAATCAAAAGCAATTCTCTCTTTTTATTAAACACCAATCCACCGGCTGCCTTGATATGAATAAACTGTTTTTTTATTTGCTTTAAAATAGTGGACTCCTCTCCTACTATTAGGCCGTTATAATTTTTTGAGTTTAAAAAAAGATCGATAATAAACTTGAGTTGCATAGGGGTAGGGTTGGTATAAACATTAAAATAGCCTTGCTCCAATTTTTTTGAAATATTAAGTTGGTTTTGTTCGTAAAAAATGGTTTTCATATGTTAATCTCTGTAAGTTTGCGGTTCACACTATGAATTCGGAAGTATCTTCAAAAATAGCCCAATATTTATTGGAAGCCAAAGCAGTAAAATTAAGTCCTGAAACCCCATTCACATGGGCTTCAGGCTGGAAATCACCTATTTATTGCGACAATAGAGTTACCCTTTCTTTTCCTCACATTCGCAGTTTTATCAAGCAATCATTAGCTGCCGCAATTAAAGAACATTTTCCGGATGCCGAAATTTTGGTAGGTGTGGCCACCGCCGGAATAGCCATTGGAGCATTGGCGGCCGATGAACTTAACTTGCCCTATGCCTATGCCCGACCAAAGCCCAAAGAGCATGGTTTAAAAAATCAGATTGAAGGCAAAATTGAGCAAGGACAAAAAATTGTAGTGATTGAAGATTTAATCTCAACCGGCGGCAGCAGCCTCAAGGTGGTAGATTATTTAAGAGAAAACGGTTACCATGTATTAGGAATGGCTGCCATTTTCAGTTATGGGTTTGCCGTGGCTGATGAAAGCTTTAAAAAAGCCAATTGCCCCTATTTTACGTTAAGTGAATATTCTATTTTGGTTCAAGAAGCTTTAAAATCTGGTTTTGTAACGGAGCTGCAAATAAGCAGTCTTAGTGAATGGCGCAACAATCCATCTAGTTGGAAACAATAAATTGCTAATTTTATTAATAACCATTTATATTTGACCTCTAATCTAAAAAAAAATGAATAAAAACCTAAACATCAGTTTTATTAAAAATGTAAATTTTTCAGGCCTTATTACAGGAATCGTTATTGGTGCTGTGGCAGTTTTTGCCGTTCAACAAATAACGTTTTCAAAAAAATTAGCCGCCAGTGCTTTGCCCGGGCAAAATCAAACAGCATGTGGATTGAGTCAGATGCCAGCAAGCATTACTATGTATGGAATAATTGCTACAGAACAAGAATACAATACTGCTATTAGTGCTTATCAACAAGCTCATCCCGCTAATATTGCAGGTGCTACATGGGGAGGTAGTATTGGAAAAAATCACTTGATTGCTATTATTAATTCTCTATCGTCAGATGCTACTGAGGTTAATTTTAAATTTATTACCAATACAGGTAATAATAAAACTAGCTTATTTTTTCAAGGTGGTAGTCTTAATGCTATAACAGGTGAACTTGGTACTTCAAAATTGTATATCAGAACAGGTTCAGCATCCGAAGCATTTTGCCCTACTCGCTGCAATTAGAATATTTTTAAAAGAAATCACTTACAATATTTGTTTGAAAATTCTTTAGCAATGTCGCCGCTTTGCATAAATTGGCGGCAGGCATCTTCAGTATTACCCAAATTTATTTCCGCTATTCCTAAATTGTAATGCACCAGTTCCTGATCGGGATAGTTTCTTGCTAAAGCTATTGAAAAATCGGATTTAGCTTTTGCAAAATCTTTATTTTCAAGATAAAAAACCCCCCGATAAAAAAACAATCTGGCATCTTGGTTATTTAATTTTATTGCACTTGTGTAATCCTCGATGGCAGCACTGTAAATTTCTAAAGCAGCATAAGCTTCGCCTCTTTTCAAAAAAGCAATATAGTTAGTTCGGTCATTTATTAAATAGACATTATAATCTTCAATGGCTTTTTTATAATTCCCTTTTGAAAAATAATAATGACCACGAGTCAAAAACAATTCAATATTATCAGGGTCAAGACCAATAGCTTTGCTAATATCATTTATTGCACCTAAAGTATCTTGCATTCTTAATTTTACATTACTTCGTGTGGCATAATCAGTAGATGTAATAGGTTTAAAATTTAAATATGTTTCTAGGTCTTTATCGGCCAAATCCAAAAAATTAAGTTTTAAAAGCGTATTGCTTCTTGCTAAATATCCATCAGGATCCTCAGGTTTTGCACTTAAATAACGATTAAAATCCTTTAAGGCATTGTTATAATCACGGGTTAAATAGTACAAAAATCCACGGTTGAAATAGGCATCCACCAAAGTTGGTTTTAAACTTAATGCACTATTAATATCATTATATGCTTCAGGAAATGAAAGCAATTCGCCGTACACAGAACCGCGTCCCAAATAGGCTTCGGCATAATTGGGGTCGATACCAATTGCAGAAGTATAATCTTTTATAGCGCCCAGCATATTCCCTTCTTCCATTTTATTATTTCCGCTTTGCACCCACTCCGCTGCCGACTGTGCATATCCTGTTTTTACCAGAAAAATAAGCAGGTTTATAAATATGAGTTTTCTGAACATAGTAATCCTAAACATAAAAGAAACAAATCTAAGGCTGAAACGAACCTTTGGTGCCCCAGGAGTGTTGTGTTATTTCCACACAATACAATCTAATTACATATTATTGTACATTATTTTTAATAGTTAGAATGAGGTCGAAACGCCAAAAATTATTTTTAGTACTTGGAGGATTTTTTATAATAAACGCAATTGTTGCTGAGTTTATTGGTGTTAAAATTTTTTCATTAGAAGCCACATTGGGATTAGAACAATTTAATATTCCACTTTTTGGTTCTCTGTTTTCTTTCAATCTTACTGCTGGTGTTTTACTTTGGCCGGTAGTATTTATTATGACTGATATTATAAACGAACACTTCGGTGTAAAGGGAGTAAAATTTCTTTCGTGGTTAACTGCTGTCCTTATTGTTTATGCTTTTTTTATGGTGTTCATTGCCATTAGTTTAGTTCCTGCATCATGGTGGCCGGGTTCTCAGATTGATAATGGAGTGCCAGATATGCAATTGGCATTTAAATCTATTTTTGGCCAGGGCTTATGGATTATAGTAGGTTCGCTCATTTCATTTTTAGTTGGCCAAATAATGGATGCCGTTATTTTTCAGAAACTAAAAGCAATATACAGCCATAAAATGCTTTGGTTCAGGGCAACCGTATCTACACTAATTTCGCAACTAATTGATAGCTATCTCGTACTTTTTATAGCATTTTATATTGGCAATAATTGGTCGCTGCAAAAAGTGTTAAGCATTGGAACAGGAAATTATATTTATAAATTTATCATAGCTTTGGCAATGATACCAGTTTTGTATTTAGTGCATCATTTAATAAATAACTATTTAAAAAATGATGGTGAAGAAAATGTAATTTCAGATTAGTTTCTATTTTCCAACCCTGCTCAATCCTGCCTTAGCTCTTTGTTCCAAGCTATTTACATACTCTTTATTTTTACCAAAGCTTAAAGATTTTTCATAGTATTTTTTAGCATTAACCAAATCGTTTTGTTTCTCATAAATTGTGGCAATTTCAATGCTCGAAGCCATTGCATAATAGTGAGGTAAATTTTTACCAACTACCATCACTTTTTGAAAATGAGAAATAGCTAAGGAGTTATTTTCCTTCTTTTGATAAATACGGGCTAGGCGATAAATAAACTCAACTCTGTCTCTTTTTTCTGAATAATTATTTGTTGATTTTCCTTCTAATTCTTTATAGGCTCGGTCATAATATCCTCCATCAAATAATAACCTTGCCCGCAATAAAGAAACATTAGGAATATATTTGGATGAGGCATTTTTGGCTGCATGCTTATCTTCATCAGTAAATTCATAACCCACTTTAGGAATCTTGGCCATGTATAATTTATAATTTGCATAATCACCCACTATTAAATAATGCCAAGCCAATTTTTGAATTGCACTTTTTAAATAATTTCGACCTTTAAAATTAGTAATATACGATAGTAAATATTTATCAGCATCCTTATCCAAACGGCTAAGTTTACTCACCCCTAATAAATAATCTAAAAAATTAAGCTCCACGAAATCAATTCCTTTAGGTCGATTACTCAAAATCCCAATAGCCTCTTCATTGTTGCCGGTTTTAATCAAAAACGAGGACCGCAAATAGGTACTTAACAAATTTGTTTTCCAGTCACTCGTGCAAGAATTAATTATTTCCCAACCTTTCTTTTCATCATGCAAAACTAAATGATTCAATCCGCCTTGAAATATTTTAGCCTCTAATTTAAAATATTCTAATTCTGACCCTTTAGCAACGTTTGCATCACTTATTTTTGAAAGTCTATTCATCCCATTAGTTACTGATGCTTTAACTCCAAACATATTAATTATCCATTTAAACGATACGGGAACAGTACCCGAAAAAGTTTCAATAACCCCCCTAATTGTATTATTGGGTAAAAATGAAGGATATTTTATTGAATTATTTTTTAGGATAATATAACTATCCCGAATATTAGAACCTGCCTGAAAAAAATTATCAAACTTAGCTTGGGTTATCCCATAATAAAAAAGTAATTGACCTTTAAATAATTGTGTATAGGCTGATTTTCCTCCATATTTTTCAATACTCTTTATTATTTTAGGGATTGAAATTTGAAGCTTTTTATAACTTTTATCATTTTCATCAATAAAAACTGCAATGATTTCGCTTAATCCTTTTAGATAATGAGCAAATGCATTTTGAGGGTTTTTCTCAAGCTCATCAGTAAGTAGTTCATTTGCTTTGGGTAATTTTAAACTAAAAATATCTTCGAATGCTTGATTACAGTTTTTATTAAATTCAATTTTTGCGTTGGCAGTTGATACAGCCAAACTAAACAAAAGAATAAAACTAAATTTCAGCTTGAGCATTTTTTAAATAAAAAGGGATTGGTTACCCAATCCCTTTATTATAAAGTTATATAATTATTATTCTTCACCTTCTTTTTTGGCACCCAAGCGACGACGAAGTTTAGGTTTTTCTTCTTCCTCTATAATTTCATCATCTATTCCAGCCAATTTTGCATCTACCAATACACGGCCGCAGTGTTCGCATATTACTATCTTTTTGTATGACTTAATATCTGCTTCTAACTGTGGTGGCATTTTAGCAAAACAACCTCCACATGATGAACGTAGAATTGGAGCTACAGCAATTCCGTTTTTAACATTTAAACGGATTCTGTCATAAGCCTTAATAAGTTTTTCTTCTACATGCTTCTCAACTTCAACTCGCTCTATTAAAATATGAGCCTCTTCTTTTTCAGTTTCAGCTACAATTTCGGTAAGTTCACTTTTCTTATGCTCTAAATCGGCCATTCTGCCTTCAAGACCATTTTTAACCTCTTCAACTTGATCATTTTTTTCAGTAATTTGTCTGCTTGTGTCGTTGATTCTTTTTTCAGCAGCCAATATTTCTAATCCTTGTAATTCAATTTCCTTGTTTAAGGCATCAAATTCACGGTTATTTTTTACATTATTTAACTGTTCGGTGTATTTCTTGATAAGAGAATTAGAATCTTTTATTTTTTCGGTATTCACCTTTATTTTATCTTCTAATTCTTCTATTTCATTAGCGATGTTAAGAATACGGGTTTGTAATCCCGCAAGTTCATCTTCAAGGTCACTTACTTCCATTGGGAGCTCGCCTCTAACGGCTCTAAGTTTGTCTAACTTACTATCGAGTGCCTGAACGCTAAAAAGTGCTTTTAATTTGTCTTCTACTGAAAAGGATTTTTGTACTGCCATTAATAATAATAATTAACCGGATTGGTATTAGTTTCCGCTAAAACGGCTGCAAAATTAGCAAATTTTTTTTGAATTATTTCAATAATTAATTCAGGAGTAAATTGCTCCGATTCATAATGGCCCACATCGCATATCATTATCTTTCCTTCGGCATCAAAAAACTCGTGGTATTTAAAATCGGAAGTAATAAAAACATCTGCTTCAGCTTTCAATGCTTTGCCTAATAAAAAGCTACCTGAACCGCCACAAACAGCTATTTTATTAATAGTTTTATTAAATGCAGTATGCTTCACCACATTAAGATTCATACTTTTTTTAAGCATTTTTAAAAACACATTTACTTCCATTTCCTCATTCAATTCACCAACAATACCTGACCCAATCTGTGACCAATTATTTTCTAACAAAATAATATCATAGGCTACTTCCTCGTATGGATGAGCATTTAACAAGGCTGAAATAACTTTATTTTTCAGGTAAATTGGGAAAATAGTTTCGATCTTAGTTTCATTTTCGGTATGCAGCTCATCTCGTTTTCCTACAAAAGGTTTTGAATTTTCATTACCTTTAAATGTTCCTTTTCCTTCGATACTAAAAGAACAAGAATCATAATTTCCAATTTTCCCAGCACCGGAATTAAACAAAGCCTCTCTAACGGCAGCAGCCTTTTCTGTTGGCACAAATGTTATAATCTTTGCAAATTTATCTGATTTTGAATCTAGAATTTTAAGGTTTTTAAGTCCTAGTTTTTGGGCAATTTTTGTATTTACACCATTTTGTAACACGTTATCTAGATTGGTATGAATGGCATAAATGGCTATATCATTTTTAATAGCTTTTATAATGGTTCTTTCTACATAATTATTACCATTTAAGCGTTTTAAACCCCTGAAAATTATTGGGTGATGTGCTATTACCAAATTGCATTTTTTTGCTATCGCTTCATCTATTATAGCTTCTGTGCAATCCAAGCAAACCAATGCTTTAGCAACCTTAGTATTCAAATCACCTGTTAATAATCCACTGTTGTCATAATCCTCCTGAAATGCACTTGGTGCAACGGTTTCTAATTCATTTATTAAATCCTTTATAAGTAACATTTCCATTTGAGGGCAAATATATTTATAATCTTAAATTAATAATTTTTGAATTAAATAAAAAAAAGGGAACCTTTCGATTCCCTCTAATTTTTCTTGCATGAAAAAAACTTACTTTACAATAAGTTTAAAGGTATTAAACGAAGCGTCCTGAGCCACTTTTACAATATATACTCCTTGGCTTAAGCCATCAAAAGTAACAACTGATTTACCGGCTGGGTATGAATCATTTAAATTTCTTAATACTTTACCATCTAAGGTTACAACTGAAATAGTTAATGAAGCATTGTTTATTAAATTCATTTCAACATTAGCCGTTCCAGTGCTTGGGTTAGGGTAAACATTAATAGAACCATTGCTATTTTTTGTTCTTACAGAAGTTTCAATGATTCCGGTGAATTTACAATTTGTAAAATCTGCACCACTTAAGGCAGGGGAACTTGCTACTGGTAAAAAGTTAGGAGCTGTATAATTATTTGGGTTGGTTAGCAATGTACCTGATGACCAAGCCACTGGATTGATTCTATTTGAACCACCTTTTAACCAATTGTAAACTTTTGCTGTATCTCTTCCGCTTGCCACCTCTACTATACCATTAGCAGTAAGTGATATTGGAGAAGTCATTCCTAACAAAATGTTATACCTAAATTCTAAAGTATCACAGGCTGAAGGACCTGAAGCTACATTGGCTACCGCTTCCGTTGCTGAACCATCTATCATTAAACCGTTTCTGTATCCCATAAAAATACTATTAACAATTGATTGACCGCTATTACGACGAATTCTAGCACCACGACGGTAAGCTGCTTTAACGGTAGATGAATGCTGAGAATAGGTTTCGCCAACCGCATATGGACCAACCATTGTATAGTTACTAAACACAGCCATAGTTTTTGGCTTCAAAGTAGTGCCTGTGGCGTCATTATCACTTTCAAAACCTTCAGAAGTACTTGCGCCACTTGGTGCAGCAAAAGTTGCGTCAAAATGAATTGAATCTTTAAACCCAATACCAAACTGGTTCATTCCACGGTATCCAAAGTCAGTATCAAAATCATCATCAGTACCTTTAAAAGCCACTAAATATTTTGAATTTACAGTACCACCAAACCACTCATATGAATCATCATTTGAAAATGAAACCTGAATATTTCTTAAAACAGTGCTATATCCAACACTTCCAAGAGTTAATCCATTAATTTCATTATTGGCAGAAAATACTAATCCGGGAAATTCAATACGGGTATAAATTAGGCTACCGGAATTATCCGCATCATCGTTACCACCAAAAATCCCCTCAGTACCAAAAGGACCCTCAATAATAGCTTCACCTTTAACACAAGTAGGGCAATTAGATTGTCCTCCTGGAGCATTATTTATCCCTTTACCTAAAATGATTATCCCACCCCAGTCACCAGGCTTGCGACTTCCTTTGGCTTTATTTGAAGTAATAACTACTGGTTTAGTTTGAGTTCCTCTTGAGGTAATTTTACCACCTCTTTGAACTACAATTGTAGCCCAGTTAGCAGGTGTGGCACTTGAATTTCCTTCAGCACGTATAACTGTGCCGGCAGGTATAGTTAATGAACCACCATTTTTAATATAAATAATACCTGTTAGTAAATACACTTTGGTCGAATCTAGTTTAACATTGGTTGTAATGTTCATTATACCTGTTCCTGCTGCTGCATTTAAGGTTGTTGTTTCTGTTGCTGATGGATAATCGGTTTGTTCAGGATTCCAGTTTGTCCATCCTGTGGTCCAGTCTGTTGCACCCATTGCTCCCACATAGTCCACTTTTAAAAATTTGAATGGATTTTGTGCATTAACTGCACTAAAACTGATTAATACTAATGCGATTGCTAATTTAATTTTTGTAATTTTTTTCATATCTAATTTTCTACTGCAAAGAAAACGAGGCTATTTTACGGCCTCGTTATTTTCATGTTATGGAATTGTGAAATTATGAATTGATTACCTTCTATTAGGTAACATTAATTAAACTTATAAGCAATGGCAGCCGTAACGGTTTGTCCCATTTTATAACTAAAGATAGTATTATCAGAATCTGATGTGTACTTTTTATCTTGATTAATATCTTGATAAAATACCAAACTTTGAGCCAGTAAATCTCCGGCAGTTAATTTATAGTCCCATTTTTTATAGGATTTACTGATTTGCAAATCCACAACAGTTCTTGGGTTTTCATAAATATCTAAACCATATTTTGCCAATTTTGGTGCTCCAACAAATGCAATTCTTCTTCCAATTTTATTATAGCTAATATTAGCGCCCCATCCAGTTTTTGGATCACTAAACTGCAAACCTAAATTTAAAACATAAGGCGACTGACCTTGCAATGGTCTTTCAGTTAAGGCGGATGATAGTGCGGTAAAAATTATTTTAGATTTTATTAATGATAAGTTCGTAAAGAAGGTTATATTTTCAAAAACTTTCTTACCTGTAGCTTTCGTTAAAAAATCAAATGACCTTCTGTATTCCAACTCCATTCCATAATTATCAGCACTTTTTTGATTTGTATAACCAAAAGTTCTAATAGCTACTTGCGTTACATCTATTGACATTTCAATTGGGTTGGTAATTTTCTTGTAGAAGAACCCTACAGATATAACCTCTTTTGCTGTTGGAAACCATTCCCAACGAGCATCATAGTTCCATATTTTGGCTGGTTGAAGTTTGGTATATCCTGCAATATTTGAGTTTAGGTTAAAATTAAAGAATGGAAAAGATGCCAATTCTCTAAACTCTGGTCTATTTACTGTTTTTCCTGCTGATAATCTCACATTGGCTTTTTCACTAACGCTCCAAGTGAAGTTTAAGGAAGGAAGGAAATCATTGTATGTTGAATCTATAACCAAAGGTAAATTTGTTCCATCAGCTGTATTTATTTGTTGATGATACTTTTCATATCTAACACCATAAACCAACCTAAAATCTGTTAATAAACGAGTATCCATCATTAAATATCCTGCATTTAATTTTGATTCGGCAGAATAATTATCACGTGCTGGTGAACTTTGCTCTACCATATAAACACCGTTTTCACTAATATTTGCTTCACCTAGATTTTTCTCAGGGGTTCCTGTAACGCCCCATGGGCCGAAATATGTGAAATATCTAGATTCAAAATCACGTTTACGTAATTGTGAAAATACACCCGCTTTAAATTCATTTTTTGTAAACTTATATCTGAATGGCAATATATAATTAGCAGTTCCACTTAAAATAGTTTCTGACATATTAGAGTAGAACCGTCCTGACGATGCAGAAAACTGATTATTGTTTACGGCCAACGTGTAATTTTCTGTATTTTCACCTTCACCGGCATAAGAAGCAATCCGATAGTCTGGCATAGCACGATAAATATTACCCGCATTAAGAACCCAATTTAATCTGTGTTTTTTCGGATTTAGAAAATGGTCACCTGTTATTTGAGAAGATAATATTCTATTTTGGCTATAAACATTACTGTAAGAACGGCTATAATATAAATTTTCGCCACTACTCATCCCTGTTCTTAAGGTGGTAACATCATCCGTATTAATATTAAAAAGATTTTTTACCGTAACAACATGCTTCTTATGAAACTTATAAGCTAAATTCACTAAGGCTCCAAATGCAACATTATTGGTATATTGTTTATCTGTAAAATTTTGATCCAAATTATTATCCTCGTATCTAAATTTCTTTTGATTTACCTCACTGTATCGATTACTGTTTGAGTATGTAAAAGACGCTAATGTTCCAAAAGAATTTTTATGATGCTTAAAACTGCGGCCCCATGAGTATGACATGTTTCCATTAGGTAAAGCTGTTTTATTATAGATGTTCCAGTCATTGTTAAATTTCTTTGTAAAATTTACATATTCTGCCTTGTCCAACCCTTCACGATAATTTTTGGTCTCAGGCATGCTACGGGTTCCATTATCAAAACCTAAAACATCTGTTTTAGAATTTCTAAAATGTGAGAATGGTTGAAAGGTAGTAAGTGAATGAGTTCCTAATGAAAGATTAAACTGAGATGTTTTAGCATCCGGAATACTTTTGGTATTAATCATAATAACCCCTCCTGCAAAATCACCCAATAAATCTGGGGCAGGTGCTTTATAAATCATTAGGTTGTCAATTAAGTTTGAAGGAATAATGTTAAAAGCAAATGCCTTACGGTCACTTTCTGTGCTTGGAAGTGGGGCTCCGTTTAAGTAAGCTGCATTATATCGGTCATTCATTCCGCGAATAATGGCAAACTTATTTTCCTGAATGCTCGCTCCTGAAACACGTTTTAACACATCCGACACATTGCGGTCAGGTGTTTTTCTGAACTGTTCACTAGATACTCCATCGCTTACGGTTACTGCATTTTTTCGCTCCAAATTTATAGCCGCCATAGATTCCTTTTTTGCTTCTGCTGTTACTGTTGCTCCTCCTAATTCTTTTCCATCTGACGATGTTTCTTCCATTAAAATATCCTGATAGGTAACCTCATTGGCTATCACCTTAATATTTTCCAACACTAGTTCTTTGAACATGATGTATCTAATATTAAGTGTGTAGGTTCCTGGACTAACGATTAACTCATACTTGCCATCCAAGTCGGTTGAAGTTCCGTTGGTAGTTCCCTTTATTGAAACTGTAACACCAACTAAGACTTCTCCTGTGTTTTTATCTTGTACTTTACCGGTTATTTTGCTTTGAGCAAGGGCAAAACCTGAAGAAAAGGAGAACAAAGAACAAATTATAAATACCTTAAAAACAGTAGTTTGTAGTAATAAACTTATTTTTTTCATGCACCCGCAAAGTTTGTATCTGCGTATTATTAGTACTTTTCCCCAATGTTATCTTATTGTTAAGCAATTCTGTATTAAACTATTTTATAAAATTAATTAATAATCCCGACAAAAAAGCCTGCACAAGGCAGGCTCTTTTCTATCCTAGCTTAAATTTTAAAGCATTATTTGTTAAGGGTGTATTCTGCTGTAATTTCAGTATTTAACACAGCCGAAATAATACAATTTTCCTGCGCATTTTTTAAAACTTCTGCAAATTTTTCCTCAGATATTCCTGTTACATTAGCTTTTACAACCAAGTGAGAATTTACAATTTTTCCTTCTACAAGGTTAATAATGCATTTTGTCTCCAAGTTTTCAGGTGTAAACCCTTCGGCACCCAACAAAAAACTCATTTTCATTGTAAAACAACCCGCATGGGCTGCCGCTATCAGTTCCTCGGGATTAGTCCCTATGCCTTCTTCAAACCGGCTGCTAAATGAATATTGAGTTTTGTTTAATACGGCACTTTGAGTGGTTAAGTGCCCGCTTCCTTCTTTTCCACTTCCTTGCCATACGGCTGTTGAATGTCTTTTCATATGTATATTTTTTTATGTTATTTTAAATTTTGAGGCAAAGGTAATCTTTGTGGCATCAGTATTCAAAAAATGAAAACCGCGATTGACCATAATCACGATGGCTTTTTAGGTGTTCATTTTGAAAGGTTAATGACGTACGATGTTCAATAACCAAAAGCCCTTCGGGTGCCAATAAATTATTACTAAAAATCAATTCGGGCAATTGCGACATCCCTATATGGTCGTAAGGCGGGTCGGCAAATATTAAATCAAATTTTAAGTTCTGGTTTTGTTTTATCCATTTAAAAACATCCACTTTTATAACCTTGAAATTTTCAAAACCCAAAGCTTTAAAAATTTGTTTTATATAATCTACCGAACTAAAATTTAAATCCACCGCTGTAATACTCTTAGCCCCTTGCGAAGCTAGTTCGTATGCAATATTTCCGGTACCGCTAAAAAGGTCGAGGCAGTTTTTACCTTCTAAGCCATAATTGGATAATAAAATATTTATTAAAGATTCCTTGGCTCGGTCGGTAGTGGGTCGTGCCGGAATTTTTGATGGCGGATCAAAACGAAATCCTTTGTACTTTCCTCCTATTATTCGCATACCAAGGTTTGCAAAGCAAATGAATGAGCCAAAGATTCCGTATTTATAATTTGAGGGTCCGTTTGATATTCCTCCAGCCAGATGTTTATTTCGTTAATATAATTTTTAAATAATTCAAACATCTCAATTCTTGCAGGCGGTTCACCCAAAATAACCAACTCCGTTTCGGAAGGTATAAAGTGCAATTGCTCCACTGCAAGCATCACAAAATAAAAAATATCATCGTTTGATTTTACCGGATATGAATTGCACAACATCAACTCTCCTTCACTAATTGCAAAGATTATTAGGTTCTCAGTATTGATGGTAATGAGGATTCGGGGTTGTTTAAAATTTACTTCTTTATATAATTTTGAAAGAATAACTTTGGCCTCATGATGAATCTTTACTCTTGGAAATTTTGCAACTATTAAATCAATTAAACTTTTATCAATGGCATAAGCAATACCAATATTTTGCTCTGATTTATCTAGCCAAACTGTTTCATTTGGAAACAAAGTATAACTCAATTTAAAAATTTCAGAAAGATCTTCATTATAAAAATTTTCAGGTAAAGTGATAAAATTTTTGTTGCGAATTAATAAAGTAATTTCAGAATAAATTTCGGGTAATTCACCCAAAATAGTCTCCAGTTTATCTTTATCTAATGTTTCAAAAAAACGAAAATCAACTACAAATTGATTTTTTTTAACGGTAACAATTATAAGATTATCATCGATCAATTCAAAAATAAGATTATGTGAAACTGAATGTGCCAAAGGTATATTAAGACATGTATCGATTTCCTACCCAAACAAAACGCTTTGTTATAAAACCTGGATCCACAAAGGAACTATTTCCCGAAGGATTACCACCGGTACCATGAAAATCAGAAAAAGCAGCATGTTGATTCACATAAATCTGACCTGTCAAATTAAGCGATACAGGTATAAATTCATTGTTAAATTTTTCTTCTATTTCTTTGCAAAGAACAAAATCGGTGCAATGTACCAAACAGGTAATAGCCCCCGAAATTTCACAACCTCGCAATGCAAGTTCTATACTGCGCTCGGTACTTTCAGTTTTTACAATAAAAACCATCGGACCAAATACTTCTTTTTGAAATATTTCCTGCTTGCCGCTATCCACTGCCAATACTTTGATGGATTGGGTTCGGGCCGATTCAAAATCAGGCATTTTAAAATACTTGCCTTCTGATACAGGAGTTCCTAACGCCATGGAAACTTCGTTTACTTTTTTTAAGGTCGCATCATTTTGAACACAACCCAAAGTGGAAGCGCCCCACTTGGCATCCAATAAATTATCAATAGCTACTTTTAATCGGTCGCAAAAATCTTTAAATGAAACATTTCCGCCGGTTATTTTTATACCTGAAGCCGGAACATAAATATTTTGCGGAGCGGTGCACATTTGACGTGAATATAATGAAATGCTGAAAGCAAGATTATTTACCAATCCTTCAATATCCTTAGTAGAATCAATAATTACAGGATTAATTGCGGCCTTTTCTGTAAAAGTAGTTTTGCGCAAGCCTTCTAAATAATTTCCAAACTTTGAATTTCCTGTGTAATCAATAAGTTGTACTTCAGGATGCTCGGCCAACTCCTTTGTAATAAGTTTGGCGGTGGTATCCACAGCCATCTGAATAGTATCTACTTTAAGGCCGTTTTCTTTCAAAACATTTCTAATTTCAGCAATTACAATTGCCATAGGAAGTACTGCTTTAGGATGCGGTTTTACAATTACAGGATTGCCGGTTACAAGGCTTGCAAAAACACCAGGCATACTATTCCAAGTGGGGAAAGTAGAACACCCAATTACTAAACTTATTCCCTTTGGAATTGGGTTATACGTTTTACGCATGGATATGGCTGAACCCCCTACCCATTTTTCCCATTTCACTTGCTCAGGAAAGCGTTTTACTTCATTAAACCCCATGGCCACAGCTTCTAAAGCCCTATCGCAGGCATGCGGCCCTGCTGACTGAAACGCCATCATAAAACCTTGCCCCGTGGTGTGTATTGCCGAATAAGCCAATTCAAAAAAACGTAACTTTATTCGTTCCAATGCTTCCACCAGCAAGCCGGCACGTTCTTCTATGTCTACATTTCGCCAGGTTTTCCAAGCGGGTCGGGCATTTTCTATCAGCTTTTCTACTTCAATATATGGATATCGGATTCCCAAACCTGTTTGAAGATAAGGTGAAACTTCTTCTCCAATCCAAACTTCACTCTTAACATTAAGTTCATTAAAATCTAAATTAAATTTAGCTTGAAAAGCAGCTAAACCCGCGGCCTTTTCTTCCTCTCCATATTCCTTTGGATTTTCATGATACACGGTATGGTAATTGCGACTTGCAATTGCCTCTGCAACTTCATAAATTAATTCCTTATGCTTACTAAAAACTCGCATTAATCTGCAAAGATAATCCTATTTACGATTTTAGATTTATTGTTAATCCATTTTAAGAAAGTTAAATTTATTGGTCAGTATTTTACAATGATTTATTTTTCAGAAACTTGGTGAACAAAAAAAATAAATACCATCTTTGTACCATTAATTATTAAAATAAAATGAAACAAATATTAATCATTATTACGCTATTTATTGCCAACTTCAGTTTTGCTCAAGCACCAGCAGAATGGAAAGAAAAAGACGATTTTCACAAAGTAATGGCTTCTACTTTTCATCCGATGGAGGATGGAAACTTTAACCCGATAAAAGAAAAAAGTCAGGAAATGTATGATAAAGCTGTGGCTTGGCAAAAATCTTCTATACCTGTTGGGTATAACAAAAAAAAGATTTCCAAAATCCTGAAAAAATTAGTTAAGGAAACAAATGACCTTAATAAAGAAATAAAAGCAGGAACAACAGATACCAAGATAAAAGAAGATTTAACTGAACTTCATGACATTTTTCATGAAATAGTAGGATTATGTAAACATGAATAAAGTTTATAATTAATCACAAAAAAAAGGTCGGTTTTTAAAAACCGACCTTTTTTTTACTGTATTTTTCTGTTTCCTTTGTGCCTCCGTGTTAATCTACCTTCTTCCTCTTTTTTCAGAAGGCTCTGCTTTAATTCGGCGATTTTTCCACTCAAATTTATTCAAGCTATCCAACACATTGCGTTCGGCTGATTTTTCAATTTCAAAGAAGCTAAACTTATCAAGAATTTCAATTCTGCCAAACTGAACCCGTTGTCCGTTTCCAGCATCGTTCACAATACCCATAAGACGTTGTGGATTTAGTTCGTCCATTTTACCGCAGTTGATAAATACACGGGCAAAATTATCACTATCGTTTCCGCCTTTATATCCACTTGAACGTGGGCCTCTATCATCTCTGTCGCCTCTTCTGTCTCCACCTCTATCGCTTCCACGGTCGCCATCTCGGCCACGGCTTCCACGGTCTCTTCTATCTCCTCCACGGTCGCTGTCTCTTCCCGATTCACGGTCGCTACCTTCAGGAACATTTAAGCTGGCCGAATTTTGGTAATAAATTAAAAATCTATGGAATTCTTCAGCTACAATTTTGCGGATTAAATCTTCGCGGCTAAAGCTTTCAAAACGTGCAAAAATCTCTGGCAAAAATGGCTCGATATCGTTATCCGTGGCATCTGTTTTTTCTAATTTATCAATTAAATTAAACAACTGAACACGGCAAATTTCAGAACCCTCAGGAATCAATTTCTTTTCAAATTTCTTTTTGATCATACTTTCAATCTGGCGGATTTTTGAACGCTCCTTTGTATTTACCAATACCAATGAAATACCAGTTTTTCCTGCACGACCTGTTCTTCCACTACGGTGAGTATAAGTTTCCGTTTCGTCAGGTAAATTGTAATTTATAACGTGAGTTAAACTGTCCACATCAATTCCGCGAGCAGCTACATCCGTGGCTACCAAAAGGCTTACATTTTTATGGCGAAATTTATCCATCACTCGGTCGCGTTGTTGCTGGCTTAAGTCACCATGCAAAGGTTCAGCATCGTAACCATCTTCCATCAGTTTATCAGCTACTCGTTGGGTATCTAATTTTGTTTTGCAAAATACTATACCATAAATACCCGGGTAATAATCCACAATACGTTTTAAGGCTAAATAGCGGTCACGTTCACGAATGTAGTAGTAATGATGCTCCACCTGATTGGTTGAAGCATTTCTATCTCCAGAAGAAATTTCTACAGGATTGTTCATGTACTTACTTGCCAATCTCTGAATTTCACGAGGCATGGTAGCGCTGAAAAGCATAGTAGTTCTGTCATTTGGGCAACTTGAAAGAATAATATTGATATCATCAATAAATCCCATGTTAAGCATTTCATCTGCTTCATCAAGTACTACAATTTCTACAGCCGAAAGATCAGCTGCTTTGCGTTCAATCAAATCGATTAAACGGCCAGGCGTGGCCACCAAAATATGAACTCCGTTTCTTAAATCACGGATTTGGTTGGTAATACTGGTTCCACCGTAAACAGGCAAAACTTTTAATTTTCCCATGTATTTTGAATAGCTTTCAATGTCTTTAGCTATCTGAACACAAAGTTCACGGGTAGGTGCCAAAATCAATGAAGACGGGGTTCTTAAAGATGTATCAGTCCATTGAAGCAAGGGTAAACCGAAGGCTGCCGTTTTACCGGTACCGGTTTGAGCCAAGCCAACGATATCACTTCGGTTATCTAAAACCTGTGGAATTACTTTAGCTTGAATAGGCGTTGGGGTTTCATAGCCTAACTCAGCTATGCCCTTTAAAATTTCCGGCTTTAGGCCGAAGTCTGCGAATGTTGTCATTATTTTATTGTATTGTTATTTTGTTATTGAGTTGTTAGATTGTTAGGATTTCAAAATTCCTAATTATTCATTCCTAATTGAGCTTTTGCGCTATACATAGCTTCTGCCTGATTTACCATATTTTCGGAACCAATAAATAATGGTACACGTTGGTGCAATTCCTCCGGTAGCACTTCTAATATCCTTTTAGTTCCTGTGCTGGCCTTACCTCCGGCTTGCTCAATGATGAAAGCCATAGGATTGCATTCATACATCAATCTTAGTTTTCCCTTTGGAGTTTTAGCCGTTGGAGGGTAAATAAATATTCCGCCTTTTAATAAGTTGCGGTGAAAATCCGCAATTAAAGAACCAATATACCTTGCGCTGTAAGGACGGCCGGTTTCTTTGTCGGTTTCTTTACAATAAGTTACAAAATCTTTAACCCCTTGAGGAAATTCGCCAAAATTACCCTCGTTTACCGAAAAGATATTTCCATCCTTTGGAATTTTAATATCAGGATGACTAAGGCAAAACTCGCCAATGGAACTGTCTAATGTAAATCCATTAACACCTTGCCCGGTAGTATAAACCAACATAGTACTGGAGCCATAAATTATATAACCGGCAGCAATTTGGTTAATTCCCTTTTGAAGGCAATCTTCCATGGTAACTTCATTCCAAGCCATACTGCGGCGGCGAAAAATACTAAAGATAGTACCAATAGAAGCGTTTACATCAATATTGCTGCTGCCATCCAATGGATCCATTGCTACAATGTACTTTGGTTTTGAATTATTAGGATTATGAACCCTTACAATATCATCGTTTTCCTCGGATAATATAGCGCAACAATCACCACCAAGAGATAAAGCCGACATAAATTCTTCGTTGGCCATTACATCCAGTTTTTTCACCTCCTCACCTTGAATATTGGTGGTGCCATGCGTACCAAGTATATCTACTAAACCTGCTTTACGAACATCGCGATTAACAATTTTTGCTGCTAAAATAATATCCATAAAAATGCGGGTGAGATCACCGGAAGCATCATAAAAAAGGGATTGTTGTTCAGAAATGAATTGGGTAAGGGTTACTACTTTTTGGGTCTTCATCTATTAATTACTCTTGTTCTTTATTTTGCCATAAGAACTAAGAGTGGAGATGGAATTGGTAAAGCCCGACACTCAGAAGTCCTTTTTAATAAGGGTGCAAATATAGTGTAAGTATGTGAAAAACTAGCAGTTAAAAATGAAAAGTTTTAAAAAGCTAAACTCTGCTTCTGAATTTTACTTTAAATTTTCACTTTTCGTTTTTCAGTTTTAACTTACTTTTGTTCCAATGTTTACAGGAATCATAGAGTGTTTAGGAAAAATAGAATCCGTATCAAAAGACGGCACCAATAAAACTTTTAAAATAAAATCTAACATAAGCCATGAACTTAAAATAGACCAAAGTTTGGCGCATGATGGGGTATGTTTAACAATAACTAAAATTGAAAATGACTGCCATTGGGTAACCGCTATTGATGAAACCTTATCAAAAACAACTTTAAATACATGGGTTCAGGGAGATGAAATAAATCTTGAACGTTGTTTGAAATTAGGTGACCGACTTGATGGTCATTGGGTGCAAGGTCATGTGGATACTACCGGAATATGCAAAAAAATCACCGATGAAAATGGAAGCTGGAAATATGAAATTGAATTTCAGAATTTTGAAAATTTTAGAACGGTGGCCAAAGGTTCAATTACACTCAACGGCACAAGCCTAACAGTTGTTGATAGCGAGGCGGGGAAATTTTTGGTGGCTATTATTCCTTATACGTTTGAGCATACTTCTATAAAGCATTTAAAAGCAGGAAGTCTTGTAAATTTGGAATTTGATATAATTGGTAAATGGGTGAAAGAATGGATGAAGTAAAAGGAAAACTCTACATTGTACCTACGCCTATAGGCAATATGGGTGATATTACATTGCGGGCCATTGAGGTTTTAAAAAATTGTGACCTTGTGATTGCCGAAGATACACGTGTTACTGGCAAATTACTATCGTTGCTAGGTATTAAAAAAGAAACCTTGAGCATGCATAAATTCAATGAACACCGGCGATTGGATTATGTAAAAAATCTTTTAGAAGATGGTAGAACAATAGCCTATTGCTCAGACGCAGGAACTCCCGGAATATCTGACCCCGGTTTTTTGATAGTGAGGGAATGCAACCGAAATAATATTCCTTTGGAAGTTTTACCAGGTGCCACAGCTTTTGTACCAGCTTTAGTAGCCAGTGGCTTGGCTACTGAGCGTTTTGTTTTTGAAGGATTTTTACCTCCAAAAAAAGGACGGCAAACCCGGTTTAAAGAATTGGCATTGGAAACTCGAACCATGATTTTTTATGAAAGCCCGTTTCGATTGGTAAAATCATTAACCGAGTTGGGGCACTATTTAGGTAACTCTCGCAATGCCTGTGTAAGTAGAGAGATAACCAAATTATTTGAAGAAAACCGAAGAGGAACTTTAGAAGAATTGGTGGCTCATTACACCAAAACTCCCCCAAAAGGAGAAATAGTTATTATTGTTGAAGGTTTATAAATTTAAAAGCTTTTGTTTTATTACTCAACCAGTTTATTAAAATGATTTTTTTTCAAAAACATAAAATAAACAGCTACCAACAAGGCTGCAATTGATGTAGTCATAAATGTAACAACCGACCCAAAATTATACCAGATTAAACCCGCCAATGAACTAGCCAGCATTGTGCAAATGCTTTGAAAACCTGAAAAAGTGCCAATAGCAGTAGCAGTATCTTTTTTATCAGTAATATTGGTTATCCATGCTTTGCTTATGCCTTCAGTAGCTGCGGCATAAAGCCCGTAGCCAAAGAACAATACTAATAAAATAGTAATATTATTTGCAAAAGCCATACCTGCATAAACCCCCGAAAACAAAACCAATCCACTTATAAAAACAGTTTTTAATCCTATCCTATCGGCCAAAACACCCAAAGGAAAAGCAAATGCAGCATATACCAAATTATAAAAAATATAAGCCCCTATTACATAGGAATCATTAAGCCCAGCCTGTTTTAAATTTAATAACAAAAAAATATCTGAGCTATTAAATAGAGTGAAAACCAATAAGCCTTTTACCACTTTTCGATAAATCTTCGGACTGGTTTTCCAGTAGTTTAAAAACGAAAAAAAAGAAGGTTTATCTTCTCTTTGTGGTTCTTTATTTTTTTTATCTTTTAATAAAAAAGAAGCTACAACAGCCAATACCCCCGGCACAAAAGCAATTAAAAATAAAGTTTTGTAATCATCGGGGTTATAAAAAAGATAAACCAAGGCAGATATTGGCCCTATTACTGCCCCTAAAGTATCCATTGAACGGTGAAATCCAAAGACTTTTCCCTTGGTTTGGGGTGTAGCTTCATCCGATAAAATGGCATCCCTTGCTCCTGTCCTTATTCCCTTACCAAATCTATCTATGCTTCGAGCAAAGAATATCCAAATTGGGTAAACAAATATTGCCATCATAGGCTTGGAAATAGCACTTAATGCATAACCTACTTGAACAAAAGGAACCCGTTTGCCTGAAAAATCTGATAATTTCCCAAAATATCCTTTGCTTAATCCTGCAGTAGCTTCAGCTATACCTTCCAAAAAACCAATTAGTACAATGGAAAATCCAATGCTTTGTAAATAAACTGGCATTATTGGATAAAGCATTTCGCTGGCCATATCAGTAAATAGGCTAATGAGAGAAAGAATCCAAACGGTGCGGGTGATGTATTTCAAGTATTTATCAATTGGGGTGACAAACTTATTTTAATTTAAGTTTCAAAAAAGGAATTAATTAAAAAATCGAGGATAGATATTTTTTAATAAATAGGTTATCAAATTTGGACGATTCCCGAATTTAATTTCCGTTATAGTATCCTCAGATAAAACTAAAAACTTAGAATTCTATACTATAACTTTATTAATTTTAATCTTAATTTTGAACTATGAATCACAAACGTCTTTTAATAGCTACTGATCTTACTGATGCATCTCAAAAAGCAATTGACTGTGCCGTTGCTTACGCTAAAAAAACAGAGGCGGAGATTATTTTGCTCCATATATTTGAAATTGCCGATGTGGATGAATACGCCAAACAAATGATGGCTACCAATTTTTTGAGTCGCGATTTAAAACGACAGCTTCAAGAATCGGTAAAAGAAATAGAAGACAAAGAAGGGGTAAAAGCAAATTACCTTACCAAAGATGGTGATTTGTTTGGATTGATAGCCGAAGTATTGGAAGAAACAAAATCAGATATATTATATTTAGGAACTCATGGGGTTCATGGGGTTCAGCACCTTACCGGTAGTTTTTTAGCCAAAACAATAGATAATACTAACAAGCCTGTTTGGGTTATCCAAAAACAAACTCCTGTAAAATCGTATGAAAATGTATTTGTTTATATCGACGAATTTCCGGGAGAAGCTTTGCATTCGTTAACCCTTGAAATCGCAAAACTTTATAATGCTCAATTGCATTTTGTTTTTACCGAACCCAATAATGGATTTGCCGTTTTAGAAATGGTAAATACAATTAAAAAGACTATGGATTCTGAAAATATTTCTTATACTCTTAACTCTGTTTCAGATGAATTGGATAAGCAAAAATGCTTAATAGAAATGGCGGCAGCAAAACCTTCGCCTTTAATAATTGTGAACCGAGATGGCAAAGATGCAGATGCACATATACCTGTATTAACCAATAAACATCATATTGAGGTATTGTGCCTTTACTAGAAAATTTGAGATTTTTTAAAGATCCCAAACAGTTTTTCGTCCTTCTTTTTGATAGTTTTTAATATTAAGCCAAAAAGCTACTATCAAATATAAAATTACCGAAGACCCTAATGTACCGAAGGTAACGTATAAAAAATACAACCTTACCCGTTCGGTTTTAATACCCATTTTTTTGCCAAGCCATGCACAAACACCAAATGCTTGCTGCTCAACAAAGAATTTTATAGAATCAATGCGTTTCATTTTTTAAGAGTTTGTAACCAACAGAACAACTGAGACACAGTTTCTTATTGCAAAATTCGTTTTTTAATTGCAATAATGCTTGCGTTTGAAATGAATTTTTTGAATTTATTCCCAAGCCATTCCATTTTTTTATTATTGAGTTATTTTCAGGTGAACTTTTTTCTAATAAATCAAAGGCATTTTGCTGCATTGAATCATCATTTTTGTGTTTTCCATAGGCAAATTTAAAAGGAACAACCGTATTTATAATAATATTTTGGATAGTGCTTGAACCTAATTTTTTAGTTCTTTTGGGCGATACTTCATTCAATAAATAATGAGTATCCCAATATTCAGAAGGACTGGTTTTTAATAATGTTGTGATTTTTTGCAAATCATTTTCTTCTATTATTTTTGAAAACAAACTATTGGATTGATAAATTAAAGCTGCGAATTGAGCTAATCTAACGGTAGGAAAATTAGCTGGCATAAGTCTTAAAAATTTCCAGTTACTTCTTTCTACTTCATCCAATTGGTATTTCTTTTTCAAAAATTGATATTCCTTTTGAAGACCTATTGTATAATCATCTTTGCAGTTTTTATTTAAAAAACCGGCAACTCCAAATATTAGGGCTTCAATTTGTTTCAGATTATCTTTGTGTTTTGACAGAATTTTTAAAGGCAAATTGTTGGCTAAATTTTCAAAAGGTTGGGTATTTATTTTCAAACCAAACGTGTGGGCCATTGATTTATAAAATACCTCCTGCCACTCATATTTGGTTTGCTCAAGGTCTTTAAAAATTGGCTGTGTTTTTTGTTCCAAACGCTCCACTAAAAGCCGTTCCAACCATATATTCCATGTAAATTCATCAATGGCATGAAGCATTGAACTGCATGGAATATCATTGGCCGATTCCATTAAATAACGGTATTTATTTAATAAATTTTTGTCAACTCTATCCTTTATTGTAAGGCATGGAATTTTTGTTCCATTAGTACGATAAATGGGTAAATCATTTTCCCAACAAACATGCAAAATGGTGCTATCATAAGAATGATCCGTGGCATGCCCATGCAGTTTCCAATCGCCCGATTTATTATGTATTTCAATATTTCCAGCCCAAATGGTATCGCCCAATTTAATTTTGGCATTGGTAAAATCGGGACCTGCATTGGTATTAATTACGCCTTTTTGCAATATTTGAATAGCTTCATTCTCCGAATCTTTTAGATTATTGGTATCAAAAAGCAAATTTTGCCAAATAAAATGAATGATACTGATGTTCATTACATTGCAATATAGAGATACAAATAAGGTACAAAATTTTAGATTTTTCTTATTAAAAACTAAGTTTTACTACGGATCAGAAGGTTGGGGGTTCGAGTCCCGTCCAGTCCGCGAAATTGACACCTAACCCCTTGATAATCAAGGGGTTTTTTATTTTAAGGACAACATTAAGGACAACATTTTTGGGTTGTTTTGGCTGTTTTTGTTCTGAATTTCATCGCTTCATACAATTGTTGAAATATTTTTTTTGATGCGACGGGGAACCAGTAATAGTTTAGAATTGTGCGTTAATCACTGAGTTGATTAACTTAGCTTGTATGAAAACCTCATCATTACAACAACAGAGAAACATCTTAAAACTCATATCCTTTTTTGAAAGACACCTCAAGGGTTATGATGAGTATTTCAACAACGATTATTATCAGATGAGTTATATCGTTCACCGATGTCCTTTCAGTGGCGACTATAC
>CAMDSC010000003.1 GCA_945907065.1 Chitinophaga pinensis
AATAAAATAAATAGACCTGTTATGCCATGAATTGCCGCTTCTATAACAAACTGATTGTGGGGTAAAATTCGGTTTTCAATAAAAAGATTTGTATTGTTTAGCTCATACTGCATGCTCATAGCCTGCTTAATATTGCTGCATCCAACGCCTGTTATTGGATGTTTTTTTGCCAAAGCAAAAGCTGTCTTTGACGCTTCAATTCGCATGCCCATGGATTGATAGTTAGCATCTTTTTGATACCAAATTACTTTCATGTCTTCCTTTGTGTTCAAAACCCTATTGTGAAATGAACTCAAACTATAAAAAGCTATAACTGGAAGCAGACAAATAGCAGATAATGCAGCAATTAAATAGCGAACTTTAGGTTTTGTATTTAAAATATAAACTAGCCCAAGAATGGAACAGGCAAAATAAAATCCTGCTAAACCGGTTCGTGCAGCAAGGATATGAAGCCCTATAAGATTAATAATTGTGAAAATCCAAAGCCACTTAATTTTTTGAATAAATGCTAAATGAGCTGAAAGAATGACTGCAAATGCACAAAAAACTGAAAATGTAATGTGATGAATTCCTCCGATAATTGGGATGGGTTTGGATTGAAGAACCAAGGCATTAAGTTCGGTATAATTTAATAGGTAATTAATAGTACTGGCAAGAGTAGCCGAAGCAATGGCAATACAATAAGTAATGGAAAACAGTTGCAAAAATTTAGGAGTAATTTTAGATTTAAATACCAAAACTGAAAAAGAAAAAACTAGTAAAGGTAGTTTAATACTGAAGTAAGAAAACCATTCAGCTATTGATTCAGCCCTAAATATATCAATTAAGAAAAATATCACTAATGCTGATAAACAAAAGAAATATTTGTCTTTTGGAAGCAGAATTTTATTGATAAAAATTTCAGCTAAAGCTGATGCAAATAATAATGCGGTAGATATACTGATTATGGCCCTCGACCAAGGCATTGCTGCTATTAATATAATTAGAGCACCTCTAAAAACTATAAAAGGATAATTGTGAAGGTTATTTGGCAAAACTTATCTTAATAGAGAATTTATCTTTTTTGCTCAAACCAAGATATTCGGCTGTGCTTTTGGTTAGGTAAACAATAACTGGGTCGTTTTGCTCCCTGCTAAAATTTTTGACTACTTTGGCGTAAATGGATTTATTATTGGTAGGGTTGGTTATTCGGATTATCGTATTTTCTGGGGCATTGTGATGAATGACAAAATCTTTGGTTTGGTTAATTTTTTTATCACTCATCACTTTTCCAAATCCTGTTTCAGTTATTTTTTCTACATTGTATTCAGGGAAATTTTCAGTAGTAACGGTATAGTCTTTGATATCTCCCGACGATTTTTTATCTTCTTTTTCTGTTGCTACTTCTCTTTCTTTTTTTGCATTTGATGAATCTTTGTGCTGACTTTCTTTTTCATCTTTAATTTTTGTAGTAGATTTTTTAAGGTCGTTCAAAGTAATATTCGTTTCAACTTCGTTCTGCTTTGCAATTGAATCGGCCTTAGCTTCATCCACAATAGGAACCAGTATTTCTAAGCCTTCATGAATGCTTTCTTCGTTTAATTTATTGAGTTGCTTTAAAAAATCTACGGTTGTAAAAAACTTTTGAGCAATACTAAATAAGGTTTCACCTTTTTTTACTTTGTAGGGTGTTGTAAAGGAGGTTTTTGGAGTGCTCGCTATATCTGTTTTATCAACAACCTCCGCTTCTTTTGCTTTTGGTTCCTTTGATGGTTTGGTATATTCTCCTTTGTTTTTTGAATATTTTGGTGGTTTGCTGCCAAAGAATTGTTTTTCGGTTTTACCCGTTGGTATTAATAAGGTTTGCCCAATTCTTATTTTTTCTTCAGAACCAGGATTAGCATCTTTTATTTGGGTCCAAACAGTTTTATAACGCCTAGCTATTGCATAAAGTCCCTCACTTTTTTCAACCTTATGGAGAATAAATACTTTGCCATCTTTCAATATTACTCCAGTAGAATCATCAACCGATGCAAATGACGAAGAGCATAGAAAGCTCAAAAGGATTATAAATTTTAGTTTTAATAACATGGAAATAAGCAACACGAATTTACTTTAAAAATTGATTGACTTTGTTAAAGTAATTTCAACGTATTTTGCCATTAATTCAGTTTTTTATACATACCGTTAATTTTGGTTTAATGTATGATTTTTTTAAAATACTGTTTACTTTAAAATATAAGATTTTTGCAAAATAAAGCATTGAAAATATTAATTATTCGGTTTAGTTCTATAGGTGATATTGTGCTTACAACACCAATTATCCGATGTTTAAAAAAACAATTACCTCCCAATTCTGAAATTCATTATTTAACCAAACCTAGTTTTAATTCTTTATTAATAGAAAATCCATATATTGATAAATTGTGGCTTTTAAAACAAAACCTTAACGATACCATAGCCGAAATTAAAGCCCAAAAATTTGATTTTGTAATTGATTTGCACAATAATCTTAGGACATTAATTATTAAGAAAAGTTGTGGAGTAAAGGCATTTTCTTTTGATAAACTAAATTTTAAAAAATTTCTTTTAACCCAATTTAAAATAAATCAGTTACCGAATATTCATATCGTTGACCGATATTTTAACACCGTTAAAAGTCTTGGTATTGTTAATGATGGTGAAGGTTTGGATTACTTTAATCCTGCATCGGCAAATGATATTTTAGGTAAATATGAAGTGTTAAATAATTTAGGTTTTATAACAATGGCAATAGGTGGACAGCATACTACAAAAAAAATGCCGGCAACTAAATTGATTGAAATAATTGCATTTTCGAAGTGCAAAATTGTTTTATTAGGAGGAAAAGATGATGTTGAAATTGCCAAAGTATTAGAATCTTCAAATCCAGATAAAATAATAAACCTTGCTGGCCAGCTAACACTAAATGAAAGTGCAGGAGTGGTGCTAATAAGTAAAGCTTTGGTAACGCATGATACTGGAATGATGCACATAGCCGCAGCTCTAAAAAAGCCTGTGATCGCTATTTGGGGCAATACTGTTCCTAAATTTGGGATGGCTGCTTATTATGGGGAAAATGAGGTTTATACTAAAAATTTTGAAGTACAAAATTTAAAGTGTAGGCCTTGCAGTAAAATTGGATTTGATAAGTGCCCAAAAGGACATTTTAATTGTATGAATTTTCAGAATACACTAGTAATAGCTGAAACACTAAATAATTTATGATTTTTCCTGATTTTGAAATTTTATAAGATAAAGCATTAAAATTTTGTATCGATACAATTCTAAAAAATTCTGAATTTCCTCATCAAATTATTTTTCGCTGTCCTTGTGCCCTTTTTTATGTTTTGGATACCCAAATATCATTGAACCTATTAAGGGGGTAAAGAAAATAAGAAGTGTAAGTAAAGAAAATAATTGATCTACTTTTTCCTTAGTGTGATGTTCAATATTACCTCCAGTACCAATGTATTTTATGAATATTACATTTGGGTAATAATGTGTGACTAAGGAAATCCCAAGTTTCAATCCTAACACCCCGATAATTAGGTAAGCCGAAGTTTCTAAAAATGGGTATTTAACCATTAGAGTGACAAACCAAGTGGCTACAAATCGCATTGTTATAATTCCTATAACAACCCCCATAATTATAAGGCTCATATTCTTTGTAAAGGCGACTACCGCTAATACATTATCAATAGAGAAAGCCAAATCCATTAATTGAATCATAAAAACAGTGGCCACAAATGGTGTGATATATTTTGTTAAAAACGAGTAAGCTTTAGGCTTTTTTACTTCGTGTATAACTAGATGTTCTTTGTTCTTTTTTCTGAAATAGTTTATAACCAATAACAATAGATAAATACCTCCTATTGGTTCTATCCACCAAATTTGTAAAAGATAAGCCGCCAAAAATAAACATAGAACCCTAAATCCAATAGCCCCAATCATTCCATAAAATAAGGCTTTTTTTCTCTGGTTTTTAGGTAAATCCATAACCATAGAAGCCAATACCGCCGCATTATCAATAGAAAGCAAACTTTCCATTATTATTATATTTAATACTAAAAGAAGAGTGGCTTTAAGGTCATTTCCTAATAGTTCAGATGCTATTTCATTCATTTTTTAAGGAGGTGCAAAAATATAAGGATTCGTATTAAAATTATTAATCTTGAAATTTAAATACTTAAGAAAAAGCAAAACCTTTTTTTTTGATAATTGCTAGTCTTAGCATAAATTCGATGCCAATAAATAATCATATAGATGGGAGTAATTAAAGAATTTAAAGAGTTTGCCATGCAAGGCAATGTTATTGATTTGGCCGTAGGTATTATTATTGGTGCTGAATTCGGGAAAATTGTTAATTCATTAGTAAATGATGTAATAATGCCTCCAATTGGAAAATTGATGGGTGGAGTAAATTTCACTGATTTAAATATTTCATTGGATGGAACAGCCTACAAAACTTTAGCACTTGCTAAAGAAGCAGGTGCGCCGGTTATTGGATATGGCTCATTTTTGCAAGCAGTTCTTAATTTTGTTATTGTTGCTTTTTGTATTTTTATAATGATAAAAGCAGTAAATAAAATGAAGAAAAAAGAGGCGTAACATTTTTTATTTTTAGGATTTAATTTATGCTCATAATCTTAAAAAAAGATTTGCATATTTTATCCACATTGATTACAATTGTAACCCGGTTTTAATTTTGGTTACAATACGAAATCATAATGTAATATTAGATGCAGAGTTTGTTAATGACCTTCATCCTAAAATTCTATATGAATTGGGCAAAATTTGTCCTGAAAATCAAATCAGGTTTCAAGAACTTTATTCAAAAAGAAAGCGATCTTTAGGATTAGCTTTTATTTGTCTTATATTTTTTCCCGGAACACATTATGCATTTTTGGGCCGTTGGCAATTACAGATTATGTTTTGGCTTACTTTGGGTGGAGCCTTTGTTTGGTGGTTAGTTGATTTGTTTAGATTACCAACATTAGTTAAAGAATGTAATTTTTATCAGCAGAAGAAAGTACTTATGGCAATTAACTCAATAAGTATCTTCAAAAATGCCAAACCTGCTCAAATACCTTCTATGAAGGAAGCTAGGGTTGCATAAGTTTATTAAAAGCGAATTATCTTTTTTGAAATATTTTGGCTACCGCTTACGGAATTAAATTTAAGGTAATATACTCCCGCTTTATAATCTTGTGGCATTAATATGATTTCTTTGGTGGTTGCTATAGAAATAATTTTTTGTCCTATATTATCATATATTTCAATGGCATTCCATAAATACGGATTGGCTAATTGAATTCTTAATGGAGCCAATCCTTGGCTATAATCTGTAGTATTTAAAATTTTGATCTCTTCCTTAATATTTATTGGATTTAATTTTGTTAAACTTCTTGGTACTGTATCCAAAATTCCACGATCAGTAAAGCATTGCCAGATAAAAGCTACATCTTTACCTTTAAAAAGGATACTATCCATTTTAAGGATAACCCTTGCCATTTGTGGCATTGTGCTTTGTGACGCTTGCAAGTAATAACTTGAAAAAATTATACTATCTGATTTTGTACCTCTAAATTTATCTCTGATACACATTAATGCCGTTGACCAAACTTCACGATCCACATCTTTTATCCCCGTTAAGTCTTTATATTTTAGACTAGTGTTGGTTGTAAATCCGCTCCAAAATTCATTATGACCATCCCAACTAAATACTTCATTACGTTTGTTTTTATTTAAAGATAAAGAGTATGACATGGCCACATAATCTGCCTGACCTTCTTCCATTGCTATTCTTTGGTTGCCTTGAACAGTTCCTTGCGAAGCTAGGGTTGATAATGAATGACCAAACTCGTGAATAACAACCTGGCCATCTTCAGCATCATCTACATTTCCTGTTCCAAATTCTAAAACATATGGATAAACTCCAGGGTCAAAACTACTATTATCATCACCACTACTTCCATGGGTATCTACATATATAGAATCAAGAAGTTTACTAAATCCGATTTTTCTTAAATAAGTGCTGTAATTGTGTAAATGATAAAATGCATTAATATCTTCAAACCCTGATTGGTCACGGGTGTAGTTTAAAAAAGTATCAGTTGGTTCGATAGGGGCAATGGCCGGATCGTGAATGTTTTTAATTGTTATAAGACCATTGGTAAGTTTAAATTTTCCGTTGGCAAATTTTAAAGGAACCCTAACTTTACTTCTAGCATTGGTTAATTCGGTAGTATTTTTATCCCAATCATCAACAAAACCCTTGTCGCCATATTTAGCATTTGCAGCTACTATGGGGTTAGGTAAATAAACCATGGCTGAAACCATGCTGTCAGGAGATTGATAATACAATTTAGGATTATAAGTTAAAAGTTTTTGGCCTTCTAAAGTATAAAAATATTCAAAGGATTGGTGAGTTACACTATCATTCTTTGTGGTTTTATAAGCGGGTGTTAGTCCATAATTTGTATTCATCCAAAAATCTCCTTTTATAACCAAAGATTTTGGATTAAAGTAATCTTCATATTTCGCAAGATTATTTATTATCAAAATTAAATTTCCCGATTGGTCATAATTAGCTTGAATAGAGGATTGATAAACGGCCATACCTTTCACTAAATGTTTAAATATATAATGAGTTCCAATAGGTGATTTTTTTATACTTTCAAGTTCCAGTTTTTGGTCGCTAAGTAATTTATTCAAATAATTTAATTCCAAAAAGGCGATAAGATTTTCTGTAGAATTAAATTGCAATCTTGTATTTATATTAATATAATCAGGGTTTGAAGGAATATAAAATAATTCAGGTTTCCCAATATGTTTCGATTGGGAAAAACTAATAATGCTTAAAAATAGAAAGATTGTAGTGGTATAATATTTCATTCGGTTTTTAAAAACGTATATTCAAAAGTAGCCAAATTCTTGCATTCATTTATAAATGCCTCGTTTTTTGAACCATTAATTGACAAAGTAATCACTGCATTTTGTGCATGGACAGTTTCAATTATAGTAGCTGAAAATTTTCGGGCAAGATTATAAATAACGTGTTCGTTTTCAAAATCGGTTTCAATATTAAAATAGTCCAAAAGTGTTTTTGTAACTATTTCACACTTAGCCAAAACCAGTTTGGCCGCCAATCCGTAAGCCTCAATCAATCCCGGGATTCCTAATTTTTTACCCCCAAAATACCGAACTACTACTACCAATATATTGGTAAGATCAAGTGCATTTATTTGTTTTAAAATAGGTCTGGCCGCTGTGTTTGCCGGTTCTCCATCGTCATTAATACGCTGTGATGATTTGTCGGCATTCATAATCCAAACATAACAATGATGGGTGGCATCTGGGTATTCAGTTTTTAAATTTGAAAGATGATTTTTTATTTGCGGTTCATTATTTACCAGGTATGCAAATGCTAAAAATCGACTTCCTTTGTCAGTGTAAATTGCTTCCGTAGCATGGGCAATTGATTTATAATCTCTGTCGAAAAGCATTAAATAGTATAGTGTTCTATCAAATTATCTCCTAAAGAAAAACGTTCATCTGGGTTACAATTTAGTAAAGGTGCTTTAATTCCTTTTTCCCAAATTTTTGGGGTTATAATCCTAAATATTTCGCCGGGAAGATTAGAGTCTATAAAGGTTTGAAGGGTTTTGCTCCCACCTTCCAGCAAAACGGAGTTTATACCTAACTCTATCAATTTTTCACTTACGGTTGGCCAAAATAAAGGAACTTCGAAACTTATTTTACTGTAAATAATATCTCCAAAGGTTTCTTCTTTTGTTTCATTAAAAATTACAACCTTTCTATTCGATTTAAATAAATTGGAATTCAGTGGGATTTTTAAAGTTCTGTCAATTACAAGGGCAGTGGGTGGTTTGCCAAACCAAAATCGGTTATCTAAAATGGGATTATCTAGTATAGCCGTGTTTGTTCCAATCATAATGGCATCGGTTTCGGTTCTCAGTTTATGAACAAAGCGTTTTACTAAATCGTTTGATAACTCACGTTCTTTAGCTGAATTGTAATTCGTTTTGCCCATAAACCCATCCTCACTTTCAGCCCATTTAAGAATAAATTTCACCAATTTTTTTGCTTTAAATTGCTCAAAAAAGGATTGGTTTAAATCCAAACATTCGTGTTCAAGAATACCGCTTACAACTGAAATTCCTGCATCTTCCAATAATTTGATGCCTTTGCCGGCCACCAATGGGTTGGGGTCTAAACTTCCAATTACCACATTTTTAATTCCCGAATCAATAATTAGTTGAGTGCAAGGAGGTGTTTTCCCATAATGGCAACAAGGTTCAAGGTTTACATAAATAGTAGATTTTTTAAGCAAATCTTTATCGATTACCGAATTAATTGCATTTACTTCGGCATGTGGGCCACCATAATTTTGGTGAAATCCTTCTCCAATAATTTTACTATTATAAACTACAACCGCCCCAACCATTGGATTGGGGTACACTTTGCCAATTGCAAGTTTGGCTAAGTGGAGGCAGCGGTGGATGTAAAGTTCGTAGGTGGACAAGGTGGCAAAAATAAGCAGGTTTAATCCTTAATTTGCACCTCCAATGAACAACTCCCAAATTCAAAAGTATTTTTTCAATGAACTCTCCTCTTTTAATTATAAAAATGAGTTGGCAGCTATTTGGAAGCAAATTTTGGAGTTTGTATTTTTTATGAATCCGGTTGTTTTTATTACACAACCTCAAGAAGAAATGGATGAGGAAAAAGTTAGAAAATTGGAGTATATCATTCTAGGACTTAAAAAATTTGAACCCATTCAATACATCATTGGCAAAGCTTGGTTTTGTGACAGCATATTTATTGTAGATCCTTCGGTGCTTATTCCCAGACCTGAGACGGAGGAATTGGTTTATATAGTTTGCGAATACATAATTGAAGGCTCTGAAAATGTTTTGGATATTGGCACAGGCAGTGGTTGCATTGCCATAAGCATTAAAAAAAATAAACCCAAAAGCTATGTGGTGGCAGTGGATATTTCGGAAGACGCCCTTAATGTGGCCACCAACAACGCCACTCAAATACTAGGTAACACGTCGGTTTCTTTTATTAATCGCGATATTCTAAAACCTGATTTTACAGATATTTTTAACATTAAATTTGATATCATTGTAAGCAATCCGCCATACATTCCTTTGAATGAGAAAGAAACAATTAGTGAAAATGTTCTAGATTTTGAACCTCATCTCGCTTTATTTTGTGATACTGACCCATTACAATTTTATAAAGCAATTGCAATGCAAGCCCAAAAATTATTAAATCCAAAAGGCATGTTATTTTTTGAAGTACATGAAAATTTTTGGGAAGAGGTTAAAAAAATGTTGGTGGAAATGGATTTTAACGAAGTAGAAGTAATTCAGGATTTTCAAGGCAAAAACAGAATAATTAAAGCAAAATATACACTATGATAAAACAATTAAGAGACCCCGGTTTGGGTGAAAAATTTTACCAAAACAAAAGCCGAATGGTAAATAAAGACGGCTCGTTTAACTCCAAACGAACCGGTATGAAACCTCATCTTTACCATTATTTAATTACAATCGGTCCAATAAAAATTTCATCAATAATTGTATCAACATATTTGATTGCTAACTTAATTTTTGCAACTATTTATTCTGCCATTGGTATCGAAAAATTGGGGGGACAGCATTTTGAAAGTCCATTTTTAACCGGGTTTCTTTTTAGTATGCAGGCCTTTACCACTGTAGGTTTTGGAGCAATTTATCCACATGATTATTTAACCGGACTTATCAGTGGAATGGAAGCCTTGTTTGGTCTTTTGTTTTTTGCTTTTGCCACAGGTATTGTTTATGGACGTTTCTCAAAACCAACCGCTTTTATTAAGTTTAGTGAAAATGCAGTAATAGCACCTTATAAAGATGGGCGGGCTTTTATGTTTCGTATTGTAAATGCTCGACCAAATACATTGATAAATATGAATGTGGGAATAATATTGGCAATGAAAACTGAGGAAGGGAATGATATTAACCGAAAATATTACAATCTTGAGATTGAAACTGCTTCTGTAGTTTTTTTTCCAATGCCTTGGACGATTGTGCACCATATTAATGAAAATAGCCCATTAAATGGGTTATCGCAAAGTGATTTGGAAAAACTGGATGCTGAATTTTTGATTCATATCACTGGCTTTGATGAAACGTATGCCCAAAATACTACTACTATTTTTTCATATAAATTTTATGAAATGCAATGGGCTAAAAAATTTAAACTCAATTATAGTTTAAATGATGCCGGCCAAGTTGAGTATGATATTAACCGAATTGGGGAAACAGAAGCAGCACCATTGCCTTGACTTACATCAAAGCAATTTTCTTCACTCTGTTTTTGTGCCTTCCACCTTCAAAGGCTGTTGCTAAAAATACTTCTAATATTTCTATTGCGGTAGTTTCAGGAATAAATCTAGAAGGTAAACAAAGCACATTTGCATCATTATGAAGACGGGCTAATTCTCCTAGTTCTTTATTCCAGCAGAGTGCTGCACGAATTTGTTGATGTTTGTTGGCGGTCATACATACTCCGTTGCCACTTCCACAAATTACAATACCAAATTCATATTGCCCATTTGCCACCGACATGGCCAAAGGATGCACAAAGTCAGGGTAATCAACAGAATTGTCAGAAAAACAGCCAAAGTCTTTAATTTCAAAACTGTCGGCAAATAATGGCATTAGTTTTTGTTTAAGTTCAAATCCGGCGTGGTCGCAGCCAAAGGCTATTCGGGTTTTTGTCTCCATAATTTTTTAGATTGTACGAAATAAGGTATTTTTAAGATTCAGTTTGGTCTTTTTTTTCCACTCTTTTTGTAATTATTACCCCAACCTCATAAAGAATAAGAAGTGGAATGCTTACAAGTATTTGGCTTCCAGCATCAGGAGGCGTAACTATTGCAGCAACTATCACAATTATTAGTATTGCATAACGTCGATATTTTTTTAAGAATGCTGCATTTATCAATCCCATCTTTGCCAAAAAATACATAACCAATGGAAGCTCAAAAATTAAGCCGGTAGCCACGGTGAGCATCGACATAAATGAAATGTAGCTTTGGATAGTCCAAGTATTATTAATTTGATCAGATATGGAATAACTAGCCATAAAAAACAGAGAAACCGGGGCTAACAAAAAATAACCAAATAAAACGCCTATTAAAAACAAACCTGAACTTATAATAATTATTCCACTTGTTTTCTTTTGTTCTTCTGGTTTAAGAGCCGGCTTAAAAAAACGCCAAAATTCATAAATTACATATGGAAATGCTGCTATTAAGCCAACAACAAAAGCAATCATCAATCCCATAATAAACTGTCCGGTAACGTCGGTATTTATTATAGTAAACTTAAATAGCTCGGGATTCATATCAATATGAATTGCGCGAAATAATTTGTAGGTAAAAAAATCTTTTGATCTCGGGCCAAAAATCAAGGTGTTCATTACAAAGTCATTAAATACAAAAGCCAATATAGCGCCAATAATAACTGCAATTAATGACCTAACAATATGTCCCCGCAGTTCACTGATGTGATCAAAAAACGACATGTTTTTTTCATTCTCATCTATATCAGTTTGGTCCAATGCCATTAGATTTTTTTATAAGGCGCAAATTTAAGGTTTAACACTACACAAGGATTATAAAATTTAAAAATCATTTAATTTTGCATGGAATTGAAATTACTAAAAAAATACTTCCCCACTATTTCTGACGATCAACTAAAACAGTTTCAACTTTTAGCAGAATTGTTCAGTGAATATAATTTAAATGTAAATATGATTAGCCGCAAGGATGTTGAAAATCTTGAAGAACGGCATATTCTACACTCACTGGCTATTGCCAAATTTATTACGTTTAAATCTCAAACTCGTATTTTGGATGTTGGCACTGGAGGCGGTTTTCCTGGATTACCGTTAGCAATTCTATTTCCCGACTGCAAATTTTATTTGGTTGATTCTATAGGAAAAAAAATAAATGTGGTAAAAGAATTGGTAGCTCAACTTGGCTTAAAAAATGTGGAAGCTATAAATGCTCGAGCTGAATCATTGACAATAGATATTGATTTTGTGGTATCGAGGGCCGTAGCTCCTATATCCGATTTATACCGATGGTCAAAAAATAGACTTACAAAAGATAAATATAATGACAAGCCAAATGGTTTTATTTTACTGAAAGGTGGAAATTTAACTGAGGAGAAAAATGAATTTAAAGAAATGCTGAGAAAGAGTATTAAAATTCAGGAAGTGCCTTTGGATGCTTACTTTAGGGAAGAATATTTTGATACCAAAAAGATTATCTACTTTTCAATTTAAAATTAATAATTTTTAAAACCGGTAATGATTTTAGTAAGTTTGTCGTCTAATCAATTTTATAGACAGAAAATAAATATGAATAAATTATCTACAATCTTTCTTATCATGATTGCATTTGCATTCAGTAGTCAGGCTCAAATTAAAGTTTCTTCTGCTGCTGGTTCCTTTGATACACTTACCTCGGGTACTTTGATATACTATCAATATGCATGGGATGATCCATTGGATGAAGATTATCCTGCTGGGGTACAATTACCTAAACCTGTAAAAGCTTTTGAAATAGTTTGGGATTCAATGTTGGTTTCTGATGGTGCTATTTTTCTTACTTCTACTTCAAATCCATCGGCTCTTTTGGCAGTAGATGCAGTTGGATGGGATTTAATAGATAAAGGTTATGAGGATACTATTAACTATCCAAATATTTCTCCAGTTACGGTATCTCTTTCAGAAACCGAAGTGGAATGGATGGACTTCGGATTTTATAATGAAATAGATAAATTGTATTTGGCTCCCAGTAAAGGAAGTGTTAAGATTTCAGTGGATTCTACCAATAAACTTAATATTATTTATGGAGATTTTGCAATAGTTAATCCAGATCTATGTTTTGAAGGTTTTGGAAGTTTACGCCCTTCGGTTACATATTTTGATAATTCTTCAAACGTTACTACTTGGTTTATTTATGGAGATCCAACATCTCCAACTATTGATACTTTATCGGACACAGCGTTTGCCAATTTACCGCCATTGGGACAAAAAATAACGATTGATTTTAATAAAACTAACTGGATTAAACAGTTGGCTAAAATTTCAATTTCAGTTTCACCTAATCCAGCTATGGATATAATAACTGTCAATGGTAGTAAGAATTTTTCAGGAAATGTATATCAGTTAATTTCAATGGATGGAAAGTTGATTATTAGAGGTAAAATGGATTCAAATAAAATAAATGTTTCGCAACTGAAAACCGGAAATTATATTCTTAAAATTACAGATAAAGGCCAGGGTTACTATAGCAGATTTATTAAATCGGATAATTAATAAATAAAGTTAATTGGCAATTAAATAGGTCGCATCTTTAATTAATTTCTCATACACCTTTTTCCAATCGCCTTTCCATCGCAGCTTGCCGGATAATGATTCGTTATGCCAAAGGCTTATAAATGTTCCGTTTACTTGGATTACTTTTTTTAAAAGTTCCCTGTTCTTTTCGATGGCTTGTTCAGGGGTAAGTTTATAGTAATGCAATGGGGTAATATCCATACTGCAGAAGGGATAAAGCAATAAATTGGTGGTTTCATCTTTTTCTAAATCATAGAAATAAAAAGGCGAAGCAATCCCTGCCCTAAAACCATATTGACTGGTGTAGCCTAATGTATAATCTTGTTCAATTCCATTTTTAATTAAATTGGAATACGTGAACGGAAACTGATGGATTAAAAAGTGCTGGCGGCTGAGTTTGGGTTTTTGCCCTGTAATTTTTTCAAGCCTGTTCATTTCTACTTCTACTAAATCAAATTTAGAATTGGATTGGTAGGATGGATGGATGCCTATTTCATAATCCTTGCTTAATTTTTTTATAACGTCAGACTGATTTTTATTATTCCAACTTATATTTTTATCAAACTTGGAGTAATTGGCCAATAACCAAAAATAAATAACTTCAGTATTGTTGATTTTATGGATTGCTTTTATATCTCCAAACACATCAAAGGTGTCTTTTTTAAATCCAGTTAAGGTTTTAAAACGGTTGCTAACTTCGGCAAAATTACCTCTAAAAAAATCCTTTAAAAATCCTGAAACCGACCATAAAAATCCTTTTTCCTTGTATTGAAACGTGCTGTCGATATCAATGGTAGAAATGAATCGGAACTTTGGTTCATCAAAAATCAAATCAGGAAATTTTAGAATCAAGTCCTTTTTTAATTTTTGCACCCAACTATTTACCAATGGAAATTCAAAGCTTTTGGTTTTACTTAAAATGCTGGCTTCGGGCGGAAACCGATGATGAGCATCAGGCGTAAAACCTTTGTATTCCTCATAACGACTTACCAAATAAAAAATGGCTGCAAATAAATCAAAGTCCCATTCTGTAGATTCTGAAGTTTCAGCAGGAAATAAAATAGTTTCGCTTCCTGAGTTTTGATGAGGAACCTCTATAGGTTCAAAACCTTTAGAATTTAGTAAATCACTGCAAAGTGGAATATATATATAAGTTGAATTTTTAAAGGTTTTGGAATAAACTATATGAGAAGTTTCGGTTTCTGAAACCATTTCATAGTTAATTCCTAAAAGTTGCTTAAAAACCAAATCGAAAACAAAATGAGTTCTGTTGGTTTGAAATAAAGAGTGTATTTTTAACGTAGAATTCAATTATTTGCTGGTTTCCAAAACACTGCTAAATAAACCCTTTTACCATAGCTTAACAAATTTTAAATTTGCACCTAACATCATTAAATTTCAAGCATTGCAAAAGCGAGCACTCATTACAGGAATAACAGGGCAGGACGGAGCCTATTTGGCAGAGTTTTTATTAAATAAAGGCTATGAAGTTCACGGTATAAAACGCAGGAGTTCATTGTTCAATACAGATAGGATTGATCATTTGTATCAAGACCCTCATGAACGTAACCTAAAACTGAAACTTCACTATGGTGATTTAACCGATAGTACCAATTTGATTCGTATTATTCAGGAAGTTCAGCCCGATGAAATTTATAATCTCGCCGCTATGAGCCACGTGAAAGTGAGTTTTGAAACTCCGGAATACACTGCCAATGCTGATGGTATTGGAACTTTGCGAATTTTAGAAGCCATGCGAATTTGTAACCTAACTGAAAAGTGCAGGTTTTATCAAGCCTCTACTTCTGAATTGTATGGTTTGGTGCAGCAAGTTCCGCAAAGCGAAACCACTCCGTTCTATCCCCGTTCGCCTTATGCTGTGGCCAAAATGTATGGGTATTGGATTACTGTAAACTATCGAGAAGCCTACAATATGTATGCTTGTAACGGAATTCTTTTTAACCATGAATCACCTATAAGAGGCGAAACTTTTGTTACCCGTAAAATAACCAGAGCTGCTAGCCGTATAGCTATTGGTTTGCAGGATAAATTATTTCTTGGAAACCTAGATGCAAAGCGCGATTGGGGACATGCTAAAGATTATATCGAAGCTATGTATTTAATGCTTCAACAGCCAAAGGCCGAAGATTATGTAATTGCTACGGGAATTACCACCGAGGTTCGAGAATTTGTTAGAATGAGCTTTGCTGATCTTGGTATCGGTATCGGATTTAAAGGAAATGGTGTGAATGAAATAGGATTTATTACATCTATTGATAAAGCGAGAATGGAGTTTTTAGAACTAAAAAATCCAAACTTGAAAGAAGGCAAAGAGGTTGTTTTTGTTGACCCACTTTATTTTCGTCCTACCGAAGTAGATTTATTAATAGGAGACCCAACTAAAGCCAAAACCCAATTGGGTTGGGAGCCAAAGTATGATTTAAATTCTTTGGTAAACGATATGATGAAAGGCGATTTAAAGTTGATGAAAAAGGAAAAATATCTTCAAGACGGGGGATTTAGAGTATTTAATTATTTTGAGTAATGTTTTGTCATTCCGACAAATGAGGAATCTGATTAAGATGCTTCGTGCCTCAGCATGACAAAACCATAATTAGCAATGAATAGCAACAGCAAAATATTTATAGCCGGCCATAGAGGAATGGTAGGCTCTGCAATTAAAAGAGCCTTGGAAAACCAGGGATTTACAAATCTTGTTTATCAAACTTCTGCCGAACTTGACCTTAGAGATTTCAATGCAGTAGCTGATTTTTTTGATGATGAGCAACCGGAATATGTTTTTCTTGCTGCTGCCAAAGTAGGAGGGATAGTGGCCAATAATACGTATCGTGCCCAGTTTTTGTATGAAAATTTACAAATTCAGAACAACGTAATTCATAATTCGTATTTGCATGGTGTAAAAAAACTTATGTTTTTTGGTTCATCGTGTATTTACCCAAAGTTAGCACCTCAGCCCTTAAAGGAAGAATATCTTTTAACTGGATTATTGGAGCCAACCAATGAGCCGTATGCTATTGCTAAAATTACAGGTATTAAAATGTGCGAAGCCTACCGGAGCCAATACGGGTGTAATTTTATATCTGTAATGCCTACTAATTTGTATGGACTAAATGATAACTATGATGCTCAGAACAGCCATGTGTTGCCAGCTTTGATTCGCAAGTTTCATGAAGCAAAAGTTTCAGGTGCAGGTGAAGTGGTTATTTGGGGAAGCGGAACTCCATTACGCGAGTTTTTGTTTGCAGATGATTTAGCCGATGCTGCCGTAAAATTAATGTTGGAATATGAGGAAGAAAAGTTTGTAAATATAGGAACTGGCCATGATATAAGTATTAAAGAATTAGCCGAACTTATAAAAAAAATTATAGGTTTTGAAGGAAAATTGATTTTTGATACTTCCAAACCCGATGGAACCCCCCGGAAATTAATGGATGTTTCTTTTTTGAATAGTTTGGGTTGGAAATATAAAACCAAACTTGAAGACGGAATTAAGATTGCTTATCAAGATTTTTTAAAAAGGGTTTAGCTCTTGAAGATAATTTTTAAAAATTAACTCCTCTATAAAAAAAGCCCCGATGAAAATCGGGGCTTTTTTTATAGAGGAGTGATTAACAGCCTTTATTAATTCAAGCGGTTTACTTTGAATATTTTGGTAGTGTTGCCATATTCCACTTTAATAAAATACATACCTACAGCGTAAGTTGTCATATCAATTTGGATTTCAGCAAGACCTCTAAAGTCTGTTTTTTCGGTGGAGTATAACATCTCACCGGCAATGTTGATGACTTTTACTTTGAGGATAGCTTCACTGTTGGCACTTACACTAACTGTAGTTAAGCCATTGGTTGGGTTTGGATAAACATTTACATAATCCACTGAGGCATCTCTCAATCCATCAAGGTCAGCTTCCAATGATTTCTTACCCATTGTTCCACAAGAACCACATACTGTGTTCCAGTTAAAGTCGGTATAATGAGCATGAACCTTCTCGGCTATATACATACCTGTAAGTGTATTTCTGCTTTTCTTATCACCTTTGGTGTCAAAATGCTCAAGCGTATACACGTTGGCATTCATGGTTGTACCTTTTTTGATATCCACTTTTTTCTCGGCATAAATAATTACACTGTTATTAGCGGAATTAAACACGTTATCTTCATGGATTTTAAGTTCTTTACAAAGGAAGATACGGGTGCAACCAGAAAACTTAATGGTTACATTTTTTTGAGTTTCTATTTCATCGGCATAAATATTTTTGCTGGTGAAAGTAACCGTTGCATCGCTTTCTATATGAATCTTTTTGAATATAGAATCGGTAATGGTAACTGTAGCTCCTTTTTTAACCTTTACATCATCTCTGTAGTTGCATTTTGAACTGCTACAATGTTTATGTGAAGAACTATTGCAACTTGATTTACAATGGTAATGCTCGTTGTTAGAACAACTTGAACTGCAATGGTGGTGATACTTGCTACTGCATTTTGAATCGCAATACGGATTGTATGCAAATGTTGGAAGAGTGACTGAAACAGCGGTTCCTGAATACGCATTAGTTACCGAACTTCCTGATTTCACTTCTACTTCATAAGCTTTTGCAAAAGTACCAGATGCAGTTATCAATGAACTTTCATTCACTTCCACTTCGCCTTTAGTTCCTGTAGAACCAACACCACCCGATTTAACCACAGATTCTTTTTCAATTTCCGCTTCATCGGTTACTAATACAGTATACGAAGACAATAAATCGGTTTGGCTATAAGCAACAGTAGTAGAAGCAGATTTGGTACATCCGTAGCTGTTGGTTACAGTTAAAGAATAGGTTCCGCTGGAATATACACTCGTATTGGCAGTAGTAGCATTATTGCTCCAAGCATAGGTTACCGTTTCATTAGACGATGAACTTAACACAACCGCTCCACCTTGGCAAAATACCGGTTGAACGCCTTGGCTTATAGACAGAGTTGGTATTTTACCAACAACCGTTACTGTTGCATCGCAAGTGCTAGTGTTACCACAAGCATCGGTTACCGTTAAGGTTACAGTATTAGCTCCAATATTAGTACAATCAAAGCTGGTTTTGGAAGCACTTATAGTAACTCCACCGCTGCATACATCATAGCTACCGTTATTAATATCATCGGCTGTAATAGAGGCAGCTCCATTCACTAATGTAATAGTTGCTGCTTTGCAAATTGCAATAGGCGCTGTTTTATCTACAATAGTAAATGTAGCAGTTGTAGTTGATTTATTTCCACATGCATCTTTAACAGTAAATGTAACCTCAGCACTACCAGTAGCACCACAATCATCACTTAAATTAGTAAAGTTATGAGACCAAGTAACACCACCACAATCATCAGAAGCAGAAGCTCCGCCGTTAGAAGCTAACCATGCATTTAATGCTGAAGTATTTCCAGAACCGTCACATTCAACGGTTGAGTTAGCAGCATCCGTTCCAATAGTTGGCGCAGTTTTATCTTCGATAGTAAATGTTGCAGTAGTTGTAGATTTATTTCCACAAGCATCTTTAACAGTAAAGGTAACAGTTGCACTTCCTGTAGCACCGCAATCATTACTTAAATTAGTAAAGTTATGCGACCAAGTAACACCACCACAGGCATCTGTAGCAACAGCGCCGCCATGATTAGCTAACCAAGCATTTAAGGTAGATGTATTTCCAGCTCCGTCACAGTCTACAGTTGAGTTAGACGCTTGAGTATTAATAACGGGCGCAGTATTGTCTTTTACATGTATAGTTTGTGTAAAAAATGCAGATGTGTTATTGCAATCATCTTTAAAATTCCATGTTCTTACTCGGATATATTCATTGGAACATAACTGGGTTACAGCCGTGAAGTTTGAGGCAACTGTCGTGGAAGCCCCAAGTACGTTATCCGTAGATCTAATATAAAAAGCAAAGTTATCATTGGCAGAAACAGATATTGATTTTGTGCCCGATTGATTGTTTGCACCTCCGTTATTTGTTAATTGAACGAATGTTCCATTAAGGTAATACCCAAATGGATCATATCTTGGCCCATCCCTATCAGAGGTTACATATGACCAACTGAAAGTAATTGTTCCAGCAGTTGGCACAGAAATTTGGTAACGAGTATCTTTAGTTCCACCTCCACCGCCATCACTTCCGTTTAGTTGAATTGAATTAGGAGCAGAAGCAGTGTTTACACTTCCTGAACTACCTGAAGTTTTTATTAAACTCCAATTGGAAGGTGCATATGAACCTGTGAATCCTGTTGTAGTAATGGTATTATAGGTATTATCAGTAATCAAACTGCGTGTTGGATTAGAAGTACAATTATCCGAAGCACTTGGTCCAGCTGCAAGCGCAGAAGCAATTCCTGAAGCATCAGAACATTCAAGATTTGCATCTAGTGAACCAGTCGAGGTTGTAATTGTCGGAGCAGTTTTATCTTCAATAGTAAATGTAGCGGTTGTAGTAGATGGATTTCCACATGCATCTTTTACTGTAAATATCACTGTTGCACTTCCAGTAGCTCCGCATAAATCGCTTAAGGCTGAGAAATTATTTGTCCAAGTTAGATTACCACAAGCATCAGTTGCAGTAGCACCGCCGTTTGAAGCTAACCATGCAGTTAATGCTGAAGTATTTCCGTGACCATCACATTCTACAATTGCATCAGAGGCTTGAGTAGTAATTGTAGGTGCGGTATTGTTTATTGTAAATACAGAAGTTCCATACGTCCAAGTAGTAGTTCTTGATACTTCTTCAATATAGAAATAATATCTTCCTGCTGGGATGCAAGAAGGTAAAGTCCATGTATAGGATCCTGAATTTGCAATATTACTTGCTGCATAAGTTTGAACAGTATAGGCTGCACTGTCAATTAGAGCTATATTCACATTCCAACTGGTGCACCCTCCATGCCATTTAATGGTAACCTTTGAACACTCTTCTACTGGACTAGTTATTGAATAATCAAAAACCAAGTCCCTTAATATCGTAATAGTGTCTTGGCAAGTAGATACATTGTTGTTATTATCCGTAACGGTTAACGTTAAATAATTAGCACCAAAATTTGAACAATTAAAAGATGACTTACTAATAGAAAGAGATTTAATTCCACATGCATCTGATGAACCATTGTCCACGTCATTGACAGTGATAGTTGCTGTTTCAGAATTATCTAGTTGAATTGTTTTGTTTTTGCAAAGTGCATTAGGTTTTTCAGTATCATTTACTGTAATTGTTTGGGTACAAACATCTGTATTGCTGCTATTATCAGTTACCTTCCAAATTATGGTTGTTGTTCCTACTGGGTAATCCGCAGTTAAAGCTAAAGCATCACTTCTAATTCCTACTATAGTTTGTACAGCACAATTATCAGTAGCTGTGGCATCTGTAATGGTTATGGTTGCAGCACATTTACCTGCATCATTATTAACGATAATATCATTAGGGCATGTAATAACTGGGTTTTCAGTGTCTGTTACAGTTACATCAAACGTACAAACATCTGTGCCACAAGAATTGGCAGCAGTGGCTGTAACGGTTGTAGTTCCTACCGCAAAGAAACTTCCGGAGGCTGGAGAGTATGTAATAGTTGGAGAAGTACCTGTTGATGTTGCTTCAAATGTTACGTTAGCACCACATAAACCAGTTGAATTATTTACTGAAATATTTGAAGGGCAAGCTATTGTAGGAGTAATACAACATTGTTTGGTAACAACCACTTCATCTGAAGCAGAGCAACCCTCACTGCTTGTGTAGTTAAGCGTGTAGGTGGTTGTATTAGCTGGACTAGCAACTGGATTAGCAATAGATGCACTTGAAAGTCCTGTAGATGGTGACCAAGAATAGGTGGGTGATTTACCTTAGGTAACGGTTACCCTTGCAAATGAATTTTGTAAAGAACTACTGAGAATATAGCCCAAACATGTATTGTTATTTCCTATTCTGAAACTATTTGATCCACCTAATTTATAGCCACTTGGATTTGAGAAGTTTATTGTAAACGGCGAATTAGTGCTACCAGAACAATTGCAATTATAATTAGCTGTAAAATTATTTCCACTCAGAGAATTTAATTTGGTTGTATGGCTCACATTTGAATGGCATTCAACACCAATTGAAAATTCAACTTTTACATTGGTTACAGTAAATGTTCCTTGATCTTGCCATGTAAAACCTGGTTCTGCCGTACCGCAACCATTGTAATAAGAGCCGCTTGCACATGAAGATGAAGCATTGAAAAGATTTTGAAGTGCTATAAGGTAAACTTTTTCTTCTGTTCCACTAAAAGATGAATCCGTTATATTGCTTGTTAGTTGGGCGCCTCCTGAACAAAAAGTTACATCATTTCCAGCACTGACTGTTGGCTTTGGATTAACTGTGATGGTAACTGTTTGGGTGCTGTTACATCCAAGATTATCGGTTCCTTTTAATGAATAAGTTGTTGTGGTATTAGGACTAACACTAATTGAACTATTTGTAGAGCTACCTGGAGTCCATTCCCAACTAGGACCAGATGCTGAAGTTGAAAGCGTAACGGAATTTCCAGAACATATTTTGGTAGAAGAAGCAGTAATTGTAAAGCTAGGATTAGCCTGCGCAGTAACAGTAGCCGTTCCACTCATTGTAACAGAGTTACCACAACCTGAAGCAATATTTACAGCTTCTACCTGATAGGTCCCCCCCGTTGCATAAACACCAAAGTCAATGGCTGAGCCATTTCCTTCAATATTGTTAAGGTAAACACTGCCAAGTTTTAACCGGTAAATTACACCTGTTTGAGAACCGCTTAAACCTATATGGACACCCGAATTATTGCCACAATTAACTCCACCACCAGTTACATTAAAAGATTGAGGGGTTTGAAGTACTGTAACAGTAATGCTTGATGTGATTTTATTAGAACATTGCGCCCCACCAGTAATTTCAACAGTGTATGTGCCTGACTGGGTAACAGTAATTGCTTGGGTTGTTTCATTTGTACTCCATAGATAAGAGGAGCCACTAACAGCTGTTAATACCAAAGATCCGCCTGAACAAAATGTTGTAACTCCATTAGTTTGCAAAGCAACCACTTTAACTGTAGCAGTGCATGAAGCTTGGTTATTATAATTATCTGTTACGGTTAGAATAACAGAATTATCACCAATATTAGCGCAAGTAAATGAGCTTTTATTAATAGTCATTGATGATATTCCACAAGCGTCTGATGAACCATTATCAATGTCCGAAGCTGAAATTGTAGCATTGCCACTATTATCCAAATAAACGGTAATATTTTTACAGCTAGCAGTAGGATTTGTATTGTCAGTAATTGACGAAGTATTTCTATGTACTCTTAATTGATTGTTACTAATACCACTAGTAGCAATATCTGGTACATAATCTCCGTCTAAATCACCAACTACAATACCACTCACTTCCGCCTGACCAGAATAATCTATTCTAGTTGCAAAAGCTATATTCCCTGCACCTGAAGACGTATTTTTATAAACTGAAAATAAGTTTTCACCTGATGATTTAGTTGCAATATCTGGAAATCCGTCACCGTTTACATCACCTACTACTATACGATAATTTGATGTAGGGCTGGAAATATTAACAGTTGAAGCCATAGAAATAGTGCCAGAGCTAGAGGTGTTCCTGAATATTGACACTTTAGCACCACTATAATTATTAGTAACAATGTCCATTTTGCCGTCTTTGTCAAAATCACCAACGAAGGCACGATAAGGATACGATGAATTAGTATTAAAAAATTGGGGTGAAGCAAAAGAAAAAGTGGTATTACTAGTTCCGGTTGTATTTCTAATAGCTGAAACAAAATCATTATTAGGACAGCTTGTTATAATGTCCGCTAATCCATCCCCATCAATGTCACTTATTGCAATTCCCGTTGTACCGTATGTGTTATTTATTACAGTATTTTTCGAAAAACTAATATTCCCAACACTAGAAGTATTAAGTAAAGTGTAAACATTTCCTGAAAAATCACTAAAAACCAAATCTAATTTTCCATCATTATTTAAATCACCACTTGCCATTTGGTAAGTGCCAGAAGTGCCTAAAAAAGAACCATCTAGTCCCAATGGACTACCCATTGAAATTGTTCCGGGAGAGCTTAAATTTCTATAAATATAAATTCCATAACCGTTTGAAGTTACTGCTAAATCTACTTTACCATCACCATCAAAATCACCTGGAGCAATACAACGAGTATTTGATGGAGTAGAAAATGTTTGTTCCGATGCAAATGAAACAGTTCCTGGAGTACTTAAATTCCTTACAATACTAATTGTATTAGTTGTAAATCCGGTAACCAATAAATCTGGTTTACCGTCAAGATCCATATCTTGAGAAAGCATTTGATAACCACCAGATACAGATTGTGAATAGGAAACTGTATTATAGGATGTAGTTGAAAGGGTAGCTTCGCAAAATATTCCATTGAAAGGAATCTTTGATAAACCGATTAAACCACAACCATTTTTTACAGTTATTGGAGAGTAGGTAGCTCCAATTGGAACTTTAACAACCAATGAAAAAGAATTTCCACTTAATATTGTTGCCATAGTAGCACCAAAAAACACTTTGTTATTTGAGGGTATCGGATCGAAATCACTACCTGATATTGTTACATTGCTACCAATGTATCCAGTAACAGGACTAAAACTGCTTACAACAGGCCTTGAACATTGCGCTAAAACATTTTCACTTTGAATAGTAAATAAAGTGATTGCTAAGATGTATATTATTTTTCTCATGGCTTATTTAAATGAAATAGTTACAATTAACATTTTCTCAGGATCATATCCTTTTGGTAGTTCAATAGCTAAATTATCTTTACTATTAGCAGTGCAAGGTGAAGCAACAATTGCACCTTTTTTAACATCCAATTTTATACTTTTTTGAAATTTATTAGAATTCATGCCATTTTTTACATCAATATCAAATTCAACGGTTTGATCTATTGAATTTTCATTAAAGATTCTTAATTCAATATAGTTAGATGTGTCACATTCAACTATTCTATAAAATACATCGATAAATTTAGCGTTGTTTTCCTGAAGTAAAGTCCAATCTTTAAAAACCTTTTGGTTAGTTGATGGTGGAATTGCCTTGGGTAAACCAGAGCTCGATAATGCTAATAAAAGCATAAAAGTGAAGAATGGTACTGTCATAATTTTTGACAGTAGAAAACGATTTAGTTGTTTTTTTTTCATAATTATTTAGTTGATTTTTAGGTTAAAGTTGTAAGAAATGAAAGATTTTCTATTGAAGAGAAAACGCAATGATTTACATTTTTAAGAATTAGTTTTTTCAAAAGGTATTAAATTTAGTTATGCAATTATTAAACAATAAAATTTATAAAACAAGTTATTATTCTATTATGTGAAACTAAGATTGCAACAATTTATTTCCATCCTTAGATAAAAGGCTGAAAATAAATAAACTAAAAATTAAAAAGATTGTTAAAATAAAGTTTACTCTAATACTACTTTTTTCAGTTTTTCGACTGCAAAGCGTATATCTTCTTCGGTGGTATATTTTCCAAAAGAAAACCTAACACCGGTGCGATTGTCGGGATGATGGATGGCTGCTAGCACATGGCTACCTTTGCTGGCACCACTGCTGCAGGCCGAACCTCCGCTGGCACAAACACCTTCAATATCTAATTTAAACAATAACATATCGCCCGATGGATTGGGCGGAAGGCTAACATTAAGTACTGTGTATAGACTTTTATCAGTTTCAGCTGGACCATTGAAATCTACACCCGGTATTTCAGAAATTATTAAATCACGCATTAAGGATTTTAATGCTTGCAAACGTTTTTGTTTTTCAGGTATGATAGCATTTGAAATTTCTAATGCTTTTGCTAAGCCAACTATTCCATAAAAATTTTCGGTGCCTGCCCTTAAGTTTTTTTCCTGGCCACCACCTGTAATTATTGGTTTTATCTTATGTGTGTTTTTTAAAAATAAAAATCCAGAACCTTTAGGTCCATTAAATTTATGTGCTGAACAAACTAAAAAATCCAACCCCAATTCTTCAACATCTATTTTATAATGCCCCATGGTTTGCACAGTGTCAGAATGAAAAAGGCAATTGTACCTTTTAGCAATTTCTGAAACTTTTTTTAAATCCAGTAAAGTTCCAATTTCATTATTTGCATGCATCAGTGTTATTAAACTCCCGGGATATTTGGCCGCTAATTGCTCTAAATTATTCAAGTCAACTTCGCCTTTTTCATTTATTGAAACCAAATGCATTTCGGCCAATCCTTTTTCATGCAATTCAGTTGCGGTGTTCAAAACCGCATGATGTTCGATTGGAGAAGTTATAATGTGTTTAACTCCTAAATCGTATACTGCACATCTGATGGCAATATTATCCGCTTCGGTACCACCTGCCGTAAAAATTATTTCTGATGGCTTTGCATTAATCAGTTCGGCAATTTTGCGGCGGGCCATTTCCATTATGCCTTTTGCATTTCTGCCAATGGCATGTTGTGCGCTAGGATTACCATAACAATTGGCAATCACTTCACTCATTGCTTTTGCCACTTCAGGGTCCATTGGCGTGGTAGCCGCGTTATCTAAGTATATGTGCATTTTTTTTGAAGCAATATTTTGAAACAAAAGTTGGACTTAGGGTGCAATATCCTAAAAGTTTATACAGCAATTTTGCCAAATTGAATTGGGTTAAAATTTCACCTTCTTTTGGTGCACATTCTACTATATCGAAACCAACAACTTCCCTATTAGCACAAACTTTTTTTAAGAATTGTAAACCTTCAAACCAACCTAATCCTCCCGGTTCAGCAGTACCTACTGCCGGCATTACCGAAGGATCAAAACCATCAGCATCAATGGTAATATATACGTTCTGTGGTAAATTAGCAATTAACTGATCTTGCCAATCAGCATTGGTTGCTATTTCATGAGCATACCATGTATTAATATTTGGAGATGATTTAATTAATTGAGACTCTTCCTTGCACTGTGCTCTAATACCAACCTGAAAAATTGGAACACCCAAATCATTAATCCGAGCCATTACCGAGGCATGACTGTATGGGTTGTTGTTATAACTTCGTCTCAAATCAGAATGAGCATCAATTTGCAAAATACACAAGTCGGGATATTTTGCCAAATGAGCTTTAAAAAACCCAAGGGTAACTGTATGTTCTGCTCCAAGACTTATTACAAACTTTCCGTTATTTAAATTTTCAAACGTTGCCTTTTCTATAAGTTCAATGGCATCTGCATTTATTTTTCCTTTAAAATCAAGAGGTGTTAATGTTGCAATTCCTGTTTCTTTATAGGTTTCCTGATCCAGTTCTTCATCATAAAATTCAACAAAATGAGAGGCTTCAATAATTGCCGCCGGACCTTTATAGGAGCCGGCTAAGTATGAGGATGTATGCTCGTATGGGGCAGACTGGATAACAACGTTGGCAGAATCGTAAGTGTATAAATTTTCTTCTGGTATTGCAAGAAAATTGTTTTCAGAGTTTAAAAAAGAAATCATGAAATAGATTGGTTATTCAAAAGGAAGTAAAGATAATTATTTTTTTACCCTTTCTACATATTCACCGGTAGTAGTGTTTACTCTTATTATTTCACCAATTTCACAAAATAATGGAACCCTAACTTCGGCACCTGTTTCCACAGTAGCAGGTTTTCCGGTGTTGGTAGCTGTATCGCCTCTAACTCCAGGCTCTGTATAAGTAATTTCAAGTTCAACGTTTAATGGAGCTTGTCCACCAATTGGCTGTTCTCCTTCAAACTGAACCATTACTGTCATTCCTTCTTTCATAAATTTGGCAGCATTACCAAACATATCTTCCTGAATATTTATTTGGTCGTAGGTTTCATTATCCATACATACCAAGGCATCACCTTCTTTATATAAATATTGCATTTCTTTAACATCTACTCTTATCACCACTATTTCTTCGCCGCTGCGAAAACGGTTTTCCAAGTTTTTACCGTTCTTAACATTTCGCATTTTACATTGATAAAAAGCTCTTAAATTTCCTGGAGTACGGTGTTGCCATTCAGTAACCTGACAAAGTTCGTTATTGAACCTGATAAACATTCCTGTTGAGATATCTGCTGTAGTTGCCATTTAATTTGGTAGTTAATAATTTTTGCAAAAATACGATTTGAAAATTTGAAAATTGAGATGATTTGAAAATGACTTTCAGTTTAGATATTTTGTTTTTTGTAATTGATGCTATAAGTTTATTGCATCTTGCTTATTTCCAAAATTCTTTACCTCTGGAAAGTTCCTTCGAGGTATTTCGTTTCGAGTATCTGTTTTTAGCATATTTTCTTTATGTATTTGCAGCTATTTTTAAGCGTGGAGTTGATTTGAACAACGAATTGGATTCAGTTATCTAAATATGGGATTAGTAGTAAATTTAGATGTGATGATGGCCAAGCGAAAGATTAGTTTGAATGAACTATCGGCCAAAGTAGACATTACAATTGCCAATCTTTCGATACTTAAAACCGGAAAAGCGAAAGCCATCCGGTTTTCAACTTTGGAGGCCATTTGCGAATCGTTGGATTGCCAGCCTGGCGATATTCTAGAGTACCGGAAATAGTGAGATTTTTTTTAAAAGATAGAATTCCAACTAATAACCACGCAGTTGAGCGAGTTATTAATACTATAAACCCGACATTAAACCAAGCAAACCAAGGATTCCTGCAAATATTACAGAACTTAGGCAACAGGCTTCTAATGTTTTTTGTGACTTTGATTTTTCTGGTTTCAACTTAATTTTTTTCTCTGCTTCAGGCGGTAATAAATCATTAACAAATATTTCAAAATCTTTTGTTAAATCTTTGCTGTCATTCGGTTCACTGGTTTCTTTTTCTATTACAGCATTTCGTACTTGGTATGATAAATAGCTGCTAGTTTTAAGAGGTAAATTGTTTTTACCAGCCGGTATATAGGTTATAGCATTCCCATATATTTTTTTAATAATTCCACGAATGGTATCCTCTTCGCCAATAATAATTAAATCATACATTCTTGTAACCATTTTTTGATGCTCATTAAATTCAATTCTAAAATTAAGTGATTCTAATCGTAACACATCCGCTGTATTTATATCTGCAAGATTTCCATCTTTTACATATTCCACAATGTTGGAGTCTATTTTCCATAAGCTAACTTTATTGATAATTTTCCCGGCATGAGGATAAATTTTAAAGCTTTCTTGTGGAAGAGTAGTGTCCTGTGCTTTGGATGCAGTTCCTTGCAGAAACAGGTATACTAGAATTATTAGATATTTCATCAGCTTGTTTTTTTACATTTCAAAAATATAAAATACTTATCTAAGCCATTATTGATTTTAAATACCCAATTTAATATTGTTGGATATTTTGCAACCCGATGCTTTTATACTTTCATTGATTTGCAATTTTTAATTATTGATAAGAGTTATTACTAAACCAAAAGCTGTATTTGCAAATAATAGCTGACGGGTTTGCAGTAATTACCTGAATTTTATTTCATGATTTTAATATTCGGTTTTTGTAATAAGGACTAACTGAGTCAAACTTCTTTGCCTTAGAAAAAGTGTGAATCTAGCAACATATTTCTAAAGTTATGTAATAGCCAAAATGAGCCACAGGTTCAACTTTGTCAGGTAAAAATTTAACCACTGTGTAAAACTAAACAAACATGGAAAATCTAACCGAATGGAATGGCAAACTGAATAGTACACTGGGTATTTCTATAGTCTCGGGAATCGTATTCACACTTTTAGCGGAAAGCAAGAATGATGAAATGATGGATCGGCTAAAGGTAAAACTTGGCAAAACAAAAGAAGACATATTCAGAATTGTTTCTGAGTTGTAAAATTAAACTTTTGCTATCGCTTGTGTCTCACAAATGATTTTATGAAATAGCATCTTGCCAAAATATGCCGGAGGCATTAATAAAAGTCACTAGCCAGAGGCAAGCGACATCAAAGATTTTATTAATCCCGTATTGGCAGTTTTAAAATTTCATCCGATTGTATTGTTCTCTTATTATCGGTTTCATCTATTAATTTTTTACAGGGAGTATGTATATAAATCAGGCAGTCTGAATGATATTCTATTACCTTTAGCTCGCAATTAAAAAAGGTTATAGCTTGGGAAGTAACTTTTATTCCATAAACCACATATTTAGAGTAACCAACATATGAAACCTCCAAAGTGTATTCACCCGCGGGCAAATTAGCGATGGTGTAATCACCATTTTCGTCGCTGGTGGCAAAAGCTTTTACAACACCATCCTGCTTTACAACAAGAGTGACATAATCTAAAATAGATTGGGTTTTTGCGTCTTTAATTTTTCCCTTAAGCTGCCCATAATTGGTTTGGGCATTGCATATACTGGCTACAAAAAATAAAAGAAAGAGAACGGAAATTTTTGCGGTGGTTTTAAATAGAGGTTTCATAATCGAGTTATTAGTAATTCAAACGCTAAGTTCACCATTTATAGCTTTGCTTATTTTTATGTTTTACAAGGCAATACTTTGCGTTTATGAAAGGGTGGATTTTCTACTTCCAAGCCGAGTCTCAACTGAAAGGGTTTGTGATAGGAGTTGGACTAGGTGGCTCGAAGTTTTGCCGCCGAGTCCTCGCCACGCTTATGCCTTGCCCGCGGGAGACTCGGCTGGGAAGAAAAAAAATCAGAAACGAAATTAAATAAATATTATCAAGATCGGTAAATATCTTTCATATAGCAAAATATCCTCAAATGAGGACAAGTTGAATAAGTTATTTGGAATACATATTCCTTTTCCACCTATCCAAATTATTAAGTTTCTTAATAATTTTTGAAATATATCTGCTATCAAACTTTAATATATCTAGTTCCTTTTTCGTGCGATTCTCAAGTTCAATAATTGTTAAGTCTGGTTCAATAAAACGACCATCATCGTAACAATTTTTACAAAAATGATAATTGTTCTTACCGTCCTTCTCTTTACCAGGAGTGTTTATTGAATTAAATAATTTACCACAGCTTTGACAATTTTCTGAATAAGTAGGTTTGTCTAAATTTTGCCTTATTATCAAGATTCGTTCACTTTCTTCCTTTCTAGACCAAGTAATAATACCAACAGCAAATAAAAAGAAGCCCAGAAACAGAAGAATCCAATAATTATCTCTATTAAAGTTTAATTCACCTAATTTGTTATTATAAAAATCACTTTCAATAGATTGAGATTTATTTAAACTATCTAGCACAAAATGCTTCTTTTCATATGTAATATGATAGTATTTATTTTGTCTATTTATTTGACTTCGTAATGAATCTAACTGAATCGTCCACTGATTGAATTGTAATCTTGATATTGAATCACTTAGCTTTTCGAGTCTTGAACCATAGGTCGATTGCTTGGTCACTTGATTATTCGCCCAATTAAGAAAATCTTTATTGTAATTATTATAAATAATCACTGATTTTCTATATTCTATTTCGTAATCACTAATTTTTTCAGCAATATTATTTATAGCAATATATGATGCTATCATTAAGCCTAAACCTATAAAAGTTAAAAATTTTTCTCGAAATTCAATGTTGGGTATGTTCATATATAAGAAAGATTATAAAAGGCATCGATGTTTTGTGTTAGTAGTTTAAAATTCTTTAATTAAGCTTAAAAGGTGAGTATTAACAATTAACAAAACTATGTAATTCTTTTACATTAACAATTTTCAAAGCTATCCTGAGCTTGCAACTCATGATACAAATACAACTAAAAAAAAACAATGGCATGCTTCACATAAGTTTTATGTCTTGAGTTACAGACATCAATACGGCCGTTTACTTCGACATTTTCTACCCCTCCATCTCCGCCAACAATCCCAAAGCTTCACCCAATCCTTTAATATCAGTAATTTTTAAAGTCAGTAAATCTTTGGTTTGTTTCAGCACGGCTTTGTTTGGGTTTTTGCGTATGTATTCCAGTATACGGCCAAATATTTCACCTTGAAAATAGCGGTCGTCTTTGGTAAACCAGCCGGTTAATGATTTTTGCCGCAAGGCTATTTTTTCAAAACCAAGGCGGCGGCCCAGCCATTTCAGTTTAACACTGCGTATAAGGTCGTTCACCTGTCGTGGCATAGTGCCAAAGCGGTCTTTCATTCGGCCGGCAAATTGTTCCAGTTCTTCTTCGGTGCTTATCCGTGCCAGTTCGTTGTATAAACTTAACCGTTCGCTAATATTGCGGATATACTGGTCGGGTATCATAATATCGAGGTCGGTTTCTATCTGGCAATCACGTATGGTAGGTTCATCGCTGTGCTCAAACATATCATAAAATTCTTCCTCTTTTAGTTCCTTAATGGCTTCGTCCAGTATTTTATGGTACATCTCAAAACCAATATCGCTGATAAACCCGCTTTGTTCACCACCCAATAAATTACCCGCTCCGCGTATATCCAAATCGCGCATGGCCACATTAAATCCACTGCCCAAATCACTAAATTCTTCAATAGCCTTGAGGCGGCGTTTGGCTTCATCAGTAAGGCTTTGCAGCGGTGGTCCAAACAGATAACAGTAGGCTTTTTTATTGCTTCGTCCCACCCGGCCACGCATTTGGTGCAAGTCGCTAAGGCCAAAGTAATGGGCATTGTTTATTATCATGGTATTGGCATTACTTATATCCAATCCCGATTCGATAATAGTAGTAGCCACCAGCACATCGTATTCCCCTTCCACAAATTTTAGCATTACATCTTCCAAAGCATCACCGGCCATTTGCCCATGACCTACACACACCTTAGCCCGAGGGCAAAGTTCTTCAATCAGACGGGCTATTTCATAAATATCCTTTACGCGGTTATGCACAAAAAACACCTGTCCGCCACGGGCTATCTCATGGTCAATAGCCGATTTTAAAATTTCTTTATTGAATACATGCAACTCCGTATTTACAGATTGGCGGTTGGGCGGGGGAGTATTGATTATTGACAAATCCCTTGCCCCCATTATACTGAAATGTAGGGTACGGGGAATAGGTGTGGCTGTAAGCGTTAAGGTATCCACGTTTACCCGCAATTCTTTTAATCGGTCTTTAGCCCCAACCCCAAATTTTTGTTCCTCATCTATTATTAATAAACCAAGGTCCTTAAATTTTATGTCCTTGCTCAACAGTTTGTGGGTCCCGATAATAATATCCACTTTTCCTTCAGCCAAATTTTTAAGGGTTTCCTTTTGTTGTTTGGCCGTTCTAAAACGGCTTATGTAATCCACCTTCACCGGAAAATCCTGCAATCGTTCTCTAAAGGTTTTATAATGTTGCTGCGCCAAAATAGTGGTAGGAACCAAAATGGCGACCTGTTTATTATCGCAACACGCCTTGAATGCAGCCCGTATTCCAACCTCCGTTTTTCCAAAGCCCACATCGCCGCAAACCAACCTATCCATAGGATGCGGCGACATTAAATCGCGTTTCACATCCTCAATGGCTTTGGCTTGATCGGGTGTATCCTCATACATAAAACTGGCTTCCAGTTCCGTCATCATGTAATTATCGGGTGAAAAACTATAGCCCGATTGGGTTTTACGTTTGGCATACAGCAATATCAAATCTCGGGCTATGTCCTTTACCTTCGATTTGGTTTTGCGTTTCAGGTTTTGCCAGGCATCACTGCCCAGTTTATTAAGAGTTGGCTCTGTTCCTTCCTTCCCGCTGTACTTTGAAATTTTGTGCAGCGAATGAATATTAACATACAGCAGGTCGTTATTTTTATAACTAATCCTTACGGCTTCCTGCATGGTACCGGCCATTTCTATTTTTTGAAGGCCTTCAAATTTTCCTACCCCGTGGTCAATGTGCACCACGTAATCACCCGGTACCAAATCGCGCAATTCCTTTAAGGTTAATGCCTGGTTTCGGGTATAGCGGGTTTTGGTTTTAAAGCGGTAATACTTATTAAAAATTTGATGCTCGGTGTAATACGCCATTTTACCATCGCCATCCAAAAACCCTTTGGACAAGCCTTGATAAACGGGAGTAAAATCAACATTGGCACTTAAATCTTCAAAAATGGATTGCAAACGTTCAATCTGTTTTCCGGTTTCTGAAAAAACGAGATTAGTTATTTTTGATTGGTCGTTTTGCCTAAGGTGGCTTATTAGTAAATCAAAACTTTTATCAAATGTTGGCTGGGGTGAAATTTTAAAATCAACCACATCTCCGGCTTTAAAAACCGTTCGAGGGCCATTTTCAATTACTCTGAACCGGCTTATTTTTGTTTGAATAAAATTAGGTGGATCGAACAAAACGGCAGGAGAGGTGAGGCCCTCAGAAATATCTTTATCATCAAAAAAATGATGGGCTTTGTCAATGCCATGATGAATAATATCAAGACTTAACTGCAAATCTTCGGTAAAAATAAGACTGTCGTCGGCAATGTAATACCAGATGGTGGTTCGTTCCGATATGATTTCATCTTTTGTAATATTGGGAACAATGCTGGCAAACTGTAAGTCCTTAACCGAAAGTTGTGAAATTGGGTCAAAAGCCCGGATGGACTCAATCGTGTTGCCATCCAATTCAACCCGATATGGGAAATCAAACGAAAAGGAGAAAACATCAATAATACCCCCACGAATGGAAAATTGCCCCGGCTCATATACAAAATCTACCCGTTCAAAATGGTATTCATTTAAAAATTCAATGATAAAATCCACATCAAATTTATCGCCAATGTTTATTTCCACCCGGTTCTTTTTCAGGTCTTCGTGTGGAATTACCGTTTCTGCCAGTGCCTCAGGATAGGTAATAAGGATATAAGGATTTTTGCGTTTGTATAAACCGTTTAAAATCTCCGTTCGCTGCTGAATATTGAATGAATCGGGCTGATGTATATAAAAAGGCTTAGTAAACGAATCAGGTAAAAAAAGAACCTTGTTCTCACCAATCAGGTTTTCAATATCGGATTTAAAATAATTGGCGGATTCTTTGTCAGGTAATATTGCCACAATGGATTTTTCATAGTTTTGAAAAAGCCCTGCTACCGCAAACGCATTGGAACTGCCTAATAAATTTTGAACATTGGTATTGGAGTAGGTCTGCACCGATTCCATCAGCGAACGAAAATTCCGGCCACTGCAAAAATGATCTAAGACGAGTTTGGCGTTCAAATGCCGGTTGAAAAATAAGGGTGCGAAGGTAGGTTTAGATTTGACAACTTTTAAAAGACATCAAATCCTATTTTTTTCGGTCGTATTGGCAACAACCATGAAGTTTTGCATATGCTTTATCGTCGGCTTTAAATGACTCGGTGTCATATCCAACCGCGGCAATGGCTTTTTGAATGGCTTCGTTTGAGGTTTCGGTGGGTTTGTAAGTTACAGTCAGGATTTTTTTGTCAACGTCCCATTTCGCTTTAACAACTCCTTTTACTTTTTTAGCTGCTTTTTCAATAGTGGTTTGGCACATTTCGCAATTTCCCCAAACTTTTATGGTTTCTGTTTTAGTTGGAGCTTTGTCTTTAGCCGTTAAAGAAGGAAACGTAAAAAACACTAGAGTCAGCATTATAATAATTTTGTTCATAATTGATTTTATAAATTAAAAACAAAATTAAGGCTTATGATAATGATAAATACAATTTAGTTTATAGACGTAATAGAAATATAGGTTAAGTTTTTTATACAATAAGAAAGTGAATTTTGGAAAGCAACTTTTAAATAATTTTCGTTCACCTAAAACCCTGAAACCTTTAATAGTTATTGATCCTGAATTTAATAACAGACCATAAATCTTTTGATTGGGATTGAAAGCTAACTAAAAACTTTATTTCCTATTTAATAGAAGCAATTAGATAAAGTTATTGGAAATTAAATTGGGTTCAAAAAAATCAAGAAGTTTATCCCTAATTATTAGTCATTTTAAATAAGATAAAACAATCTAAAAAAATGCTTGATTAATAAAGATATTAATATTTATTTTGCACTCCTTAAAAATACAAAATGATAATAGTAAACGTTAAAGAAAACGAATCATTAGACAAAGCGATTAAAAAGTTTAAAAAGAAGTTTGAAAAAACTGGTGTTGTTAGAGAACTAAGAGAACGTCAGGCTTTTACAAAGCCGAGCATTAAGCGTAGAATGCAAGTAATTAAAGCTACTTACAAGCAAACTATGCAACAAGAAGAAAGTAATTAATATTTAAAAATTTTAATATAACTTGCCCATGCTAATTTAGTATGGGCATTTTTTTTACAGAGCAATTTATAGAATATCTCCAATATCAGCGGAAACTCAGTCCGCATACTATAACTGCATATAAAAGTGATTTATTAGAATTTATTAATTTTATTGAAGAAAAATTTGAAATTCAAAAATCAGAGGAAATAAATAATGATATGGTTCGATCATGGGCCAGTGAATTGATAGAAAACAGTTTAGAGCCGGTATCAGTCAGGCGAAAGGTTTCTACACTTCGTTCCTATTTTAAATATCTTCAAAAAGAGACAATTTTAGAAAAAAGTCCCATAACAAACGTTCCTCAGTTAAAGGTAGCAAAAAAACTTCCTGTTGTAATCAGTTATGAAAGTATTAATTCAATATTTGATAATAAACCAATCGATTCCGGTTATAATGAAAGTTTGAATCATATAGTAATATGTATACTTTATGGCACCGGTATCCGACGTGCAGAATTAATAGGTTTGAAAGAGTCTAATATTGATTTGGAGCAAAGACAAATTAAGGTTTTAGGAAAACGAAATAAAGAAAGAATTGTTCCTATTACAATGGAATTGGCAGAACAAATTTTATGGTTTATCGAAATAAAACGAAATACAGGTATTATTTCAGACAATCTTCTCGTTACTATAAAAAACGAAATATTATATCCCGGTTATATTTATAATGTGGTAAAAAAAACTCTAACTTTGCACCAGGTAAACGGTAAACGTAGCCCTCATATTTTAAGGCATACTTACGCCACACGTTTGCTTCAAAATGGTGCAGAGCTGCTAAGTGTAAAAGAATTATTAGGACATTCAAGTTTAGCTTCTACCCAAGTTTATACTCATGTTAATATAGAAGACCTAAAAAAAATATACAAAAAAAATCACCCAAAACAATAACTTAACAATGAACATAAAAATCCAATCCATTCATTTCGACGCCGATAAAAAATTAATTGATTATGTAACTCAAAAAGTAGAAAAACTTGAACACTTTTATGACAGAATAATAGAAGCCAATGTTTACTTGAAGGTAAATAATCATCGTACAAAAAGTAATAAACATGTAGAGGTTAAAATTAATATTTCAAATAATACACTTTTTAAAGAGGCAGAGGCAGAGTCATTTGAAGCTGCGTCAGATATGGTAGTAGAAGCTTTAAAAATTCAAATAAAAAAGCACAAAGAACTACTTTTAGAAAAATCTTAAAAAATATTGTTCAACGCTTGAACTTTTAAAAAATTAGACATACTTTTGCAGTCCTTAAAAATAATGTGTAGGAAAACTATTGTTATTTTTAATGAACAAGCCACTTTAGCTCAGCTGGTAGAGCAACTGATTTGTAATCAGTAGGTCATTGGTTCGATCCCGATAAGTGGCTCTTTTAAAACAAAAGGGGAAGGTGTGTGTGTGATTACGTTTTTTGACATATTGAAACATTTCAAAAGGGGAATTGTAAAATTAAGAGGGGAGTTACCAGAGTGGCCAAATGGGGCAGACTGTAAATCTGCTGCGAGAGCTTCGGTGGTTCGAATCCACCACTCCCCACATTTAATTTTGAATATTTGCGGGAGTAGCTCAGTTGGTAGAGCGACAGCCTTCCAAGCTGTAGGTCGCCGGTTCGAACCTGGTCTCCCGCTCTAAAATACCAAGCCGTTGTAGCTCAGGGGTAGAGCACTTCCTTGGTAAGGAAGAGGTCGAGAGTTCAATTCTCTTCAACGGCTCTAACTTTATTATGATAAAAGAAATGTTTCAATAAAAATAAAAGCATTTAAGAATTAAATAAATATTTAAAAAACAATAATTAAACAAATACCAAAATGGCAAAAGAAAAATTCGACCGGTCCAAACCGCACGTAAACATCGGGACAATTGGTCACGTTGACCACGGTAAAACTACCTTGACCGCTGCAATTACAAAGGTACTTGCAGAAAAAGGTTTATCAGAGATGAGATCTTTCGAGTCAATTGACTCGGCTCCGGAAGAAAAAGAACGTGGTATTACTATTAATACTGCTCACGTTGAATATTCAACGGCAAATCGTCACTATGCACACGTTGACTGTCCAGGACACGCTGACTATGTTAAGAACATGGTAACAGGTGCCGCTCAAATGGATGGTGCAATTATAGTTGTTGCTGCTACTGACGGTCCAATGCCTCAAACAAAAGAGCATATCCTTCTTGCACGTCAGGTTGGGGTTCCTCGTTTGGTTGTTTTTATGAACAAAGTGGATATGGTAGACGATGATGAAATTTTAGAAATCGTAGAAATGGAAATCCGTGATCTTTTAAAATTCTATGAATTTGATGCCGATAATACTCCAATTATTCAAGGATCTGCCTTAGGTGGATTGAATGGTGAGCCTAAATGGGTTGATAAAATTATGGAATTAATGGATGCAGTAGATTCTTGGATTCCAATTCCTCCACGTTTAACAGATTTACCATTCTTGATGCCAGTTGAAGATGTTTTCTCAATCACTGGTCGTGGCACCGTTGCTACGGGACGTATTGAGAGAGGTGTCATTAATGTTGGTGATCCTGTTGAGATTATAGGAATGGGTGCTGAAAATTTAACTTCTACATGTACAGGGGTTGAAATGTTCCGCAAACTTCTTGATAGAGGTGAAGCTGGTGATAATGCAGGTTTATTGCTTCGTGGTATTGATAAAACAATGATTCGTAGAGGTATGGTTATCTGTGCTCCAAAATCAGTAACACCGCATAAAAAATGCAAAGCTGAAGTATACGTGCTTTCAAAAGAAGAAGGTGGACGTCATACTCCATTCTTTAACAAATACCGTCCACAATTCTATTTCCGTACAACAGATGTTACAGGTGAAATAACCTTACCAGCTGGAACAGAAATGGTAATGCCGGGCGATAACTTAACAATCACCGTAGATCTTTTAAGTCCTATTGCGATGGAAAAAGGTTTGAAGTTTGCTATCCGTGAAGGTGGCAGAACTGTAGGTGCCGGACAAGTAACCGAAATATTAGATTAAATATAACTGATATTACAAACGGACATAGTTCAATGGTAGAATAGAGGTCTCCAAAACCTTTGATCAGGGTTCGAATCCTTGTGTCCGTGCTAATAAAATTAATGGAAAAGATAAAACTATTGTGGCATAATACCATTGATGAGCTTTTGAACAAAGTTTCATGGCCATCATGGGATGAGTTAAGAACAAGCACAATAATTGTTCTGATTGCGTCTCTTATCTTTGGTGTTATTATATATGTTATAGATACCTCTGTTGGATTTACATCCGATATGTTTTATAAATTTATGGAGTAAATTGGATGGAAAGGTCGCAGGATGAATTTAAATGGTATGTGGTTAGAGCCATAAGCGGTCAGGAACGCAAAGTGAAAGCAATGATTGAATCTGAACTTACACGTGAAAAAATTGCACACAATGTACCAACTATTTTAATTCCAATGGAGAAGGTTTATGAAATAAAGAATGGGAAAAAGTCATCAAAAGAAAAGAGTTTTTATCCGGGATATATATTAATAAATGCCAACTTAGTTGGTGAAGTTGTTCCTACAATAAAGGCAATAAACGGAGTTGTAGGTTTTTTAGGTACACAGGGTGTACCTATACCTCTTCGCCAGTCTGAAGTGAACAGAATTTTAGGTGCGGTAGATGAAAATAATGAAAAAGGCGAATCAAACATTGAGCCATTCATTTTAGGAGAGTTTGTAAAAGTAATCGATGGTCCGTTTAATGGATTTAGTGGTGTGATAGAAGAGATCAACGATGAAAAGAAAAAGTTAAAAGTAATGGTGAAAATTTTTGGAAGAAAAACACCATTGGAATTGAATTACTTACAAGTAGAAAAAGAACAATAAAAGATGGCAAAACAAATATCAGGCTTTGTAAAATTACAGGTTAAGGGCGGTCAGGCGAATCCTGCACCTCCAATTGGTCCGGCTTTAGGATCAAAAGGGGTTAACATAATGGAATTCTGTAAGCAATTTAATGCCCGAACTCAGGAAAAGCAAGGGAAAATATTACCGGTTATAATTACTGTTTATGCTGATAAGTCGTTTGATTTTATTATTAAAACGCCTCCTGTTGCTGCACAATTATTAGAAGTAACTAAAATTCAGAAGGGTTCAGATCAATCAAATCGTAAACGTGTTGCAAGTGTTACTAATGAGCAAGTTCGTAAAATAGCTGAAGAAAAGATGCCCGACTTAAACTGTTTTACAGTGGAAGCAGCAATGAAAATGGTAGAAGGTACGGCAAGGAGCATGGGGATTGCTGTAACAGGTAATTAATACAATAATTAATTTTTCAGAAGAAAATGACTAAGTTAACAAAAAACAGAAAAGTAGTATTATCAAAGTATGATAAATCTAAGGTATACACTTTAAAAGAAGCTACTAACGTAGTTAAAGATATTACATTTACTAAATTTGATTCATCAGTTGATATTGATGTTAAGTTAGGTGTAGATCCTCGTCAGGCCAATCAAATGGTTCGAGGTAGTGTTTCTCTTCCTCATGGTACAGGTAAAGAAGTAAAGGTACTTGTACTTTGTACTCCTGATAAAGAAGACGAAGCAAAAGCAGCTGGGGCTGATTTTGTAGGACTAGATGATTATATTGATAAGATTTCTGCCGGATGGGTAGATGTAGATGTTATAATCACAATGCCAAGTATTATGGGTAAATTGGGACGTTTGGGTAAAATTTTAGGTCCTCGTAATTTAATGCCTAATCCAAAAACAGGAACTGTAACGATGGATGTTGCAAAAGCAGTTGAAGCTGTAAAAGCTGGTAAAATTGATTTTAAAGTTGATAAAACTGGAATCATTCATACCGCTGTTGGAAAAGTAAGTTTTAATCCTGAAAAGATATTTGATAATGCTAAAGAGGTTATAGATACGATTACTAAATTAAAGCCTTCAGCGTCAAAAGGAACTTATGTTCAAAGTATTACTTTGTCAAGTTCAATGAGCCCAGCCATTAAAATAGATGTTAAGTCGATCGTTTAATAAATAATATATAAATAGAAGATAATGACTAGGGAAGAAAAGAATAACGTAGTAAATGAGCTTTCTGAATATTTTACAAATTATAAATTTGTTTATGTTACGGATGCATCATCAATGAGTGCTAAAGATACTAATAATATGAGAAGAGTGTTTTTCAATAAGCAAGTAAAAATGCGTGTTGCAAAAAATACTTTAATTATTAAGGCCTTGGAAAAATCAAATGTTGATTTCAAAGAATTGACCGATACACTTAAAGGTTCAACTGCATTGTTGTTTGCTGAAAACGCAAAGGATGCAGCTAAAGCAATTTCTGAGTTTCGTAAAAAAGGAACAAAGCCGCAATTAAAAGGTGCTTATATTGACAGCGATGTTTATATAGGTGATGATAAATTAGAAGTTTTAAATAACTTAAAGAGCAAAGAAGATTTGGTTGGAGAAATCATTGGATTATTACAATCACCAGCCAAAAATGTTATTTCAGCACTTAAATCAAGTGGTGGAAAAATAGCAGGAATAGTGAAAACCTTATCAGAACGATAGAATTAAAACAATTAAAACAAAACAAATTTTAAATAAATAAAATGGCAGACTTAAAAGCATTTGCAGAACAACTTGTAAATTTAACCGTAAAAGAAGTAAACGAATTAGCTTCTATTTTGAAGGATGAGTATGGTATCGAGCCGGCAGCGGCAGCGGTAGCAGTAGCAGCTGGCCCAGCCGGTGGAGGTGGTGCTGCAGAAGCAGCAGCAGAGCAAACAGAATTTACTGTAATGCTTAAACATGCAGGTCCTTCTAAATTGAATGTAGTTAAGACAGTTAAAGATATTACAGGTCTTGGTCTTAAAGAAGCAAAAGATTTAGTAGACGGAGCTCCAAAAGAAGTGAAAACCAATATCTCGAAAGAGGAAGCTGAGATGATCAAAGCTAAATTGGTAGAAGCTGGAGCAGAAGTTGAAGTTAAGTAATAACAACTCAACTCATTAAACGAAAGACCCCGGAATATTCCGAGGGTCTATCGTTGTTTATATAGATTTAATATTATTTTTAAACGTTTTTTAATTTCTTACAGTCTTGTCAAAAAACATAACATCTACCGAAAGGGTTAATTTTGCAAGTATCGGGAAGGTAATAGATTACCCTGATTTCCTCGATATTCAAGTACAATCATTTGGAGAATTTTTCCAATTGGAAACATCTTCCGAAAACAGAAAAAATGAAGGCTTATTTAAAGTATTTGCTGAAAATTTTCCAATTACAGACACCAGAAATATTTTCGTTCTGGAATTTTTGGATTATTTTGTTGATCCTCCTCGTTACAATACAGACGAATGTATTGAAAGGGGTTTAACTTATGCAGTTCCCTTAAAAGCAAAACTAAAACTTTCGTGTAACGATATTGAACACGAAGATTTTGAAACTATCGTTCAAGATGTGTATTTAGGTCCAATACCCTACATGACCCCGAGCGGTACATTTATTATCAATGGAGCCGAGCGAGTTATTGTTTCTCAATTACACCGTTCACCTGGTGTATTTTTTGGGCAAACTTATCACTCAAATGGTACTAAACTTTATTCAGCGCGTATCATTCCATTTAAGGGAAGCTGGATTGAGTTTGCAACCGATGTTAACAACGTAATGTATGCTTATATCGACAGGAAAAAGAAGTTTCCTGTTACTACTCTTCTGCGCGCTATCGGTTATGAAACTGACAAAGATATACTAGATATTTTTGGTCTTGCAGAAGAAATTAAGGTTAGTAAATCAGGCCTTAAAAAGGTTTTAGGACGTAGATTAGCTGCCAGAGTTCTTCGTAGTTGGATTGAAGATTTTGTGGATGAGGATACTGGAGAGGTTGTTTCAATTGAGCGTAATGAAATTATTATTGAGCGTGATACAATACTAGAAGATCGTCAGATTGATGATATTATCGAGGCAGGTGTTAAAACAATTATTTTAACTCGCGAAGACGATAATAAAAATGATTTTGCAATTATTCAAAATACTTTACAAAAAGATACTTCTAACTCTGGTAAAGAAGCGGTAGAACATATTTACCGTCAATTGCGTAATACTGATCCACCGGATGAGGAAACGGCCCGTGGAATTATTGAAAGACTTTTCTTTTCGGACAAGCGTTACGATTTAGGCGATGTAGGTCGTTATAGAATTAATAAAAAATTGAAGCTTGATATTCCAATGGAAACAAAGGTTTTAACCAAACCTGATATTATTTCCATCATCAAGTTTTTAATTGATTTGAGTAACTCACGTACTGATGTGGATGATATTGACCATTTAAGTAACAGAAGGGTTAGAACGGTAGGTGAACAATTGTATGCTCAGTTTGGAGTAGGATTGGCACGTATGGCTCGTACAATTCGTGAAAGAATGAATATTCGTGATAATGAAGTATTTACACCAACGGATCTTATCAATGCAAGAACATTAGCGTCTGTAATTAATTCATTTTTTGGAACAAACCAGTTATCACAGTTTATGGATCAAACCAATCCATTGGCCGAGATAACACACAAACGCCGTTTATCGGCACTTGGACCTGGTGGACTTTCAAGAGACCGAGCTGGTTTTGAGGTACGTGACGTTCATTATACTCATTATGGTCGCCTTTGTACTATTGAAACTCCTGAAGGACCTAATATTGGTTTGATTTCTTCACTTTGTGTGCATGCCAAAATTAATACACTTGGTTTTATCGAAACCCCTTATAGAAAAGTAGTTGGTGGTAAAGTAGATAATAAAGGTGGTGTAATTTACTTAAGTGCGGAAGAGGAAGATGGAAAAATAATTGCTCAGGCTAATGCACAATTAGATGCAGAAGGAAATTTCCAAACCAATGAAGTAAAAGCAAGATTTGAAGGTGATTTTCCTATGGTAGAGCCTGCAAAACTTCAATTTATGGATGTTGCTCCAAATCAGATTGTATCTATTGCAGCTTCTTTAATTCCTTTTCTTGAACATGATGATGCTAACCGTGCTTTGATGGGCTCGAATATGCAACGTCAGGCAGTTCCTTTGTTTAGACCAGAATCTCCTATTGTTGGAACCGGACTAGAAAAGAAAGTAGCTACAGATTCAAGGACATTAATGATTGCAGACGGAGATGGAGTTGTGGAATATGTTGATGCTACTGAAATCAGAGTTAGATATATTCATACTGAAGAAATGGAGTTGGCATCATTTGGTGGTGAAGTAAGATCTTATAAACTTACCAAATTCCGCAGAACCAATCAAAATACGACTGTAAATTTACGTCCAATAGTTAGCAAAGGACAAAAAGTTAAAAAAGGGGATGTATTAGTAGAGGGTTATGCTACACAATTAGGAGAATTGGCCTTAGGCAGAAATCTAATGGTAGCCTTCATGCCTTGGCAAGGATATAACTTTGAGGATGCGATTGTGATTTCAGAAAAAGTAGTTAAAGAGGATTATTTTACATCTTTGCACATTACTGAATACGATTTGGAAGTTAGAGATACCAAACGTGGTGAAGAAGAATTAACCAACGATATACCAAATGTTAGCGAAGAAGCTACAAAAAACCTTGATGAAAATGGTCTGATAAGAATTGGTGCCAGGGTAAAAGAAGGAGATATCTTAATTGGAAAAATAACTCCAAAAGGTGAAACAGAACCATCACCTGAGGAAAAACTTTTACGTGCAATCTTTGGTGATAAAGCTGGTGATGTAAAAGATGCTTCATACAAAGCACCGCCAAGCACAGAGGGTATTATCGTAGATAAAAAATTATTTAAAAGAACCAAAAAGGACAAAAATTCTAAAGCAGAAGAAAAAGGCCAATTGGTGAAAATAGAAGCCGAATACGATAAAAACATAGCTAAACTTAAATCTATCTTAATAGATAAATTATTCAGGGTAGTAAATGGTAAAACTTCTCAAGGTGTATATAATATATATGGGGAAGAAGTTATTTCTAAAGGAACTAAATTTACACTTAAAAATATTGGGGATATTGATTTCAGTATCGTTTCTTATAATAATTGGACAACTGATCAGGAGAAAAATGCTCTAATTGTTCAGATTTTTAATAATTTTAAGTATAAATATAATGATGTAACTACCGAATTTAAGCGTAAGTATTATGCCATTAGTGTAGGTGATGAATTGCCAACAGGTATACTTAAAATGGCTAAGGTTTATATAGCTCACAAACGTAAATTAAAAGTGGGTGATAAAATGGCTGGTCGTCACGGAAACAAAGGTATTGTGGCCAAAATTGTACCTGAAGAAGATATGCCTTTCCTTGAGGATGGAACCCCTGTTGATATAGTTCTTAACCCTCTTGGTGTGCCTTCGCGTATGAACTTAGGACAGATTTATGAAACTGTATTAGGATGGGCTGGAAAAGAATTAGGTTTGAAATTCGCAACTCCAATTTTTGATGGAGCTTCTGAAAAGGAAATTTGTGATTTAGTAGACAAAGCAAAACTTCCTAAATGGGGTTATACTCACCTTTACAACGGATTAACAGGTGAAAGATTTGACCAAAAAACCACCGTAGGTGTAATTTATATGCTTAAACTTGGTCACTTGGTTGATGATAAAATGCACGCAAGAAGTATCGGACCATACTCACTTATTACGCAGCAGCCATTGGGTGGTAAAGCTCAATTTGGAGGTCAGCGTTTTGGTGAGATGGAAGTTTGGGCTCTTGAAGCATTTGGAGCAGCAAATATTCTTCGTGAAATTTTAACCATAAAATCAGATGATATTATGGGTCGTGCCAAGGCTTATGAAGCTATAGTAAAAGGTGATAATCTTGGGGAACCAGGAATACCAGAATCCTTTAACGTATTGGTACATGAATTACGTGGATTAGGATTAGATGTAACATTTGAATAATTATTAATTATTTTTTAGAAGTAAAACATGTCATTTAATAAAAAAGATTTAAGATTAAAAAGTAATTTCACCCAAATAAGGATAAGTTTAGCTTCGCCTGAAATTATCCTTCAACGTTCTTATGGTGAAGTAATAAAACCTGAAACAATAAACTATCGTTCGTATAAACCTGAAATGGGAGGATTATTCTGTGAAAGAATATTTGGCCCCGTTAAGGACTATGAATGCCATTGTGGAAAGTACAAGCGTATTCGTTACAAGGGTATTGTTTGCGACCGTTGTGGAGTAGAGGTAACAGAGAAAAAAGTAAGACGCGAAAGAATGGGCCATATTGAATTGGTTGTTCCTGTAGCACATATTTGGTATTTCCGTTCATTACCAAATAAAATTGGTTATTTGTTAGGATTACCTACTAAAAAATTAGATATGCTTATTTACTACGAGCGTTATGTAGTAATTCAAGCTGGTATAAAGGCTGAAGATGGTGTAAACTATCTTGACTTTTTAACCGAAGAAGAATATTTAGATATACTTGATACTTTACCAAAAGATAATTTCTATTTGGATGATAAAGATCCTAATAAATTTATTGCCAAAATGGGTGGTGATGCTATGTGGGAACTATTATCACGTATTAAATTAGATGAACTTTCTTATGGTTTACGTCACCAAGCTGCGAATGAAACCTCTCAACAGCGTAAAGCAGAAGCTTTAAAGCGTTTGAAAGTAATAAGCAGTTTCCGTGATTCTAATTCACGTTTTGAAAATCGTCCGGAATGGATGATTTTGAAAATGTTACCGGTTATTCCACCAGAATTACGTCCTTTAGTTCCTTTGGAAGGTGGACGTTTTGCAACATCGGATTTAAATGATTTATATCGTCGTGTAATTATTCGTAACAACCGTTTAAAAAGACTTATAGAAATTAAGGCACCGGAAGTAATTTTACGTAACGAAAAGCGAATGCTTCAGGAGTCGGTAGATTCATTGTTGGATAATACTCGTCGTGCCAATGCTGTAAAATCTGAAGGTAACCGTCCGTTAAAATCCTTGAGTGATATGCTAAAAGGTAAGCAAGGACGTTTCCGTCAAAATCTTTTAGGCAAAAGGGTTGACTATTCAGGTCGATCGGTAATTGTGGTTGGACCATGGTTAAAATTGCACGAATGCGGTTTACCAAAAGGTATGGCTGCTGAGTTGTTTAAACCTTTTATTATTCGCCGCTTAATTGAGCGTGGGGTAGTAAAAACAGTTAAATCTGCTAAGAAAATTGTTGACAGAAAAGACCCAGTTATTTGGGAAATTCTTGAAAATATATTGAAAGGGCACCCTATAATGTTAAACAGGGCCCCTACACTTCACAGATTGGGTATACAATCTTTTCAACCAAAATTAGTGGAAGGAAAAGCTATTCAATTACACCCTTTAACTTGTACAGGATTTAATGCGGATTTTGACGGTGACCAGATGGCTGTTCACGTTCCATTGGGCCATGCGGCAATATTAGAAGCTCAGCTTTTAATGCTTGCTCCTCATAATATTCTGAATCCTGCTAATGGTGCACCTATTGCGGTTCCTTCTCAGGACATGGTTTTGGGATTGTACTACATGACCAAAATTAGAAAAAGCACTAAGGAGCATCCTGTAAAAGGTGAAGGCATGACTTTCTATTCAGATGAAGAAGTTACCATAGCCTTTAACGAAGGAAAAATAGATCTTCACGCAATTATTAAAATTAAAACTATTGTTCGTGAGAATAAAGTATTAGTTACTAAAATAATTGAAACAGGAGTTGGTAGAGTATTATTTAATCAATTTGTACCAAAAGAAGTTGGATTTATCAATTTGGTATTAACCAAAAAATCACTGCGTGATATCATTGGAGATTTGGTAAAAATGACCGGGATTGCTGTAACAGCTGAATTCCTTGATAATATTAAAGACTTAGGATTTAAGTTCTCTTTTAAAGGTGGATTATCATTTAACATTGCTGATATTCCGGTACCAGTAGAAAAAGATAGTTTGGTAGCTAATGCTAAAAAAGAGGTTGAAGAAGTTTGGAGTAATTATAACAATGGATTTATAACTAACAACGAACGATATAATCAGGTAATTGATATTTGGACACGTGTTAACTCAAAAGTTTCCGATGCACTTATCAAACAATTAACTGGAGATAACCAAGGTTTTAATCCGATATTTATGATGTTGGATTCAGGAGCGAGGGGTTCTAAGGAACAAATTCGTCAGTTAGGTGGTATGAGGGGATTGATGGCAAAACCACAGAAAAAAGTTGGTGGCGGCGGAGGTGAAATTATCGAGAATCCGATTTTATCAAATTTTAAAGACGGACTTTCTGTATTAGAATATTTTATTTCTACCCACGGTGCTCGTAAAGGTTTGGCGGACACGGCTTTAAAAACGGCTGATGCTGGTTATTTAACACGTCGTTTACATGATGTGGCACAAGATGTAGTAATTTCGATTGAAGATTGCCAAACATTGCGTGGAATTGAAATGACAGCTTTAAAAGACAATGAAGAAGTTGTAGAATCTTTATATGAAAGAATTTTAGGACGTTCATGCCTGTATGATATTCATAACCCGTTAACAGGTGAATTAATTTGTATAGCAGGTTCTGAATTGTCAGAAGATATTTGTGAGCAAATAGAAAATTCACCAATAGAAACTGTTGAAATTCGTTCAGTACTTACTTGCGAATCAAAAGCTGGAGTGTGTGTGAAATGTTATGGAAGAAATCTTGCTTCAGGACGTGTTGTTCAAAATGGTGAAGCCGTTGGTGTTATTGCAGCACAATCCATTGGTGAACCTGGAACACAGCTTACTCTTCGTACATTCCACACGGGTGGTGCGGCATCGGGTATTGCTTCTGAATCTACAATGTTTGCTAAATTTGGAGGTAAAGCTGAATTTGACGGAGTTAAAACAGTAAAGACAACCGAAGATAATGGGGATGAAATAACTATCGTTATTGGTCGTTCAGGAGAAGTTAGGATTATGGACGATAAAGAAGCCGATCCTATTATCACAATGAACGTTCCTTACGGTGCTCATTTATTAATAAATGATGGTCAAAAAATAACTAAGGGGGATGCTATTTGTAAATGGGATCCATTTAACGCGGTTATTGTGAGTGATGTTCCGGGAAAAGTATTGTATAAGGATATTGTTGACGGTTTAACTTACCGTGAAGAAATAGACGAACAAACTGGTCACGTTGAAAAGGTGATGATAGAAAGTAAGGACAAAAAACTGGTTCCTGTACTTGAATTAACCGGAAAAGGTGAAGAAATTATTAAAGAATTTAACTTACCTGTTGGTGCACATATTGTGGTAGAGAATGGTGAAAAGATTAAAATCGGAACTATTCTTGTAAAAATCCCTAGAACACTTGGTAAAACAGGTGACATTACAGGAGGTTTGCCACGTGTAACTGAATTATTTGAAGCACGTAATCCATCAAATCCAGCCATCGTTTCTGAAATTGAAGGTATTGTTATTTATGGTGGTATTAAACGTGGAAACAGAGAGATTACTATTGAATCAAAAGATGGTTTAAAGAAAAAGTACTTGGTACCTTTATCTAAACACATTTTGGTTCAGGATGGTGATTTCATCAAAGCTGGTTTCCCATTATCAGACGGTGCTATTACCCCTCAGGATATTTTAAGTATTCAAGGGCCGGGTGCCGTTCAACGTTATATATTGAATGGTATTCAGGAAGTTTATCGTTTGCAGGGGGTTAAGATTAATGACAAACATATTGAAGTGATCGTGAGACAAATGATGCAAAAGGTACAAATTGTAGAACCTGGAGATACTAAATTCCTTGAAGGAGAATATGTTGAAAAACTGGACTTCAAAGAAGAGAATGACTTTATCTACGATCAAAAAGTGGTAATAGAAGAAGGAGAAAGTACTTCTTTAAAGCTGGGACAAATTGTAAGCTTACGTCGTTTGCGTGATGAAAACTCAATGCTTCGTCGTAAGGATATGAAGATAGTTGCGGTTCGTGATGCTGTGCCTGCTACATCTTCTCCATTGCTTATGGGTATTACCCGTTCGTCATTGGGTACATACAGTTGGTTAAGTGCTGCATCGTTCCAGGAAACTACCAAAGTACTGAACGAAGCTGCAATAGCCGGTAAGGTAGATCAAATGCTAGGTTTGAAAGAAAACGTTATCACAGGACACTTAATTCCAGCTGGTACAGGAATGAGAAGCTACCAAAATTTAGTGGTAGGTTCTCGCGAAGAATACGACTTACTTATGGCCTCAAAAGAGGCAGATAAAGAAGAAGTAGTAGAAGAAATGTCAAACTAATATTAAAATTTAAAATAACACAAAAGGGAGATTAATAGTCTCCCTTTTGTTTAAACAAAAAAAATCATGGCAAAAAAAGAAAACGAAAATCAAATAGATATTGAATTATCTGAAGAAGTTGCCGAAGGAATTTATTCTAACTTAGCTATCATATCGCATTCCAATGCTGAGTTTGTAGTGGATTTTGTAAGGATGCTTCCTGGAGTGCCAAAGGCAAAAGTAAAATCAAGAATTGTACTTACACCTCAACATGCCAAACGCTTATTATTAGCGTTGGGTGAAAATATCAATAAATACGAAGATATTTTTGGAAACATTGAAATGCATGAAGGCCAGCAAGGATTCCCAATGAATTTTAGCGGGCCAATGGGAGAAGCTTAAAAAATTATATAAATGCTTTAAAAAAGGTTTGATTCCAAAAGAATCAAACCTTTTTTGTTGCAACAATTTTATGTTTTGCAGCATCATTATAAGTGTTGAGAAATGCCATATTAGTGCAAAAGTTTATAAAAACCTCAGATTAGGTCGCAACCTATCGTAAGTTTGACTGTCTAAGAATTAAAGGGTTTTTAATCCATGAGTAGAAAAATACTTTTATCTATAGTTATTAGTTTAATTCTTTCCGTTTCCTCAATGGCTAATCATTTGGCAGGAGGAGAAATTACTTATAAATATTTAGGCAATCAAAAATATGATGTTACGTTTAAGTTTTATAGAGATTGTAGGGGAGGGTCTTTGATTTCACCAAGCTTTAAACTATTAGATGTAAATACAACTGCAGAATTATACCTTTATCCTAACTTGGTTAGTATTCGTGATATTTCCAATGTGTGTGATACATTTTCTAAAAAGTGCAATCCATCTAATAAACCAATCAGCACATCAGTACCAATATTTGAAGAGCATATTTATACGTATCAAATTGATTTTAATGGAAATGAATCAAGTTTTAACAAAGCTTGTCTATTGAAAATCGGAATGGGGCAATGTTGCAGGCCTTCTAATTTGACTACAGGTGGAGCTAGTAATAATTTTTGGGTTACCGCAAGTTTTAATTTGTGCACCGCACAAAAAAATTCATCTCCAGTTTTTTTAACTCCCCCTATTTTAAGCCTTTGTTGTAATCAACCCGTCTATGTAAGTTATACCGCAGTCGATACTATCGACAGAGATTCTCTATCATTTTCTTTAACTGAGCCAATGCAAAATTGGTTTAGTAAAGTGGATTGGTCCTCTGCTCGCAGTTACAAAAGTCCCTTAGAAGATTATTGGCCTATTGGGTATGACAAAAACAAAGGCCCAAATCCAAATGTAAATCCACCAATTGGAACTTATTTTGATGAATACGAAGGAGGAATGATTTTTACCCCAACAAATTGTGCGGAGATAACAAAAGTGGCAATAAAAGTAACCGAATGGCGAAAAGATAGTACTGGTAAATATAAAGCTATTGGAGATATTACACGCGATCTTATTTTAAATATCATTACGTGTCCTGATAATAATTCTCCACTGCTTTATGGTCCTTATAAATATAATGTGTGTGCCGGAAATCAAATTTGTTTCACAATTACATCAGATGATAAACAGTTTATTCCAGCACCACCTAAAAAACCGAATCCCCCTGATACTGTTTCCCTGAGTTGGAACAATCCTATAAAAAATGCTTCATTAACAATTGTAGACCCAAAAGAAAGGCTTCAAAGGGTGAAATTTTGCTGGATACCAAAAGAATCAGATGTTAGTAGTATCCCATATGTATTTACAGTAACAGCCGAAGATAATCATTGTCCCGGAATTGCAAAAACAAGTAAATCGTATTCCATCATTGTTAAGCCTCTAGCAAAAACCAATCGTATAACTAAAGCAATTGCCGATAATAAAATAGCATTGGAAAGCCAGATTATTAATATCACTGGAACACCAACTTATTTATGGGATATTGTTGATACAACGGGAAAGGTTATTTCCAATACTAATAATTTCTACTTTTTGAAAACAAAATCATATAAATCTATTTCATCCAAAGATACTGTTGTATTCAGAAAAAAGGGGATATACTTCATCCGTCATACCATCAATACCTCACCTGTAAATTGTCCTACATTGTATTTTGATACTGTAAAAATACCAGATGTAATGGATGTTAGATTTTTTGTTACCTCAGATACCGCAGTTTGCAAAGGGTGGGGACTTGATTTTAATGCTAAGGTAATAAATGCTACAGCACCCTATAGTTTTAAATGGGGAAAAGGAACACCTACTTCATCAAGCTACTTATATTATGAAGTTCTTCGCGACAGCATTATAGAATTAGAGGTGACTGATGCTAAAGGACAAAAGATGTACAGTTGGTGTAATATAAAATTATTAAAAAGTACTATTGACGCAGGATTAGATAAAGTCATTTGTAAAAGCGACAGTATTTCATTAATTGCTAGTGCTACAAATTTTTCAAGTATAATTTCATGGTCTTGGTTTTTTAAAGGGAATAAAATAGGTAGTCAAAATCCTATAAAGGTATCAGATGCCGGATTATATGCAGCTAAAGCAACTGATAGCACGGGATGTTTTTCTAAGGACAGTGTTTTGGTCACAAACTTTCTTTTGCCAATTATTAAACTTAACGACAGCAGTTATTGTCAGGATAAAAATACATTGAATCAATTTGAATTAATCTTAAAGCCTATTAATATTAATCTTTATAATAATGTTCAATGGAAACTTTTAAAGTCTTTAAAAAATCCAAAAGGTTTGGATAACACATTGACTGATTTACTTGCTGATTTAGACACAACCCTTAATTATAATTTTTCAGTTGACTTTGATAAATCGCGAATAAACCTAGGAGCAAAAAACAAAGATTCTTTAATCTTTTCAATCCAAGTAACAGATTACAACAAATGCAAGGCTTCGGATACTGGTATAATTATTATTAAAAAATCTCCAACCTTGAAATTTAAATATCAGAATAAAAAGTTTTGCAGAGGTGAAACAATCGATTTGGATAGTTTGGTAAACCAAGACGGGGATAGCCGAACATGGACAAAAGTAAATGATTCAGGTTATAGTCATTACCCAACAACCGGTGAAGTAAAAGATGGAATTATCAACCCTTCCGATTTTAATATCCAGGGCGGTTTTTATAAAATAAACTTGTTATCAAAAACAGGGGATTGTGAAACCAAAGGCTCAATGGATTTGGACGTAAAGCCAATGCCTATCCCATTAATTGAAAAAATGGTGATGAAAGATTCCGTAAAGTTTACCGATAAATCATTGTACAACACATCCCGTTTCTGGTTTTTGGATACTGTGCTTGTATCAAATAATACAAGTATTACATTAGGCAAAAAAGTAGCAGACGGTAAATCAATAACCTTAAAATTAGCTAATTTTAATTGCTACTTAGATACCATGTTTACTTATAAAATGGTTGGAATGAAATTTTTAAAAGATGATATAATAAAAATTTATCCCAATCCGGTTAATCAAACCTTAACTATTGAAACCAATAATTCAAAGCCCTTTCAGATAAAGGTTTTAAACTCCTTAGGGCAAATAGTTTTAACAAAAGACGTGGATTTGCCTAAAGCAAAAATAGATATGGCCCAATTGTGTGAAGGAGTTTATACCTTAGAAATAGTATCTGATAGTGCAATAAGCAGATCAAGATTTATAAAAAATTAAAATCAGAAATTGGATTTTATCTGTTGTAAAAATCATTAAAATTTTAGCTTGTCTATTTATTCTAAAAAATTAATCTTTGCCCCAATAATATAAAACTAAAAAAAATGTCAGACATTTCATCACGCGTTAAAGCCATTATAGTTGACAAACTTGGCGTAGAAGAATCAGAAGTTACTACAGAAGCCAGTTTCACAAACGATCTTGGCGCTGATTCATTAGACACAGTAGAATTAATCATGGAATTTGAAAAAGAATTCAACATTGCTATTCCAGATGACCAAGCCGAAAAGATTGGTACAGTAGGACAAGCAGTAGATTATATTTCTGCCAACGTAAAGTAAAAATCAAAATCATTTGAAACGAGTTGTTGTAACAGGTATTGGTGCCCTTACGCCCATTGGTAATACCGCTCCAGAATACTGGGAAGCGTTGTGCAATGGTACTAGTGGTGCCAACCTAATTACTCGTTTTGATGCTGAAAAATTTAAAACAAAATTTGCCTGCGAGATAAAAAACTTTGATGCCCAAAATTACATGGACAGAAAAGAGGCTCGCCGTATGGATCCTTTTGCTCAGTATGCCATGATTTCGGCAGATGAAGCTATTAGGGATGCTGAAATTGAAGGTAAATTTAATCCTGATAGAACCGGAGTTATCTGGGGGTCGGGTATTGGCGGACTTACCACTTTTTTAAAGGAATGTACAGATTTTGCCAAAGGCGATGGTACGCCTCGTTTTAGCCCTTTTTTTATTCCAATGATGATTTCCGACATTGCCGGAGGTCACATTTCCATTAAATACGGTTTAAGAGGTCCTAATTTTACCACCGTTTCGGCTTGTGCATCTAGCAACAATGCCATTTTTGATGCGTTTAAGTATATTCAGCAAGGTATTTCAGATGTTATTATCACCGGAGGTTCCGAAGCCTGTGTGAATGAAGCCGCCATGGGTGGTTTCAATTCAATGAAAGCGTTGAGCGAACGAAACGATGATTTTTTAACAGCTTCACGCCCGTTTGATATGAACCGCGATGGATTTGTATTAGGCGAAGGTGCTGCATGTTTGGTGTTGGAAAGTTTAGACCATGCCTTGGCTAGAGGTGCTAAAATTTATGCTGAATTAGCTGGAGGAGGTTTATCTGCCGATGCTTATCATATTTCGGCTCCACATCCCGAAGGTATTGGTGTAATTAATGTAATGAACATTGCTTTAGCCGATGCAGGAATGAAACCTGAAGATATTGATTATATCAATGTGCATGGAACAAGTACTCCATTAGGCGATATTGCAGAAACAATAGCTATAAAAAGTGTGTTTGGCGACCACGCTTATAAATTAAATATAAGCTCAACTAAATCCATGACTGGGCATTTACTGGGCGGGGCAGGAGCCGTGGAAGCTGTGGCCTCTATTATGGCTATAAAAGAAGATATAGTTCCACCAACTATTAATCATTTTACCGATGATCCAGAATTGGATTCTCGTCTCAATTTTACGTTTAATAAAGCTCAGAAACGAATAGTTAATACTGCATTGAGCAATACATTTGGTTTTGGTGGCCACAATGTATCCGTTATCTTTAAGAAATATATTTAAATTTTGAGCCGCAAAGGGCTAATACCATTTCTGTTTAGGAATAAAGAAGATAAAACTTTTGCAAAATTATTGCGAGGTGTTACAGGTGTGTATCCTGTTAATTTAAAATTATATCATCAGGCTTTTATGCATAACTCGGCGGTATTGCATAAAAATACAGAACGCTATAGCAATGAGCGATTGGAGTTCTTGGGAGATGCGGTTATTGATTTGGTAGTTGCTGAATTTGTTTTCAAAAAATTTCCGGGAAAAGGCGAAGGCTATCTTACAGAAATGCGTTCAAAAATTGTGAGCCGTGAGCAACTTTCAAATATTGCCCGAAAATTGGGTATTGAAAAGCTGCTAACGCTTAACGATTCGCTTCGCAAAACTAAAACCACTAACCTTTATGGTATTGCTGGTAATGCACTGGAAGCTTTTACAGGTGCAATTTATCTTGACCATGGTTTTAAAGTAGCTCAAAAATTTGTAATTACTAAACTAATTCGTCCTTATATTGATATTGAAAATTTGGATACAATTCATGAAAATTACAAAAGCATCCTAATTCAATGGGGGCAAAAAAATAAAAAGGTGGTTGATTTTAGATTAATAGAGGAAGTGATTGATCGACATGGAAAATTATTTAAAATAGGAGTTTATATTGATGATGAACTTTTGTTAGATGCCTTACACCAAACCAAGAAAAAAGCCGAACAAACAGTTTCAGAAAAAGCAATCGCCCATTTGCAATTAAATATTTCGGAGTATAAACTTACATAGATTTATATTTTCTCTCGTTTAAAAACTTTATAACCACCTTTATTCATTACAAGCTTAAATAGTCGGTTGGTATCCATATCTTCATTATGGTTAATTTTATAAACCAAATAAACCGGCTTATCAATCTCACCTTTCAAAAACCACTGTTTTTTAAAGCTATTTACTAGCCCACGCTGGCTTTCGCTCAACTGGCCAATGGTATCAATACCTTGTTGTACACAATATTCGAAAGTTTCTTTATGCAATCCCTCTGATTTTTTGGGGTTACTTTTTTGAGTATAATAATAATGGGCATAGCTTTTAAAACCAACGGTTTCAATATAAATGTCTTTTCCTTGCAGGCCTTTATAAAAATTTATAATACTTCCTTGAACGTGGTTTTCAACTTTAGGAACTACAAAAATTCCAAGTTCTAATAAAAACACAGCATTTCCGATGAGCCAAATTTTTATACCTTTTCCTTCAGAGTTATTGTAAATAAAACCAATAATAAGAATAGATAAAAACAGTATTCCAAAAATCCATTCCCAACCTAACCAAGGTGTGGAAGTTAAAATGTTTTCTTTTGCAAAATCGTCATTAATTTTTGTTAAAACATATTTTTTAACTGTGGTGTTGGAAGTAATTAAAGGGATTAGTAAAAAAATGAGGCTATAAATAAAACCTACAATTCCAATCAGTATTTTTTGCCAAAGCTTTAAAAATCCATCGGACTGATGCAAACCCCAAGCCCCTAAAAAAGTCAATGGTAAATAACACAGTGATGAGTAATGGACAATTTTTGTGGTTACCATTGAAAATAAAATCAACACTACCCAAAACATAATTTTCATCCATTTTATAAACGATTCATTATTTGAATTGTCGGTTTTGAAAATATATGGCAAAGCAATAATTGCAGCCGGAAAGCACCCGATTAAAAGTACTACAGGATGATAGAACCATGGCTGACCATGCGACGCCACAGGGTGTAAAAATAAATCAACCTGGTACTTTAAAAATTCGTTAGTAAACCAAAATCCATTAGTAAGCCAGTCGGGCAAAAACCAAAGCAAAGGAATAATTAGCATTGAAACTGTTAAGACGAATAAATCAAAGAAGCTGAAGTAAAGTTTAAATTTATTGACTATTAAATAAACCAAGCCGCATAGCCCAACTATTAATATGGCTACCGGGCCTTTGGTAAGTAGGGCTAAGCCTAAAAAAAGTGCACATAAAATATAATTTTTTGTTCTAGCTTCGGATTTATTGGCACCTAAATAAAGTTGAACAATACCAAGAAAAATAAAGAGATTGAACCAGGGATCAATAATCCCGCTTTTAAAATAAAAATGGGGAGTAATGGAACCTAAGTAAAGCAAAACCCACCACCAAGCCAACGTTTCATTAAATAGTTTTTTGCCATAAAAGTATAAAATATTTAGGGTAAAAATTCCGCAAATGGCGTTGGGTAATCTAGCTGCAAATTCACTAATACCAAACAGTTTCATACATCCCACCTGCATCCAAAAAAACAAGGGGGGTTTTTCCCAAAAAGGTTCATAATTTATTTGCACCCGACTATAGTTGCCGGTTAAAATCATTTCACGTGCAGCTTCAGCAAAGTTTATTTCATCCCAATCAAATAAATGAACAGCCCCCAAAAAAGGAATAAAACCTGCTGCGGCAATTATGGTTATTAATAAATGAGGGTATTTTTTTATCATTCTTTTCAATTGCTATTTATTTGTTTTGGCTCCCAATTAAATCCACTTGCTAACCAGGCCGAAATTAAACCAATAATAGCCCCACCTGTTACATCTTCTAAAAAATGTTGTTGCAAATAAACTCGACTTAACCCAACCCCAATAGCCATTAAAATAACAATTAAACTTACTTTTTTATTTTTAAACCAAAATGCCAAAGTTAGTGCTATAGCGAATGCTGCGGATGAATGACCGGAAGGAAAACTATGATATTCATGAACGGAAACCCCTTCGGTAAATACCAAATTAAATTTGTGAAGTACTAGTTTAGGGCGATTGTAATCAAATACTACAAATTTTAAAAACACAGTTAAAAGTGAGTTAATAATAAATGTGACTGCAAGCCGAATTGTGAAATTTGAACTTCTGATTATAAAAATTAGAATAACACCGATTGGCACTAATAGCCACTCTTCACCAAGATTGGTATAGTATTTAAAAAGAAATCCTAAGTTATTTTGGTAATGATTGCTTAACCAAATATTAAAATTCCCATAAGGGGTAATGATAACAGAAGCTATGCAAAACATAATAAAACTGGCCCAAAACACAAGCACCCATTTATGTTCAATCAAGAACCTTTTATCAAACCCTTTCCATTTTAGCATATTTTTACTATATTCGCGAACTTTAATTTTTTTTATACCCTAAAAAGTATATTTTTTAATTCTCGAATCGTATGCAAAGTTCTAAAATAAATGACAAGCGGCAAAGAATAGAATTGGAATTTCCAATGCATTGCTCGGCAAATACTTTATTTACCTATATATCATCCCCTTCAGGCCTATCTTCGTGGTTTGCAGATGATGTTTCTGTTCATGGAAATAATTATGTTTTTACATGGGATGATGGCGAAACTATCGAAGGCGAATTGGTTAAAAATCAAAATCGTAAACATATTAAGTTTCGTTGGATTGACGGGCCTAATGTTAATGAAACTCTAGAATTTATAATTCATAAGGACGAAGTAACGGATGATTTAGCATTAATCGTTTGTGATTATGCCGAAGAAGAAAATTATGATGAATTTGAAATGGTTTGGGAAAATCAGGTTCAAAATCTTAAAAAGCAAATCGGAGCCTAAATTTCTTTATGCTTCAGTTAGCTGCATTTAGCCTACTACTTAGTCTTATTCATGTTTTAGTACCGCATCATTGGTTGCCATTGGCTTTATTGGCCAAGAGTGAAAAATGGAGTCGCCGACAAACTTTTAAATTATCAGTTGTTGTAAGTTTGGCTCATGTTTTAAGTACCATTATTTTAGGGGTCATTATTGGTATCATCGGAATGGAAGCAGCCAATAAAATGAGTGGATTTACCGAATGGTTTGCTCCGCTTTTATTGATTCTTTTTGGAATTATTTATGTGAGTCTTGGAGATCATCATCATCATGACGAAAAAGTTAAATTAAAAACACATTCGTTTGCAAAAATTGTAACCACAATGGCGGTTGCTATGTTTTTTTCTCCATGTCTAGAAGTTGAAACTTTTTATTTTAAAGCCGGAACCTATGGTTGGAAAGGAATAATTGCTGTTTCAGCAATTTATTTGGCCATAACTATTATTGGTATCACTGCACTTACCCTTTCGGGCAAAAAGACTATGGAGCGATTCAGATTGCATTTTTTGGAACATTATGAAAAAAAAATAACAGGGGTAATTCTAATACTACTTGGCATTCTGTCTTACTTTGTGAAATTCTGACAGGTCATTTTTTTTGGAAAACCTTTTGCAACAAACTAGCTTTGCACACCTAAAAAATAATATCAATATATAGTGAACATATCATTTCAAAAAATCGACAATCTTAATGGCACTCTTTCAATAAATTTGGAAAAAGCTGACTACGAACCTAAAGTAGATGAACAAATAAAAGTTTATCGTAAAAAGGCTCAAATTCCTGGATTTAGGCCAGGAACCGCGCCAGTATCTATGATAAAAAAACTTTATGGAAAAACATTTATAGCAGATGAAGTAAATAAATTGGCTACCGAAAAAATGTATGGTTATCTAAAGGATAATGAGATTGATATTTTAGGTCAACCACTTTTAAGTATCAATACTCCATCGGATGTTGATTTTGATAAATCAGAAAACTTTACCTTTAATTTTGATTTAGGTTTAGCTCCCAACTTTGAATTTAATATTTCAGATAAAGACAGTATTACAAAATATGTGATAGAAGTAGATGATAAAGAAGTAGAAGCAGAAATTAGCAATCTTTGCCGTCGTCATGGTGTGCTTGAAAAAGTTGAAGAAAGCACTTCCGAATCGGATAGTATTTTAGTTATTCTTACCGAATTGGATAACGAAAACAAACCTTTGGAAGGTGGAGTTACAGGAAAGGAAACGACTGTGATTCCTGAATTGGTAAAGGATGAATCAACTAAAAACTTGTTTATGAATAAAAAAACAGGGGATAAAGTGTTTGTAAATATCAATACGTTGTTTAACGATAATGAAACAGTGATGGCTTCTGCAACAGGTATTCCAAAAGAAGGATTAATTGATTTGAATCCGAATTTTGAAGCCGAAGTGAAGAATATTCAAAAATTTACTCCTTCCGAAATTAATCAGGACTTATTTGATAAAGTGTTTGGCCCCGGGGTTGTGACAGATGAAGAAACTTTTAAGTCTAAAGTGAAAGAGAATGTGGAGATATATTATAATTCAGAAAGTGAGCATCATTTAGAACATGAATTGGATCATTTTATAATGGACAAACATAATTTTGAATTGCCGGATACTTTCCTTACACGTTGGTTAATTGATTCACATCCCGAAGCTTATACTCCTGAAAATGCAAATGAAAAATATGAAAAGGAATCAGGATCATTGCGTTATCAGCTTATTCAGGAAAAAGCAATAAAATTATATAATATTGAAATATCAGAAGATGAATTTAATCAAACTGCCTTGGGTTATTCAGCAAGTTTGCTTCGCAATTATGGTATTTCAAATCCTGAGTTTGCTTGGGTGCAGGAGTTTACTGAAAAACAAAAAAAGGATCAACGGTTTATGGATAAAGTGAGAGAAATAGCTATTCAACGTGCAGTTATTAATCACTTAAAAAATGTTGTAACTGTTGTAGAACAAAAAACAACAGTTGAGGGTTTTTATGATATGATCAAGGTACATAATCACCAACATAATCATTAATCAAAGATTTTTAAAAATAAAAAGTATAACAATTTAACCATAAAACAACCATGAACGACGGTAGAGAATTTAAAAAATACGCAACCAAGCATTTAGGAATAAATAGCTTACATGTAGATCATTATATTGAAAATATGACTCCTTATATTCTTGAGGAACGTGAAATGAGAGTATCTCAAATGGATATCTTTTCACGATTGATGATGGATAGAATTATATTTTTAGGAACTGGAATAGATGATAATGTGGCCAATATTGTTGTTGGTCAGTTATTATTTTTAGATTCTTCTAATCCCGGTCGTGATATTCAAATATACCTTAACTCACCTGGAGGATCGGTTTATGCTGGCTTGGGTATTTATGATACAATGCAATACATTACCAGTGATGTAAGTACCATTTGCACCGGTATTGCTGCAAGTATGGCAGCTGTATTGATGTGTGCAGGTAAAAAAGGAAAGCGTACTGCTTTGAAACATTCTCGTATTATGATTCACCAACCTTTGGGAGGAACTCAAGGTCAGGCTTCAGATATGGAAATTACGGTTAAAGAGATTCAAAAATTAAAAAAAGAACTTTACGATATTTTAGCAAATCATTCGGGTCAACCTTTCAAAAAAATTGAAAAAGACAGTGATCGTGATTATTGGATGACTGCCGATGAAGCTAAAGCTTATGGCATGGTGGATGAGGTATTGATTAAGAAAATTGTATAATGGCGCAACCCATTTGTGCTTTTTGCGGACGGCCTAAAAACCAGGTTGGAATACTTATAACAGGTGTTGAAGGAAACATTTGTGATGATTGCATACAACAGGCTGTTTTAATATTAGAAGAGGACAGTTCTGGCAAAAAAACAAAAGGGCTGAAGTACAAACCTTCAAAAGTATTATTACCAAAAGATATTAAAGAACACCTTGACCAATGGGTTATCGGTCAAGATCAAGCAAAAAAAATACTTTCAGTAGCGGTTTATAACCATTTTAAACGCCTTGCTTCGGATGTTGGAGATGACGGGGTGGAACTTGAAAAAAGTAATATTTTAATGATTGGGGAAACCGGTACAGGAAAAACCCTTTTAGCCAAAACACTTGCAAAAATATTAGATGTACCATTTTGCATAGCTGATGCCACCGTTTTAACAGAAGCTGGATATGTTGGCGAAGATGTAGAAAGTATAATCACCCGACTTTTGCAAGCTGCTAATTACAATGTTGAAGCTGCCCAAAGGGGTATTATTTATATTGATGAGATGGATAAAATATCAAGAAAATCAGATAATCCATCTATCACTCGTGATGTATCTGGCGAAGGTGTTCAGCAGGCTTTATTAAAATTATTAGAAGGAACCATTACAAATGTTCCGCCACAAGGAGGAAGAAAACATCCCGACCAAAAATATATAGCTGTGGATACTAGTAATATATTATTTATCTGTGGTGGTGCTTTTGAAGGAATTGACAGAATAATAGAACGACGACTTAATAAACAAACAGTTGGCTTTAAATCTACTAATGAAAGGAAATCAACTGAAAATATCCTTGAAAATGTTTCAGCTACGGATTTGCGAAAGTTTGGTCTTATTCCTGAAATTTTAGGTCGGTTGCCAGTTTTGGCTAATCTTTCTCCATTAGATAAAGCTACCTTAAAACGAATACTATTAGAACCTAAAAATGCATTATTAAAACAATATAAAAAATTGTTTGAACTTGAAAATAAGGAATTGGTGGTGTCGCATGAAATTATTGAACTTATTGTAGATACAGCATACGATTGCAAACTAGGAGCACGTGGATTAAGAAGTATTTGTGAATCTATTTTTATGGATGCAATGTATGATGCGCCATCAAATAATGACGAGAAAGTTGAAATCAAAAAATCATTTGTTCAGGAAAAAATTGCAAAGTTTTTTGAGCAAGCGGCCTAAATAAATTAGGGATTACAATTTATTTATTCGTTCAATTACTGAATTTAATCCTACTTCAAAATCATAGTTATTGGTTATCAAAATATCAGCTTTTTCCTTGTAAGGAAGTAAGTATTTCTTAAATGAGGGAACAACCTGACTGTGCCACTGATAATGAATTTCAGAAATATCCATTCCTCTTTCTTCTGAATCCCGTTTTAGTCTTCGGTTATATTTTATTTCTTCATCCGCATCAATAAAAATTTTTAAATCCAGTTTATTTGAAATATCACTGCGGTTCATAATAAATAAGCCTTCTACTATAATTATTGCAGCAGGCTTGATTGTGATTATGTTTGGTATTTTATTAAAATTGTTAAAATGATATTCATCAATAACTAATTCATTTCCAGATTCCAAAATTTCAATATCGGCTAAAAATTTATCAAGATTAAGACTTTCCGGTTCATCAAAATTTATTTCACCATTTTTATCTATTAGCTGCAAATGCAAAGGTTTGTAATAATGGTCTTGAGATAAAACTGATAAATCTGTATCGCTAAAAACCTCCTTTAATTTTTTAATAAACGTTGATTTGCCCGAAGCACTTCCACCTGAAATACCTATAATATAAGCCATCCGGAACTACTGAATTTTTATTCTGATTTAATAAATGCTATTGAAACTGTTCCTACTTCTGTAGTATATTTTAAATAATAGGGGCCTGGTTTCAAATTCAGTAAGTCAATTTGTTCTTCCTTGCTTTTTGTGATTCCACTTATTACTTTTATACCCAATACATTAAATATTTCAAACGTCGAAGGTACCCAAGTGTCTAACTGTTTGAGAACTAGAAAAGTGTTCGCAGGATTGGGATAAACCTCAATTTTAGACGATTTTATTTTTGATATTCCCAAGGTATTCATAATAATGGTGGTGTCTTTTGTGCATCCAATATTATCTGTAAGTTCAAGTCGTATAGGTTGCATGTGAGCAAAAGTTCTACTTATAGCCAATGAATCATCGGTTGAATATAAAATATTATTAATAAACCATTTTCGGCTTTTAATATTGGTGCTAAAGTCTTTAAATATTACAGATGGATTTCTGAAGGTTACTGTTATAACAGGTTTGGGCAACTGCAAGGCATTGATAATTAAAGAATCACTTACTGTGCAAATTTCTATAGTTGCTTCCAACTTTATTTTGTAAGAACCTGGTTTTGTAAATGTACCTGTTAATAATGAATCCCCTTTCGGAGCGGATGTCCAAGTTGCAAAACCATTACGATTAATTGGAATCCATTTGTGAGTGCCATTGGAATTGCCATATAAATTCATGTCCAATGCTTGGTTCATACACTTGGTAATTATTGAACTTACAATACTCACAAATGGTTTTTTAATTATAGTGATAGTCATTGTATCTGTATTAAAGCAACCGTTGGTATCAATTGCAGTTGCTTTTAAAACTAAAGAATCTTTATTGGTAAACTGAATAAAAATCCTTGAATCGTCAAACCTGATATTATAATCATATTTTGAAGTTGGGTCATTATCAAATAACAAATCCGATATAAAATTTGAATTACCTGTTGGTTTTGGTAGTGTTTTTAGTAATGACCAATTTATATATGTAAATTTTTCGTTGGGATTGAACTTGAAAATTTCAGATTGATTTATTTCTTTCTTTTCCTGACAATATACTCTAGATATTAAATCAATATTTGTAAGTTTATAATTTGTTAAAACAATAGTATCGAAGGTTGTGCACCCATTTGCATTAGTTGCACCAGTAATATAAGTTCCTGCTGTATAAGTGTCAATGGAATCAGTACTTCCTATGTTTTTGCTGTCTTTATACCAATTCCAGGATAAAATTCCGGTATTACTGTTTTTTCCTTTTAATTTGGTGAGTACATCTGGGCAAACTATTTTATCTAACCCTGAAGATATAGCTGGGTTGCTCAATACTTTGATGGCCCTATAGGTTGAATTTGTATTATTGTTAGCATCTTTTATACTCAAAAATAAAGTGTCATCCTTTGCAAATGACTGATCATAATAACCCATTGTATCAGTTAAAGTATTGGTTTTTGTTTTCCAATTATAAGTAACAGGCCGTTTAGCATTTATAACTTTGGCTCTTAGTCTAGTTTTTAAATTTTGACATAAACTAGTATCGGTATAAATACCTTGAGCATCTATTCCTAAATTTAATTCCAAAATATTTGAAATTTTTATTGTATCCTGAACCGTTGTAGAATTGCACTCTGTTTCAGATATGAACGAGGTATTGATAACATAAGTTCCATTTTTCTTAAACACGAAAGTATCGTTTTCTAATGATGAATAAACATTGTTAGAGGATTTAAAATAATAGTTGCGAGTGTCTTCTTGATTTGAGGAAGTGATGAATATTCCTGATACATAATTGTATTTTTTATTACTAACATTAATTCCTGCTGTATAAGTATAATTATTAACCTTTTTGATGGTACTGCTAACATTTATTTTTGGGTAAACTGTTAATGAAAATGTTTTAATAGTAATGCCATTTCTTGGGCAGGCATTATCGGTTGCTATTACACTAAACATAAACGGAAGTTTTTTTGAATCGCCGGTAGCAGGTGTCCACGAAAATCGCCCAACTGGTAATTTAACACTTGAGTTTGCAATCGTATAGCTAGCATTTTTAATGCCTTTATCCCAGGTGATTTTTACGGTATCGTTTAAAATATTAGCAGCCGGCGGAACTTGATTAAATGGGTAATCATCTGGTGTAATATCTATGGTAAAATTTTGCCCTTCGCATATTTTATGATTTACTTGCTGGTTGATACTTGGCTGATGATTATAACCTGTGATTGAGTAGAACATCTGATCTATAATTATTTCACCAATCTGAATATACTTTCCGGTATTATCTTTTCGCCATTCTTTTACAGAAATAGCCAAAATTGTTGCCTCTGACGCATTGATAAAAGTCCCAATAAGATTACCTGTTATTGGATTTAAATAAATTCCAATTGGAGGATTATTATCAGGTTTTGGGCCTTTGGTTTTGTTATACCCGCTGGGGTAATAGGCTGTAAAAGGATTTTTTGAATCCAAACCACTTGTCCAACTTGTTTTGGTGTTCCAATCTTGCATTGGGTCTGTAAAACTATAAGATAATGAATCGTTGTCAATGGTGTCTTTTGCAATATAGCTTAGCATTAAAGGCTCATTTGTATAATGAATATAGAGCGGTTTAAAACTAAATACCGGAGATGAATTGGTGGCAGCGTTGCATAAATCTAAAGTACTAAATACCCAGAAATTTTGATTACCAGAACCTGTTGTAATCCCCCCATTTCTGCAACATTCCCCAATCCCAATCTGAATGATACAACAACTTTTAAAGGCGGACTCAGTTCCATTAAAATCCAGTGTATCCAAATAGGTGTGTTCTTCAAAGCCATTGCCAGCTGTTGTATTGGAAGGGTTACACGGTTTGCCAGCTGAGGTGCAAAAGGGTGTAATATCTTCAATACTTATTCGAGTACTTTTGAGTGTTTTGGTAGCATTTGTGCTAGCACATCGAATTGTGTAACTGCTTAAATTATTTGGTATTCCTCTACAATCTCTATATACCTTATATTTAACCTCAAATTTATAATTACCCAGATATCGATATGTAACTTGACCGCCAGCAGATTGGCCAGCAATTGCTGTGAATATGAAAAGAAAACAGCCTAGCAATGTTAAAGTTAGTTTTTTTAGCATATGTTTTATTGTTTGTTTTTTTAATAGACCAAAAATAAGTGAATGGTTGCTAAAAAATATCTAATCAATAAAAAATGACGATGATTTGGATAACCAACCCAATTGGTTATAAACAGTTAATAAGTATACTTTTTTTATGAACGGTAAGTTTTAAAAAATATAGATTTCGTATACCTTTGCAATCTAATTAAATTTTAAAATTTTTAACGTCAATTTTAATGAATACAAACACTTTACAAATTAAAAAAGATGCTTACGACAAGGAACTTGAATCGTGGGTAGAAAAAGAAAAGGCGAGTGCTGATCTTATCAACGCCGTAAGTAAACTCATATACGAGAAGTCGGTAGAACTCGTTTTTTTTAGAAACAACCTAATTGACGTAAGTAGTTCTGAGGCTCAAAAACTTCATAAATATGCTGAAGATATCATCAGTAAAACAATTGATATTTATGCCACTTCCAAATTAGCAAATGAATTATTGCTAATTGAACATTTGGCTCCTTCAAAAATTGATATAGGTAAATTGAGTGATGAATGGACCAATGAAAAAGGTAACTTTTCAGATATGTCTTCTTTTTTAATGGATAAATTAAAAGGATTTATAGGCCAGGATATGGCAGCTCTTGCACCAACCGATGTGGTCTTATATGGTTTTGGAAGAATTGGAAGATTGGTTGCCCGCGAGTTGATCAAATTATCAGGAAAAGGGCAGCAGCTAAAATTAAAAGCTATTGTAACCCGCTCCAGCAGTGATGCCGATATATTAAAACGAGCAGCCTTGTTGAAAATGGATTCTGTTCATGGTGAATTTAAAGGTACCATTGTTGAAGATTTAGCCAATAAAGCTTTAATTATAAATGGACAGATTGTAAAAATGATTGAAGCTAGTAAACCCGATGATATTGATTATGAATCGTATGGAATTACTAATGCTGTTTTGATTGATAATACCGGAGCTTTTAGAGATAGAGAATCTTTGGCTTTGCATTTAAAATCAAAAGGTATTAGCAAGGTTATGCTAACTGCCCCAGGTAAAGGCGATTTGCCAAATATTGTTTATGGTGTAAATCATGAGCAACAAGATATTATTAATGAGAAAATTTTTACAGCGGCATCATGCACTACCAATGCAATTGTACCGATTTTAAAAGTAATTGAAGATAATTTAGGGATAGAACATGGTCATATCGAAACCGTCCATGCCTATACCAACGACCAAAACTTGTTGGATAATATGCATAAAAAATTCCGTCGTGGCCGTTCAGCAGCTGTAAACATGGTAATTACTGAAACTGGTTCGGCTTCGGCCATTGCTAAAGTAATACCGGGTTTAGCAGGCAAACTTACTGCTAATGCCGTTCGTATTCCTATACCGAATGGTTCGTTAGCTATTATGAGTCTTAATGTTAAAAAGGCTACCACTATTGCCGATGTAAATGCGATTATGAAAAAAGCAGCTTTGGAAGGTCCTTTGGTAAGCCAGATTAAATATTCAATTGATCAGGAATTGGTCTCAAGCGATATTATAGGTAGTTCAACTCCATCGGTTTTTGATAGTCCGGCTACCATCGTTTCGCCTGATGGAAAAAGTATTGTTTTATACGTTTGGTATGACAATGAATTTGGATATACCAAGCAAGTTATTCGCTTGGCTAAGCACGTTTCTAATGTTAGAAGGAACGTATATTTTTAGTAAATATATTTTTAAAAAAATAATTTTCAATAATCAATGCTCAATTTTCAATGTTCATTTGGCTTCGCAATATTAAATTTTTGTAAGTCCAGAAATTGATAATTGAGCGTTGAAAATTGCGTATTGAACATTCCTTTATTTTTTTACTCTTTCATCATTATCCTTAATAAATGCATCCCAGCCCGTATATTGTTTACTCAATCCTTCGGCTGAATTACCCGATTGAAAAAAGTGACATAAAGCCACAGCCACAGCATCGGTTGCATCCAAAAATTTGGGTAAATCCTGAAAATTGAGCAACGATTGAAGCATTGCCGCTACTTGTTCTTTACTGGCATTTCCATTTCCGGTTATTGATTTTTTAACCTTTTTTGGGGTATATTCAAAAATAGGTAGTCCCCGGTGCAAAGCTGCTGCCATTGCTACTCCTTGTGCCCTGCCAAGTTTTAACATGGATTGTACATTTTTGCCAAAAAAAGGTTCTTCCAAAGCTACTTCATCTGGGTTATACATGTCAATCAGGCTAAGGCTTCGTTCATGTATTTTTTGAAGTTTAAGAGCATGATTTTCAAGTTTGGCTAAATGAATAATACCAAGGGTTATCATCTCAAATTTTTTGCCGGTAATACCAATTACTCCGTATCCCATTATGTTGGTTCCGGGGTCAAACCCTAAAATAATCCGGTCGTATTCTCTGTCAATTGGCCTGTCGGTCATGGTTACAAACATAGACGGATTTTTGTTAAATTGTTAAATTGTTCTTGTGTTAAATTGTTTTTATTGATTGTAGTTAATGCATTTTTTGTAGTTGATTTGCATTTACTAAAAAATGCCGAGTATTGATATAAAATCACCCAAATTTAAATCCACTTTCTATTGGCTTTTAAAAATAGGAATAGCTGCATTATGTGGTATTTTTCTGTATAAGCGGCTCTTTGGTTTTGATATTTCAGGGTATAAAGATTTATTTAATAATAGTCTCCAATCCAATTGGTGGATGCTATTATTAGCGGTTTTGCTTATTTTTATTAATTGGGGAATTGAAACAGTTAAGTGGAAATTTTTAATAATAAATATTGAACCTCTATCTTTTCTTAAGGCTTTTTCTGCTGTAATGGGTGGCGTGGCAGTTAGTTCATTTACACCAAACAGGGCAGGAGAGTTTGCAGGTAGAATACTTTTTTTAAAAAATAAATTGGATACTCGGGTTATAGCTTTAACCATTATTGGCAGTATGAGCCAGCTGCTTATAACTTTTTTTATAGGTCTTCCTGGTTTTTTTCTTTTTATTGCTAGTGATCCATGGGTAGGAGCAATGTTAGGAAAATGGACGAAAATTTCATTTGTAGCTATTCCCGTAATTTATCTCTTTATTTTTTGGAACTTACCTTTCTTGTTTCGTAAGTTAAAGGTTTGGTTCAATGGGAATAAGCATATTAATTATTTTATAGAGGGAATTTCTATTCTTAATATTTCTGGATTAAAGTATATATCCTTGCTTTCTTTTTTTAGATATTTAATTTTTTTGAGCCAATATATTTTGGTGCTTTCATTCTTTAATGTAGGTATGCTTTGGTGGCAATACATAGTTTTTATTCCGGCCATTTTCTTTGTACAAACCGTTATTCCTACTTTTTCTATTTCTGAGATAGGAATTAGAATGACTGTAGCCATGGCAGTTTTAAGATTTACTAATGTGCCTGAAATACAGATTGTGGCAGCAAGTATTTTAATTTGGGGAATTAATTTGATGATACCTTCTGTTATCGGTGCTTTTACTTTATTGTTTACAAAGTTTAATAACAAAGAATGATATGGTACTTGGTTTTAATACCACTTTTGGTTTATGTATGCCTCGTAATTTGGTTTATAAAAGGCTGGGTTGGGATTAGGGAATTAGGAATTAGGAATCAGGAATTAGGAATTATGGTTTCAGTTATTATTCCTTGTCGCAATGAAGCCAATACTATTCAAACTATCCTGAAATCATTAGACCAACAAAAATTTGATTTCAAAAATTTGGAGGTAATAATTGTGGATGACCATTCAACTGACGATACTTTGGGGGTAATTACGAATTACGAATTACGAATTAGGAATTTTAAACCTTTGGTGGTTAAATTATCTGAAAACGAGTTTGGCAAAAAATCGGCTATCAATAAAGCTTTAAAAAATACAAAAGGTGAACTCATTGTATGCACTGATGCGGATTGTGAGTTTGGTGTTGATTGGCTAAGTATAATGACTTCTGCTTTTCATTCTTCCGAAATAAAAATGGTAACGGGGCCTATAATGTTTTTTGAACGACCAGGTTTTTGGAACCAAATGATGCAATTGGAATTTTTAAGCCTTATTGGAATTGGGGCGGCTTCGGTCCAAAACAGCCATCCTAATATGTGCAACGGAGCCAATATTGCCTACCGAAAATCTGCTTTTTATGAGGTAAATGGATTTGAAGGAAACGAGCATATCCCCAGTGGCGACGATGAATTTTTGATGCATAAAATTTATGATAAATTTCATGGAGGTGTTCAATTTGTAAAAAACCATGAAGCTATTGTTTATACTGAACCGCCTCAAAATTTTAATGAATTTGTAAACCAACGCATCCGTTGGGGCAGTAAGGCGGGGCATTATAAAAGTTTTAAATCAAAACTGCTTCCGGCTTTCATGTATCTGTTTAATGTTATGTTATTTTTAACCCCGGTTTTTTATTTTGTTGGAATGTCTTGGACATTGATTGCCACTTTATGGCTTGCTAAACTGAGTATTGAGATTGCCTTTTTTGCCTCCATCCTTCCGTTTTTCCGTAGTTCAAAAATCCTAGATTTGGTAATTCCGGCTCAGATTTTTCATGTGGTGTATATTTCGGTTATAGGTGTGTTGTCGGTAGTGAAAAATTATAATTGGAAAGGAAGATGATTTAAACTTTGTAAAAGTTAATACAAAGTTACCCCAACTCCACAATCGTAATTCCATCGCCACCAAAGTCTGCATGTTCGCTTTCCAGTTTTTTTATGTGGCTTATTTTTCTGAGGTTTTCGCGTATCATTTTGCGAAGGATGCCGTCGCCTTTGCCATGCAATATCCAAAGTTTGTCGATGCTAAGTACCAAAGCATTATCCACTGCAGTAATAACTTTTTGTAAAGCTTCTTCGGCACTCATGCCACGCACATCCAGTCGTGGACTGAAATCCTGACTTATTTGGCTGTAATTATAACCGCTAATTTTGGTAGTTGGTTTGGGGGCTTTGGATTGAGGAATAATTTCTATCTGGTCAAAATTAAGCCGCGATTTTATTAGGCCCATTTCTACCAATACTTTTTCTTTACCTACTTGCAATACTTTGCCTAAGGAGTCGTAGCCTTTTATTTTTACTAAGGTTCCAATTTCTATGTTTAGCGCAAGTTGAGGTTTAGGCTGAGGTTGAGGGTCAGGTTTGAGTTCTTTTTCGGCTTCCACCAGTTTACTGCGAATGGCTTTGGTTACCAAAGGGTCAGCATTGGCGGTTTTTATATCACGAATGGTTTTTTCAATCAGCTTGTTTGTATTATTCAATAAATCTTTGGCCTGCTGTTTGGCTTGATTCATAATATCGGCTTTTTGACCGGATAGTTTGATTTTCAGTTCTTCATAATCCGCCATCAGTTTGTCCAATCGGGCCTCTTTTTCTATCACTCGTTTCTCCGTTGAACGCACATTTTGGATATCTTTTTCATACTCCGAAAGAATTTCTTCCATGCGATGCTGGCTTTTACCGGCCTTGGATTTAGCCCGTTCTATAATGTCTTTGTTGAGACCTGTTTTCTTTGCCAACTCAATAGCAAACGAACTTCCGGGTTTGCCGCTAACCAAAGTATAAAGCGGTTCGTACTTTTCCAAATCATACAGCATGCTGCCGTTGATAAAACCTTCCGTTTGCCCTGCATAATTTTTAATATTGCTAAAATGAGAAGTCACCACCCCAAATGCCTTGTTTGAATTTAAGCGTTCCAAAACGGCTTCCCCAATGGCTCCGCCAAATTGCGGGTCGGTGCCACTACCAAGTTCATCTATAAAAAAGAAGGTGTTTTTATCGGCAAAATTCACAAAGTGTTTCATGGCCGTAAGGTGGCTGCTGTAGGAACTCAGGTTATTATCAATGCTTTGTCCGTCGCCAATATCCACCATCATATCTTTAAATAGGGTGTATTTTGAATCGGGATAACTGCACACCAACATGCCGCATTGAAGCATGTATTGATTAAGGGCAATGGTTTTTAAAGCCACTGATTTTCCTCCGGCATTGGGCCCTGATATTACCATAATACGGTTTTCAGTATTCAGTGATAAATCCAAAGGCACCGGAGTTTGTCCTAGTTTTTTTAGTTTTAAATATAAAAGCGGATGAAAGGTTTGTATAAGGCGAAGTTCGTTGGTTGTATTAATAATTGGTTTTACTGCATTCAGTCGAATGGCCAGTTGAGCTTTGGCTCTTATAAAATCGGTAACGGTTATTTTCTTTAAGTATTCCTCTAAGTTGGGCAACCAAGGCATTATTTTTAAGGTAATTTCCCGAAGTATTCGTTCGGTTTCACGTTGCTTTTCGAAATACAGATGCCTTAAATTATTATTGGCTTCTACAATTTCGGTAGGTTCGATATACAGAATATTTCCGCTGTTGGATTCATCGTGAACTAACCCTTTAATTTTTCGTTTATGCTCCGCAATGATAGGGATTACAAGCCTTCCTTCACGTACAGAAATATCCGTTTCACCTGCCCAGCCTTCGTCTTTCGCTTTTTTGAAGATAGAAACTAAACGCTTGTGAATATCTCGCTCGGTTTTGCTAATGTCACCTGAAATTTTAAGCAATTGGGGCGAAGCCGAAGGTTTAATTTTTCCATTTTCATCGATGACGGCATCAATGAGTTTAAGAATATCTTTTTTAATTTCGACACCTGTATACAGTGCAAAAAGTGTTGGGTATTTTTCTTCCCGTTTTTTAAAGTAAACAGTTATCTGCTCAATCAAGCGACAAATTTGCCGGATATTATGCAGCTCCATTTCGGTAAGATGCATTCCTTCAATAGTTAGTTTATGAAGGGTGCTCGAAATATCAAGGTAATTATCGGAAGGAAAGGTTTCGTCTTCGGTAATCAGTTGTTTAAACTCAGATGTTTGGTTTACCCAAAGCTGAATGGTTTTAGCATTAAATGAAAACGCCATTTTTTCAACCATTGCTTCGCCCATTGGGCTTAAACAATGCTCAGCCAGCAATTGGCGAATGGTATCAAAACCTATTTTTATTTCTATGTCTTTGGGATACACTTTAAATTATTTTACAATTGCTGTCATGCGGAGGTATGAAGCATCTGTGCAAGGAAGGGTGCTTTTTTTAAATAAAGATGCTTCGTACCTCCGCATGACAAATCGCCCAGTGTTTTCCAGATTCCTAATTTTCTAAGCGGTTCAAATTCTCAATCACCTCATCCATCATTTTAGTAAAATCATTCGGATGGCTACTGTAATATTTAACACTCGAATCCATTTGCCATTTTTCAATATTTTGTTTTTTGTAAATAAATTGGTAGGTACTATCAATTAAAATTTTGGTGTTATAACCATATTTATGCAATACTTTTTCATTTCCTTCAGCCAAAACGATATCGGTAAGTATTGTTATCATTTTATTTCTTGGCAAGTGATAGCCCGAGTATGCTTTTACTTGTTTTTCTTTGCAGGCAGCAAAAGTTAGTATTAAAATTAATAAACAACCTATAAATTTCATTTGATACAAAAGTACGATGATTAAGCAAAACCTTGAAAAAATAAAACAACAGTTACCGTCAAATGTTCAATTGGTAGTGGTTTCAAAATTTAGGCCAATTGAACAACTTTTGGAAGTATATGAAACCGGGCAACGAGAGTTGGCCGAAAATCGGGTTCAGGAAATGGTAACCAAATATGAGGCCTTACCAAAAGATATCAATTGGCATTTAATAGGGCATTTGCAAACAAATAAAGTAAAATACATAGCGCCGTTTGTAAGCCTTATTCATTCCGTTGATAGCCATGAACTGGCGCAGGAAATAAATAAACAAGCTATAAAAAATAATCGTACCATTCCAATATTATTGCAGTTTCATGTGGCTGAGGAAGATTCAAAATTTGGTTTAAAACCTGATGAAGCTGAAATAGTTTGTAAGCAGATTTTAGAGTTACCAAATATTGAAATATGCGGGATAATGGGAATGGCTACGTTTACAGATAACGAAACTCAAGTAAGAAAAGAGTTTAAATTATTGAAAGATATTTTTGATAATCTGAAGGAGAAATATTTTAATAATAAAGAAAACTTCAATACCCTTTCGATGGGAATGAGCAGTGATTATAAAATTGCAATTGAAGAGGGGAGCAACTTAGTTAGAGTAGGAAGTCTGGTGTTTGAGTAATTATTTACTGTAAATTTGGTTCGTATTTACTGATTCATCCACCAATCCATTTATAAAATTTATAATATCTTGTTTGTCCTGTTCAGTCCAGGTTCGTGGAGTTGGCTTATTGGTAGAATTATCAAAATGCTTTTTAAGATTAGGGTCTAAATAATAATTAGTTTGAGGATGGAAATGAAAGCCTGTATCATAAAAATCTATTACTTCACGCAAGGTTTTGAAACGCCCGTCGTGCATATAAGGCGCAGTGTATTTTATGTTTATTAAAGCGGGAACTTTAAATTTTCCAAGGTCTTCAGGATTTCTGGTAACAGCATATAATCCTGGGTCATTAATGGAATTAAGATTCAATCCGTTATTAGAAAATTTATAATTAGTCATAAAATTTCCCAATTCATGACAATGAAAACAATCTCCTTTTTTTTCATCTATAAAAACCAACAACCCCCGTTTTTCAGAAGCATTTAATTTTGAAGTATCTAAAGGTTTGGGAGTGTAAGCAATAATGGTTCGCATGAACTGGGCAATAGCTTTGGTTGTTTTATCAAAGGTTATTTCTCCTTGGCCAAACGCTGCAGTATACATTTTTTTATATTCGTCAGAATTATTCAGCTCGTCAATTAATACTTCCAAATCTTGATTCATTTCATTTTGACTGGTAATTGGATGAAACACTTGTTCCTCTAATGTTTTGGCTCGGCCATCCCAAAACCAAGCTTTGGCGTAGCCTACATTATAAATTGGCATTGAATTTCTTCCTCCCAAAACCCCTGTTACCCCCTTACTAAATTTAACAGCCGAGTCAACAAAGGATACATTTTGCTGATGACAGCTACCACAAGCTTGTTTGTTATTACTTGATAGCAAAGGGTCATAAAAAAGTTTTTTACCCAAAGCTACTCCTTCGTTGGTTAAAGGATTGGATGCTGGGATTTTCATTGGCGGAAAACTTTTAGGTAAATTTAATTTATATGCAGTTGGTTTGCTAGTTATAGCTATAGTATTTTCATTAACAAAGAAATCTTTTTTACATCCTGGTAGAAATCCCACTAGTAATAATCCGTAAATAAATCCTGAAACTTTTAACCTGTTCATATTAATAGAATACAATTTTACACATTAATGGTTAATTAAACATTGCCGCTCGTTAAATTATGACCATCATTCCATAAATAATAAATAAATTGCGCCACTATTAAATGAGGGTATTTTACACGATTTGTGCCGTATTGTTAAGTCTGTTTTCACTTGCACAAAAATCTGAACTGCGCGGGTTCGTTTTTAATAAAAAAACTGGGGATCCAGTAGCATTTGCTAATGTCTTTTTAAAAGAAACGTATCAAGGAACAACAACTGACGAAGATGGATTATTCGTTTTATCAAAGATAAATCCTGGAACCTATAATTTAATTACTAAAGCCCTTGGTTATGATTCGATAGCCATAGAAATTATTCTTAAATCGGGAAAACTGGTAACTAAAAATATTTTACTTATTGAAACCGGTATTGATTTAAATGAAGTAAACGTATCAGCCGAAAGGCAAAAAAAGAAAAAGGATGTTTATATTTCTGTAACAAATATTACTTCAAAGGAGCTGAAAATGATACCTAGTATTGGTGGCGAGCCTGATTTAGTTCAGTTTTTGCAAGTTTTGCCTGGTGTTGTTTTTTCGGGTGATCAAGGCGGCCAGTTGTATATCCGTGGCGGTTCGCCTATAATGAATAAAGTTCTTTTAGACGGAATGACACTCTATAATCCGTTTCACTCTATCGGTTTGTTTTCAGTTTTTGATTCTGATATTTTAAAGAGTACAGATGTCTACAGTGCAGGATTTGGTGCTGAGTATGGAGGTAGAATTTCAGCCATTGTAGATGTTAAAACCCGTGATGGAGATAAAAATGAGGTAAAAGGAAAAATAAATATAAATACCTTTACTTCTAAATTTATGTTGGAAGGCCCTTTGAAAAAATTTAATCCAGAGGATGGCAGCAGCAGCACTTTTATTGTTTCTTATAAAAATTCATATTTAGATAAATCTTCCAAAATATTTTATAACTACTTAGGGCCAAATAAGCTTCCATATTCTTTTGAAGATTTGTATGGAAAGATTTCATTCAATAGTTCAGCTGGATCAAAAATTAATTTCTTTGGATTTCATCATAAAGATAATGTTGATTTTAAAGATGCCTCTCAATATGGTTGGATATCAAAAGGATTTGGAAGTAAATTTTTCTTATTACCGCAAGGTTCAACTACTTTAATAAATGCTACGTTTACTTGGAGTAATTATGAAATGACTCAAAAAGAATCGGGAGCAAAGCCTCGTAGTTCTGGTGTTAATGGATTTTATGCCTGCATGAATTTTACCAATAATAAAGGAGATGATGAATTTCAATATGGAATAGAAATAAACGGATTCAGTACCAATTTTAATATTTACAATTCGGCCAATAGAGCAATAGCCGATAATCAATATACAACAGAATTGAATGGTTTTGCGAGATATAAAATGCTGAGAATGGATAAAAAACTAATTCTTGAGCCAGGCTTCAGATTTCAATATTACTCTTCATTTGGTGAATTTAGTCCAGAGCCACGATTGCGGGCAAAGTATAATATAAACAAAAGATTGAGATTGAAAGGAGCCACAGGTTTGTATTCTCAAAATTTAATGAGTGCATCTAGCGATAGAGATGTTGTAAATTTATTTTACGGTTTTTTATCCGGCCCTGAAGAATATCCAAAGCAGGTTGGTAAAAAAGATTTTACAAGTCGATTGCAAAAGTCTGCACATGCTGTATTGGGGGTTGAATATGATTTGAATTTGGAAAATGAATTTAATTTTGAAGTTTATATCAAAGAATTTACCCAATTAACCAATGTGAATCGCGATAAAATATTTGATGATAATTTGGAAAATCAAAAACACCCTTGGTATTTGAGAAATGACTATATCGGTGAAACTGGTAGGGCTTATGGATTTGATATTACCTATAAAGCTAGTTATAATAAATTATATTTTTGGGGAGTGTATTCATACAATAACGTTTCAAGATATGATGGGATAAAAACTTATCAACCTCATTTTGACCGCCGCCATAATATCAATATCCTAGGAACCTATAAATTATTAAAGGACCAATCTTTCTCCATAAGCGCAAGATGGAATATGGGTTCTGGATTTCCATTTACTCAAACTCAAGGTTTTTATGAATACATTGATTTTAAAAATGGAGCTACTACTGATTATACTAGTACCAATGGTCAATTGGGAGTAGTATATGCCGGGCAAAATTTAGGTAGATTGCCTTATTATCACCGATTAGATGTGTCGGCTACAAAATTATTTAAGGTAAAACAAAGCAATGGTAACTTACGAAATATTGAAGCTATTTTTAGTTGTACTAATGTATATAACAGAGCTAATATATTTTACTTTGATAGAGTAAAATACAAGCGTGTTAATCAACTGCCAATACTTCCGAGCTTAGCCGTCAGTTATTCGTTTTAATAAATAGAAATCAAATAATTTCTTCCCTGTGTGATAAAGCCGATTCTTCCATAATTATTTTTAAAGAAGTATCATGAGGCTCAAATTTTTCACTTTTCAATACCTTAATAGTTGACAATAAAGACTCGTGTCTTTTTCTTAAATCATTGTCTTCAGATAATGCAATTTTGATTTCAGCTTCTAAAAATAGATTGGCTTCACCATAAATGAAAAGAATTAAATCGTTTTCAGTAAAAGTAGTGTTCATATCATATATTATTATAAATTTTAACTTCAATTATTAAAACGACCGTTAAAGTCAGTTCGTATATAAAAGATGTAAATAATTTATAAATAGTTGAAATGTAGTCATTTAAAATTTATCGAAGACTCAAAGATTTTTCTTCAATCATTCTTCTTAAATTTTGTAAAGCATATCTCATCCTTCCAAGTGCTGTATTAATACTTACTTTAGTGATTTCAGATATTTCTTTAAAACTTAAATCACCATAATGGCGAAGTACCAATACTTCCTGCTGTTCTTTAGGCAAAAGCTTTATTAATTCTCTTACTTTGGCTTCGTTTTGATTTTGAATTATTTGCTCCTCTCTACTATCGTCAAAAATTTGAAGATTTTTAAAAACATCTTCTCCTGATGAATTAACCATTTTAGGCATTTTGCTAGTTTTTCTAAAATAATCAATGGACAAATTTCTTGCTATAGTCATTACCCAAGGTAAATATTTTCCTTCTTCGGTGTATTTCTCAGATTTTAAGGTTTTTAAAACTTTAATGAAAGTTTCCTGAAAAATATCTTCAGCAATATACCTATCATTAACGATTAGGAATATTGTAGTGAACACTTTTGATTTGTACCTTTTGAGTAACATTTCAAAACACGCCTCATTACCATTTCGGTAATTCTTAATCAACTGTTGATCGGAAATTTGATAATTTTTCATAATACCTGCTTTTTTAAAACGTAATAAAATCCTAATGGCCTATTGGTTTGGTCTTAAAAGATTTTGAGTAGATGTATTACGTATAAGCAGTGGTATTTTTTGAATGCGAGTGCTAATTACGACTATAAATTGAAAATTGAAAATTTATTTTAATTTAATTATAAATTAATTACTAAATTCACCCCATTAAAATTTCATAATCTCTTTATTTATAAGTTCTAACAGTTATTGTCATGGTTGTGTCATTAAAGATTTTGAGTAATATATTTTATCGCCATTCACAGATATTAGCTAATATTGTATCTCTACTAAGATGAATATTATTAAATGTGTATTCTATATTTTTTGTTTTTCCTTTATAGTTAATTCTATATCTGCTCAAAGCCTTATTATTCCTACATCTGAAACTGGCCAAAAAATAGTAGCATTAGTTGATTTGCAAGAACACGGACAACTTTTGGTAACCCAACAAGATAATACAAGTTCCTTAAATTTAGTTCTTATTGATAATGAATTGAATATTAAATGGGAAGCTATATATGATTATGAAGACGGAAATGGAAAAAAAGCAGCTAATTTTTTTACCTTTTTGCATGATGACATTAAATTATACATTACCAATCAAAATATTAAAAATTATTATGGGCAGATAGATATTGAATCGGGTGATATTCTTTATGAGCAACTTATAATTGGAACATCAGAGTTAAGGCGAGGGGAGTTTTATGTTTCAAATAATCAATTATTACAAGCAAATATTGAAGGGGCGATATTAAGACTTCAAAAAATAACTAATAACAGGCTTGAGTCGATTAGTGAAATAAAAGCTCCAAGTTCAAATAGCAAAATTAAGAACACATCTATTCAAATAATTAAAATTAGTCATGATACGGTGTTTGCTTTTCAAACACTTCCTGAGCCAAATCATAGAAATTTAAATATTATTTTTTACCGATTTAATACTAATGGTCGTTTTATCGATTCTTCTATTAATAAGTTGAAATTACCCAAATATGCATTTTCTTTTAATTCAGCAATGGATTTAAATTGTTCTTATGTTTTTGAGCATAAAAATAAAATCTACATGTTTGGAAATCTTGCACCACGATTGGCCGATAATTATGGACAATTTCCCGCAAGTGATGACTCACGTGGATTTTGGTGGGCATCTTTTGATTCTAAAATGCATACTGAACATTTTAGTGTATATCCATTTAGTGCTTTATTTCAAAAAGATGAAGAGATAATTTATTGGCAAGCAAAGTATTGGGGAGTAAAGGCCGATGGTGACAGTGGTTTCTTTTTAAATATGAATTTGATACCAGGTGGCACTTATACAGGAAATCTTACCAGCTATATAAACATGCGAGGGGAGTTAAAAATGTTTACCACCACTGAAGACCGCGATAATTTTATGCGATACAATCCAATATTTACAAGAGAATATATTAAAAAATCAGATGTGTTGGTAACTAATGATGATTGGAATTTTTTCGCTAATCATCAGTTTTCAAAACTAAATTATTACCCTGCTTTTCATTCCAAATTTACCAAGGCCATAACTGAAAGAGCTAAGAAACATGATGGTGAAGCACAAAAATCAGATGTTTCCTACACCATTCTTTACAAAAATGGGTTTGCTATTATAGCTGAATATTATTACAAGAAGAAAAAATTAGTAAAATTAGAGATAGTTCGTGACTAATATCACATGGCCACTTCCAGCTTAAAATCACTGGTTTCATGAAACGTAATATCAGGGTTATTGGTCTTAGCCATTTGCAATACAAAAGCAGTTTGGGCCAAAAATACCCGGTTGCCGTCTTTATCAAATACTACATCCTTTAAACGGAAACGGCAAAATTCATCTATTTTATTTGAGTCACCTGTCATCCAACAGGCCTTGAAATAACTTAAATGGTCGAACCGGCAACTAGCGTTGTATTCATTTTTTAATCGATATTGTATTACTTCAAACTGAAGTTCACCCACGGTGCCAATAATTTTGCGGTTGCCTGGTTGTTGCGTAAATAATTGTGCAACTCCTTCATCGGTTAATTGTTCAATCCCTTTTTCCAATTGTTTGGTTTTCATAGGGTCAGTGTTTATAACTTCCTTAAATAATTCGGGGCTGAAACTTGGGATACCTTTGAACATATAATTATCCCCTTCGGTTAGGGTGTCTCCAATTTTAAAGTTACCTGTATCATACAATCCCACCACATCGCCCGGATAGGCTTCATCAATCACGTTTTTGCTTTGAGCCATAAAATTATAAGGATTGCTAAACTTATATTGTTTATTTAACCTTACATGATGAAAAAATTTATTGCGTTCAAACTTGCCTGAGCAAACCCTTAAAAAAGCAATACGGTCACGGTGTTTTGGGTCAATGTTAGCATGAATTTTAAACACAAAACCGCTAAATTTTGGTTCATGGGCATCTACCATTCCAGCTGTGGTTTCGCGAGGTAAAGGACTTGGAGCTATTTCTACAAATGTGTCCAACAATTCTTTTATCCCAAAATTATTTACTGCGGAGCCAAAAAATACCGGAGCTAAATACCCTTCTCTGTATAAAGAAACATCAAAGGGCTCAAAAACTTCATTTATAAGTTCAACATCATCTTTGAGTTTTTTTGTGTCTTTTTCACCGATAAGTTTCGGTAGATTTTCATCATCTAAATTTTCTATCTCAACAATTTCGTCACTCAGTTTCGTTTTATTAGAGGTAAATAGGTTTAAAGAATGATTGTATAAAAGATAAACTCCTTTAAAATCTTTGCCCATATTTATAGGCCAACTTAGCGGCCTCACTGCAATATTCAACTCTTTTTCTACTTCTTCCAATATATCAAAAGGGTCGCGGCCATCGCGGTCCATTTTGTTTACAAAAACAATAACCGGAGTATGCCGCATTCTGCAAACTTCCATAAGTCTTCGTGTTTGCTCTTCCACACCTTTTACACTATCAATAACTAATATTACACTATCCACAGCTGTAAGGGTTCGGTAAGTATCTTCGGCAAAATCCTTGTGACCCGGAGTATCCAAAATATTTACCAAATAATTATTGTATTCAAATGCCATAACAGAAGTGGCTACTGATATTCCACGCTGTTTTTCTATTTCCATAAAGTCGGAAGTAGCTGTTTTTTTTATTTTATTGCTTTTTACTGCTCCAGCTATTTGTATAGCTCCTCCAAATAATAGCAATTTTTCTGTAAGAGTAGTTTTACCAGCATCGGGGTGACTTATTATACCAAAATTACGACGTTTGTTTATTTCTGTATCTAATGACATTTCTTTTGAAAAGGGCTGCAAAGATAAATTTATACAAGGTGGTTCACAAATCAAAGTCTTAATTTTGCCATGTGCTAAAAAGTATAGTCCCGAGTCTAGTTATTTCTTTGCTTTTATTATCATGCCTTTCGGCAAAACATAAAAAGAAAGATTCTCTTAAAAATGGAATTTATGCTGAAATTACTACCGAGAAAGGTGTAATTATTGCTAAATTAGAATACGAAAAAGTTCCTGTAACTGTAGCTAATTTTATAGGTTTGGCTCAGGGGATAATACCAAATGATTTAAAAAAATTAGGAGAACCTTATTATGACGGACTGAAATTTTATAAGGTTTTTAAAGATTTTATGTTAATGACTGGTTGCCCGCAAAATGATGGAAGGGGGCAACCTGGTTATTATTTTAGAGACGAATTTCATCCTGATTTAAAGCACAATTCTCCTGGAGTATTATCCATGCTAAGCAATGGACCTAATAGCAACGGAAGTCAGTTTATTATAACGATGCGCCCAAGTGTAGTTTTGGATAATAAAAATCCAGTATTTGGTATAGTTGTAAAAGGTATGGAGGTAGTGAATGCTGTTCAACAGAACGAAACAATTTTGAAAATTGAAATTTTAAAAATTGGAAAGAAGGCTAATTTATTTGACCCTTTGAAAGTCTTTGAAAAGAATGGTTTTAAAAATATTATGAAAAAATGAGTATGGATAAAAAAAATTTGGTAAAAAATGAAGTAGCGATTGATGGAAAGCACACTCGGCCAATTACTCTGGATGTCAATTTTTTGGAGAAGAATGTTAATCTTCCAATAGTTATATTCTGTCACGGTTTTAAAGGGTTTAAGGATTGGGGAACATTTAATTTAATGGCTGAAACTTTTGCACGAAGCAATTTCTTTTTTGTAAAATTTAATTTTAGTCATAACGGAACTTCAACATCTGATTATTCTGATATACATGACTTGGAAGCATTTGGAAGTAATAATTTTGAAATTGAAATGGATGATATTGACAGTGTAATTAACTGGCTGGAGAAATCTGATAATCCTTATAAGATTCATTATGATTTTAATGAAATAAATATCATTGGACATAGTCGTGGCGGCGGAATAGCTATGCTAAAAGCAACAGAAGACGGACGTGTTAAAAAAGTAGCCGCATGGGCCACTCTTAATGACTTTGAGAAGTACATGTATCTTAGTGACCCAGTTAAGTGGAAAGAAACTGGAGTGAGTTATGTTGAAAATAGTAGAACGGGCATTAAACTTCCTTTGTATTATCAGTTTTATGAAAATTATTATAAAAATCAGAATCGATTTGATATTAAGGAAAACCTGATGAAACTAGATAAACCAATTTTGCTTTTGCATGGAACCAAAGATGAAACCGTTCCTATAGATGATTCACAATGGATTTATGACAATTTAGACCATACCATTTTGGTTAAAATTGAACTTGCAAATCATACCTTCGGTGCATCTCATCCATGGCCAAAAGAAAACTTGCCGGAAAACCTTAGTTTTGTAATAGAAGAAACTATAGAATTCTTTACATTTTAATTAGCAACATTAATGCCCGATTATAGTCATAAAATAGTAATAGCAGGAGCTGGTGTAGCTGGTTTATCGGCAGGAGTTTTTTTGAAGCGACACGGATATGAAAATATAACTTTCATTGAAGCCTCCGACTCAATTGGAGGAAGAATGAAAACTGAAAATATTGATGGATATACCTTGGATAAAGGCTTTCATGTTTTTTTTACCGCCTATCCCTATGCCCAAGATTTGTTAGATTTTAACAAACTTAATCTTAAATACTTTGACTCAGGAGCATTAATATTTAAGGATGGGAGGATGAAAAAAATGATGGATCCCTTTCATCATCCTTTAGCTACTCTAAAAACAATTTTTAATAATATAGGGACTTGGGGTGATAAAATTAATCTAGTAAAAAGAAGGATTGAATTAGGGCATGCAACCGAAAATCAAATTTTTGAGAAATTTGAGGTTAAGACATTAAGTATTTTAAAGAAAAAACGATTTAGTAACCATTTTATTAAAGGCTTTTTACAGCCATTATTTTCAGGTATTTTTATAGAAAACGAGCTTACAACCTCACGTCGGGTTTTTGATTACACTTTTAAAATGATGATGGAAGGCAAAACTGCTTTGCCTGCCGAAGGGATTGGAGCTATACCTAACCAATTGGCGTCTCACTTTAATAAGAATAATTTTGTTTTTAATAAATCAGTAGTTAGTTTTTCAAATAAGAAGGTATTTTTGGATAATAGCGATGTAATACCAGCAGATATTTTTATAGTAGCTACTGATCAAAATTCACTTTACAGTAAGATTAAAAATGAACCCGAAGTGAAAAACTATAGAAGTACAACCTGTTTGTATTTTTCTTCAGATAAAAAACCGTATTCAGAACCATTGGTATGCGCTAATGGAAATGATTTGAGACTGGTAAATAATATTACTGTGCTTACCAATATTTATAAAGGATTTGCGCCTAAAGGAAAAGAATTGATTTCTGTTTCACTTAATGGTTTTGCCAAGGCCGAGGATTCAGTTTTAGAAGAAGAAATAAAAATGGAATTGAGAAAGATATTTGGCAAAGAAGTGTATGATTGGAAACTTTTGAAGGTTTATAAAATAGACTATGCACTTCCCAATCAGGACTATGTTTTAGGTAAACGTCAAGTAAATGAATTAAAGCTTGATACTAATGTATACGCCTGTGGCGATCATTTACTTTATGGGTCAATGAATGCCGCAATGAAAACCGGTAAAATGGTGGCTGAATTAATTCATAAAGATTTTAATAGGGGACATAGGTTGGAACAAAGAAAGAAATACGACAACCTTTTTGAACATTAAGTTCAGATTTTTGGAATTGACCATTTGTTAAAATAAAGAATGAACTAAGTTAATTCCAAAATGTTTATTCAAACAACCATTTAGTCACAATTTTTTAATTACAAAAAAAAATGTAGGTTTGGGTAAAATTTAAAATTGATGCCATTTCGTTTTTTTCTAATTGTTATATTATTCCCTATTTTAGGATTCTCACAATCTGTTACGGTTGGTTCGGGTAGTTTTGGTGGTACTAATGTTTATGGCCCAATGCACTCAACTAATAATTATGATACTGCCTTTAGCCGTCATGCTTATATTTATCCAGCATCAGTGCTCTCAGGGTTAAAACACGGTGATACCATAAGCACACTTGAGTTTTATGCCGAAGCTGATTTACCTATGACAGGTAGCCCAAATTTTAAAATTTACCTTAAAATGGTAAATAATGATACTTTTCCTGCCACTAACATCAATTGGACCAATGAATCTAAATCCAGTGGAATGATATTGGTATATGATGCAAATCCAGTTTCAATAATGGATGGCAGCAATGGGTTTAAAAATTTTATTTTTAATGTCAATAAATTTAAGTTTGATACCACAGCTGGTAGAAATTTAGAGGTTTTATTTTCTTATAGTCAGACCACAAAGCAGCCTTCATCTACTAATTGGGTTTATGAAAGCAACTTTACTGTTTCAGCATTTAGAAGCCGCAACGAAGGAAAATTTATTTATGGGAGTGGCAAATTTTCAGATACTACTCGCTATTCGGATATACGCAAACCGTATATTAGAATCAATTTTCCCAGGTATAAAAATAATCTTAATTTAATAATGACCTATTGCCTTGGCAAAGTTCCTTTATTGGCTGGTGTGAATGATTCCATAAAGGTATTATTAGGCAATCATGGTAAAGAGAAAGTAACTAATGCTAAATTGTATCTTCAAATTACAGGAGCCAACAAACATATCGATAGCATTAGCATCACTAATATTAAACCATGGATTGATCAAATTTATTCGTTTAGTAACTTCAAGCCCGATTCATCAGGAACCGATAATATTTTTATATCCTTAAGTAAAGATGATTTTAATAATGATAATTATGACACATTAAAACGTGAAATAAATTATAATGTTTTTTCTCATGCCGATCCATTTAAAGGTAATGCAGGAGGTATAGGGTTTAGTGGTAGCACTGGCGATTTTGTAGCTAAGTTTTTTGCCGATACCGGAGTATATATTAATCAGGTATCAGTTGATTTTAGTGGTTCAGGTCGCGGCTTTAGGGTTGGTATATGGGATGATGATGCAACGGGAGGATTTCCTGGCAAAGTATTGTTTATGTCAGATTCATTTACTTCTAAAGGAGGAACTTATATTTTACCTGTGCTGCCAAGAGTAAAAATTAGCGGTGGTTTTTATGTTGGCATTCGCCAAAATACAACGAGCAATGCGGCCTTTTCATTTCAGGATGAAGACCCTATAAGACCGGGCGCTTTTTATTTTACTTCACCAATGGGTAATACGGACTGGACTCCGTTTAGTCCAGGATTTCCTTATAAGTTTAATATACAACCCCGCATTCAAGTGGCCAATGATGTAGCACCACTAACTATTATTTTTCCTTCTGCCAATCAAGATATTGAATACAGTGTTAAGGATTCAATTGGCCCAAGGGCTACAATTGTAAATTATGGTTTTAAGGACCAAACAACGGCCTTTGAAGTGCAATGCGAAATAATTAACGCATTTAGTATTGTAGAATATAAAAGTACCAAGAAAATTACACTTAATGCCGGCCAAACCAAAACCATATATTTTGATACTGCTTATCAATTATATAATCTTGGAGACCATAAAATTAGAGTAACAACCAAGTTGGCTTCTGATAATATAATAGATAATAATAGTTTGGAACATCAGTTTAAAATATCGGTAAAAAATGATATTGGAGCCGATTTTATGTATATGCCCGATGAAGGAACCCTATTTGAATATAAAAAAGATACAATAACACCAACCGTAAGGATTGTTAATTATGGGACAATTGATAAAAATAATTTTAAAGTTACATTTAGAATCAGAGATGGTAATTCAATTATCCATACAGAAAGTTTTACCAAATCATTAGCCGGAGGTAAGCAGCAAATAATTACTTTTAGTAAATATGTTCCTGTTACCATTGGTAATTATATAGCTGAATGTTTTACAACACTTAAAGATAGTATTCCATTTAACGACACGGTAAGGCACAATGTGGTTTTTCAAAAATCAAATGACGTTTCGCCCAAGAAGATTTTAATTCCGTTGCCAACTGCTATTTATACAATGGGCGGATTTTTCTTTCCTAAGTTAACAGTTATAAATTATGGAAGCAAAACTCAGGATACGGCTTTTAAAGTGCAGATGTATGTTTATGATACCAAAGGAAAGCAGTTTTTTTATGATTCACTTTTTACCACATTGGGTGGTTTTTCTGAAACGGATGTAACGTTTAAACGAATGAATATTCCCAATACTTTTGGTAAATATAAAGTGTTTTTCAAAACCGCTTTAGTTGGCGACCAAGAACCTAATAACGATACTTTAACCGGATTTTTTACAGTAATACCAAACCGTGATATTGGGGTTACTAAATTATTGGTTCCAGCCTTGGACAGCATTATGTCGGCAGAGTTATTGCCTTTCAAACCAAGTGTGAAAATAAAAAACTATGGTTCTCTAACACTTACTAATCCTGGTCCTACAATTATTAAGATTTATAAAAATGCCGCTCTTGTTTATCAGGATTCCATATTTGCCACCGGTAATATTTCCTATAATTCAATCTTTAATCTTACGTTTAATAAAAATTTTACGAATACCGCTTTAGGAGATTATACCATTTTATCATACACACGGCTAACAGGTGATTTAATTCCTGCAAACGATACCTTAAAAAGTAAGTTTAGAATTACCCGAAACCATGATTTGGCCATAGATACTATCTCTAATTTTAATAATGGTCAAATTTTTACATATGACAAAAGTTATTTCTTGCCACAGCTGCTTGTTAAAAATTATGGCTCCAAAGCCTATCCCCAAACTTATAAGGTGCAATTGGATTTATATAAAAACCAAAATTTATTTAAATCCATTATCCGAAGTTTTGATTCATTAGCCAAATCTGCCACCAACTCATGGTTTCAGGATAGTTTAATAAATCTTAAACAAACCGGAGATTTTAAACTGTGTGCCAAAATTGTAGCAGCATTGGATCAAAATAACGTGAACGATAGTTTTTGTTGGAATTTTAGTATTGTTAAGCCTAATGATTTAGCCGTGGATAGCATTATTTTTCCTGATAAATTGAATTACTGTTATAATAATATCACCTATCAACCGAGGCTTAAAACCACCAATTTGGGCAGCTCGCCAATCGTAAACACTTTGGTTCAATTTAGGATATATCAAACCACCAATGTGTATTGGGAAAGCACCCGGTTAATTAATTTAGTACCTTCTGAATCGGTTTGGATAAAGCTGGACAGCACATTGCGTTTTGATTTTACTGGTGTGGCTTGGGCCCGTGCAGTGGGCAATTTATTTAATGATAACGATAAAGCTAATGATACCCTAATACGGGTGTTTAATGTGGCATCGGAATCGCATGTTAAATCCTTCAAAAAATCAAAAGTTACTATATATCCCAATCCTACCACCGGCCAGTTGGTAATTACGTTTAACGAAAACGCCAAACAACAGCTGAGTATATGGAACACTGCCGGGCAAAAGGTATATGAAACCACCTATAAATCTGATGACAACATTCTGAAGTTGGATTTAAAAGAACAAATGGGATTAACCAAAGGCATCTATTTTATTAGGCTTCAAAATTCCACAGATAATCAATTGTTTAAGTTGGTGTTGTTTTAGAATTTTGTTGGTTTAAAATACTCCATATTTTATTTTATGGTTGAACAAGTCAAACAAAGATTAAAGACATTTATGAAAATGTGGTTTTGTATTGATTGAAAACTTAGAAAAGATTTATGTGATTAAAAGGAAGATTTATTAATTGAAATCTTATTAAAGTAATAACGGGGTTATCTCACGACCACCCCGTTATAAATTAACTAAACCTTATGAATAAACTTATTGCAATGATAAGTTAATTATTTAAATCTGTAGCATAATTGTTCATGATTTTAATCACATAATGACATCTCATTTAAAAAGAGATAAAAAATACAGACTATTCAATCCGTTTGGTAATGATTTTAAATCCATTTTTAATATCATTATTGATTTTTACTTCGCTAAGTATTTTATAAACCAATCCCTTATTTTTACTATACACACGCTTATCTATCGATTCTTCAACGATATTAATGTCTTCTTTTACAAATACTTCAAGGCAATTGGTATACTCCATCCACGGTTTACTGACAAGCGTATAAGTTGCATTTTGAGGTTCTTTATGATTATAAGAATTTATGTTCCATCTAATTCCTCTAGATATCGGAAAAACTAAATCGGTAGTAATAGAACCACCTCCGGTTACAAAATTAACATGGTATTTATTTGTGCTATAAAAATAATAAGAACTATAATTCCATCCTTTACTTGTATCCTTGGTTGAAAATAATTCAATTCTGTAAGTTGAGTCACCACTGCTATGTGCTTCAACACTGGTAATTATCTCTTTTATAAATTTTCTAACTGAATCTTTAGTGTTGCCAACAGCATTATATTTTACAGAATCAATGGAGAACATATTAATTTGTCCCACTTTTAAAGGGAAATAAGCTTGCCCAACATCTGTGGTCACAGGTTCATATTCTGTTTTACGGCAGTTTGAAAAAAGGAGACTAAATGCAAATAGTATAGTTAGAGTTCTTAACATGACTTGTAGTTATGCAAATAAACATTGTTTTTTTTGATTAAAATGAATCGTGCTTTCATTTTATGTTCAAAAAAGGAGGCAATAAATTGTAAATTCGCGCAAAATTAAAATATGCAATTACTAAATGGCTTGCAGGTTGCCAAAACAATAAAGGAGCAACTTTCGCAAGAAGTAAATAATTTAAAACTAAAGGGTTTAAGGGCTCCACATTTGGCTGCCATTTTGGTTGGTAGTGATGGCGCAAGTCAAACATATGTTAATAGTAAAGAGGCAGATTGTAAACAAGTAGGGTTTGATTCATCGGTTTTTAGATACGATGAAAGCACAACAGAACAAGAGCTTTTAGATAAAATTGAAGAAATAAATAATAATTCAAATATTGATGGGCTTATTGTTCAATTGCCTTTACCGAAACATATTTCAGAGCTTAAAGTTACTCAATTGATTAGTCCTGAAAAGGATGTTGATGGATTTCATACCCTTAGTTTGGGCAAATTATTGAAAAGTGAAGATACCTTTATTCCAGCCACACCTTATGGAATATTGATGATGTTGGAACTTTATGATATACAAACAACAGGCAAACATTGTGTTGTAGTTGGTCGTAGCAATATTGTTGGACGGCCTATGAGTGTGCTTATGTCGCAAAATACCAAATATGGTAACTGCACAGTTACTTTAACACATAGCAAAACAGTAAACCTTGAATCGTATGTAAAACAAGCTGATATTGTTATAGCTGCTTTAGGCAAGCCTGAGTTTATTAAAGGAAATATGCTAAAGCAAGGGGCAATTGTTATAGATGTGGGTATCACCAGAGTGGACGATTCTGCAAATCCCAAAGGCTATGTGCTAAAAGGGGATGTGGATTTTGATGATGTAAAAGAAATAGCTTCAGCTGTAACTCCTGTTCCAGGCGGTGTAGGTCCACTAACCCGCATTGGACTTTTGAAAAATACATTTAAGTCCTATTTGAAATCTAATATTACTTCTTCGATTTGAGCCAGCAGAAATATCCAGTAATGGAAATTTTTTATACCATTCAAGGCGAAGGTACCTGGAGCGGAAAGGCCTCTTATTTTATAAGGCTGGCCGGCTGTGATGTTGGCTGTGTATGGTGTGATGTAAAAGAAAGTTGGGATGCTAGTAAATATCCTGCTTTTACAACTGAACAAATAATGGAAAAATTTGAACCTACTGATTGCAAAATGGTAGTGATAACAGGCGGCGAACCAGCCATGTATGATTTGACGGATTTAACGGAAGGTCTAAAAAATAAAGGCTACAAGGTGCATATTGAAACATCAGGAGCCTATCCATTAATTGGTAATTTTGATTGGGTTTGTTTTTCACCTAAAAAATTTAAAAGACCGATAGAGAATTTCGGTAATAAAGCGGATGAATTAAAAGTTGTGGTATTTAATAAATCGGATTTTGAATGGGCCGAAACCTTTAAAAAAGAAGTAACTGAAAAATGTGAGCTTTATCTTCAGCCTGAATGGGATAAGCGTGAATCAGTAAAAGAAATAATAGTGGATTATGTAAAAAATAATCCAGAATGGAAAGTATCATTGCAAACTCATAAGTATCTTGATATTCCATAATTAAGTTATTGTTTAAAAAACTAAAATAGTAAATAAAAAATATAAAATAGAATGGCATTACAATGTGGAATAGTGGGCTTGCCCAATGTGGGAAAATCAACCCTTTTTAATTGTTTATCAACGGCCAAAGCTACAGCGGCCAATTTTCCTTTTTGCACCATTGAGCCAAATATTGGTGTAATAACCGTTCCTGATGAACGACTTTTTGCTTTGGAGGAAATAGTGAAACCTGAACGAGTTTTACCTACCACAATTGAAATTGTAGACATAGCAGGATTGGTAAAAGGAGCAAGTAAAGGCGAAGGCTTAGGAAATCAATTTTTGGGTAATATTCGTAATACCGATGCTATTCTTCATGTGTTGCGTTGTTTTGATGATAACAATGTAATACATGTTGATGGTTCAATTAATCCAATTCGAGATAAGGAAATAATTGATACAGAACTTCAAATTAAAGACCTTGAATCCATTGATTCTAAATTATCAAAGCTATCACGAGCTGCGGATACAGCTTCCAAAAAAATGGTTGAAGTTTTAAAGGTTTATAAAAATCATTTAGAATCGGGACAAAATGCCCGAACAGCGCAGGTTGAGGAAATAGATAAAGAAGCTATAAAGGATTTGCAACTGTTAACAGCCAAGCCGGTAATGTATGTGTGCAATGTGGATGAGCAAAGTGTAATTAAAGGAAATGATTATACTAAAAAAGTAGAAGAAGCTGTTAAAAATGAAAATGCTGAAATACTGATTATCTGTGCCAAAATAGAATCTGAAATTACCGAGTTGGAAGATCGTGACGATCAAGTAATGTTTTTAGAAGAATTGGGATTGAAGGAAAGTGGGGTAGGGCGATTGATAAAATCGGCGTATATACTTTTAAATTATGCTACTTATTTTACTGCTGGCAAAAAAGAGGTGAGAGCTTGGACAATCACCAAAGGAATGAAAGCCCCGCAGGCTGCAGGAGTTATTCATACTGATTTTGAGAAAGGTTTTATTCGTGCCGAGGTGATTCATTACAATGATTTTATTCATTATAAATCGGAGGCAGCGTGTCGCGATAATGGTAAACTCAATGTCGAAGGAAAGGATTATACAGTAGAAGATGGCGATGTAATGCACTTTAGATTTAATGTATAACGATAAAATAATAAATTATTAATTTATCAGTAACCTGTCAAAATACAAAACATGATTTTATTTTTACAGGTTGTTAGTCCATATTGCTTCAATATTCTAAATTGCCAGTCAATTTGAAACCAATTAAATCTCTTCATATAGTTGCATTTGATGTGCCATTTCCGGCCAATTATGGAGGAGTTATTGATATATTTTATAAGCTAAAAGCGCTTCAACAAGCCGGAGTAAGCATAACTCTTCATTGTTTTGAATATGGCCGAAAGCCTTCTAAAGAGCTTTCACTTCTTTGTAAAAAGGTATACTATTACCCCAGAAAAACATTTATAAATTTTTTAAGTGGTAAAGTCCCATATATCGTTGCATCGCGCGGCAGTGATGAACTTTTAACCAATTTATTGAAAGATAATGCCCCTATTTTATTTGAGGGATTGCATTCTACTTTTTTCTTGAAGCATCCAGATTTAATACATCGGTTTAAAATTGTAAGGACACATAACGTGGAGCACGACTACTATCATCATTTGGAAATGGTAGAAAAGGATTTTTTTAAACGTTATTTTTTTAAACTTGAATCTGATAAACTAAAAAAGTATCAATATGTGCTTAAAAATGCAGATTTGATTTGTGCCATTTCTCCTAACGATTACAATTATTTTCAAAAGAAGTTTGGTAAAACTCTTTTTATACCAGCGTTTCATAGCAATGAGAAAGTGGAGATAAAGGATGGTCGCGGCAATTATGTTTTATATCATGGAAATTTGGCCGTGGGTGAAAATCATGAGGCTGCTGTATATTTAATAAATCAAGTGTTTTCAAAGCTCGATCTTCCTTTTGTAATTGCCGGTAATCACCCAAAAAAAGAGTTAAAACAATTGGCCGCCAAGTATCCAAATGTGGAATTGATTGATGATGGAAATTCGGAACAAATTGAGGAACTTATAAAAAATGCTCAAATAAATGTGCTGTATACCGAGCAAGATACCGGCATAAAATTAAAGCTTTTAAATTCTTTATTTACCGGAAGGTATTGTATTGTAAATCATAAAATGGCTGATAATACAGGCTTAGAAGGTTTTTGTCATATAGCCAACACTGCATCCCAATTTATTAAATTGGTGAAAGAATATTGGGAAAAACCGTTTTCGGAACAAGAAAAAGTAGAACGAATTAAATTTTTTAATAATGAATTTAATAATACAATTACTGCTAACGAGCTATTAAAGGCAATACCTTTTGAGTATATCAAATCAGAGATAACTTTTAAACCTATACAAAAACCTACAGTTAAATCAAGGGTAGCCATTGGTCTTAGCTCATTGCTTGGGATTTTTACTTAGTGGTTAAAATTAAATTTTTACCATCTCGTCCCAACTCAAAACTGTATCAAATCCTTTTTTCTTAAAATAAATTTTCGCTTCATTTCCTGTTACCAAAATAAAATCACCACCCCAAGCCCCTAATGATTTTATGGCTCCCGGATAATCTTTAAACCATCGGTTTTTAACAGGTTCTATTTTTACAATTTGAGCAAGAATAGTTTCGTGTTCAGTTATTAATTTTTCAAAGCTTTGCAAATTGTTGCATTCAAATATTTGCTGAGTTATAGTATTGATTTGCTCAATTTGAACAGACGTTGGTTTCGGTAAAGTTTTATAATTAGCTATTTCATTTCGGCTATTTTGTTTTATACCAAGATGCACAAAAAATAATCCGTTGGTAAATGAAGGTTTAAAATTTACAACTTCCCAAACCGGTTTTTCAGTTTCTAAATGATAAATAATAGGTTGGGCTTCCATAGCTACAGCCACATCGTAGCCACTGCCTTCCATTGAATTAAAGAACAATTTCATCGCATCTACTTCGGCCCATTTGGCAATATTAGCAATTAAAGTACTACTACTACCTAAGCCCCAATCCGTCGGGAATTCTAAATTGGTTATTACCTCATAATCTGTTTGGTTGTTCAAAAAATGAGGATTAAGATCTAACGCGTTTTCAAATATATTTTTTAAAATTATAACTTCAGGTGAAGTATCCAAAGTCCCCATTGCAACCGGTATCAAATGAACTTCTTGCAGAATAAAGGAAAAGTTTATCCAAATATTTCCATTCACATCCTTTGCTGTCCAATGAATATTACCTGAACCTGGAAGCATATTCACCGTCATTTGTTGTCCTTTATTGGTGGGTAGGGCAAAAGCATTAGCTCCGTCCAAAACAAGATATTCTCCAGTTAATAATAGTTTGCCGTGGCTAAAGAAAGATTTTTTCAATTTTTCAAATTAATTTCACTCAAATCCTTAATTCCCCTCAATTTGCAAAAAATATCAACCGTTGCATAATGAGTTGGAACTTTATCCTTAAAATATTCAACAATAGCAGATTTTTCTTCTTCTGTAGCTTCCAATTGATTTAGGATATTGAGCAAGTGCATTTTCATGTGCCCTTTTTGAATTCCAGTGGTAACAAGGCTTCGCAATGCTGAAAAGTTCTGTGCTAAACCTGCGGCGGCAGTTATTTCCATCAGTTCAGCAGCACTTGGTTTTCCTAATAATTCGTGCGAAAATTTAACCATAGGGTGCAGCGTGGTAATGCCGCCAACGGTTCCTAATGACAATGGCACATCTATCCAAAACCTAAAAATTCCGTCCACAACCTCAGCATGCGTAAGGCTGCTATATTTTCCGTTGCGGGAAGCATAAGCATGAACACAGGCTTCCACCGCTCTAAAGTCGTTACCTGTAGCAAGTACCACTGAGTCAATGCCGTTCATTATTCCTTTATTGTGAGTTACGGCTCGATAAGGTTCTATTTCTGCAATTCTAACGGCTCTTAAAAAATTTTTAGCAAATTCAGTAGGTTCAATATCGTCATCGTTCAAATCCTGAACTGGGCAACTTACCTCGCATCTTACCAAGCATTCGGGAGTGTAGTTGCTCAAAATGCACATAACAATTTGAATGTCTTTGTCGGTTAAATTACTTTCGGCAATTTTATGTTTTAGGGTTTGGGCAAAATCTTCTAACAATGAGTTTATAAAATTAGCACCCATACTATCGCAGGTATCAAAACGGGCTTCTAATTGGTAATATCCAGGTTCTTCGGAAGTTTTATTTTTTAATTGAATATCTAAAATTCCACCACCTCGAGTTCTCATATTTTTAGTAATAGGATTTGTACTTTCAATTAAATCAGCTTTAATATTTTCGAAAAATTCAATAAATCTATCGGTATCTTTTCCGCTCCAGATAAAGTGAACATGACCTATTTTTGTTTTTGAAATAACGCTAGATTTAAAACCACCGCGGTTTACCCAAAACTTTGCAGCCTTTGCTGCCGCTGCCACCACCGAACTTTCTTCAATGGCCAATGGCAAACAAAATAATTTTCCGTTTATTAAAAAATTAGGAGCTACCCCGTATGGAATATAAAAATTGGTAAGAGTATTTTCAATAAATTCATCATGCAATTTTTGAATATTAGAATCCAAGTGCCAGTAGCTTTTAAGCATTTGTAAAGCTTTTTCCGGCTGCTCAAAATAGTTGTCAATTAGCCATTCTATTTTGGCTTCTTTTGCAAGCTTGCTATATCCTTTGATTTGCTTCAATTGCTATTTGGGTATAAAGTTTATTAGTTCCTAATCATTGAAAATTGAGTATTCTACCTAATTCTTAAAAAAGCTTTCGCCATTGCCAGACCTCGTATCTGCAATTCCAAATATTCGCATAGCATTTCAAAACTTTCTTTTGCAGGTTTTAGCAAAGCTGAGGCTTGACCATAAATAGCATTTGAATTAATTTTTTCAGTTAAATAATATCCATCCAAAAAGGTTTTTACACCTCCAGATATAATAAAATTTTGGCAGGAATATTTTTTTGAATCCTTTAATATTTCGTTTACAAATTCTACCATTTCAATTGCAGTATGGCCAATATTGGCAACCGGTTCATAAACTTCTTTGCGTATTTCATTTCCTCGCAACATTTCCAACATTGCAAAATTAGTTCCACCATGTGCCCCAAAATCTATAGCTTCTAAAGGCATTTTTATCAGACTTTTTAAACTTTCGGGTCCCATTCCTTGTCCTACTTCCTTTACTATTATTTTAAAATCAGCTTTATTTAATAATTCCTGAATCGTAATTAAAGGTGATTGACTAATTTGGTCTCCTTCAGGTTGCAGCCATTCCTGCAATGGATTGATATGAACAATTAAACCTGTGGCTTCAGTTTTATCAATTAATACTTTAATTTTATCAATTTTGCCGGCCAACAAAAGTTCTTCAACCTGTGCTATACCTAGGTTGGCATAAAGCGGCATGGCATCACCAATATATTTTCTTACTTTAAAATCTTCTAAAAATGTGCTGTCATCTAAAATAATTCGGCACGAGCCCAAACCCATACCCATTTTATATTTTCCACAGGCTTTGGCTAAATTTTGATTAATAGTTTTAGCGTAATTGGTTCCACCGGTCATGCTGCTTACCCATATTGGAGCCCCTAATTCAGATTCCAAAAAATTGATTGGAGCTAATTTATTTTGAGGATGAGCTTGCAAAACAGGTTCGTAATAAAAACGATTATCCGTTTCCGACACTTGCGAAAGAAACGCCAAATCAATGTGATCGGCTTTGCGGGTTGAGGTTGTATCGGGGTGCATTTTTAATTTATGGTTCAAATTTACTAATAAAGACAACTTTTTTGGTTCTTTGTTTTGACAAAACTTTAGAATACAACGACAATTGCTTAAAATTGCAGAATGGGAAATAATATTCTTAAAGGAAAGAGGGGCATCATTTTTGGTGCCTTGGACGAACGCTCGATTGCTTGGAAAGTAGCTGAAAGGTGCCACGAAGAAGGTGCAATATTTGTATTGACTAATGCACCTATTGCTTTGCGAATGGGTGAAATAAATAAACTCGCTGAGGCTACCAACTCTATTGTAATTCCTTGCGATGTAAGTTTGGATGCTGATATGAAAACCCTAGTGGAGCAAGCTACTGAAAAATTAGGAGGTAAGTTGGATTTTGTGCTTCATTCGGTAGGTATGAGTTTAAATATTCGTAAAAAAAATCCCTACACCGATTTGAATTATGATTTTATGCATAAAACGCTGGATATTTCTGCTATCTCTTTTCATAGGTTATTGCAAACTTGTTTTAATATGGATGCTTTAAATGAATGGTCAAGCGTTGTTGGTTTAACCTATATAGCCGGCCAACGAGTATTTCCCGACTACAATGAAATGGCTGAGGCCAAATCTATGCTTGAATCTATTGCCCGCAGTATGGGCTACCATTATGGAAAAGCAAAAAAAGTGAGGGTAAATACTATTTCTCAATCTCCAACAATGACTTCAGCCGGTTCAGGTGTCGGTGGTTTTGATTCATTTGTAACCTATGCCGATCAAATGTCGCCGCTTGGTAATGCCTCCGCCGATGATTGTGCAAACTATTGTGTTTCCTTATTTTCAGATTATACCCGCATGGTTACCATGCAAAACTTGTTTCACGATGGTGGTTTCTCATTTACAGGAGTAAGCAGAGAGGTGATGGATATGATGAAGCCAATTTAGAAATTTATAAGTTTTTAATATTTAAAAACCTCTAAATACTGTTTAGAGGTTTTTTTATGAATAAGAAAGAAAAAGTAAAATTGTCTTTTCGTTATATCTCTAGTTCCCTTCGATATTACCTTAGAAGTTTTGTTATATAAATCCTACTTTTGCAGCCGTTTTTAAAAACACTCAATGGACAGAAAATCGCTCATAGGTTACGTACTGATATTTATAATTCTAATCGTAACATTTTATTTTAATCAGCAGAATGCAATAGAAATGGAAGCCAGTGTAAAAACTGAAGATTCCTTAAAAGTTGTTGCACGAAAAACTGATTCATTAAATGCTCCTACTGCTGCTATAGTTAAGCAGGATTCAACCGCTTCAATAGTTGCCAAAAAAGTTGACACTTTGCCTGAGCAAAAATATTCTATTGAAAATGAAAAGCTTAAAATTGCTATAAGTAACAAAGGGGCTAAAATTTCGGGAGCACTTTTAAAAGGTTTAAAAACATTTGATTCATCAGATCTTTATCTTTTAAATAATCCAAACGATACCTTTAACTATAAAATTTATTTTAAAGATGGGGTAGTAAATACTTCCGATTTAACATTTGAGCTTGCAGCAAATTCTAAGAGTGCAATTATTTTAGAAGCACAAACCAATGGGGGAATTATAAGAGTTTCTTATAAACTTAAACCCAAAACCTATAATCTTGAATATTCTATGGAATTGGTTAATTGTAATAATCAGATTCCACAAAGCCAAAATTATATTGATTTTAAATGGGTAAGCAACCTTGAACTCTTGGAGCATACGGTTGAAGATGAACAAGCAACATCTACTATTTTTTATAAATATAAGTCAGATGATGATGTTGAAAATTTATCAGTTTCAGAATCAGAAGATAAGAAACTTCAAAAAGGAGTTCAGTGGATTTCATTTAAACAGAAGTTTTTTAACACTACTTTAATTTCCAAAAACGGGTTTCAGGATGCTGTAAATATTAATGTTGAGAAACCAATTGATGAAACCACAAATAGTATTAAAAGAATGACTGCTTCAGCGGTTCTTCCTTATGACTTTAAACCAAATGAAAAATATGAATTTGAGTTTTATTTTGGCCCCAATCATTATCCCACACTTTCGGCACAAAATATTGGGTTGCAAAAAATTATAACTCTTGGTTTTTTTGGATGGGTGAGTAAATTCATGATTATTCCAATTTTTAATTGGTTGGCCTCAATCATTAATAATTTTGGGTTGGTTATATTAATGCTAACCTTAATTATTAAACTTATATTATTCCCGTTGGTTTATAAATCGTATGTATCTTCAGCCAAAATGCGAATTTTAAAACCAGAGATTGATGAAATAAAAGAAAAGTATGGTACGGATATGACCAAAGTACAACAGGAAAATATGAAGTTGTATAAGCGTGCCGGAGTTAGTCCAATGGGTGGTTGCTTGCCAATGTTGATTCAGTTACCCATTCTTTTGGCAATGTTCAATTTCTTTCCTGCAAGTTACGAATTAAGGCAAAAAGCATTTTTATGGGCACATGATCTTTCCACTTATGATTCTATTTTAGAATTAGGCTTTAATATTCCTTTTTATGGTACTCATATCAGTTTATTCACTTTATTGATGACGGTATCTACACTTCTATATACCCGAATGAATAATCAATTAACGGGTGTTAGCGGACAAATGAAATGGATAAGTTATTTAATGCCAATATTGTTTTTAGGTTTTTTTAATAACTATGCGTCAGGTCTTACTTATTATTACTTTTTGGGTAATATGATAACTTTTGGCCAAAATGTTTTAATCCGTAAATTCTTTGTGGATGAAAATAAACTTCATAAGCAAATTGAGGAAAACAAAAAGAAACCTGTAGTTATTAAAAAATCAGGATTTCAAAAACGCTTGGAAGACATGGCGAAGCAAAACGCCGCTAAGACTAAAAATATTAAGAAATAATTTTTTATTGAATTTCATATAAGAAGCCTTTGCCTTAATAGGTAAAGGCTTTTTTTTAGTTTTACTTTGTAAAAAAAATAGAAATCGAAAATTTATTAATACCTTCAAATAAAAATAAATATTAAATTAATTATCATATGAAAAAGAATCAAATACTTCTGTTTTTAATATCATTTTCAGTATTTCAAAGTTGCGTCAAAGTTCCTATTACTGGACGTAGGCAAACCAATCTATTGCCTGAAAGTGACTTAATGGCCATGGCGCTGACCAATTATAATCAAGTATTATCCGAAAGTAAAGTGGAAACTACCGGAGTAAATGCTGAGAATGTAAAAAGGGTAGGAGAAAGAATTTCAAAATCTGTTACTGATTATATGAATTCTCACGGATTCTCAAAGCGAGTTGCTAATTATTCATGGCAATTTTCAGTTATTGATGACCCAACAATAAATGCATGGTGCATGCCCGGTGGAAAGGTTGCTTTTTATACCGGAATATTGCCATTGTGCAAGGATGAAAATGGTATAGCAGCAGTTATGGGTCATGAAATAGCTCATGCCATAGCTCGTCATGGAAACGAACGTATGAGCCAAGGATTATTGTTACAATTAGGTGGTGTGGCACTGGATGTGGCAACCAGCACTAAGCCTGAGGAAACTCGGCAATTATTTCAATTGGCTTATGGTGTAGGGGCTAATGTTGGAGTAATGTTACCTTATTCACGTAAGCATGAAAGTGAAGCTGACAGAATGGGACTTGTATTTATGGCAATGGCAGGATATGATCCTAATCAAGCACCATTATTTTGGGAACGAATGAGTAAATTAGGAGGGAGTAAACCTCCAATGATATTAAGTACACATCCATCGGATGAAAAACGAATTATTGACCTTAAGAAAAATATGCCAGAGGCTATGAAGTATTATAAACCAAATGGGAAATAAAATCCTTTTTTTAAATATAAAATCCTTCATAATTATTCTAATCATGAAGGATTTTATAATATAATTTTTATCTACTTAATGTATCTAAAATCGTGGCCTGCTTTTAATTGAAGCAAGGTTTCATACATAAGTTTGATAACGTTGTCCATATCGTCTTTATGAATGGTTTCTACAGTGGTATGCATATATTTTAAAGGAAGAGAAATTAATGCAGAAGCTACCCCTTCCGATGAATAAGCAAACATATCAGTATCAGTACCTGTGCTGCGCGAAGTAGCGTGACGCTGGTATGGAATTTTGTTTTTATCAGCCACTTCTTCTAACATTTTTAATACATTATTATGAACTGCAGGTCCAATAGTTAAAGTTGGACCTTTACCACAAGCTATATCTCCCTGATCTTTTTTGCTATACATCGGTGAGGTGGTATCATGAGTAACATCGGTTACAATAGCCACATCCGGTTTTAACCGACGTGAAATCATTTCAGCTCCACGTAAACCTATTTCTTCCTGAACAGAATTGACAACGTAAAGAGTAAAAGGAAGTTTCTTTTTATTTTCTTTAAGCATTCGGGCTACTTCAGCAATCATAAATCCTCCGATGCGATTATCTAAAGCACGGGCTACAATAAAATCTTTATTGAGTTCCATCATTTCATCCACAAAGGTTATTACCGAACCAATTTGAATACCCATTTCCAATACTTCATCTTTGTTTTTTGCACCGCAATCAATAAAAATATTTTTCAAGGTAGCGTGTTCTTCTTTTCCAGGTTCACGCACATGGATGGCAGGCCAACCAAATAACCCTTTTACAATACCTTTTTTACCATGAATATTTACTCGCATACTTGGTGCAATCTGATGGTCGGAACCACCATTCCGTATAACATAAATATATCCTTCAGGAGTAATGTAATTTACAAACCACGAAATTTCATCAGCATGGGCTTCAATGACTACTTTATAATTTTTTCCGGGATTAATAACTCCTACAGCCGTTCCATATGTATCAACGATATAATCATCAGTATAGGGTTTTATATAATCTAACCATATTTGTTGGCCTGAATGTTCATGCCCTGTTGGTGAGGCATTATTTAGATACTCTTTTAAAAATTTCTTTGATTCTTTTCTCATTATAATATAGTGCTTGAATTAGCTGCAAAAATACAATTGTGTCATGGTTAAATAAAGTTTAATCCAATAGTAACTAATTGTATTATTAGAACCTTATTTTTGCCAAAAATATAAACTAAAAAAATTATGAAATTAACAAAAGGAATTATTTTAATCACCATTGCAATGTTTGCAATTGCTAGTTGTAAAGAATCCACAGATGATTCAACCCCTACTGCCAAAACAAAAACTGAATTAATCACTTCAGGTTCATGGATGGTATCGGATATGTTGATAAATGGATCAAGTTTATATGCCTTGTTTGAGGCATGTGAAAAAGATAATTTTATGACTTTTAAGACTAACGGAACTGTTATTACTGATGAAGGAGCCACTAAATGTGATGCTGCCGATCCACAAACTGATTCTCAAAATTGGTCTTTTAGTGCGGATGAAAAGAAAATAACTATTGATGGCGATCTTGGCGACCTAACAACACTAAATGCAACTGATATGGTAGTGACTATGATGGATTCAACTGCTGTTGTAGTTTTAAAATTAAAGAAAAAATAAGGAATTCAATTTTATTCAAAAAAGCCAGAATATCTATATTCTGGCTTTTTTTATTCGAAAAAATGAAACCCAAATTTTTTGGGTACTTTTACAAAAAAATAAACACATGAAAAAAACTAAACAAATTATGATTATTGCATCCACTCTAGTATTAATTGTAAGTTGCAATAAAAAAACTGATGACACAACTCCGGTTTTTAAAACAAAAACCGAATTAATTACCACAGGATCATGGATGATGTCTGATCATATAGTTGATGGTATTAGCGATTGGTCAATGATAAACGCTTGCAGTAAAGATGATTTTATGACCTTTAGCAAAAATGGCACAGTAATAGAAGATGAAGGAGCCATAAAATGTGTTAGCGGAGTCCCTCAAACGACAACAGTAAATTGGGCATTTACGAAAGATGAAAAGAAAATTATAGTGGATGGTGATACCAGTAATTTAGACTTGTTAAATGAAACGTCTATTGAAATTTCTTTTAAAAGTGGTCCAGAATTATTTGTAATAAAATATAAGAAAAAGTAATTTTTTGTGAACATCATAAAAAAAGTCGAAACAAAGGTTTCGACTTTTTTTTATAACATTATTTTTGTGGTTTAATTTTTTATAACTTTAATTCTTGAAATAGTATTGCCTTGATTTATTTCAATAAAATAAACTCCTTTAGAATGCTCAGTTAGATTTAGAATAAAATCATTACCGTTCAAAGATCTTTTTTCTTCTATGATTTGCCCAGTAACGCTAGTAAGTTTTAGAATTCCATTTCTTAAACTATTATCTAAATGTATATTTATTACTGCATTTGTAGGATTGGGAAATACTTGAACTCTATTTTTTGAGACATTTTCTGTTTTTCCAACTTTTACACTGTAACAAATAGATGTATCTGAACAATTATTTTTAGTGACACTTACTGAATAATCTCCTGTAGTTGTTGGTGTGTAGCTTTGATAAATTTCACCCAATACTGGTGAATTTGACTTTTTGCAATCTAACCATTGGTAGGATGCACCAACTTCATCGGAGGTTAGTATACCTGCAATGTTGGTAACAGTTGTTATTACCTTATTCACCGTTAGGTTTAATGTAATATTACTATCGCATCCTTTCGTATTTGGAATAGTTTGATTGTAAACACCGCTGTTAGTATAGGTTTGGCCATTAAGTGTATAGCTTTGGCAGCCTTCGGCAGTTACTGTACTTACAGTATTATTTATTGATAAATTAAGCGTAATTAAACTATCGCATCCTCTTTTGTTTTTCAAGGTTTGAAAATAGATGCCACTTTTGGTATAGGTTTGAGCATTTAAAGTAAAGCTATTACAAGCTCCTTTATTAATTGTTTCAGATGTGCTTTTATTTATAGTTAATTTTAAAGTTATAGTGCTATCACAACCTACATTGTTTTTTTCAATCTGAGTATAGGTGCCAGAGTTTGTATAACTGGTTCCAAATAATTTATAACTATTGCAAGCTGTTATTGTAATTGTGCTCGTGGTACTTTTTAATATTGTTAAATTTACAGTAAGTGTGCTATCACATCCTGCTTTATTTTTTAGGGTTTGAGTGTATTTTCCAGTTGCCGTGTAGGTTTGTCCATTAATAGTATATTTATTGCACCCTTTTGCCGTATAGGTTCCACTTGTATTCAGAAATTTTAATTCTATAACCAAAAAACTATCGCACCCTGCTTTATTTACCAATGTTTGCGTATAGCTTCCTTCTGTAGTATATGTTTGTCCATTTAGAGTATAGCTTTTGCAAGCTGTTGCACTCAAAGTGGCCAAAGTAGAATTATTTATTGTTAGTTTTAAGTTGACAATACTATCGCAGCCAACTGAATTTTTTAAGGTTCGACTATAATTTCCACTGTTATAATACGTGTTACCATTATATGAATAACTATTACAGGCTGATACTTTAATATCGGTATAACTAGCCTTGCATTTACTTAATTTTAAAACAAAAATATCCTTGTCTCCAACATTTGAAAGATAATCTGTACCGGAGCCCGGATCAAAATCAACCTTTTGGGATACAAAGGCTCCAGTAGTGTAAACACTATTTGATTTTTCTAAGGCAATTGCTAATCCTGCATCATCATCATAATCACCAACACTGGCGGCCCAATCATAAGCACCTGAAGTATTTAATTTGGAAATAAAAATATCCCAATATCCTGCTGAGGTAAGATTAGAAGTGCCTGATCCTGGATCAAAATCCACGACATCTGCAAAAATTCCGGTAGTAAAGACATTATTTGAGGGATCCAAAGCTATTGATAACCCTGCATCATCATCATATCCTCCAATACCTTTAGCCCATGAAAATGAACCTGAGGCATCTAATTTCCAAACAAATATATCTGCATTTCCAACGGAAGTAAGATTATAAACTTGTCCTTTTCCTGTACCCGGATCAAAATCAACGGTATTATAATAATATCCGGTGGTATAATTATTTCCATACGAATCAACAACAATTCCTCTAGCTTCCTCATATCCAGATGATCCTGCAGAGCGGGCCCAAACAAAAGTCCCTTTTAGTGTTAATTTGGATACAAAAATATCTGCACTTCCACCTGAAGTAAGTATTGTACTGCTTTTTGGGGTAGGATCAAAATTAGCTTGATCTATAAATGAACCTGCTGTAAAAATATTACCTATGGAATCTAAAGCGATGCTATAACCAACATCATCATATTTTCCTCCCATCTGTCCAGCCCATCCATAATTGCCTTTATTATCTAGACGTGACACAAAAATATCATAGGAACCATAAGAAACAAGTAGAGCTGTAGATTTTGGGTTTGCATCAAAATCTACACTATCCATAAAATAACCTGTCGTATATACGTTTCCACTTGCATCCAAATCTATACCATTCCCACCATCATCATCTTTTCCTCCCATTTGAGTAGCCCAAACAAAATTACCTGAAGCATCAAATTTGCAAATAAAAATATCGGTTCCTCCCGCTGACACCAATGGGTATGAACTTTTTCCCGGATCGAAATCAACTTTGTCTTGAAAATAACCAGTTACATAAACGTCTCCAGATGCATCTAAATTAATTGAATGTCCCGCATCATCTAAGGCTCCTCCAATATTAATTGCCCATACAAATTTACCCTTAGAGTCAAGTTTGGAGATATAAATATCAGAACCTCCATTGGAGTATAAATTAGTAACCGATTTTGGATCGGGGTTAAAATCAGCGCTATCCATAAAAAAACCTGTGGTATATACATTGCCAGATTTATCTATAATAATTGAATTTCCTTGATCAGTACCTGCTCCGCCAATGGCTTTAGCCCATTCGTAATTAAGATTTTGAGCTTGTAAAATATTTCCTAAAGTAAGGAATAGCAATAAAAGAACTGAATTTTTCATAGTGGTATATAATTTTAAACCTTAACAAAGCAAATTAAAATTTAACGAAAAACCTAATGCTATAATACTGTATTATTTGAAAAGTAAAAATCCTCCATGATTTAAAATAACCATGGAGGATTGATGCAAATATTAGATAAGATTATGCGCTAAGTTTCTTAGCAAGTCGGCTTGCTCTTTCTTTGGTTTTTACTGAAATAAGATACATGGCGGGTACTAAAATAAGAGTAAGGAAGGTGGCAAAGCCAAGACCAAAAATCATTGTCCAACTTAATGGTCCCCAAAAAGCCACACTATCTCCTCCAAAGAAAAGATGAGGGTTGAGCTCGGTGAACATAGTAACAAAATCAATGTTTAAACCAACAGCAAGTGGCACTAATCCTAATATGGTAGCCGATGCAGTAAGTATTACTGGAGTCATTCGGATTCTTCCGGCCTCTATAATTGCTTCTTTGGTTTCCATTCCTTGTTCAATTAGGTGGTCGGTAAATTCAACTAGTAATATTCCGTTTCTAACCACAATACCTGCAAGTGCTACAATACCTATTCCAGTCATAACGATTGAAAATTCCATTTTGAAAATTGCAAATCCAAGGAAAACGCCAATTATGCTAAATATTATTTCGCTAAGAATTATTAAAGGCTTGCTTATAGAGTTAAACTGAACCACAAGTATAATAATAATTAAACCTATCGATATTAGCATTGCGGTACCAAGAAATGCACCAGTTTCTTTTTGTTGTTCCTGCTCACCACTCATTTTTATGGTTATAGTTTCTGATATAGGAAAACTGTTAACAGCTTCGGTAACTTGAGCCACTACTTCATTAGCGTTATAATCAGTTAATACGTTTGAAGATAATGTTACCAATCGTTTCTGATTTTTTCGTTTAATACTGCCGTATGTATTACTATAATGGATATTAGCCACTGAACTTAAAGGTACCTGGCGAATTAATCCACCCATATTCATATCACGGTATGATATTTTAAGGTTCATTAATTGGTTTATATTGGCTCGCTGGCTTTCCTTAAATCTAAGTTGAATAGGGTAGTCATCGTTTTCATCCTTAAATTTTGATATTTCTTTACCATAAACGGCTGTTCGTATTTCCATACCTATTTGAGCAGTACTAATTCCTTCATGATTGGCTCTTTCGCGATCAATATCAACAACTATTTCTGGTTTAATATTGACCAAATCAGATTTTAATTCTTCTACCCCTTCAATATTAATACTGTCGAGATAGCGCTTAATATGTGTGCTTGTATATATTAGTTCGGTAAAATCATCACCTGCTATTTCAATACTAATAGGTTTGCTTGTAGGAGGGCCATTTGCTTCTTTGCCAACAGTTATTGTTGCTCCTGGAATTCCTTTTACGGCCTCTCTAATTTTATTCAAATAGTCGGATGTAGATTCACCATCTCTCTTATCAAATGGAACAAATGATACTGATACTTTGGCTTTATTACTTGCTATACTTCGGTCATTTTCTTGAGGGTCGGTGGCACCTACTGCAACATTTGATATTACTGATTCAACAATAGGGTTAAGTTTTCCGTTTTTTGTTAATACCTTATAAATTCGTTTTTCAACTTCTTTAGTTACCTCATCCGTATATTTTTGGTCGGTACCCACTGGAAGAGTTATATAAGTGTAAACAAAATGTGGCTCCCCGTTTGGAAAAAATACGACACCAGGTTTTCGTACCATTAAAAACACAATTGAAAATATCAACAATCCTATCGTTCCTGCAAGTAAACCTAAGGGACGCTTACCTTGTAAAGCCCATTGCAAAATATTGGCATATCTTGCTTGGATACTTGGCCAGGTCTTGGTTTGAAACGTTTTTATAACTTTACTTAAAACAAATTTATAAAATAGAAATACCAAAAGCATGGTTATAATAAAATTACCACCTCCAAAATTGCCTGCCAAATACATAAATATAGCAATGGTTAATAAAACAACGGACACTATTTTTATTCCTCTTTTACCCTTGCTTATAACTTTTGGGTCATTTAGGTCTTTTTCTGGTTTCATAAATTGAACAGCAAAAACCGGATTAAGAATATATGCCACAACTAATGATGCTAAAAGGGTTACAATAAGTGTTACGGGTAAAAAGAACATGAATTTGCCAATAATACCTTGCCAAAAAGCCAAAGGAATAAATGGTGCTAGTGTTGTTAAAGTGCCAGAAAGTACTGGTAAAAAAACCTCACCGGCAGCTTGCTTGGCAGCTATTTTTATAGGTACTTTCCCGTTGTCAAAAATTCTGTGCGTATTTTCTACTACTACAATTGCATCATCTACAACTATTCCTAATGCTAATAGGAAGGCAAATAGTACAATCATATTGAGGCTAAAACCAATAACAGGAAAAACTAAAAAGGCTATAAAGCAGGATAATGGAACGGATAGAGCCACAAAAAATGCATTGGTAGCCCCCATAAAAAACATTAGTATAAATGTAACCAATATAAACCCAATAATAATTGTGTTTATTAAGTCATGCAAGGTAACCCGTGTATCATTACTTTGGTCACCTGTTAATACTACCTTAAGGTCTTTAGGGAACTTTGTTTTTTGTAATTCGGTAATAATTGCTCGACTTTTATCACTAGCTTCAATCAAATTTTCGCCGCTTCGTTTAATAATGTTAAGTGTTATTACATTTTTATTATCTAGCCGGGCAAAACTTTCCTTTTCTTTAAATGCATCCTTCACAGTAGCTATATCTCGAAGATAAACAGCCGCGCCACTCATTCCACGAATCGTTAAGTTTTTAATTTGTTCAATATTTTCAAATTCGCCTGATATACTCAAGGTGCGTTGCATATTTTCCATTTTAATATTACCACCTGATATTCGCATATTTTCAAAGGCAATTGCATTTTCAACATCACGAAGAGTAATACTAGCAGCTTCCATTTTATACATATCCACGTCCACTTGAATTTCTCTATCCAATGCACCAACCAAGTCTACACGGGTTATTTCAGGTAATCCTTCAATTTTATCCTCAGCTAATTCTGCATATTTTTTTAATTGGTTTAAATCATGATCGCCCGAAATATTTACAAAAAGAATAGGCATTTCACTAAAGTCAAGTTCCATTACCGTTGGCTCTTTAGGCAAATCATTTGGTAAATCAGCACGAGCTTTATCTACAGCATCTTTTACTTTTCTTTTTGCTTCTGTAACATCCACATCCGTATTAAATTCAACCATTACCATTGAAAAATCCTGAACCGAATTACTAGTCAGCTTTTTTACACCGGTTATTGATTTTATTTGCTTTTCAATAGGTTTTGTTACTAAATTTTCAATATCAGCCGGAGCCGACCCTGGATAAATAGTGTTTATCATTATAGTAGGAATTACTATATCCGGAAATTTTTCTTTAGGTAATGAAAAGTAGGAGGATATACCAATTAATGTTAGGATAATGGTAAATATAAATATGCTGGTCTTATTATCAATAGACCAACTACTGGCAAAAAATTCTTTTGGTCCTTTTTTCTTTTGTTCCATTATTTGAAAGATTGTTGAATTTTTAAATTAAAATTTTATTTCATCTCCATCTTCTAATTCCTGATAACCAACTGTAATCAAACGGTCGCCAACCACAAGACCCGAAGTAATTTCAGTTTGACCATTATAAGTTCTTGAAGTTGTTACTTTACGTTTTACCGCATGAGGCACTCCATGTTGTTCCATTGCTATTATTACATAGCTTTCATCTCCAACAGTTCTTATTGTATTTACGGGAACAATAATGGCTTTATCTGTAGAATAATCAACAATTTTTATTTGAGCCATCATATTCGGTTTGTAATCATTATTTGAAGCCAATGGGATTTCAACATTAAACGCACGGTTAATCGGATCGATAACTCGTGAGGTGTAACTAACTGTTCCTTCAGTTTCTAAATTTAAATCAGGGAAAAATAATTTTACTTTATTGCCTAATTTTATTTTTCCAGCAAATGATTCTGCAACATTTGCTTTAATTTTAAGCTTGTTTGAATTTACAATTCTAAAACATGGAACTCCGGGGGCTACTGTTTGACCAACTTTAGCAAATACTTCATCAACTATTCCTGTAATTGGCGATTTTATTCGAGCCATTCCTAATTGCTGGTTCATTGTGGCCAGTTTTTTTTGCAAACCTTCATAATTATTTTTAGCTGTTAAGAATTGTACTTCGGAACCAATTTTTTGTTCCCAAAGATTTTTTTGTTTGTCGTAAATGGTTTTGGCAAAATCAATTTGTTGTTTCAGCTCATTCATAGCAATTTCCGAAACTGTATTATCAATTTCACCAAGAGTTTGACCAACAGAGACAGATTGGCCGGGTTGCACCATAATTCGTTGCACTGTACCAGGTATTTCAGTGCTCACATTTGTGTTTTGTTCAGCATCTATTTTACCCATTATTTCAATATAATTAGTAAATGGTTGCAGTTCTATTGTTTTAATTGCAACTAGTTTTGCTTTGGAACGAGAGGCAGAGTTTGAATCAAGTTTGGTTATTTCAATTTCAAGTTTGCTAATCTTTGTATTTAATGATTTGCGTTCTTCCTTTAATTTGGCCAGTTCTTCTTTTTTCTTGTTTAAGCTACTATTTTCAGAGTTACCACATGACGCCGCAATAGTTGCAATTACTAATAAAAGGGATATTGTTTTTAAATTTTTCATTTTATGTTTTAAGTTTTTTTTTGGGTTTGTTTATTTTAAAAAATTATAGCTTTCCGTAGGCTTTTTTCAATTCAATCTGAGCATTAAGCAAATCATAAATTGCATTTAAATAATTGGTTTGTGATGTTTTTACTTCTTGTTGAGCATTGGTTATTTCAAGGTTTGAACCTACACCTTCCTTTAATTTAGCTGAACTTATTTTTAGTATTTCATTAGCCAGAGCCAAATTTTGCTTTTGGATTTCAATGGTTTGAATACTTCTGTTAAATTTGGCCAAAGCAGCACTCACTTCCATGTTTGCAGCATTTTCAAATGATTTGATGGTATTGATAGTTTGTTCAATAGATATGTCTCTTTTAATTAATTGCGCCTTGTTACTAAAACCTGAAAATATAGGAACCCCAATTTTAAACCCCCAAAATGAGTTTCCATACCACTTACTATAGTCTATTTTATCTGCAAAATTATTTTGCTGATAGTTTGCAAAAAAAGCAACATTTGGATATTTACCTACCTCATATCTCTTTTTATCTAAATTACTAAGGGTTAACTGGCTTTGCAAAAGTTGGTATTCAATCCTTTGTTTTGGGTCAAAATTTTTATTCTTTTCTTCCATAATGGTTTTAAATAAAGTTTCTAAATTATCAGTTAGTTCTATTGAACTTTCCACTTCCATTCCCATATTAAGTTTTAAAAGTTTTTCTGTAATAGTGGCCTGGTCTTTCAATCCATCAAATTGTACTTTAAGGTTTGATATAGTAAGTTTAAGCCTGTCTACATCTAATTTTTCCGCAAATCCATTAGTATAATAACCTTCAGTTTGAAATAAGGCTGATTCTAAGGTTTTAATATTTTGCTCAAGTAAACTAATGTTTTCCTTTGTGATGAGCACTAAATAATAGGCTTTGGTAACATTTACTGCAACGTCTCTTTCATTAAGGTCGGTTTGTAATTTAGCCAAATCGGTAAATGCTTCAGCAGCTCTTAAACCTAAAAAATAGCTTGCATCAAAGGCCAGCCAACTGGCTTGTATGGTTGCTGTGGTTGTGAAATTATTACCTACTCTAATTGGAGTATTTACTCCCATTTGGTTAGGAAATACAAATACTTGTTTTTGCGTATTATTAATAAACTGAACATTCCCGTTCACCTGAGGTATCCCAATAGCTCGGGTTTCCATTACCTGAGCATCGGCATATTTTTCACCAAGCAATTTGTTTTTTATTTCAGGATGATTTTGCATGGCATAATCTACTGCTTCCTTTAATGAGAAACGTGTTGTTTGTCCATTGGCAAAAGGAATAATGCCAAGTGTAAGTGATAGGATTAAAAATTTGAGTTTAGGATTCATATATAATTTTAAGAAATTTTAGTTTGAAAGTAATCTCTGCCTTTTTGGGTGCAAATGCCATTAAAATGATATCTAATCATTTCATGATAAACTGAACTGAAATCATAATCAATATTTGAAAATAATTCAGGATTTGATATGGTTTGTACTAATGAAATATAAAGTCGAGCCACAATATTAGCTTTAATATTATCTCGATAATAGCCTTGTTGTATACCTGTATTTAGGTTTTCTTTAATTTGAGAGTATATAAAAGTTTGGCTGTGATTTTCAAATAATAACCAAGCTTCGGGATGGTATTTTCTTAAATCATAAAAAACAGCGGGATTAATACCCTTCATCTGTTGAGACATGTTTCTCGAAATTAATATTATCTCATCTATTGGGTTATCCGTCTCATCCTTAATGCATGTGCATTGATTTTCATTGTGATTAAGAATATGATTGAATGTTTTTTTTACAAGGTCATTTTTGTCGGTAACATATTGATATATTGTTTTTTTACTCATGCCCAATTCACGAGCAATGTCATCCATACTTAAGCTTTTAATCCCAAATTTTCTGAAAAGCTTATCACACCCTTCTAAAATTTTTTCTAACATTTCGGCTGCAAAATTAATATTAATTACACAGGAAACAAATAGTGCATCAAAATGTTTCCAAAGTTTTTTGAATATTGATTTTGGGCCTTAAAAATGAGGAGATTAAAATTTATTTAATTAGAGTAATTGTACCACGATACAGGTACTTATGATTTGTAATACTGTTTATTTTTATTGAATAAAAGTATACATCAGGGGTGCAAACAATGCTTCCTGCTTTACCATCCCAAGTTTCTTTTGGGTTTTCAGAAGTAAAAACTCTATTACCCCAACGGTCAAATATTTCAATAAAATAAGAGTTATAATTTTCTAGACTTACGCTAAAAACATTGTTTTTTTCTTCGTCTTTATTATTTGGTGTAAAAGCATTTGGTATAAAAATCAGCAAATCTGGGCGTACTACAACCATTTTAGATACCAATGTTAAGCATCCAAAAATATTTGTTCCGTTAAGTAATACTTCGTAGTTACCTGTATCAGTGTAGCTGTATTTGGGGCTTTCCTCTATTGAGTAATTATCCTCATGTGTAGTTCCAAAATCCCATAACCAACTTAAATTAGGTTCGGAGTGATTTAGGAACCAAAAATAAGGCTGCATAATAGTTGTCCTATCTGATGGCTGAATACTGAAATTTACTAATGGTTTTGGATTAATATAAAGATTGAATGAGATTGAATCTGTGCAAAATAAATTTCTGGTATGAAACGAAAGATTATGTTTGGATGCCTCTAATTGATTTGTGTTAAAATTAGTTTCATTTCCTATTTTATTTCCATTTTCAATCCATGAATTTATTAATTCATCATCACCAAGATACTTAATTATTGGGGTGATTATATAGTCTGAGTTTTGGCAAATAGTTGTATCCTTAAATGCCTCTATTTTTGGATTATCATAAACATTAATGCTGAATTCTTTTAATGTTTCACATCCTTCGGAATTCATAGCTTTTGCAAGCAAAGATTGAGAAATATTGCCTTTCTCAAAACTGCAATGAATAATATTAAGACTTTCAAAATTTTCAATTCTAGAGGTCTTAAGCTCAGTTGATTTGCCTGAATACAAAAAGTTGATAGAATTAGAATTAAGAACTGAACCTGAAATTAATATTGATTCAGAATTGCAGAAATTTAATTTGTTGGGCGAAAAATTTACATGTGGTGATGGTAAAATATTTACATTTTGTGTTTCAGTAAAATTGCAATTACCCTCTTTAATGATGTAGCTAAGAGAATGCTTTTGAGCTGTATTTAGTAATGGAGGATTAAATGAGTTACCCGAAGTATTGTTACCTTGCCATGAACCGCCCAATGGATTTGCTGATAATGTAACCGGAAGTTCAGAATCACAAATTGTATTTTTTAGTCCGTTAATTTTTATTTCAGGCTTACAAGCGATTTTAACTATTACAGTTTTTAAATCATAGCAACCATAATTATCATAAACATAACTTACTTCAAATTGCCCACAAGTATCTGTTAATACTGAAGTTTTATCATTAAATAAACGAAAATCAATAAAAGACCAATTCCCATTATTGGGCTTCACACCTGATAATTTTGTAATATCAATGACTCCTGATTGTTGACATAAATTTATTTCATTTTCAAATGTTATATGCACTGCAGGTGTAATTTCAATAAATGCAGTATCCCTATTTTTGCAGCCATTGGAGGCGGTAAGTTCCCCTTGATATTCTAGTTTCCCGAATCCAATTTCATTTGGGTAAAATAATTTATAGCCATTTTCTTCTTTTATCTTATCAGGGAATAATGGAAGTTCCCAAACAAAAGAGTAATCAGAAATTTTATAGGGTTTACTAATAAAATGTTCAAATAATACAGGTGTTTTAATTTCGCAAATGGAAATTGAACTAAGTTCAAATTCAGGAACAGCTAATAGTACTAAAGGAATATCTTTGGATGCTGTACATCCTGATTGAGTAATTTTATAATTAAGAAGAATGGTATCGTTATAATAAAACGGGGTAAAATTTGTGTTAATAATCCCATTACTGAATGCTGGATTGCTCGATGACCATTGACCATCAGAAGGAATTATTGCAAAGTTTTTTAAATTAAAATTTTCTGATTTATGACAAATTTCAAATCTTTCATTACTTAATATTTTAGGTAACACTATTACTGAAATATTTTTTCGCAAAGTATCAGTACAAATCCATTTACCCAAATGAAAAGTAAGGATTGCATTAAGTTGGCCATCTTTATCAAATCGATTCGTGATGGAATTTATATTACCAATATTTTCGCCACTATAAATCCACTTTGTTGTAAATTTAGTTAATGGGGCTTTACTTATGATAAACGAATAATCAGTTCCCTTACATAAACTATCTTTACCTGAAATAAATGCAGATGTACCTAAGGTTAAATTATAAATTGTGTCAATCAGTATTGTTTCGCATCCGTTAAATGAGCTAAGGACAGATTTTAGGATAAATTTTCCTTGAGGCAATGAGCTAATAGTATCATGAGGTAAGTTTGTATAGAAGAGTTCTTTGTTAGGATTTTTTGCATTAAATAAAAGTATAGTGAGGTTGGATTTAATATTAAAATTTGAGGCTTGCAATTCAAAATTTCCACATCCCAAATCAGTATATTTTACTTTTAATTCTTCTTTAGGCTTAACTTTTATCAAAATAATTTGAGAACTAACTGCATTTAAAGGACAAAAGTTATCAATTGCTGAAACAGAAAATGAATAAAATTGATTTGTTGAAGCACCTTTTGCAGGAGTCCACTTAAATAAACCATAATTATATGGTGCGGTATTTTGAGTTATTTGACTAAATGAACTTCCATTTATGCTTGAACTTAAAAAATAATTAACGCTGTCATCAACCATTGTGAACGAATTTTTTGCATCTGTAGTTTCAACTTTTATAGTTAAAGGTTCTTCTTCACAAATTTCATAATAATCTTTGTTTAAAAATTTTGGAGAACTGTTGCCATCACTGGTTTTTACATATACTTGAATGTCACGTTTAATGTAACCTATGAGTTCCCATTTCCCAGATATTTTTCTGTATTCTTCTACTTTTACAGCTACAATTCCAATTTCTGAATCTTTGGTAGGAATAAATACTGTTGTTCCATTTGATTGATCAAAATAAAAACCGGTTTCTTTAAATTTATCTGAGTTGCATGGAGTAATATCGGTACAATAAACAGTCAATGGATTTGAATAATTAAATCCACTATAATAATTCACTTCTTTATTAATATCAAATAAAGCAGGAGCTAGGCTATATACTAAAGAATCTTTATCAGAATCGGTTGCAAAGTAACTTTGGTATTGAGTTTTGTTGGCATTAATTATAAAAGTTGGGGACGAAACAAAGTTGGGAGAATTATTTTTGCTGTCAAGACAAGTTTGAATAAATGCATCAATGCAAAAATTCTGCTTAGCGGCTCCGGTTGTTATAGCATTATTTCTTTCAGCAAAGGATACATATAAATAGTAATTACAAAATCCTTTTATCTTGTAGTTATCTAAATCGATTATTGCCGAAAATTGCTGTAACTCAATTCCAAATATTGAATTTGAACTAGAGTTGCAAACTGAAATCTTGCTTTTGCATAATGGAGTAACATCAGCTATTTTTTCACGGGTTAGTGTGAATTTTGTTTCTGCGGCATTTGTATTATCTGTACCTTTTACATATAAATAATCTATTTCCGAACAATTATCTATAGTACTTCCTCCACCATTGCCATTTATTTTACAACCATTACAATCACGATAAATATTTAAAGTTACTTTGTATTGGTTATCTTTTATGTGTTTGTAAAATAGTTCACCTCCAAGAACGTGTGAAGCATAAGTATATGATCCATAAAACAAGGAAAGGCATATTAAAATATGTCTGTAAATATGTTTCATAATCATTATTCAAAATAAAAAGGAGCAGAAAATTTCTGCTCCTTTTTATAAAATTATTTTATCGAACCAAAGTAACGGTGCCGTTGTACTTATATAGTTCACCAGAAAAACTAGTAACATTAACCTGGTATACATAAGCATCCATTTGACAAATTTCTCCTTTGTATTTTCCGTCCCATGGTTTATCAAGCTCATTGGATTCATAAAGCCTTTCGCCCCATCGGTTAAAAATTAATATTTGGTAGGTTATATAACCACTTGCTTCCACCCAAAATTTATCATTTTTTAATGGGCCTGAACCGTCTGGCGAAAATACGTTAGGTATATAAACTAATATATCTGGATCAATAATTACAAGCCTTTCAGCAGTGTCACTGCATCCGTGATTTGTAACAACTATCAATCTAACCATATATTTTCCTGTATCACTTGTATAGTAATATTCTGGATTAGCTTTTGAAGAGGTATCAGTATCAATATTTAAATCGCCAAAATCCCAAAGATTACTTACTATTTTACTTCCTAAAATAAGCTGTTTTGTGCTACTTTCATTAGTAAATCTAAAGCGAGGCAATGCTGCTGTAGTTCTGTTATTAGGATTAGGAGTAAATCCGGCAACTGGTATTGGATAGGCTTCTATTGGCAGTGGGCCAAGCGTGGTATCACATCCAAATTCACTTGTAATTTTCAGTTTCACATCAAATGGTCCTGCGTTATTATAGGTATGCGATGTGTTTTGAGTAGTGGCATCAGTTGGTTCGCCAAAGGTCCATAAAAATTTAGCTTTTGATGAATCAACACCGTTATTTATCCTACTTGTGAAATTTGTTATATGAGGTACGCAACCGTTTGGATCATCCACTGAAAATACAGCATGTGGTTTTGGACGAATAATAATAGTCATGGCATCCTGAGCGAATGGACAAACTCCTTCAGCTTCCGTGTAGCAAGTGATTAATATTGTGGTAGCACTATCGCTTCTTGGTCTGATAGTGAAAGTGGTAGGGTTAAGATTACTTAACTGATTATTACTTTCAAAACTAGCTCTTAACGGATCAGCACTGTGCACCCAATTTATTTTACTTGTAAATTTATAATCAGCAGTAAGTTTCATATCCATAACATTGCTTCTGCAAGTATCTTTATCTGGTGTAATAATATCTACAACCGGTTTACTTTGTACAAATACTTTTAAGCTTTTAGCTGTATCGCATTTAGTTGTAGGATGTGTATAGCTATAAGTTAAAGTAATGTATTTATCCCTTTCGGTTGATGGAACTGCCGATGGCCTAAATTTATCAGAAAAGATAACTCCTGGAATTGAACTTGACCAAAAACCTCCAGCAGGACTTCCATTTAAAGTTACTTCAGGGTCTATTTCGCAGAATTTTCCTTGGTCTCCAGTTGGTGATATACTAATAGTAACTTTAGGCAAAGGATTAATTCTTAAGTTGGTATCGCGCTGAACAGGGCAACCACTAGCTGTATGGATGTATCGCATCCTATACAGGCCGGGGCCATTTATTAAATTCAATTTTAAAGTATTTAAGCTGTCACAACCTATCATTCCAGGTAATAGAAAATTTCTGCTCTTAAAACCTGAAGTATCAACTACTGTCCAGCAACCATCATCCGGTTGAACATTGGAAATGCTTTTTAAATCAACAATACCTTTATCTATGCATAAATCAGGAAATATTTTGAAAGTTATTTTTGGAACTTTCCATATAAATATAGTCATAGTATCTTTATTAGAACAACCGGCTCCATCCATTACTGTTACTTCAAGTTTAATAGAATCTTTAGGTGATTTACCAATGTCAATAGTTCCTGAATCTACTTTTAATCTAAAATCATAACCCATTCCAGGGTCAGCATCATATACCAAATCGGTAATAGTGTTACTTCCTCCGGATGGTTTAGGTAGAGTTCTTATTAATTTCCATTGCACATCTACCATTGAGTTAAGTTTCACAGGTGCCAAAATATGTGGTGCCATTTTAGCCTCAAGTACATCCTGACAATAGTAACCGCCTTTTAATACAATTGGAGGCAATGGATTTACTGTGAATACTGTACTATCTTTATTTATACAAGTAGTACTTGGATCCTGATAAGTGTATACCATAGTAAAAACACCTGCTTTATTGGGATCGCATACTGGTCTTGTATCAAATGCACCACCAAGACCTTCTACATAGCCTGGTTTTTCTCTGCAAAGCCAATCGCCACCTGTTGGTGCCCCATAGGTGGCACTACCTAATGCTATATTTCCATAATCACAGCAGAATTTTTGTGGGGCAATAAGCGTGAGCACGGGTAATGGAACTACTTTTATAAAGGTTGTATCAAAACCATAACATCGTGTAGTATCCTCTTGCACTTGCAACTCTAGTAAATAATTATCTGATTTTTTAGGAACAGAATACCATTTTTCCAAACGGCTTGCACCTGCTCCGGCCCTTGGCAAGCCTTTATACCAAATATAAGTACCACTTTTTCCATTTCCAATTGTATCTAATCCTGAAGCGTATAATAATAAAGTATCATTAAAACATATAGTTTGGTCAGGACCAGCGTTAGGATAAAGAGTATCGTTCACAAATAAGTTTAATGTATCTGTCCAAGTACAACCCAAACTGTCAGTAACAGTTGCATTATAAACACCTCGCTCAGTAAAGGTAGCAAAAGTATCAGTGCTAAAATCAATGCCGTTTCTTTTCCAGTTCCACCAAAGTGTATCTCCTTGTGGTAAGGTATCACCTATTTGAGCGTCAATCCAATATGCATTTTTTGCATTTGGCCTTAAAGTTACACTTCCATACCAGCATATTCTTAAATCTGGCCCCATATCTACTTTTGGATTTGGTTTTAAAAATACATTTACTGTATCATAAGCAAAACATGTATTATCGTCCCTTATTTCAACGCGGAATGTAGTGTCATGACTACTCATAAATACATCAATATAATCCAATGTATCTTTCGGGTCAAAAGCGGTTGGAGTAAACCATTTATAACTAAATCTAGGCACACCATGTGTTGATTTAGCTCCTAATCTTAAAGTGGTTCCTGCACATACAAAGCTATCAGGACCAAGTGCTAGGTTAACCTCTAAAAGTGGTGGAACTATTAAGGTATCAAAATAATCTGTAGGACAGTTAAGCGGAGGATTATTTATTCGATGATGAATAATATATTTTCCGCCTTTTCTAAACTGAACTGTATCTATTGGCTTATTTGACTTTAAGGCATTGCTGGGCTTAAAGTAATAGTATCGTTTATCTAAAGACTGATTATTTGAATCTGAAATCTCCCACAAATAAGCCGGTGAACCCTTGAAATTGACGCTCACTTTGCTTTCAAATGTATATAATCCGCATATACCTTTTGTATAGGTTCTAACTGTTTCGGCTATTTGTTTTACTTTAACGGAATAGGATTTTACAGTTACCGCATTTCTAGGGCAGGCATTATCACGTGCAGTTACGGTAAATGTATACGGTAAATCACTGTATTGATTTTTCTTTGGGGTCCAACAAAATTTCCCCTTTTGAAGTCGTTCTTTTGGGTCAACAATATTAAAGGTAGCTCCAGGTATACCTCGATTCCATGTTAACCTTACGGTATCCGGTGGATTGGGTTTGGCAGGTGGTGGCGGTATAAACTGCTTGTCATCAGAGGTTACCGTAAAACATATCTGACTGCCGGCACATACATCGTATTTATAAGGGCCATACAGCAAAGGTGGATTATTATCCGGACAGGTTATTACCCAAAACTGAACATCACGATGGGTTATTCCAATATTAACATATTTGCCTGTTGAATCTTTTCGCCATTCTGTTACTTTTATACTGGCTACTGTACTTTCGCTACAATCGGTTGGGGTAAAAATAATATCTCCAGTTTCTTTGTCTAAATAAGTTCCAATTGGAGGATTCACGTTAGGGTTTGGACCTTTATTTTTGTCATAACCAATTGGCCAATAATCTTTAAACGGGTTTTGAGAAGTGTTTCCTCCTGACCAGGAGGTTTTTGAACTGAAATCCTGCATTGGATCATCCCATGCATAGGATAATGAATCAAAATCAGTAGTATCTGATGCACCGTTGTTATAATAGTATGGCTGGTTGCAGCAAAGAATAGCTACAGGCTCTGAAGTTAATGAAGGAGATGAATTACAATTTTTTTGACAAATATCAATTTCAGCAGTGGTCCAGAAATTTTGGTTGGCAGCACCCGAAGTAATCGCACCATTTCTGCAGCATTGTCCACTACCAATTGTTACCCTGCAGCATCCGTTTTTTCTAATGGTTGAAAAATCGTAAGTTACTGTATATGTGTGTTCTTCAACCCCTTGTCCAGCTGTAGTATTGGGTGGGTTACATGGTTTTCCTCCTCCGGCACAAGTTGGAGTTACATCTCTTACCCTTATTTCGGTAGGGGTAAAGCTGGCTAACTGTGTTCCAGTGCTAGTACATCTGATAATAGAACCAGGAGCTCCAATAGGAACCCCTCTACAATCCCTGTACATTTTTATAGTAATTTCATACTTATTACTTCCCAAGCATTTGTAGCTAATGTCAGCCCCCATCATGTGTGTGGCCTGAACATTTTGGGTTAAACCCGCAACTGCCAAAACAATAAAAGCTAAACCTTTAATAGCAAGTTGTTTCATTCTGTTTTTAAAATTTGTTTGTTGTAATGATTTTATCATAACTGCGCTAAATTATATATATTAATTTAAAATATTAGTATTTTTTTTGTAATAATTTGATTTTCAGATTTAAAAGTAAAATAATAGATTCCTTTGTTTTCCATTATCAACGTGTTATTCACTTTTGTATTTAATTCTCTAACTAATTGACCAAACTGATTAGAAATCGATAGCTCTTCAAAGCCACTCATCCAATTTTGGTAAATATTTTCATTACTTAAAGCTGGATTTTTTAACGTAAATTCTAATGATTCTAATTTTTTTGAAGTATTTAAAATCTGCCTAGCCCAATTGTTTTTTATTTCATCAGCTTTATTAGCTAAGAAAATATAAGGGTCACCATTACTTTTATCATAGCCTGAAATGGCAATATCCAATTCGATATATTCTTTTGATACTAAAGTGGGATATGACATGTTTGCCAACATACTTCTTTCGCCGGCTGCTGTGTTTTCTTTCCATGTTTGGCCATTAAAATCAGGATCGGTATTGCCCGAATATATAAATTTTGCTTGCGATGTATTGCTCATTCCATCACTGCCAAAGGTTAATAATTTTGCAGTTTTCCAATTGCCCAACATCATATTTCTATGCTGATGAGGGGCTATTGGCATTCCGCTATTAATGGCGGTATCATTAGTAATATAGAGGGTTGACGATAGTTTTTTGTTTAAAATCATTAATGAAGCTAATGGTTGGGTAATGCCAAAATGATTGTCATCATTAGCATCTCCATTGTATGAAAAAATCATATTTTTTGGAACAATTGTTCCGCAATAATTGTCTTTATCATTCCCCAGTTGAAAACCGGCATGAAACGAAACATTGATATCTTTATAATTTGTATTGGTGCGGTTGATAATAAAATACTTTGCAAAAACGGTATTTGGAGCATCTGCCAAGGTATATGCCAATCCATATATTTCAATTTTCAAGGGTTGACCACTCGAAGCTTTGTGCTCTGAATAATTATCATTTACTATAAAATAGGAAGCCTTAGTACCTAAAATTTCAGGATAATCACCTTTTGTAGGGTCATATTTTCCATCTTTATCAAAATCAATAAATGGTGCTAAATATTTATTAAAACGTTCGGTACCATTGGATGGCCAGTTTTTAATGGCATCACTCAAAATATAGTTTGTGTTTTGAAAGTTTTTTCTATGCTCTTGAATTTGGACTGCTGAAACCGACCAAACTTTATTCCACACTAATGGATCCGCTCCTTTATAGTTTAAACTGTCAATTGGCCCAGGGCTATAATCCGATTTATTAGTAAAACCATTTACACTGGTAATGTGCAATTTATTTGAGTCATCATTGCCCGAAATCCAGAGATTAATAAATTTGAAAAGATTATTATTGCTTCCGGCAGGTAGCTCGGAAGCAGCACTGTTATTGAATGTAGCCATTTCGCCATCGGCATTAACTCTAAGCTTCAGTTGGCCAGATTCTATCCAGTCACCATTTACCTGAGCAAAGGTATTAATGCTAATAAATAGTAATATGATGGCTGCTAATCTCACTTTTATTTTGTTAAATTATACCTTGCTCCAACACTCAAATTAATGCCAAAATTTCGTTGACGAACAATGGCATCATTATTTAATCGGTTGCTAATATTGGTATAGTAAGAAATTTCGGTAATAGCTATGCAATTTGGGTTTAAAGGATATTGCAAGGCGATGGCACTATAAATTGAAGTCTTAATTTTCGCTGATTCTTGATACTTTACCAAATTTATATCATTTCCTTCTCTAACTAAAACAGTAGCTATATTTTTTGAAGCAATATTTAATAGTGAACCCGCTGAAACCCGATATTGAAATTTGCCCAAACCAAAGGTATAACCCAATACTACAGGAATATTAAAAGTGGAGTAATGGTTGGTGGTATTAAATTTATAATTTACAGTTTCCTTTGAATATGTAGAATCAATTACTTTAATTATCTGTGGCGGTAATACCGGATGAAATACGTTTACCTGACGGGGAGTTTGAGTAAGTTTGTCATGAATTTCAGAACGATTGTAATTAACTTTTTCGTTTCTGTTTTCCCAAGTCAAACCCGATTGTACCGACCATCTTGGATTTACATGGTAATTAACTTTTAGGCCGGTTTGTAATGATAAATTAGCTTTTTCAGATTCATTTCTCAATTCACTTCCTAGGCCTGATAAGGAACGGAAAGCAAAGGATGGGCCACCAACCATTTCAATAGAATATTTATAACCCAACCCAACTTCTTCTTTTTCCTTGTTTTTAGTAAGGTATTTTTTTCCTAACCGTTTGGTGGTATAAACATACTGCATTAGTGATGGATAAATGAGATAGTGTAGTTTTACAACATGTTTAGAAGCCATTATAAACGGCAAATTTTCGATATCATAATTTGAGTTTTCATGGGAGATAACGTCTTCGGTTATTTCAACTTCTTGTTTGGTTTTTACACTATTTGAAAGGGTATTCTTTTTGGCTTTTAAAACTTCAATTCTGGAAGTAGAATTGGAAATGTTCAAATTTTTATTAGATGTTACAGATTCAGAAATGACAGGATTTTCGGTATTCCTGTTTTTTAAATTACCCTCAATAATTGTGTTATTATCAGATGCTGGGGTATTCACTGAAGTAATAGTTTCATCCGTGTTAGTGGTAAAATAATAGGCAGATACTACCGCCATTGATAGCAATAAAATAGCAGAGGCTATTTTCCATCTATAGAAAAATAAACCTTTGCGTTTTTTCTTTTGGATATTGCTCCATACATGAGCAGGAGGGGTTTCTTCAAAATTTTGAAGTCCTTCCTGAAACATGCGTTCCATATCGTTAAATTCCGAATTCATCTTTTTTAATTTTATCTAATTTTTCTCTTAAAAATTGTCTTGCTCTTAAATATTGTGATCGCGAAGTTGCTTCTTGTATATGAAGCATTTCGGCAATTTCTTTGTGTGAATATCCTTCTACTGCAAAAAGGTTAAAAACTAATTTATAACCTTGTGGCAATTCGTTAACTAATTTCATCAAATCCATAAGTGATAAATTAGAAGTTACTTTTTCATCAGTGGATGGATGTTCAACCCCCTCGAAGCTATAAACCTCATGCGACCTAATGGTAACGTATTTATTTCTTAGCGCAGTGTGAATCATAATTTTTCGTATCCAACCCTCAAATGAACCTGTAAATTTAAAAGTGTCGATTTTATTAAAAACCTTAATAAATCCATCTTGAAGAACATCTTCTGCTTCCATGCGGTTGGCGCAGTATCTAAGGCAAAGTCCAAACATCTTTGGTGAAAAGCGTTTGTAAACTTCATATTGGTACGATTCCTTGCCTTTAATACATCCTTTAATAAGCTCTTCATCACTCATCAACTTTAAATGGTCATTGTTATTTTTTGGGTTATTCAAAATCAAGACTCTGCTTATGAGTAATTCGCTGCTTCAAAGGTTATAAATTTTATTATTTTATTATTAATATTTACTAAATATTTGATTTTTAGAAATTTAATATTTTAAAATGACTCTTAACCTTGAAAGTTTTTGGTTTGCAATTGTAACATTTATTTATATTTCAATTCAACATTAAATTTTAAGGACTTTAAAATAAAAATAGACAGAAAATTAAAAGATTATTTATAAGACATTTGCGGCAGACAAATTAATTAGTATGAAAAAAATATTAGTTCCGACCGATTTCTCGCCATTATCAGATAATGCACTTGATTTTGCTTGCCAAATTGCTAAACAAATGAAAAGTGAAATTATATTGATAAATATTCAAAGCTTGCCTGCTAATGATGATGCCAGCATGGCCATTGAATTAATAAAAACCATTGAGGATTCGGCCAAAAAGAGATTAAAAACTCAGCACGATGAGATTAAAATTGAACATGAAGGGCTTAAAATTTCAACTCATTTTTCATTTGGTATTCCTTCACTTGCCATCAAAGAATATTTAGAAACTAAAGAATTTAATTTAGTGGTAATGGGTACTAAGGGAGCTACCGGAGTTGATAAATTTTTATTTGGCAGCGTGGCTGAAAGTATTTCAAAACATTCTTCTTGCCCTGTTATAATTGTTCATGCAGAAAATAAATACAAACCTGTAAAACATATTGCAGTGCCAATGGATATTAATTACAAGTTTGGCGAATCGCACAAAATGATTCAAAAAATTGTGGAATATGCCGAAATGTTTACAGCAGATTTAAACTGGTTTTATGTAAATACATCAAAAAAAGATTATCAGGGAGATATTCATTATATGTTAGAAGATGGAAAAAAAAATGACATAGAAATTATTGATGGAGATACCGTTGAACAAGGTGTAGAAAGATATTGCCAAACTAATTCATTAGATCTATTAATAATAATGAAACGCGATTATTCATTGGTGCATCAATTATTTCATAGAAACGTTTTTGGTGAAATATTACAACATCAATCGCTTCCAATAATGGTTGTACATTATTAATTCAAAAAACAAAAGAAATAAAATTGAATTCTAGTTATCAGACCATAACAGCCAACGATTTAAGGCAGTTTGCAATTTCAGTTTTTAAATCCATCGGGTGCAATGATGTAGATTCTGAACTTGCTTCGGATGTATTATTAAAAGCAGACTTACGAGGAATTGATTCACACGGGGTAGCCCGATTGAGCGGGTATATAAGGCTTTGGGAAAAAGGTAGAATTAATCCAAAACCCAATGTTAAAATAATTCGTCAAACTGCTTCAACAGCAACTATTGATGGTGATGCCGGATTAGGTTTGGTTGTAGCTCCTCGTGCTATGGACCTAGCCATTGAAAAAGGCAAAAATTGCGGAACCGGCTGGGTAGCAGTTGGCAATTCCAATCATTTTGGAATAGCCGCCTATCATGCTATGAAAGCTTTGGAATTTGATATGATTGGATATGCACTAACCAACGCAAGTCCTTTGGTAGCCCCAACTTTTTCAAAAGAACGCATGTTGGGAACCAATCCAATTTGTTATGCAATTCCAGCGGGTAAGTACGAACCTGTAGTAATTGATATGGCAACTTCATCTGCCGCCAATGGCAAACTTGAAATCGCTCAACGAAAAAATAAGCCCGTTCCCGAAGGCTGGATTCAAACCAAAGAAGGTGAAATAACTACGGATGCTAATGGTTTAAAATTGGGCGGAGCATTGTTACCACTAGGTAGCGATAAGGATAGAGGAAGCCACAAAGGGTATGGATTGGGGGCAATGGTTGATATTTTTTCTGGGGTATTATCGGGAGCCAATTTTGGCCCATGGGTTCCACCATTTGTCAGTTTTTTAGATGTTCAACCCAATTTGCCCGGCAAAGGATTAGGGCATTTTTTGGGAGCCATGCAAGTGGATGGATTTAGTGATGTAGAAGTTTTTAAAAACAATATGGATTTATGGATTGAACGGTTTAAAAATGCCGAACCAATTGAGGCTTCGCAAAAGGTAATAATTCCTGGTGAGCCTGAAGCCCAATTTATGAAAACCCGCAGTAATGAAGGAATCCCGTTGATTGATGCCGTGGTTCAGGATTTAAAACAATTGGCTCTGAATTTTAAATTAGAACATCCTTTTTAATATAAATACGATGACTAAAAAGCAATTTTTAAAACTACTCGTACTTTTTGTTTTTGTTGCAGGATTCATTTTTACTGGACTGTATTTTTATAAAGTAATTGTTAAAAAAAACAGTTTCAAAATGGAACAATTTAAAAATGACAAGTAATATTCAGCTTCATCCTTCGTGGTTAGAGGTTTTGAAGGATGAATTTTTAAAGCCTTATTTCAAAGATTTAAAAGACTTTTTGCTTCAAGAAAAACAGAGTGGGCAAATTGTATTTCCTCCCGGTAGCAGGATTTTTGCAGCTTTGGATGAAACCCATTTTGACAAAGTAAAGGTTGTAATAATTGGTCAAGACCCATACCACGGAACAGGCCAAGCCAACGGAATGTGCTTTTCAGTAAATAGAGGAATTACACCACCGCCATCCTTAAAAAATATCTATAAAGAAGTAGAAACAGATTTGGGACTACAACCACCCAATCACGGCGATTTATCAAGTTGGGCAGCCAATGGAGTTTTGTTGTTAAATGCAGTTTTAACAGTAAGAGCCAATCAGCCGGCATCGCATCAAAACAAAGGATGGGAAGTATTTACCGATACAATTATCCAAACGCTAAGTAAGAAAAAAAGCAATCTTGTGTTTTTTCTTTGGGGAAGCTTTGCCAAAGGCAAACGAAATTTAATAGATTCAAATAAACATCTGATTTTAGAAGCAGCTCATCCATCCCCTTTTTCAGCATATAACGGATTTTTTGGGTGTCATCATTTTTCTAAAGCTAATCTTTATTTAAAAGAGCGTGGAATAGAGGAGATTAATTGGAGGTTGATTTAGATTTATTATCGTTGCTTAAAAGCAACGGCAATAGTTTTATCCAATTTATACACATTGTTTGTAAACCAAATTAGCCCTATTAATTTTGTCCATTATGGAAATTCAAGGAAAATTAATGATGCTTTTGCCATTGCAAAGTGGAACAAGTGCAAAAGGCGAATGGAAAAAACAAGATGCAATTTTTGAAACTTTAGAGCAGTTTCCTAAAAAGGTGAGTGTATCTTTTTGGGGAGATAAGGCTGATGAACTAAAAATAATTAAAGAAGGAGCTATTGTTAAGTTGCATGTAAATATTGAATCACGCGAATACAATGGAAAATGGTACACTGATGTTCGTGCATGGAAAGTAGAACCGGGTGATGCTTCTGGAGCTTCAACACCATCGCAAAACTCAACACCTATCGACAGACAACATTCTGAAGAACCAGCCGACCTAAGCCCATCTGATGGAGCGGTTGATGATTTGCCGTTTTAAGGAAATTTAAAATAATTGCTTTTAAAATTAGCCACAATTTTTGTGGTTAATTTTTTATTGATTCAAAATCTTACTCACAAACATCTGAAACAATTCAGGCCGTAACAATCCTGTAAATACAAATCCAAACACTGCCCCAAAAAAGTGAGCATCGTGGCCAATATTATCGGTTGCTTTTTTTGACATGTATTGCGAATAAACCAAATACAACAAACCATATAAAAAGGCCGGGATTGGAATAATCCCGAAGAACAATATTTTTTCGATTGGGGCAAAAAGCACAAAGGCAAAAACTACGGCTGATACAGCTCCGGAGGCTCCTACAGCATTGTACCACACATTGTTTTTATTCTCAATAAGGGTTTTGATATTGGCTGCACCAACAGATAATATATACATGGCCACATACATGGCCAACCCACCCGGAATATATAAATCATATACCTGCTCAATAAAGCTGCCAAAGGAATACAAAACAAACATATTAATTACCAAATGGGGTATATCAGCATGTAGCAAAGCTCCACTAAAAACTCGATACCACTCTTTTTTATGAAAGACGGAATAGGGATTAAAGATAAGTTTATTATACAATTGGGCGTTGTTCCAAGCCATAAACGAAACGCCGCAGGTAATAAGAATAATTATGAGTGTAATGTTCATTTTAACCAATATTTTTGAAGTCTTCAAACTTACCTGAAAATATAAAGCAGTATTGAAAAAAATTGTCCTTTTGTCCGACACCCATGGCTATATTGATGAACACATTCTCAAATTCTGCAAAGAGGCAGATGAGATATGGCATGGCGGCGATTGGGGATCAGAAGTAAACGAAAAATTAGAGCAATTAAAAAAAACAATCCAGGGAGTTTACGGAAATATTGATGGGCAAAAAATCCGGGCAATTTATCCTGAAGTAAACCGTTTTGAATGCGAAGGAATGCAAGTTATAATTAAACATATCGGTGGTTATCCTACACATTATGCAACGGGAGTTAAGGCAGTTTTAGTAAACGAAAAACCGGATATATTTATCAGTGGCCATTCACATATTTTAAAAGTAATTCGTGATTCGGAATTAAAAGGATTGTTACATATTAATCCCGGTGCAGCCGGAGTTCAGGGATTTCATAAAATGCGGACGATGGTAAATTTTAAAATTGATAACGGCAAGATTTTTGATATGAATGTTATTGAATTGGGGTTGCGTGGGTAGGTAACGTGTAAGGGTTCAAAATTTTGAACCCTTAAACGTTACCCAACATTGAAAATTAATTTTTATTAAATAAAAATATGATAAAAAAAATATTAGGATTCATTTTATTACTATTTATAATACCACTCTCAATCCAAGCCCAGCCTTTGCCGGATGGTATTTCAAAAAATAAAAAAGCTAATGAATTGTTTTACAAAGCCATGGGACAATATGACCTCATGGAATATGATAATGCCATTGATTTATTAAAATCTGCTATAGAAAAAGACCCCAATTTTATTTCGGCACACGACCTGTTAGGTCAGGTATATATTGATAAAGGCGACTTTACGAATGCTGAAAAAATTTATTTAAAACTTATAAAAATAAATAAAGACTATTGGATGGCCTATTATCTATTGGCCGATGCCACTTTTGCTCAAATGAAATATGATACCGCCGTTATTTGCTACAAAAAATTTTTAACGTTTACTAATCTCCCTGCCAAAGAAAAAGCTGATGCTGAGAGGCAAGTGAAAAGTTGTGAATTTGCGGCCAAGGCTGTTAAAAATCCGGTTCCTTTTAGTCCGGTAAATTTAGGAACCGGTATCAATTCGATGTTGAGTGAATATTTCCCAACCCTTACCGCTGATGAGCAAACCATGTTTTTTACCTGTATGGATAATCGCAGTCAGGAGGACTTTTTGATTTCTACATTTGTGGATGGAAAATGGACAGATGCCAAAAATATGGGGCCACCCATTAATACTCCTGAAAATGAAGGAGCTTCAACCACTTCAGCCGATGGGCAATATTTATTTTTTACTGCGTGTCAAAATCCCAAAAATTTAGGCTCCTGTGATTTATGGCTCACTTTTGTGAAGGGTGATAAATGGCAAGCCGCCATCCACATGCCTGATAATGTAAATTCAAAATACAAAGAAACCCAACCATCATTAAGTGCTGATGGGAAAACCCTTTATTTTGCAAGCAACCGACCCGGTGGATATGGCGATATGGATATTTGGAAAACTACTTTTGAAAAAAATGCATGGACAAATCCTGTAAATCTTGGCCCTGGCATCAACACTCCGTTTGATGATGAATGTCCGTTTATACATCAGGACGGAGTAAGTCTTTATTTTGCTTCCGATGGTTGGCCGGGAATGGGAAACCGAGACTTATTTTTAGCTAAACAAAACGATACTGGAGGTTGGAAAACTCCGGTAAATTTGGGTTATCCCGTAAATACCGTTGGCAATGAAGAAGGGCTGATAGTGAATCGTTCGGGAACGATGGGCTATTTTTCGAGTGATAAAAAAACAAACCCCGGACATCAGGGAAGAGTTGATATTTATAGTTTTAAATTGCCGGATAATGTTAAACCTGGAGTGGCAAGTTATGTGAAAGGAAAAGTATATGACGCTGAAACTAAATTGCCAATTAAAACCCTTGTAGAACTTACAGATTTGGGAACTTCAGCAGTTGCTGGTTTTTGCAAATCCAATGAAAAAACGGGTAATTTTTTAATAGTCATTCCGGGTAATAAAAATTATGGAATGAATGTGGCCGCTGAAGGGTATTTGTTTTTTTCTGAAAATTTTTCGGTTAAAGATAATCCATCATCCGATCCTTATTTAATTGATGTTCCGCTGAAAAAAATAAAGGCAGGCCAAACGGTTCCACTTTATAATATTTTGTTCGATGTGAATAAATATGAAATCAAACACGAATCCACGGCTGAGTTGGAAAGATTGTTTAATTTACTCACCACTAATAGTAAAATAAGAGTGGAAATAGGAGGACATACTGATAATTCGGGAGTTGAAACCATAAATCAACCACTATCTCAAAATCGTGCCAAGGCTGTATACGACTGGCTTATCGCTAAAGGAATTGCCGCTTCGCGATTATCCTTCAAAGGGTACGGTTCGTCAGTTCCTATCATGCCCAATACCACCGACGAAGGAAAACGAAAGAACAGAAGGACGGAGATTAAGGTGCTGTAAATGTTGATAATATTTATATGTATTTATACCTTGAAACAAAAATAAATATTTGTATTTTCGCCCATCTAAATTACCATGTCAGAAAAAAGAAAATACGTAGGCTTTTATTGGGGAATGTGCTTTGTATCATTCATCGCACTAATGTTGCTTTTAGTTTATATGCCAGGTGGCTTTTGGCTTGGCTTACCTACTTTCTTTGGTGGCCTTGTAATGGCTATGGACTGGGTTTAGTTCCCTTCCAAAAATTACTATTTCACAAACTCTTCTTTCAAGCAATTCCAAAGTTTGCCTTTTAAACTTTGATCGTTTTTTATTGCTGTTAATGAATCAATAACTAAAATTGAAGCATTTCCTTTTTTATAAAATTTATAGTTCTGTGCTTCTTGAAAGTTTAATCCCCAAATTAAAATATAACCTGAATTAGCTTCAATAATCTCAGGCAATCCTGAAGCAGTAATTCCAAATTTAGTTTCCACTTCTTCAGGTTTAATATTAATAGCCCCCAATATTTTATTTAAAAAATCTTTTTCATCTTCTGTATATTCTTTCTCAAAAAGCATTAATAATTGCTTAGTTGTTGTATTTTCTTTAGCTTTTTTATCAGTTTGAGGGATTATTTCTATTGGCACAATTAAGATATCAAACATGCTGTATAGGGCTTCCGGTTCTATTGTCATAAAAATTTTGTAGAGATGCAAATTAAGCGGAAATTGCGCCATAATTTCGAATCAAAAATTAATGATTGATATAAAAATAAATGAGGCCCCTGTTTCAAGGATTAGTGAAGTGGATTTTTCAAATTTGGCCTTTGGAAAGGAATTTTCCGACCACATGTTTATAGCCGATTATGATGGTATAGAGTGGAAAAATTTTAGAATACAACCTTATGGCCCAATTCCTTTAAGCCCTGCCTTATCTTGCATGCATTATGGGCAAGCAATTTTTGAAGGAATGAAAGCTTATCGTGGAATTGATAACAGTATTCAAATTTTTAGGCCGTATGATAATTTGAAACGGATGAATGAAAGTGCTGAAAGAATGTGTATGCAACCGATACCCGAAGAAGTATATGTGGAAGGACTGAAGGCCGTTTGCCGCATGGATGAAAAGTGGATTCCGGCTAACGAAGGAAGTGCATTGTATTTGCGCCCGTTTCTTATAGCAACAGATGATTTTTTGGGTATTCACCCTTCGCGTAATTATATGTTTATGATATACGGTTGTGCTGTTGGAGCCTATTATAATGAGACTTTAAAAATTAAAATTGAAACCGAATTTGCAAGAGCGGTAAAAGGAGGAGTAGGAGAGGCTAAAACAGCTGGAAATTATGCTTCGGCTTTGTATGCCACAAGTATTGCTCAAACGGAAGGGTTTCATCAGGTGCTTTGGACCGATGCTTTTGAGCATAAATATTTGGAAGAATTAGGAAGTTCAAATTTTTTTATTTTAAGTGGCAATACTTTAATAACTCCGGCTGCCAACGGCACGGTATTAAAAGGAATAACCCGCGATTCAGTGATTCAATTGGCCCGAAAATTGGGTTATAAAGTAGAGGAACGTTTAATTTCAATAGATGAAGTTATTGCTCTGAATAACGAAGGCAAATTGGATGAAGCTTTTGCTACAGGAACTGCTGCCACTGTATCTCCCATCTGCGAATTGAGTTATCAAGGAGTTTCCATTCATCTAAAACATAAAGAAAATTCAGTAGCCGGTATGTTAAAAAATAAGCTTGAAAATATTAAACGCTGTAAAGAAGAGGATTTTTTTGGATGGAATGAGAAAGTCATGATGACTCAAACCGCTTAAAAATACCGATTACCAAGTATGATCAATACTAATTTTCCAGCCTTGGGGTTGGTGTTTCATAATCAATGAAAAATTACCACCAACTGAGGAATCTTTTAGTAATTCCCAGTTGCCATATACCTGAGCCAAACTATCTGAAAGGTTTTTAACTATCAAATTTTTAAAGTTCAAATGGCCCATTTCTTTTTGTGAAGGATAATGCTTTGTGTAATTATCAAGTACATTTTGCCATCCTAACGTTCGGCCACGACCGGTAATAAATTGCAGTGAATCTGATTTTTCATATCCTTCCATAAAACCCTTTATGTCACCGTTGTTCCATGCCTCTACCTGAGAATTTAAAAGCTTATAAATTTCAGGTTCAATGGCGGCTTTTTTATTGGTTTTATTTTGAACACAAGCCAAAAGCAAAAGGCAAATGGCACTTGATAAAAGAATGGGTTTAATATTTTGGAGCATAATTATGCTGTGAAATTACTGATAAATTAGTGAAAAACTATTTGATTGAAGATTTTACAATTTTTATTCACCCCACACTTCTTTTGTTTTTCTACTGTTAAATACTATGTTTGTCTTGGTTTTAGAATAATGGGAAATTGCCGATTTTTAACAGTTCTTCTTTTAGTCACAATTCCTTTATTTCTCCTTGCTCAAGACCAACAGCAACATGTTTTTAATATTTATTTTAAAACCAATTCGGATGTTGTAAGTTCTGAATCTATGGCTCGTATTCGTCAGCAATTATTGGATATAGGCAGCCGAAATATTCGTGAAATAAAACTTAAAGGCCATGCCGATTCGGATGCTAATGATTCGTTCAATATCAACCTATCAGATAGGCGAGCTTCCAATTGTGTCAGATATCTTACTTTACAAGGTGTGCCCGAAAGCATGATCAATAAAGAAGTCTTTGGTGAAGCTAACCCCACTTCAGAATTGAAATCCCTGAACAGGAGAGTAGAAATAACGGTAGTATATGATTACGGAAATACTATCGCCGATTATAAAGGGCGAAAATTTATTATTAAAGGAATTGTAAGTAATTATAATACTGGAAGAACATTGGCTTGCTTGTATGTAATTGAAGACCAAAAACTAAATGTGTTTCAATCCACAAAAGCAGATGGGAAATTTATTTTGCCTGCCAAAATTGGTAAAAATGTAAGTTTAATATTTTCAAAAGAAGAATTTTTAAACTCTACTTTGATTATAAAAGATTCGTATTTTCAAAATGCAAAAGGGGATACTATTTATATGGAAGCCAAACTGAAACCCATTGAAGTAGTGGAGAAAATAGTATTTGATAATATCTTTTTTTATTCGGATTCAGATTCGTTGAAACCTGAAAGTAAGCCCGATTTAGACCGATTGATGAAAATATTGCGAGCCGATAAAACCTTGTTTGTTGAAATACAAGGCCACATGAATTGTCCATTATCACGCCCGATGAATATCTATCAAAAGCGTTATAATCACGAATTGTCGCATAAGCGAGCAAGAACTATTTATCGGTATTTAATAAATCATGCTATATCGGCTGAACAGCTTACTTTCAAAGGAATGAGTAATTTTAATATGATTTACCCCGAACCTAGAAATGAACAGGAGGCGGATAAAAATAAACGGGTAGAAGTTTGGAAATTGAAGGTAATTAATACTCCTTAATAGTTATTCATCCCTTGTCCATTCGGCGGTTCGGCCAATTAAACTAACTCCAATAAACCCCCGAATTTTTAATATTTGTCCAGGTTTTTTAACTTCACATTTATAGGTAAAACCGGTATAGGGATCATAAATGGTGCCATTGTTCCATTCTTTTTTAACAGCATCATATTCCAAATGTTTTAGGATTACTAAATCCTGCAATGGTCTATTCTTCTTTTTTGAATCTGGGTTATTTTTATCAACTCTTGGTTTGCCATCATCTTCTTTGGGCCGTTTAAGCCATACTATTTTTCCACAATATTTGTTTCCATCATTTCCACATTTATATATTTTTATTTTAGATGTTTTTTCCATACTTAACCAAACCCCAAGTATGTCATCGGCTTTAGCATTGGCATAAACCTTTAAAAAAGTAATTACTACAATTATTAATGAAATGTAAACGCGTTTATTCAAAATAATCCAAGTCTTTATGATAACTTTCGTCAATTGTAAACGATGAGTAAATAGCCAAAACAATTACAACAATTCCTACTGCTATGCCTGCACCTAAAATTCCAAGCGAACCTGATTTAAAAAAATTAAAGGCTGTTGTAACCAATACCGTTGCACCACGAACAAAGTTAGGAATGGATGTGGTAGTAGTAGCTCGAAGGTTAGTGCCAAATTGTTCAGAAGCGGTGGTTACAAAAACTGACCAGTATCCATTTGGAATTCCTATTACCAAGAGTATAAAATAAAATGTAGGTTCGGTAACTCCTGAAGATAAAAAGAACCAAATTAAGGTTGCTGCCAAGGTAAATAGGGAAATTATTAATGCTTTTTTTCGTGACTTAATATATTGACTTAACATCCCGGTAAGAAAAGCACCGATGGAAGCCCCTATATAATGATACATTACCGCTTTTCCAGCCACAATATTGCCAACAATATTTAATCCTTTTTCAGAAGCAAACTCGGGCGAAAGTGTAACCAACACCCCAATTATATACCATACGGGAACTCCAATTAATATACATTTCAGGTACTTTATAAATCGTTCACGATTGGAAAACAAACTTAAAAAACTTCCTTTTTTAACAGTACTTTGTTTTAGTTTTGAATACATTCCTGACTCATACATTAATACCCGCAATACTAATAACATTAAGCCCATTCCGCCTCCAAAGTAATAAGCAACTCGCCAATCAAAAAGGTCGGAAACTAAAAATCCTGCTATGGCACCTGCTATTCCAATACTAGAAACAATGGTGGTTCCAAATCCGCGTTTTTCCTGACTCATTACTTCTGCAACCAAAGTTATTCCTACCCCCAGTTCGCCAGCCAAACCAAGACCTGCAAAAAATCTACAGACATAATATTCGTTAAGGGTGTGAACCATTCCATTTAGAATATTGGCTACGGAGTATAGTAAAATTGTTAAAAATAGAACTGAAATTCTACCTCTTTTGTCGCCCAGTACCCCCCAAATAATACCCCCCAGTAGCATTCCAATCATTTGAACGTTTAATAAATTTAAACCTACTGTAGTGAGTGCTTCACCAGTTAGCCCCAAATCTTTAAGGCTTGGAACCCTAACAATACTAAAAAGAATGAGGTCATAAACGTCAACAAAATATCCGAGAGCTGCTACAATTACTGCGGCATTAAGTATTTTTTTATGTGAATTCATTGGGTGCTAAAATAGAATTTTTTATCACAGGTTTCAAATAAACACTAAATACTTTTACCCAACTAAAAAAGTATGGCAAACAATTGCTGCGGCTATGGCAGCATTAAGGCTTTCGGCATGACCAATTCGTGGAATAGTAATTTTTTCTGAAGCTAATTTTTCAATCTCCGAACTTATTCCGTTAGATTCATTTCCAATAATTAGGATACCTTCCATTGGTTTTGAGATTGCTTGTAATAATTGTCCGTCCATTACGCAAGCATAAGAAGGTATTTTCGAGTTTTTTAAAACAGATTCAAGTTCGGTATAAATAATATTAACTCTGGTAAATGATCCCATGGATGAAGCAATGGTTTTTGAATTATATAAATCCACGCAACCTATCGAACAAACTATAGTTTCGATTCCATACCAATCGGCTATTCGTATTATGGTTCCTAAATTTCCTGGGTCTGAAATCGAATCTAGCATTAAAGTGATTTTATTTTCAAAAAAAACATCTTCAATTTTGCTTTCCTTGAAATTAGACACTGCCATTATTCCCGGCGAGGTTTCCAAAGTACTCAATAGTTCACTGTCTTTGTCGCTAATTATCAATACTTTTGAGCTAGGAAGCTTTTCTCCAATTTTGTTAAATTGTGTTTGAGTTACAAGTATTTCATCAATTAAATAGTCGCTTTGGCATAACTCCAATACTGATTTTTCTCCCTCAACTAAAAATTGCCTGTATCTTTGCCTATATTTTTTTTGTTTGAGACTATTAATTTCCTTTTTTCTGGCGTTAGAAAGCATCTTGAGGGCAAAAATACTCATAATAATGGGTATTGTTATTTTGCTATCGTCGGGGTGTAATGTTTTGAAATTTGTGCCAAAAGATAAAACCTTATTAGATGCTAATTTTGTTAAAGTTGATGGCGATGAGAAAATTGATGATTTAAAAGAACAAATTTTATTGATTCCTAACAGAAAGATGCTAGGAGTAATTAAATTTAACCTATGGTCCTATTATGTGGGACAAAAGTTATTTCCAAAAGATACCATTAGAAGTAAATTTGTTAGAAAAATTAAATATACACTTACAGATATTATAGGTGAGAAACCTGTGTATTTGGATAATTCAATGATTTCAAAGTCTGAGAAAAATCTAAAGCAGTTTATTTATCAAAATGGGTATTACGATGTAAGTGTTTCTTCAAAGGTAAAAACCTATTTAAAGAGGTCATACATTACCTATACAATAAATCCCGGTAAGCCATTTACGATTAATAAAGTAGTTTATAATGGTACGGATATATTGCTCGATAAAGCAGCCAATGAGTTTGCCAAAAATAGTGTTTTACACACCGGCGATAAGATAGATAATGAAAGATTAACGGAGGAATTGAACCGTTTAACCACTGAATTTAGAAATAACGGCTTCTATTATTTTAACAAAGCATTTATTGAAATTGCGATTGATACTGGCGGATTGAACAGAAGAGTGAATGTATATTATTACATAAGTAATCCTGGTGATGTGCGAAATGCCCGACAACAAACCATCCAAAAAGTGGTGGTTGAAATGAATTTTAAACAACAATTCGGGCGAGCTGATAATGTTGAATTTGACAGTATAAACTATATTTTTAGAGGTTATAATATTAAGCCTAATATTATAAATCGGTCAGTAATTATGCGGCCTCAGGAATTATTTACTCAAAAAAAACTGGAAGAAACGTATAAAAAACTTATTGGTTTAGGACTTTTCAAATCAGTTAATATTTCAATTTTGCCTTATAAGTCAGATTCAACCAATAAATTAACGGTTTTAATAAGTCTTACTCCAATGGCTAAACACGATTATATAATTGAACCACAAGCCATCACATCGGATAAGCAAACCGACTTAAACTCGCAGGATAATAACCCTAGAAACTATGGTATTGCGAGTACGATAAAACTAAATAATAAAAATGTATTTAGAAATGCGGAGGATTTTAATATAAAACTTAGAGTAGCTGCCGAAAAACAATTTGGAAGTAATAATGGTAGAACAGTTAGCTTTTTTAATGAAGCAATCAATATTAATTTAGCTAACTTTGAAAGTAATGCTACTGCTGAATTATTATTTCCCAAACTTGTTGGAATTCGTAAAGTTGATTTGAAGCCTTATTTACAGCAAAATCGTACTTCGGTAAATCTTTCCGTTAATAATGAAATAAATACCAATTATAAAAGAATTTCATATCCTATAAATTTCACATGGCAATCCAGTTATGAAACTAAAGATAAACAATCGTTTTATTTTTATTATTCTCCGGTTCAAATGAGCTTTAATAAATCTGAAATTTATTCAGGTTTTCTAGCAAGACTTAATAATCCAACAGATAGTCTTCGTCTGGTTCGTACATTTCGTAATTATATTATTCCGTCTCAAAAAGCTTCCATCGTTTATAATAACAGTGCAAAGTTTCCTAATAATTATTGGATAATTAGAAGCAATATTTTTGAACTATCAGGAAATCTTATAGAATTTGGGTATCGCAAAATCCTTAAGAAAAATGAACCAGATAAAAAAATATTTGGTTTACCCTATTTTCAATACTTTAGAACCGATATTGATGCCGTGAAATATAAAATATATGGTAAAAATAAAACTTTAGTATTACGCACTAATATAGGTTTTGGAGTTCCATACGGCAATTCAGTAGTGATGCCTTTTGAGCGTCAGTTTTTTGTGGGAGGAAGTAATAGTTTAAGGGCTTGGAGACCTCGTGTATTAGGTCCAGGCAATTACTCAAATACCAGTGCAATTCAGATTGATAAAACTGGAGATATGATGATTGTGGCAAATGCAGAATACAGATTTGCTATTGCTCCAGGGAAATTATATGGGGCTTTTTTTATGGATGCTGGCAATATATGGGAAGTTACAAAATCAGCTAAAGCAGATGCCAAATTCGATTTTAAGACTTTTTATAAACAAACCGCTTTAAACACAGGACTTGGTTTGCGTTTTGACCTTGAATTTTTTATTCTCCGTTTTGATTTTGGAGTACCACTTCATGATCCATCCAAACTAGAAGGTGAACGGTGGGTAATAAAGGAGTTTGGTACCTTTGATTGGGTCAAAACCAAAGTTAATCCTTCTCTAGCGGTTGGTTATCCATTTTAAAAAAATAATTGGCTAATTTTGCTACCTTAAAAAATTTATGAAATTAAAATTTTCAATACTTATTTTATTATCAATCATTCTAACTTCAACATTTACAAATTGTAAAAAAGATGACGGAACCAATCGTATTCAAATTAATCTATTTACAATAGAAGATGATAAAACGTTGGGTTTGCAAGTAAGTGATGAAATAGCAGCCGACCCATTACAATTCCCATTACTTGATGAAGCAAAATATGCTACAGCCTATAGCCATTTAAGAAGAATTACAGATAATATATTGAACAATGCTACTATGAAGCATCGCAATGATTTTTTGTGGCAAACTAAAATCATTCATAACGATTCAGTTTTAAATGCTTTTTGTACTCCTGGAGGATATATTTATGTTTACACAGGGCTAATAAAATATTTAGACAGTGAAGACCAATTGGCCGGAGTATTAGGCCATGAAATAGCTCATGCTGATGAACGGCACACAACTGAAGCTATGACCACAGCCTTAGGTCGGGATTTATTAATCAAAATGATTTTGGGCGATTCATCATTGGCCGGACAACTAACTACTGGACTTTTGGGTTTGAAATATGGCAGAGGAAGTGAAACTGAAGCTGATTTAAGATCTGTTGAATATTTAAATAAAACAGAGTTGGATGCAAGGGGAGTTGGACGATTTTTCGAAAAATTAATTGCTTCCGGTCAAGCTGATGGTCCACAATTTTTAAGTACACATCCCAATCCTGATAATAGGGTAGAAGCAATTACAAATAAATGGAAAGAGTTGGGAAGTAAAGTTGGAGAAACCTTTCCAACCCGATACTTAGAGTTTAAAAATTCATTACCAAAATAAAGAAGTTTTAAAGTTATTGGGTTATTGAACTAATTTTACTAACCAATAACCAGATAATGTTTAACTAATAAGCAATACAAAATGCAATTAAATAAAAACAGATACAGTTTGGGTGGAGTTGATCTTTTAGAAACTGCTCAAAAATTTGGAACGCCACTTTATATTTATGATGCCGAAACTATTAAAAGGCAGTATGATAAGTTATTAGCCGCTTTTCCTGAAGTGAACCTAAAGATAAAGTATGCTTGCAAGGCGCTCAACAATATAAATATTATTAAATATTTAAAAAGCCTTGGTTCAGGGCTTGATACCGTATCTATTGAAGAAGTAGAAGTAGGATTAAAAGCAGGTTATAAACCTTCTGATATTTTATATACCCCCAATTGTGTTGCTTTTTCTGAAATAAAAAAAGCAGTGGAATATGGCGTTACAATTAATATTGATAATATGTCAATATTGGAACAATTTGGTCATGAATACGGTAATTCTGTTTCTTGCTGTATAAGACTTAATCCACATATTATGGCTGGTGGAAACAGTCATATATCTGTAGGGCATATTGATTCAAAATTTGGTATTTCTATTTACCAAGTTCCATTAATAAAGCGAATCGTTAACAACCATAAAATAAAAGTAACTGGCTTGCACATGCACACAGGCAGTGATATTTTGGATGCGGATGTTTTTTTGCGTGGGGCTGATCTTTTATTTGAAGCTGCTCAAAATTTCAGTGACCTTGAATACATGGATTTTGGTTCAGGATTTAAAGTGAGCTACAAGGAAGGCGATATTACTACCGACATCAATAAAATTGGTAAAAAAATTACAGCCAATTTTAAAAAACTAACCAAACACTACGGTCGTGAACTTGAATTATGGTTTGAACCGGGCAAGTTTTTAGTAAGTGAATCTGGTGTTTTGCTTGTGCAAACCAATGTGGTTAAACAAACTCTTTCAACTGTTTTTGTTGGGGTAAATAGCGGTCAAAATCATTTGCTAAGGCCTAAAATGTATGATGCCTACCATAATATTTTGAACATAAGCAACACAAAAGGAAGTAAACGAATTTACTCCGTGGTTGGTTATATATGTGAAACTGATACTTTGGGATACGACCGCAAACTAAATGAAGTGAAAGAAGGAGATGTATTGGCCATTTTAAATGCCGGAGCTTATGGATTTACTATGAGTTCAAATTATAACAGCCGAACACGCCCTGCCGAAGTGTTGATAATAAATGGTGAGGCTAAATTAATACGCGAACGAGAAACTTTAGAAGATCAATTAAAGCATCAGATTGACTTAGGATTATAATTGCTGAAAACTTTTTGTAGCTAAATTCGGTTAATTCATTCTGTTTTTATAATCGCAAAATAAATTGTAATTTTATGGCCTGAATAAAGTTCAATATAAATTTGTATTTAACTGATAAATATTCTGTTTAACATTATAAAATGGGCAAAACTCAAGAAACATTTAACAAAAAAGAAAAAGAAAAAAAGCGTTTAAAAAAACGTCAGGACAAACAAGCAAAAACAGAGATGCGTCGCGCTAACGCCGGACCTGGTGGATTTGAAAACATGATAGCTTATGTAGATGAAAATGGTATGATTTCGAGCACACCGCCTGATCCATCTAAAAAAACTGCGATAATAGCAGATAATATTGAACTAGGTATTCCTAAACGAGAAGATACTGGCCCAGTTATTTACACAGGTAAAGTTGATTTTTATAATAATGATAAAGGCTTTGGTTTTATCATAGAACAGAAAAATCAAGATAAGTTCTTTTTTCACGTAAATGGCTTATTACAACCAGTGGTTGAAAATGATATTGTAACCTTCGAGTTAGAGCCTGGATTAAAGGGTATGAACTGTGTAAGGGTAAAAAAATAGAAATATAAAATTTTAACATAAAAAAAAGGTCTCAAAATTTTGAGACCTTTTTTTTATTGGAATTATTTTTGTGAAGTAATTATCTTAAAATGAAGGCTGCTCGGCCCATTAGCTTATCATTATTAAGCAATTCGATAGTATATGTACCTTTTTTATAAGATGCTTTTTGAGAGTAAAAAACGGTAGTCCTTACAAGCTCATTTTGAAAATTAACTGTTTCGGTCATGGATGATAATTTTTCGGTATCCATTAATTTTTCATTATCATTCGTAAGCACCTCGTTATTTGTTCCAATTAATCGTATCACAATATCCTTATTCCCTGATTCAACCAATTCATTTTGTAAAATGGTAAATGTAATTTTTAACTTTTTAGTTTTATTAGCTTTAAAGGTTTCTTCTTCTTTAGAGCTTTTAGTCATTATACCTACTACCTTTAAATCGGCAACACTTAGGTTACTATTTCTAACCTTTTCAATTAATATATTTTTTTCTTCTTCTAAT